>NZ_CP159485.1:0-708406 GCF_040515995.1 Proteinivorax hydrogeniformans | reverse complement strand
CTACTTAAAACAATAGATGCTCCTTTGTTCAAATGCAGTTCTTTTAACGTCCTTTTATGGAGAGAGTCTTTAGTTACTTCAATTGTCATAACAGTTGGTGTCAAACTACGTTTAATCGGGCTTGCCTTAACTTTTAGCTCCTGCGTAAGGTCAACTTTCATTATCTTTGGGTACAGTTGTACAAATAAAACAACCGCTAACACCCCAAACGGATAAGCGATTCCATACCCAACAGAGGCAGTGGGATCACCGGTTGCCTCAAGAGCTGCAGCAAGACCCGGAGTACTTGTAAGTGCTCCCGTCATAATTCCTATACCAAGTGCAGGCGGAATATCCATAATAGTTGCTGTAATAAAAGTTGTTATGCCAGCTATAGCGATAACCAACACACTTATGATAGCAAAAACAACTCCAGATGTGCGAATCATTCTAAAAAAGCGTGGTCCTGCCTGTAAACCCACTGTCACAATAAATAAACTCAGTCCAAAACTTTGTATAACAGGGCTTATTTCATAGCCAAAATGCCCAAACACCATCGCTACAAACAATACAGCACTAGAGCCAAGTCCTACACCCTTAATGGACCATTGGCCGATAAAGGTGCCTATAACAATAATTAAAAACAACAGAAATAATGGATCCTCTAACAATTCAATTATAGCAATCACTCCTAAGAAGTCCTTTTTATTATAGCTGTCTTTTGCTAACTGTGTAAATTTTCACCACTATTTTCTATTATACCATTTATTATTTGTTCAACAAGGTCAAGATTACAGAAAGTTGTTTCTCATTTAACCCCTCCAACGATATTTTATCGGTTGAAAAGTAACCTCTGTATGGTTAAGACTAGTAACTCTAATAACTACATAGAAAAACAACCTAGTAACTCAGTACTAGATTGTTCTTAATATCAGTGGCCTAACATTTATAAAAGGTAAATAAATCAACTAGGCGATTTTTTAATGTTTACTTTTTAAAAATTTCCCGAAAAATATCCTCTTCTTTTACCTGAAGTGATATATATATATCATTAAACCGCAATGCAAAAAAAGGCCCATCTATTTCTGCAATATAACGATTTCCAGATATTTCAGTCACCCAGTTGGCCTCATCTAAAGGATAGCTTTCAGATAGCTTATATATTTTTTGCGAAAAGAGTATATCCTCTTCTTTAAAAAAGCTAATTTCATATTCTAGCTTTAATTGTTCTTTATTAGGTTTTGCTGTTGAGTTATATACAAATGAAGAAAATTTGTCATAGACTAAACTAAACTCAGGATCACCTTCTGTTAATATCGTAGGCTCATCCCTAAAGTTATTGATTTCTATACGCTCAATTTTGCTATAATCATCTAGAATATCTACCCATACTCTACTTGTGTCAGTAACGCTACTATATAGCTGTATTAGCAGTATAATAACAAATAAAAAGAGAATAAACCCTTTTAAAAATTTTTTTCTTTCTTCGGACTTTTCAATTTTATCCACCTTTTTCTTACCCCCTGCTGTAAGTATTTTTTAGATTCGGATAACCTATTAGTTACTCCATTCGATAAACCTTTTGTTAACCCTTTAATTACTTAACTTTATACACCGAAATCCACAAAAGACAAGGACAGCATTTGTGCAATCTTTGTATTTTGGATTGTTATAAAACTTTAAGCATATGGAATAAAAAAAGGCACCTTTGCCCTCATCTTTTAATACGTACTTGAGTTTTATCGCTCTAATACATAAAAACCCCAAAAAGCTAATTACTTCTTGGGATTTTGATTAGTTATTTATGGCATTTTTTTAATAGATACTCTTAAATTAAACAGTAATTTATAATGATAAATACTTAGTAGGCAGAGGAGGCTCAACGTGCTCTATATCTTCACTGTCTGTAATAATGATACTACCATCGTTTTTTATTTCAACTTCATAGCCTTCAAGTCTCTTTGCATCTTTGACTAAATAGTCCATCAAAGGATTAGCAGTTTCACCTATATAATGTTTTCCCAAAGCTTCCTCTATTCCAACTTCTAGAATGTACAGCTGCGCCTTTGTCCATAAAACGTTAACATTTTCGTCTTTACGCATGGAGTCTCCTTGATTTAACAAACTTGTGGCTATAAGCATACCGACAACAATAATAATAACTACTAATTTTACGTTTATAAATTGTTCATTAACTTTTGGGGGTGTTTCTGAAGATTTCATAATTAGCTCTCTCCTCTCTCAAATAACCTTTAAGAACAGTTTTAAAGTATCTTAAGGGGTTATTGGTAGGGGGCTAACTTGAAATTTCAAGTTAGCCCCCCCCTTTTCGTTTCTTAAATCTCACCCTCAAAACATGACATACTCGTAACCAGACAGCTTAAAAGTAAGTTTTTTGTAGCAACCTCTTCCCCTGTCTTTATAACTATTGAGCAGAAATTTTAGGGTTCGACAACTACATCTTTACTATAGGGTATTTTTTCATTTGTAGACTGGGCTATTGCTTCCCCGTTTACAGTTTTTTCAATAGTAGGATATCCCTGACTACTATATTCGGAAACTTGACCATGATAGTGTTCTGTACCGTCACATAGTATTATATATACATCGGCACTTATGTGATACTCTGTAATTGTCCACCACCACCATCCCCTTGTTTCAGTCCATGTTTGGATATCACGGATTTCGTGACCTATAACCTCTACTTCGGGATCAGGGTCTGGAGTTGTGTCTCCATAAGCCTGAGCTACAGCGGCATAAGCATCAACAATACCGTGTCCATACTGATAAAATGATCCTGCTTGTTGAGCTGTATTATTTAATATATTGATTACTTCATTCGTAGAAAGACTTGAGTCAACCGAACGGACTAAGCTTGCTACCCCTGCTACATGAGGAGCCGCCATAGAAGTTCCGCTAAACGTGTTATATCTATTGTTTGGAGTGGTGCTGTATATGTTCCTGCCTGGAGCAACTAAGTCAAGTCCATCCCCGTAATTTGAAAAACTAGATCTATTTCCGTTAGAGTCAACTGAGCCAACAGCCATAACAGAGTCATAGTTCGCAGGATAAGAGATACTTGATCTGCCGTTATTTCCGCTAGCAGCTATCGGTATCGTGCCAGCTTCCGCTGCAGCTTCACATGCGTTATTCATACTTTGAGAAAAACCTCCACCACCTAAAGACATGTTTATTATATCTGCTCCAATATCCGTTGCATAAGTTATCCCATTTATTATATTAAAAAGTGAGCCGCTGCCATCATCCCCCAATACCTTTACTGGTATTAAAGTTACATTGTAAGCTACACCTGTAACTTTATTATAGCTTGCAACAGTTCCTGCCACATGTGTTCCATGTCCCTGCCTATCCATAAAGTCACTTTGATTACTGGTTGTATAATTTTTCCCTAGGTTAGTATCTACAAGGTTTCTTAGGCTTTCATGGTTATAATCTATACCCGTATCCAAAATGGCAACTGTTACATCTTGTGAACCAACTGTAAACTCACTCCAAGTTTGTGGGGCATTTATCATTTCATAATGCCATTGTTGATTCGGATGCATATCGTCATGAGGGGTACCCAGTGCATACAATTTATAGTTAGGTTCTATATACTCAACATCAACGCCTTGTTTAGCAAGCTGCTTTTCTAAAGCTTTAGATGCTTTAGACATAGAATCATAACGCTCACTATAGTCAACTAAGTATACAAAACCCATTGACTGCGTTAATCTTTCAAGTTTATTGTCATCAAAGTTACGTATGGTAATACCACTTTCACCTTGCTCACCTAAAATCGAACCTTTGACCTTAAACCCGCTTTTTTCGATTGCCTTTACATGCTTAGAAAGCTCCTCTTGTGCTTTCTGGGCTCTTAAGCCAGTGTTTTTTGAGATCGTAACGATCATTTCTCCTTCTATTATTTCTATCTTTTCATTATTAACGTAAGAGTTATCATCTTCATTAGCTAAGGCAGCTCCAGCAAACGTAGTCAAGGTTAAAATTAAAATTAACATTACCGACAAACGTTTTCTCATAGTAAAACTCCTTTTTTTTTTCGCTAACTTTTAGTTAACTCTCTCTAGCTACACCAAGGATATTAGATTTAAATTACCCCTCCTTTCCTAAAATTTCCACTTAGCTATAAAGTAAATTCTACATTTTGCTGGCGAATAAATTCTCTAGGAACATCTTCTTCACCAGCTAGGGCGACAGTTGGAGCTAAAACTATTGATAAAACTATTGCTAAAATTATACCACTTACAAATAACCTTTTTTTCATTTAACTCCCCTCCCTTTCCTATATTTGCTTATAATTATACAGTATAAAATAGTCATAAAATCCAGAACTTTTTCTGGATTTAGCGTTTTAACGCGTTAAATAGTTAGTTTGAGTAAACTTATAAATAGCTTCATAATAAGTCCCAAGTGTCAATTTGCTTTTTTTTCCTGTTGGTATACAATAATTAAAAACTATAATCCTTTTCAAGGATGGGGGGGATTAGTTTGTTTGTTAAATATGAGTTGGAGGGTGTAAATGGTAAACTAAAATGGAGAGATTTTGGCAAATAAAAACGGAGAATTTTTTCCAGTTATCTACCAAAAAAATACCCCCTCTGATAAAATTAAAGAGTTAATTTATCAGAGGAGGTATGAGAATTGAAGAGGTGGGATATGTTTGCCAAAATTAAAGAAAATAGGTCTAGGGGATTAAATAAATCCCAAGTTGCAAGGCTACTAGAGATTGACTACAAGACCGTATCAAAGTACTGGGATATGGAGTTTGATGAGTTTTCAGAGCTCCATAAAACAGCTCAATCACGGAGAAAGAAGGTGGATAAATACGAAAAGCAAATTTTAGAATGGATTAAAGAATACCGAGATATGTCAGCTGCTCAAATTTACGACTGGCTTTTAGAAAAACATGATGAGCTAGATTTTAAGGAAAGAACTCTAAGGCTCTATGTAAATAAACTTAGAAAAGAGTATGATTTACCTAAAGTGACGTCAGTTAGGCAATATGAAGAAATAGAAGATCTGCCTATGGGGTATCAAGCTCAAGTTGATTTAGGAGAGATCTGGCTTGAGACACACGATAATAAAAGAGTAAAAGTATATTGTTTTGGAATGGTTTTATCACATTCAAGATACAAGTTTGTATGGTGGTCGGACAAGCCATTTACAACATCAACCTTTATCAAAGCCCACAACAAAGCTTTCGAGTACTTTGGCGGCAGACCTAAAGAGATAGTTTATGATCAAGATAAAGTACTAGTAGTTTCTGAAAACAATGGAGATATATTATACACCGAAGGATTTCAAAACTATCTTAACTCTCTTAAGTTTAAAGTGTACCTTTGCAGAAAGGCTGATCCTGAAAGCAAAGGCAAAGTAGAAGCTGTAGTAAAGTATGCCAAGAATAACTTCGCTAAACATAGAAAGTTTGTAGATATTGAATCCTTTAATGATGATAGTCTAAAATGGCTAGAAAGAACCGGCAATAAAAAAGTCCATGAAACAACAAAGAAGGCACCGGCAGAAGTGTTTGCTCTGGAAAAGGAACACTTAATGCCAATACCTACCCTCTTTGCTGAATCCACTGATACTAAAATTTTAACCTATCTAGTAAGAAAAAACAATACAGTATTTTACAAACAAAACAGATATCAAGTACCCATAGGGACTTACTCACCAGGTAAAGAAGTGGGTTTATCAGTTAAAAAAGATTGTCTTGACATCATTGATAAAGATACTAATGAATTAATTATCACACATAAAATTGCTAATGGAAAAGGCCAGTTAGTAACACTAGGCCACCCAGATAGGCAAAAAACAAGAAAGTACAGTTACGACGAAATGCGTGAGAAAGTTTTAAAGAGTTTAGGTGAAACTGATAAGGCAATAACATTTATTGATATCATTAGGGCTGAAAAATCTAGATACTTTAAAGATCAATCTAACCTAATAATTAAAACAGTGACATCTGAAAACCCGTCGCTTGTACAAAAAGCTATTGATTACTGCGTTGAAAGAAAACTCTACAGCGCTGGTATGCTTAAAGATACAATCCAATACTTTAAGGAGGAAGAAAAACGACAACTTAATAAAAAGTACTTTAAGGCAGACATTTCTACCCCTTCAAAGTATCAGGATTTAAAGCCTGAAATAAGAAGTATAGAAGAATATACTAATTCTTTGAAAGGGGATAATCATAGTGGAGAAATTGGAGCTAATTAAAGAAAATGCTAAAAAATTAAAGCTTGACTACTTAGATACAAACGCTTCTAAAGTCGTTCAAGATGCAGATGGAAAAAGCATTTCTTATCAGCAATTTTTGTTAAACATACTTGAAGAAGAAATGAAATTAAAAGAAGAGAAAGCACAGGCAAGAAGGCTAAAAAACGCTGGTTTTCCTACGCTTAAAACTATAGAGGATTTTGATTTAGATTTTCAAAAGTCGATAACTCAAAGGCAAGTTAACAGTTTATCTGAACTGGAATGGATAGACCGTATGTATAATTTAATTTTCCTGGGCCCTCCTGGGGTCGGCAAAACTCACTTAGCCATAGCATTAGGCTACAGGGCTGTTGAGATGGGGTATAAGGTTAGCTTTGTTACTATGAACGACCTTATGCACTGTTTAAAAACCCAAGAGATATCAAGAAAAAGTAAAGGTAAAATAAACAAGGTTTTATCATCTAGCTTACTAATAATCGATGAATTAGGCTACTTGCCGATATCTAGAGAAGAGTCTAACTTGTTTTTCCAACTTATAACGGCACTTCATGAACAAGCATCACTTATTATTACCTCAAATAAGGGGCTAGAAGATTGGACAGAACTACTAGGTGACCCAGCTTTAACTACAGCTGTTTTAGATAGAATCACCCATAGATGCGAGTTATTTAACATGTCAGGTAAAAGTTATAGATTAGCACACAGAGAATCATTTTTTGGAGAAAAACCTAAAGAGGAGCTGGAAAAAGATTAGGGAAAATTATTTGCCAAAATTTCTCCAATTCTACTTGCCAGTTACAGAGGGATTTGGAAATGAGTTGAGAAAAATTAGAAAGAATCTAGGTTATAGTCAACTTGATGTTAAAGAGATTGGTTCCATTAGCGCTGATACTCTTCGTAGGATTGAATCAGGAAAAGTTATACCACGTTATGATACATTGGAGTTATTATCAATTGTCTATAAGCAAGACTTGCTGGAAGTACTAAAAAAATACAGACAAGAAAAACTTCTATTCGAATATCATGATGACTTGGATTATATAATAACTTCAACTGATAAACATGAAATTATCAAATTACAAGAATGCATTGAAGCAAGAATTAAGTCCATAGACTATAACACAGTACTTAACCCCAAAGAGATAGACCAATTTTTAGCTTTTATAAAAGCATTTAAAGTGCACAACACTGGACATTCGACAGAAATTAAAATTGTAAAAGTAAATTTGATTAACAAGCTTAGGCTTACGATACCAAGTTTTAATATAAAAAAATTCGACACTTTCAATTATTGTTATATCGAATACAGAATTTTACTATTGTTAAGCTTACTCATAGCAAAAGAAGACGATTTTACCCAAAGCAATAAAATTTTATATTTCATTTTAAGTCAATTGTTAGATGATAAATTTAAGACAAAGTACATTGAGTCTCTAATAGCAAAAGTGTACTCAAACATCGCCTATAATTATCACATGCTAGATAAGCATCAAAAAGTTATTGAGGTTTGCTGTAAAGGAATTAACTACTGTCTAGATAAAGATGTTTTCCGTCCTCTTTACCTTTTGTACTACAGACAAGGGATAGCGCAGTTTCACCAAGGAGCAAGGGAATATCAAGCTTCTATAGAAAATTCCTTTTATCTTTTAAAAACTACCCAAAACAACACTTTACTAAAAAAATATGTAAAAGCGTCTAAAGATAAGTACGGTATAGTAATCCCTGGTTTTTAAAACACATCTAAATATAAGAAGGCATTTAGTAACCACTAGCTAGGCAATGGAATTCTAATAATAGCAGGGCTACTGACCTGCATATACCCTGAAAGCAAAAAAACTTCTAATATTTCCTCCTCAATTTTCCGTCTCAAATAACAATCATCAAAAAGCAAATCTTGAAAACCATCAGGTAGCATTACTTTTAAATTTCTCAAAGAACCCCTCCTCTCTTCATCACTCTAATTCACTAAAGCGCAGAAGCGAAACATTGCAAATATTTTACACCTAAACTTTTTTTATGTCAATACTTAATCTGTGAAAAAATCTTAATTTTTTCTTATCCTTATAATGTTAGTTACTCCAAGATTGCTTTAAAAGCATTAAATACACGTAAAAGCCTAACATTTAGCTAGGCTTTTACGTGTATTTAGGTTTATTGTTTATTCCTTTTATGACAGAATTTTTAAATCTTACTTTTCGATCCCCTCTCTAGAAATTACTCCCTTATCATAGTAGTGTCTAACTTTCTTCATTTCTGTTATCAAATCTGCTCGATCAGCAATAGCTTTAGGTGCATTACGGCCAGTTAAAATAACTTCCATATTCTCATCTTTTTTGTCAAGAAAATCACAGACCTGCTGCTCTGATATCAAACCATTATATAAAGCAGCCATTATTTCATCTAGGATTAACACATCACAAGGGTGAGAGTTGAGATATTCTAAAAACTCACTCCACTGGATTTGAGTCTTTTTTTTAAGTTCTATTTGCTCCGATTTAGGTAGTGTCCAAAACAAACCATTCGCCTCTGCTATGGGGTAAAGGGTGAAATTATCATGTCTTTTTATACTTTCTTCTTCGCCGGTGTGCATTCCCTTTAAGAATTGTAGCATCTTAACCTTAAGTCCCCTACCTGCAGCTCTAAAACCTAAGCCCAGTGCTGCAGTAGTCTTTCCTTTGCCATCACCTGTGTAAATCTGAATATATGTTTTTTTCATTTCAATTATCACTCGCTTTTCCTATGGGTATTATGTGGGGCTTTTTCGTTATAGGATTTTTTATTATACAGCAATCTGTTTTATATACTTTTTGAATGGCTTCCTTTGTAATTACATCTTCAACAGTACCTATAGACTGAATTTTCCCTTCGTTAATTAACACTAAGAAATCGCTATACTGAGATGCCATATTAATATCATGAAGCACAGCTATTACTGTTAAATTCTCTTTTCTACATAGATAAGATACTGTCTCTAAAAGCTCCACTTGATGGTGGATGTCTAAGTGAGAGATTGGCTCATCTAAAAGAAGAACCTCAGTTTGTTGAACGATAGCCCTGGCAACGATCACTCTTTGCCTTTCTCCGCCACTTAGTGTTTTAATTGACTTGTCTTTAAATTGCCATGTATTAGTCATTTCCATAGCTCGTTTTGCTAGCGCTAGATCTTTTTCACTTTCAACTTGAAACCTCTTCAGGTAAGGAGCTCTACCCATCATAACTATATCTAATGTGGAAAAATCAAAGTCGACGGTAGTCTCTTGTGGCACAGCTGCCACCTTTTTAGCCATGTCTTTGGCCGACAATACAGATACATCTGTATCGCTAATAAAAATTGAGTTAGCCTGCGGCTGTAGTATCTTCAACATATTCTTTAGTAATGTTGTTTTACCTGAGCCATTAGGTCCTAAAATGCTATAAAAATTTCCCTTTTCCACTTTAAAAGTAAGACCATCTAAAATAGTTGTGTCACCATACTTCCAATGTAAATTCTCCACTGTTATATCAGACATCAGTACATCACCTTCTTTTTTGTCCTATACAACAAGTAAATAAAATAAGGCGAGCCAAAAATAGCAGTAACTGCTCCAACGGGGATCTCTGTAGGTGGAATAGCTATTCTTGCTATAGTGTCGGATAATATTAAAAAAATTGCCCCACCTAAAGCAGAAAACGGAATAAGCACCCTATGATCCGGCCCGACAAGCATTCTGATGCCATGGGGAATAATCAGTCCTACAAAACCAATAATTCCACTTACTGATACCGCAAAAGCTATGATGATTGATGACAGTACCAGCAGAACTTTTTTAGTCTTTTCTATGTCCACTCCCAGACTTTTTGCTGAGTCATCCCCTACCATAATAAGGTTTAAATCCTTTGCATAGAAAAAAATAATCGCGGTACCGATTAACGCAACTGGTAAAAGTGTAAAAACGTGTTGCCAACTAGCTGCTGCCACACTTCCCATCACCCAAAAAACAATACTTTCAATTTTGTCACGATTAAATATCATCATAACCGATATTACCGAAGAAAGCATGGCGCTTACAGCTATACCAGCAAGAAGCAATGTTACTATCGGCACTTTATTTCCTACCCTTGCAATATTATAGACCATTAAAACCGTACCGCCTGCACCACAAAAAGCTAACAAATTTATAAGCCCTAGGCCTAGTACTGTTCTTTCCACACCTATTACTATGGCAATAGTAGCCCCCAAAGCCGCCCCTGATGACACTCCAACTACATATGGGTCAGCCATGGGGTTTTTAAACATTCCTTGAAAAGTCGCTCCTACCACAGAAAGACTCATTCCCACAAGACCAGCAAGGAATATACGTGGTAGTCTGATTTGCCATATAATAGTCCTGTAAGTATCTGGTATTGATTCATCGAAAAAGTACCTGTCTAATAAAGGTACTCTTTCGATGATAATTTTTAAACTTTCTCCAAAAGAAATATTTGCAACACCTAAAGTGCTTACATATACCGCTAATAAAAATAAAACAATCAGTGCCCCAAAAAATAATGTTTTATAATACTTTATCTTTTCGATAAAACTCATCGGTTTTAAAAAGCTTCTGGGTGGATTAGTTTTGCTAACTCTTTTAATCCTTGTGCAATTCTAGGACCCTGTCTATCTAAAAGATTGTTATCTATTTCAAAGACATTCCCTTGTTGCACAGCTGTTAAATCTTTATACCCATTAGCTTCCATAATCCCCGCTTTAACATCGTTATACTTAGATACTATTAACATATCTGGGTCTTGTTCAACAAGTCTTTCTAAACTATATCCCCAGCCTTCTACATCACTGGCAACATTTTCAGCAGATGTCATTTCAATCATGTCATTGATAAAAGTATCTCCTCCAGCTGTAAAGTCGCCAAACTCTCCATAACCAACTACATAGTAAACTCTTGGTTTAGGTAAGTTTTTTGTTGCTTCTTTTACTTCATCAATTGTTTTCTTCATGCCCCCTACTAATTCAGCTGCCTCTTTGTTAGCATCTAATATTTTACCTAGTTGGGATATAACATCATATACTCCCTCAAAGCTATCTTGAGGATCTAAAAGCACTACTTCAATTCCAAGGTTATTTAACTTGTTATATACGTCTTCACTAAAGTGAGTGGAAGCTATTACAAAATCTGGCTCTAGTTCAACAATTTTTTCAATATTAGGCTCCTGTAAACTTCCAATTGAGGCGACTTCACTAACATCTTGTGGGTAGTCACAAAAATCCGTTCTGCCAACTAGATACTCTTCTTTATTTAAAGCAAAAATAGTTTCTGTTATACTAGGCGCCACCGAAATTACTCGGGCTGGCTTTTCTTCAAATGTTATCTCATTATCGTATGAGTCTACTAATGTAAGTGGGTACTCAGTGCCTTTAACCTCTTTAACTTGCTCATTATCAACCGGCTCATTAGTACCGCATCCAACTAAAACAAACCCTACCAAACTCAAAATTATCATCATACTTATAATCTTTTTGTTCATTTCTCCATCTCCTTTTTATTCAATCTTTGCCCCACCAATCACTGTTTTTAATTTATAAATGTTGATAAATGGGTTTTGCCTTTCATTTAGTAAGCAAATAAATTTTTCTGCATCGAAGCTGTCATCATAAATAACACCACACACCGTTCCACTATGGGCTATATTTAGTCCACCACCCCCACATTTAAATACTAAATTCACTATCTGGTCCAGATAAGGTTTATTCAATATTATCTGGTTGCATATAGCACTTGCGACAGCAGCACTACCTATAAGGTCAACCCTGTTGTGTTTCACCCCCTTTACCAGCGTTTTATATTCCTTAGTTATGGCAGGTCTATTTATCGACCTTCTTTTATGAAAATCAATTGTGTCCACAGTTTTCGGTTCCTCTAACACTAAAACGCAAAATCTAGGAACTTCTCCTAAGCTTTTTACATACTGTCCCTTTAAGTGGTCAAATAAAGTTAGATTTTGAAAAACGGTGCTATCGGTAGGTTCTACTAAAGTTAAAATATTTGCGATTTCTCTTTCACTGATTTGATTTCCTAATAGGTGCGCTACGCCTTTTACCGCTGCGGTCATATCAGCAGTGCTACTTGCCATTCCTTTCGATATTGGTATTTCTGAAGAAATCCTTATATTAAGATAGGGCATTATCTTATGTTCAGATATACTTTTAAGGTATAATCTTACTGCTTTGGTTACTTTAGGTGGAAGCTTAGTTTTCACTTTCTCTTTTTTAAAGCTTATTTCCACCTTGGAGTAGAGATTTACAGGACATGAAACTAGCATCTCTTTCCCAAAAATATTTCCCTGTATAAGCTCGCCGCATGAGGCAGGTGCTTTTGCTATAACTACCACTACATTAAAATCTCTTTTAAAGCAGCAACCAGTTTTTTATTAGAATTGCGGTCCTTAATAGCCACTCTGAAATCATTGTTTGATAGCCCTGTAAACCCCTCTGGGGTTCGGATAAGGATGTTTTTTGCTAGCAGCCTTTCCTGTAGTTGCCAAGCGTCTAATACATTACTTTTTATCAATATAAAGTTAGCTTGAGTAGGTATAGGCGTTAAGTTATCTATCCTTTTTAATTGTTTAAATAAAAATCCTCGCTCATCATTTATCCACTTTCTAGTCTTTTTTATATATTCTTGGTCTTTAAAAATAGTTGTTCCAGCTATAGCAGCTGCGGTATTTACACTCCAAGGTTCCATTTGCTCTTTTATCCTTTTAACCATCTCTTTATTGTTTATTAAGCCATAACCTAAGCGCACACCTGGTATGCCAAAATACTTTGTTGCAGCTCTAACTATTATTAAGTTATTAAACTTATTTAGCCTTGAAGTCATACTATTAAATGGGTATTCTGCGGTAAATTCTATAAAAGCTTCATCTAGTAATAGCCAACTATTCTTATCATGTAGCTTTTGAGCTAATCTGGAAATTGTTTCTACGTCTATTAGAGTCCCCGTAGGGTTGTTGGGATTACAAAGCACTACCAAAGAGTTATGAGAAATATGGTTATATAAATTTTCGAAACCCACATTTTTATCTTCTGTGAAAACCTCTACCTCTTTACATGGCTTTTGGGCTATATCTGCTGCCCGTTTGTACTCAGAAAAGGTCGGCGTCCCAATGATTATTTGATCTACATCTAATGCACTTACAGATTTATAGATTATTTCCACCGCTCCATTTCCTACAACTATGTCATTACATGGGACATCTAAATATTCCCCTATCGTTGCTCTAAGCTCTTGATAACGTATATCTGGGTATTTAGTAAAGTTATCAATCTGAGCTTTTAGCTTGCATTTAAAGCTTTTAGGAACCCCAAGCGGATTTATATTGGAGCTAAAGTCTATTAGATTTTTATCTTTATATTTGTAAATGTCTCCCCCGTGCAAGTTCAATTGCATTCCCCCTTAAAATCTGGAATTTAAGTGCTTAAAAACTGTCATACCATACTGAATTCATCTACTAAAAATAAATAATCTCAGTACTGAAAATATAATTAGTGCTAAAAAAGACGATATGTACATCAATGAGTTAGTCTTTTTTATATCTTTTAAATCAACTTGTTTTAAAAAATCGCCTATATATGGTTTTTCCACTTTATTTCCTAGATAGTAGCTAGGTCCTCCCAATCTAATTCTTAGTGCTCCTGCAACTGCCGCTTCTGGAAATCCTGCATTAGGGCTTGTATGTTTTGCGTGATCTCTACACATAACTCTCCAACTACCTGTTTTATCTAATCCTATAAATATCGAGGAAAGCACCATTAAAACAGCTGTTATTCGAGCTGGCAAAAAGTTTGCTACATCATCAACTTTAGCCGACGCCCATCCTAAAAAGCGATATTTTTCGTTTTTGTACCCGACCATAGAGTCTAAGGTATTTACAGCCTTATATGTCAAAGCTAACGGAGCGCCGCCAATGAATGCATAAAATAAAGGCGCTATAACTCCATCTGAAGTATTCTCCGCTACTGTTTCCACGGTAGCCTGTACAATCTCCCTATCTTTAAGTTTTTTTGTGTCTCTGCCCACAATATATGAGAGAAAAACTCTAGCTTCTTCGATATTTCCTCTTGTTAGCGCTCTGTATACCTTCATACTTTCAGCCTTCAAACTTTTTGATGCAATGGATGTCCAAAGCAGTATAGTATTAATGGAAAAAAACACCGTAAAGTGGATCATGCTCCCCATCCAAAGAAGAAAAGTGGTAACAGCGAAGGTCAATATCACTGTGGACAAAAGCAAAAAAACTCCTGCAGTCTGTAAACCCCTGTCAGATTTAACCCTGCCCCTTATTAGCTTTTCTGTTTTTTCTATATAGTTGCCGATTAACCGAACTGGATGAAAAAAATAGTGTGGATCACCTATCATTACGTCTAAAGCACAAGCTAGCCATATACTAATCATCTAGTCCTTCCTCAATTATTTTATAAAGTGATGTAATATCAACATTTTCCCTTACAATATCGGCAAGTTTATTTAGTTCTTTTTCTTTATGCTCCCAATAACTTTCCACCTTGTCATTTACTACTTCTTTACCTCTGCTAATCCTAACTTTATTTAAGAAACTTCTTGTAAATAAACTGTTGTCAAATATCCCATGTAAATAGGTTCCGTAAACTGTTTGACAGTTATTTACCGCTCCATCGGCACCTTTTTGCAAGCTCACATTGTTTCTTCTGTTAATGTTTGCAAATGGAGTAGCCTTTGGCGAAATTTTAGAGCTTCCCATATGAATTTCATATCCCTTTATTTTACAGCCAAAGATATTATCTTCTCCTTCTGTAAGTGTGGTAGTCTTTTGCTTTTTAAACTCTGTAGTTATGGGAAGAAGACCCAAGCCATTAACTTCTTTAATATCACATTCAACATTATCAAAATCAAATATTTTATCGCCCAGCATCTGATACCCACCACAAATTCCAAAAACATAGCTACCTCTTTTATGGGCGGCTTTAATTTTTTCGACCATTTTAAAGGTTTTCATTAACTTAAAATCTTCTATAGTGCTTTTGGTTCCTGGGATTATAATCAGATCAGGATTTCCCAAGTCCTTTTCAAGATCTACAAATCTAACATTAACGTCTTTATAAAGTTTAAATGGGTTAAAATCAGTAAAATTTGATATTTTAGGTAGTTTTATTATCGCAATATCAAGGTCTCCCTGACTATCGTCATCATATTTACTCCAGTCAGTTGCGCTATCTTCATCTTCAAGGTTTAAGTTAAAGTACGGTATTACGCCCAGCACAGGTATGTTAACAAGCTCTTCTATCTGACTAAGTCCTGGTTTTAAAAGTTCTACATCGCCCCGAAATTTGTTAATGATAATTCCCTTAATCATTTTCCTTTCCTCTTCATCAAGTAACATAATGGTGCCATATATCGAAGCGAATACTCCCCCCTTATCTATATCAGCTATAAGTAGTACCGGCGATTTTGCTAGCTTTGCCATCCCCATATTTACAATATCTTCACTTTTTAAATTTATTTCTGCAGGACTACCAGCCCCTTCTATGACAACAACATCGTTTTGCACAGATAGTGATTCAAATGACTGTTTGACTAGTTTTTTTAAAGTAGGCTTATATTTAAAGTACTCTCTAGCACCCATATGCTCTTTTACGATCCCATTTATAACAACTTGAGAGTGCTGATTTGTCGATGGTTTTAATAAAATAGGGTTCATCCTTACATCGGCATTTTTTTTACATGCCTCTGCCTGCATCACTTGTGCCCTCCCTATTTCATGCCCTTCAGAAGTTATATAAGAATTTAGTGACATGTTCTGTGATTTAAAGGGAGCTACATTAAATCCATCGTCAGTTAAGATTCTACAGATAGCAGTACAAGCTAAACTTTTGCCGGCAGACGACGCTGTTCCTTGTACCATAATACTTTTTCTGTTCATATATGCACCTCCTAGATATAGTTTAATTTTTTAACAGTGCAATGCCCTTGGTTTATCTCCAGCACGCTGTAGCAACCATGTTCAAAGGAAAAATTCCAAAAAAGCTTATCATCACAGTTTAGTAAAATAGTGGTTATCGCTTGTAAACACCCTTTATGTGAGACAATCAATACTTTACTATCGTCTCTTTTTAAGATCACGTTGCTTACAACTTGTCTAACCCTGCTATACATATCCATAAAGCTCTCACCCTCAGGAAGAGTTGTATGTTTCCAGTTTTTACACCAGCTTTTCCAGCTATTTGGATAGTCTTTTTTAACTTTTTTAAAGTCTAACCCTTCCCATTTTCCAAAGTCTAGTTCCATAAGTCTAGGTTCAACCAAAATATCTTTTTCCTCTCTTTTAGTGATTATTTTAGTAGTTTCCATGCATCGCTTAAGGGGACTAGATATAACTAGGTCAAACTTTGTTTTTTTAAGTCTGCACCCTATCTTTTTTGCTTGAGTTATCCCCTGTTCATTTAAAGAACAGTCGGTTCTTCCAAGGTAAACTCCGGCTTTATTAAAATCAGTTTCTCCATGGCGGACTATATATAGATGCATAGTTTATTCCCCCCCATATTTTTTATAACAGATAACCGTCCGTAAAACTCCCACTGATTGAAGTTTCCGTTTTATAAAGCAAGCAGTAGTAAAGTAACAAAAAGCACTGCTAGTTCCACAATTTCGTTAATTGCTCCTAACAAATCTCCAGTAAGACCGTCTAGTATTCTACAAAAATAAATCCGTAGCATAACCCCAACAAGAATTGATGCTATTAATGTATAAATCCCTATAAAACCTAACAGGGCTGCGCATGCTACAGTTCCCAAACTTAAACATAAAAGTGTTTGTAAAACTGTTGTTTTGCCAATGAACAGTCCACCTAACCCTTCTTTGTTTCTTGCATATTTGCATCGAAAAACAACTACTCCCATCACTGTTCTACCTATAACTGGAGACAAGATTATAATAGCGATTATAGTATCTTCCGAAAATAAATCTAAAAATGCTATTTTTAGTGCTAAAATAAAAAATAATGCCAGTACCCCATTTGTACCTATTCTGCTGTCTTTCATTATCTCAAGCATCTTTTGTTTTTTTCTTGCAGAAAATATAGCGTCACATGTATCGGCGATGCCGTCTAGGTGAAGGGCACCAGTTACCAAAGTGTTAACTAACATTGTAAGTACAATTGGTGCGATTCCCTCTAAAACTAGGCTAGTTACATAATAAGTACATCCATTTATAAAACCTACTATTAAGCCCACCAACGGAAAATAACAAATTCCTTTAGCAAAATCCTCTTTTTCCAGCACAAACTCTTTTGCTATAGGTATCCTAGTAAAAAATTGTATCATCAACAAAAAGTTTTTCATTTATATAACCTCACTTAATCTTAACTGGGATTGAAGATACCAAAAGGTAAACCTCATCAGCCCTTTTTGCTAACAACTGGTTTGCTCTCCCTGCTAAATCCCTAAAAACTCTTCCAAGCTTACTTTCTGGAACTATGCCACTCCCCACCTCGTTGGTTACTAAGATAAGGTTTATTCCCTTTTCTTTGGCTGTGTTAACTAGCAAGGTTAGTTGTTTACTTATTTCTTTTTCTACTTTATCTACACTTTCTTGTTGGATCTTACTCTCATCAAAGTTTTGTTCAGAAAACATAAGGTTTGTTATCATCACAGTTATACAGTCTAATAGCACGCCATCATAGTCCTTACCTTTTTCCTCTAACACCTTGTGTAAATTTTTAAACCCCTCATAAGTTTCCCAGTAGTCCGGCCGAGAATTTCTATGGTCTTCTATCCTTTTTTTCATTTCATCGTCATATGGTATAGATGTTGCAACATAAAGTATTTTATTTCCTAGTTTTTTTGCCATTTCCTCGGAGTACAAGCTTTTACCGCTTCTAGCTCCACCTGTAACTAGCACTAGTTTTCCAAAAGACATTCAATTCAGCTCCTATTTTAAAAAGAATAACCCCCTTTAACAGTTAAAGTTAAAGGAGGTTTTTATACATATTTGCGCAATGCGCATAAAAAAACGCACCTCCCTATAACCCGTAGGTAGTGAAACATAAGTATAGGCAGGTCTCCTGACTTAGAATCGACGCTATGTTTAGCCTTCCCAGGTTAACCCAGTGGCATTTAGAAAATAGCTCCTCTTTACAGTGGCGGGACCGTGTGGGATTTTCACCCAGCTTCCCTTTTAAGTTTAATCGTGATAATTAAACACCTATACTTTTATATTCTTTTTTAAAAATTTCTTTTACACAAATCTCCCAACTACATTTATAGGTAAATCTACAGCTTCTTTTAATTTGCATAAATCTTTTTCTGAAATAGAAATAACGGCACAGGTTGAAGGACCAGCTGATTTAGTTAAGTCCAATGAAGAGTTTTCATCTAAAACATAATTTAAATCTTTTAAAGCTGCTATCTGCTTAATCTCATGTAGTATTCCTTTTGATCCCACAGGCAAAACTTCATGAACAAAAGGTTTTGCAACTATTTTTTTTAAACTTGGTATACTCAAAACTTCCTTGCTGTCGCCCAACACTTCTTCACCGACTTTCGGTTTACCCATTACAACAGCTAGGTCTTTTTTAAAAGTTTTAGGAAAGGTCCACCTGTTTTTGTTTACTACTCCGATAACTGTTAATCCTATACCTGTTTGAACAGTGGGGAAATTCTCTTCTGTACTTCCTGTTATTATAATGTCGTTATCTAATTGTGATGCCGCATTTTTTATGCCTTTTAACACTTTTTCTCCGGTATCATCCATTTCTACTGACAAAGCGTTTACAAGCACCATAGGCTTTGCTCCCACAGCCAAAACCTCCATTAGCGCTACGCTAGCAGTAAAGTAACCCAGCACTTGTGGCGACACCTTTACCACATCTTCTTTTTTAGAACCAATGCCGCCAGCTGAGTCACAAGAAACAACAAGCATATCTTCATCATTTATAGATACAAAGCTTAGGTCCCTAATTTTTTTCGATGTCCACATGACTTCTACTTAATCCTGTTGCCTATAATTTTATATAACATTACAGCTAATAACACATTAGCAGCGGAGGCCAAGGTTAAAGGTATTATCACAATTTTAAATAGCGCCCACCCCGATAACGGAAGGTTAAACAGCATACTAAAGGGAACAGCAACTAACGCAGCTCCTGGCCCATTCAAGATAGTAGCTACAGAGCCGGACACATAATAATTTGTTTTTTTGCACAGCCAGCCAAAAGCAAATACAAAAAAAGCCATTTGCACCGCTATTACAGCATGCATTGGTAAAGTCATCGGAAATCCACTGGTAACTGCAGTTAATAAGTGGCCTACAAACCCAATAACCCCGCCCCATGCTGGCCCTAAAAGTAAAGCCCCAAAAAATGCCGGCATTGAGTCAAAAGCTATACTACCTTGAACCTTTATCAAAGAGCCTACATATGATAACGCTATAAGCATGGCACTGTAAGCAATAGTGACAGTCTTTATTTTATTTGACTTTAAAGCTAAGTTGTTCATTTTACACTTTCTCTCCTTTTATTGAATTTACCCGCTCTAACAAGAACTTTAAAAAAGCAAGGTTGCTATAAAAATGTAAATGTGTGTATCCAGCTAATGTATTTTTCCGTACTAGGCCACACCGCCAGCTTTTACAATCTCCTCCTTTACTTTTAACCACGTTATAAAAATAGTTTAACCCCTCCCTATCTTCGATAAGTGAGCGATGAAATTCATGTCCCTTTATAACTAAGTTAGGCTTAGTGCTAACCTCAACATCTACATAACCAAATCTTTGAAGGCTTTTGGTCATTTTAGACTTTGTATTAAAAAAGCCTACCATCTCATGAAAGTTTCCTTGCAAATCTTCAATTCCTTCTGTTAAATACATTAACCCTCCACATTCTGCATATGTAGGAGTTCCAGCCTGTAGTGCTGACTTTAAAGACTGTTTAAATTGGACATTTGCTTTTAGCTTAGCTGCAAAAACTTCGGGAAAACCTCCACCAAAGTATAAACCATCAACATTTTCAGGTATCTTATTATCATTAAGTGGACTAAAATAAACAAGTTTTGCCCCTAATTCTTGTAAAAGATTTAAGTTGTCTTGATAGTAAAAGCTAAAAGCTTTATCCTTTGCTACTCCTATAGTGAGACCTTCGGCTATACCTTTATAATCTAAAATTGGGTTTTTAGCGTAACTTAGCTCATCTTTTACTTCTGCTATTTTTTCTAATGCCTCTAGATCTATGTATTCTTCTATCAAGTCAGTAACTTTAGCTATTTTTTCTTCTATTTTTTCTGTTTCTTCTGCTGGAACCAAGCCCAAATGTCTACTTTTTAGCGAAACGTTTTCAAAGGAGGGTAAGTACCCTAAGCATGGCACTTTAGCTTTTTCTTCTATAGCTTTCTTGATCATCTTATAATGAGCCTTGCCTGAAACTTTGTTTACTATAACACCCTTTAAGTCCACCTCTTTATCATAGAGTTTATATCCCAAAACTATAGCAGCAGCACTAGTTGACATTGCTTGCCCATCTAAAACTAGTATAGTGGGGACTTTTAGGGTCTTTGCTACATGTGCCGTGCTCCCCTGTTCTGTACCACCACCGGCTCCATCATAAAGGCCCATAACACCTTCTATTACGCTTATGTCTTTGTCTTTCATGTTTTTATAAAATAGGTAGGTTAAGATATTTTCATCCATCATCCAGCTATCTAAGTTATGAGAAAAGTTATTAGTAGCAAGATTATGGAAAGTAGGGTCGATGTAGTCTGGCCCCACCTTAAATGGGGCTACTTTCAAACCTCTTTTTGTTAAGGCAGCCATAACACCAAGGCTAATTGTGGTTTTCCCAACACCACTAGATGTGCCAGATATAAGTAGTTTTTTCAAACTCTGACCTCCTTTGGAGATTTTTTATAGCAAATTAAAAAAAACACATAGAGATCTATGTGTTTTAATGCATTAAAAAAACGCACACACTTCCCTCCGAAGCTATGGTAACTCAATTTTAAGGCAGGTCTCCTGACTCTCAGATCGACTTACTTTCTTCCCCTTCCCAGTTAAACCAGTGGTAACGGAAGATTTCATCCCTGAACACAGTAGCGGGGGCTGTAGAGGACTCTAACCTCTTTCCCTTTTAAGTATTTTTATTGTTAAAAATACACCCTAAAATTTATTTAATTTTTAACACCTTAAGTATATTTTAAAAAAAATAAATTGTCAATACATATTTATTTATGGATTTGATTTGACATAAGCTTTAAACTATTTATCAGTCTTGGCCCTGGCCGGCATAGCGCAGAACATGATAGCGGATAAACCTTACCTTCTTTTACTGCTGTAACTTTGCTTAATTTTTCATTCACCTGATCACAGGCAGTTTTGTGGCAGGTTGTTCCCTCTAAGCTGCAATTATAGCAGCGGGGATATGCTTTTTCCTCCTCGCTATCCATATTACAAAGCAATATTACTTCTGGATCAAATCTTTTTATGTCATCTAAGCTAACTTGTAAGTAAAAACTTTCATTATTATTTTCTAACTGCTTTGCTCCTAAAATCTTTAAGGCATCATACTGATAAGACCCAGCTGTAGGGATAAAAATAGCGTTTACTCCTTTAAACATTAAACGAAGGGTCCTGATTTTTCTTCTTTTGTTTTCTTGCGTCACGTTTTCCACGTGTGACCTAAGGTTTTTAATTGAATCGTTACCTTCTCCTCCTAAGCAAGCCTCAACCAAGGTTTCTAAAAAGGCAAGTATTTCATTAATTGTACTAGGAGTAGAGTTAATAACTCTTATTCCGTTATCACTTAGGTCGGTTGCAACTTTTTTATGTAGATTAGAACTAGCTAGCACTATGTCGGGGTTTGCAGAAAGCACCTTGGCAATATCAGGCTGAGCAAAACTCCCTACCTTTTTATTTTTTTTAGCTGCTTCTGGGTAATTGCAGTGAGTAGTAACTCCAACTAAAAAATCTTCCAAACCTAAATAATACATTGATTCCGTAGCAGATGGCACTAGCGAAACTACTCTCGTATTCAAATTAATACCTCCTTTTTAAGCTTTATAGATGATTGCAAACTTCACCACACCTTACTGATATAAAAGTTTGGCCTTTACTGTGTCATTGTTGAGCCTTTGGCGAAGAATCTTATTTTTATAGCTACTTCCTCTAAATTAAGTTATAACACAACTATCTATTAAACTTCACTTTAGACTTTATTATATATTATTATAGTTTAACCTCTTACTCAACATCTAAGTGAATATCTATTAAAAGCATTGACTTCTAGAAAGGCCCGTGCTAACCTTAATTCAAAAATGGGAGAGCAGATATGATAATTGGTGCTAATGTTTATTTGGAAAAACTTAAGCAAAACCCACAGTTCTACAAAAATACATATACTTGTCTTGAAATTCAAGACTTTATATTGCCAACTAATTTAGATGAAAACCATGAAAATATTATCAAACAATATAAGGCTATTTTACATGATTACAAAGGGATTATAACTTTACATGGGCCATATATCGATTTAAAACCCAGTAGCTTTGACTCTATGATTCAACAGTCTACTAAAAGGAGGTTTCTTCAAGCTCTAAATATAGCCATAAAGTTAGGTGCTAAGTTTATGGTTGTGCACTCTGATTATACTACTACTGGCTACTACAAAGGATATAATTGTTTTTTTGAAAAACAATGGATTTGCTTTTGGAATGATATGATAAGAAGTTTTGAAGAAGCTGGTATTACTGTTGTAATTGAAAATGTCCATGACCCTAACCCTTCGCAAATACAGAATATTATTAGCAAAGTGAATTCAAAGTTTTTATCTCCATGCTTAGATACTGGTCATGCCCATGCGCTAGGCAAAAGTGACGTGGTAAACTGGCTTAATTCCTATAATGACAAGCTTAAATATCTACATATACATGATAACAATGGGCTTGCAGATCAACATCTAGCACTAAGTAAAGGTAACATTAACTTTGCTAATTTTTTTACCACCCTCAAACAGCTTAAGTTTGATGGGATTCTGATTTTTGAAGATCTAGAGGGCTTAGAAAGCGCAAAGGAAAATTTAGCGCAGTTAAAAAATTATATTTAATTGGAGTCGAGCTAGCTCTACGAGGTAAGTTATATATAGATGAAATGAGGTGGTACACATAGTAGTAATAGAAATCAAAAATCCTACAGGTCTTGTGTATAAGGAATTGTTAAAAGTGTCATTTAAGGTTTGCGATACCTTCCTTTTAGTTGTAAGAAAAGGTATGAGCAAAAATCCTAGTATAAACATCGTTTTAGAAGAACTAAAACCTTTTCATATTAAAATAAAAGATCAATCAAGGTGGCCAGGAACAACTGTTTATAGTGAAGAGCCAGCAGCAACAGTTTATTATTATAGAACCGAAAGCGATGCTTTAGATATACTTACACAATCTTCTGACTCACTTTATAAATGGTTACAGCCTTATTTGCCTGAGGATTTATCCTTTTTAAAAGAAGGAAAAGAGTGGCTTATTAACACATCCCATGAAAAAGACTGCGTTATTATTACAAACGATAAAGAGGATATTGATAAAGTTCTTAAGATCAAGGGGCTTCAACATAGTTTAAGAATCATAAAGTAATCTTTCAAGTGGGCAATGCCTTTATATTGGTTCTGCCTTTTCTATACTGCCTATTACCATTTCAGTTAATCAAATAGGATGGTTGACACTGAGGTCAACCACTAATAATAAAAAACTGTTCCAACCATCAAAAATCGATGTTCGGAACAGTTTTTTTATTTTTGGCTAGATATATCTCAGCCTATCTTATAATTACATTTTTATATTTATAAAAGGTATCCTAAAAATTGCGAAACTAGTACAAAGTATATTAGCAGACCTGAAATATCTTTAATTGTTGTAATAATTGGGTCAGATCCTGCTGCTTGATCAATTCCTAGCTTAAATAGTGTGTAAGGGATAAAAAATCCTAAAGTAGTAGCCAAAGTCATTGTAAGGCCTAGAGCTAAACCTACTGCCATTCCCAGTTCCGGTATCCCTTGCCAAACAGAGGCAATAATTCCAGTGGCAACACCCACTATCGCACCCATACTTAATCCTACTATAACTTCTTTTCCCAAGTGATTCATAAACTTTTTCGTATTGATATGTCCTAAAATCAGACCTCGGGCGAAAATAGTTGAAGATTGTGTTCCTGCATTACCACCCATATCCATAATAACTGGTATAAATATCGCTACAGCTGCAACTGCCTCTAACGCTTCCTCAAAGGCATCGATAACAGCACCTGCTAGCAATCCACCTATCATAGTTATTACTAAAAATGGCAGCCGAGCTTTCCAAATCTGAATAAGCGAGCCATTAACTAACCTTTCACTACGATCAGACTCTCTATCATTTAAATCTCTTAAGCCTGCCTTGTCAAAGATATCCTCTGTGGTTTCCTCGTCGATAATATCCATAGCATCATCAACAGTAATTATACCCACTAGCCTATTTTCTTTATCAACTACCGGAAGTGCCATTAGATCTAACTCCTGCAAAGTTCGGGCCACTTCTTCTTGGTCTGTGCCGGTGGATACCTTAATAACCTTTTTGTGCATAATATCTTCTAAAGTATCTTCAGGTGATGCAATTACAAGTTCTCTTAATGATAGCACTCCCTCTAATTTTGTACTATCATCGGTAATATATATTGTGTAAATTGTTTCCTTGTCTGGTGCATATGTTCTTACCTTTTCTAATGCCTCTTTGGCTGTATAGCTTCTTTTAAGCCTGACATATTCAGTTGTCATCAGCCTACCGGCAGTTTCATCATCGTAACCCATTAATAGAGCTGTTTCTTCTCTTTCTTCCGGTGATAATGAACGAACTAGTCTTTTAGTTACTTTGGCAGGCAGCTCATCTAATAGCCGTACTCTATCATCTGGAGCAAGCTCTGAAATCAATTCTATAACTTTTTCCTCTGTAAAGGAAGATAATAGTTTTTGCTGTAAGCTAACATCTAACTGCTCAAAAACTAACAAAGCCTTGTTCTTTGATAGTAATCTATATACAATTACTTGTTCTTCAGCCGATAACTCCCTCATAACATCCAAAATCTCAATTACTTCTGACTTACTTAATAGCTCTTTTAAAGAGTCCATTTCTCTTTTCTCAAGATGAGTCCAAATGGTTTTTTTGAACTTTTCCATGATAATCCCTCCGATTTCATTTTATTTTTTATCAATCCAGATCTTTTTATACATTCGCCATACCATCGCGGAACACTGTCAACCTCCATATGGACTCACCTCCTTTACATAATTATGTAAATAAAAAACGACTCACGAAGAGTCGTTTAAGCACACAAATAATAATGGGCATCATAATAGTCCCAATCATAAAGAAAAGTATTCTTTATAAATTTGTCTATAAACTCCTCGTCTGGGTTTTAGCACTAAATGACGTAGATTCTAAGAATCAGCTATCTTAAGCAGGCCTTACTCCGGCCGTGCCTGTTATACCCATTGGCGTCTCTCGACATTTTTGGGCAATAGCCTATGTTCATTTAGGAGCCTCTCCTAACAAGTTATTTAATTTTTATCTGTAAAAATAATAACACATACCATAGTAAGCGTCAATACAAAAGATGCCATTTTCTCCTACCTAAAATATCAAGCCACCTACTCTAGCTACAATGCCCCCTATTAAAAAGGCTAGCGAGCTAGTCAGTACTAGTATAAACACTGCCATTTTAATGTTAAACTCTCTAGCTAAAGTAGCTATTATGGCTACACAAGGAACATACAATAGCCCAACTATAGCACCAGTGAAGAGCTGCAGGTTAGTTAAATCCATCTCCATTAAAGGAATAACAGTGAGCTCACGCCTAAATACGCCAAGAATCAAAGGTACAGAGGCTTCCGCAGGTAGGTTTAGCCAACTTACCACTAAAGGACTTAGCGCCTCGCCAATCCACTCCATTATGCCGCTTTCATATAAGAAGGCTGCAATACCGACAATAGCCATCATGGGAATAACGCCTTCTTTTAAGTAATTTTTTACCTTTGACCACACTTTTTTAAATATAACCTCTCCTTTTGGGAAAAGGAGCTCTGGTATTTCCATTATAGTATACGGCCTGCTGCCAGGAAGTATCTTGTCTATAACAAACCCAGCTGCAAAAACGACTGCAAAGGAAAATAAAAATACTAATAACAACGCTACAATAGACCTCTCAGCCATAAGTGCTATAAAGGCTCCTGACTGGGCTACGCATGGTATACCTAAAGAAACCATTGTCGAAACGGTAATTCGCTCTTTTTTTGAATTTAAAGATCTAGTTGCCATAATTGCTGGTATTCCACAACCATATCCTAAAAGCAATGGAACGATGCTAGAACCAGGTAATCCTAACTTACTTAATAGCCCATCTAACAGTACACCTAATCTAGGAAGATATCCGCAATCTTCCATTATACTTAAGGCAAAATAAAATGAAAGTACATATGGCAATACAAGAGTTAAAGGCCACTCCAACCCTTTTACAAAGATACCATATTCACCAATTAAAACATTAAGAATTAGTCCTTCAGGCACAATAACTTCTACGACTGAAGATATTGCTGGGATGATAAGGCCCCTAAAAAGAGGTAATAATAAGTAATTACGAAGTCCCATCCCAACACCAACGACAAGACCAAAAATTGCACCTAAAATTAGTATCGCTAGAGGGATTCCTGGCCAAGGTTTAACTAAAGCTGCTCCCCAGATCTGCCCTCTTGTCTTTTTTTCAACCGATGGCTTTGTTTTTACTTGTCTAGTGATTTTCTCAGCTTTTTTCCAATACTCGTCTTTAATCTCTCCATCGTCAAGTTTTTTCGCTGTTTCGTCTTCTCTTGCTGCTCCGGTGGATAATATCCCCTTTAGCATTTCTTTTAATGTATCTACACCTTTTCTCTCAACGGCAACCGTCGGAATCACAGGCATTTTTAGAAGCTTAGAAAGGTATTTTACATCAATCTTTTCCCCACGCTCTTCAATAAGGTCCATCCTATTAAGAACAGCGATAGTGGGTATATTGTATTCCATTACTTGAAATAAAAGATAAAGGCTACTCTCAAGGTTATGGGCATCTAATACACATATTACCGCATCGGGACTTTTGGTTAAATTAACGCACTGAAGTCCACCGTCTTCATGACAGTTTTTTGTTTTAGTACGATTTGTCTTACCTTGAAGCATTTCCACAGCTACCTGTTCAGCTTCATTGGTTGCTTCCAAAGTATACGTTCCTGGAACATCTATCAGGTTAGCCTTCAAGTCACCTAACTTAACTTCGCCAGCGGTAAATTCCACTGTAGTACCCACATAGTTTGCTGCGCTTATATTTAATCCTGTAAGATTATTAAACATAACACTTTTTCCTATGTTAGGCTGGCCTATCATAAGTATATTCGGTTTAGCTTGATCTTTTACCATCTTAACCACCTTCTTTCACTTTCCGTTTTATCTTTCGTTTTACCTATATAGTAAATAGCTGGAACTACCGATACCAATAGAGGAATCCAAAAAGTAATTACACGAGTCATTATCGCTATAGAAAAAGCTTCATGGGGTGCTAACCCCTCATAAGCTAAAATCAAAGCTAACGTTCCTTCAAAAGTGGCTAGGCCACCAGGAAGCAGTGGAACCATACTAACTAGGTATGCAGTAAAGGTTGCTATTATAACAATGACCGGACTTAACTGAAAACCTAATATCCTAGCTACTAAATACACCTTAACAGGATAAAAAGCCCAAACTATAAATGCGATTGAAAACAGTAAAAGACGTTTGCGATAGTCAGTAACTACTGTTTTTGATTTTATCGAAGTTTCTTCTAAAAAAACTTGTGTTTTGTTGACTTTTTCTTTGATTTTTTTAAGAACAGGCCTTTCAGTTTGCTCAAGTTTGGAAAAGCTCCGTCCTAAAAAAGACCCTTCAAAATTAAAAATAACAAAAAATAAACTAAAAAATAAAAGTAAGCCAAAAAAAGCTAACAATACAAATAGCGGTAGGTCAAAACTTATAAATGCTATGCAAAGTGTAAAGAAACTAATAATTAAAAAGGGAAACAAAGAAATAAATTTACTTACCAATGTTATAGCAGTAATTTCGGTATATTTAAGGGAAGTTTCCTTTTGCATTAAATAAACTTTTAAAGCCTCGCCACCTACTTTTACCGAAGGTGTAACACTTTCTACAAAAGATCCAGCTAAGTTTATGCCAAAGACATTACTTAAGGAAACCTGGTTAGACTTTTGCTTTAATAGATAATACCATATAAAGCTTGTTAAAAATAGAGTGCATAACTGCAAAGCTGTCATTGCAAAAAGTTGGAAGATACTCATTCGGCCTATTACATCATAAACCTCTTCAAAGCCCAAAACTATAGTTACCACAAGAAAAAATAGTATTGCCACTACTAATAAAAGTGATTTTTTCAAGTCATTTTACCCCCACATTTCTATAAGCAAGCGATTATTCAATAAGATAAAGATGTGATTCATTAAAAGCCTTCATTTTTTGACTTATTTTGCAATTAGGGATATAGTTATCCGGCAAGCAACCGTACTCCTCTTCATACCCGGCAGCAGGCTGACGAAATATAACCCTTGTCCCTGTTTTTTTAGCCAACTTAAGATTTTCCAACATTTTTGCTTTTTCTTTTACATGTAAGGCAATAATGGCTACAGTAAAATCAGGAAGGTTTTCTACAATCCCATCTCCTACGACTATCTCTATGTTTTTTTGCATTTTATACTTTGACAAACACTTTTTCGCTTTTTCAACAGCTTCTTTATCCTTATCTAAAGCAATCACTTTAGCACCAGTCATCTGCACTATATGCAACGCAGTAAAAGGAACAGCTCCGCAACCTATATTCAGCACTACATCTTTTGAAGTTATGTTAGCTAATTTAATTTCATTGCGCATAACATTTTTATATATTCTATGGTAAATATAAAAGGCTGGATAAAATTCGCAGCATATTTTTTCAACTGAAGCAAAAAATTTCTTCATTATGATAAGCCTCCGATTTTGCGTTTTGGATATAAATACATTAAAGCAAGCACCAATTTAAACTATGCTTGCTTTAATTAGATCGATGCTATTATTAAGTTAGTGATAATAATTATCATTAAAACCCAAATAATAAAATGTGATTATTTTTCAGTTGAATTAACAATAATTTTTCCCGCAACATCAGAGCCTATAGCTATGTTCCTACCATCAACAGAACAAAGCAAAGGACCGTTAAATAGTTCTTTAGCTATAATTTTAACTGTTTTTTTTGCTCTAAATCCTAAAGAAGCTAAGAAAGAGTTAGCTGGAACATTAACTATCACACCTTGCTCTCCAGGTCTTAACTGTTCTAAGGATTTATTTTGTAAGATGCTTTTAACCATCTTTTCTTCATACATTCTTTTTGTATCCACAGCCATGTCCAAACACTTCCTTTCATAATTTTTGTATTTGAGAATGACTTTCATTTCCCTTTCAATTATATTGCAGTTCAAGAACTTTGTCAATGACTTGGAACAAAATTTTCGTTGTAATCTAACTTGTGTCATGAAAACAACAGCGCTGTTAAACTACCAAAATTAATCATCTTACCTTTTTTTTTAACTTTAATTAAAGTGATTGTAAAAAACGAGATTAAAATAGCTATCCAAAAAGTAAAAACTCTACTCAATATGCTTAACCCTAGCGCAGAACTATAAGTAACATTAAAGTTAGATAGTTGTAGTGTCATCGCTCCTTCGTAAGTACCTATACCCCCTGGACTTATCGGTATCATACTAAATAAATAACCCATGAAGGTTGCATTCGCTACTTGAAGACCTGAGAGACCCAATTCCATATCCAAACTAATTAAAAAAGCCGAACTACATAGTAGAGTCCAGTTAAATAACCCTAATAGAAAGGCTAAAAACACAAAAAATTTTCTTTTTCTTAAAGTGCTAATTAACTCATCGAGTTTCAATAACTCCTTGTATTTGCTGTTTTTTTGGCTGATATACTTTAGAATTAAGCCTAATGATATTATCGCAAGCGCTATAATTGCCAGTATTTTTACTACATTAGAAAGGTTAATCAATGTGTGACTTCCTTGTACTGAAAAAATGACACATAAAGCAATTAAGATGCTTAGAAAACTAACTAGACTAACACTTTTTTGAATTAACACCAATATTACCGCATCTTTCTTTGTATGCTTAAATTTGTTTACTAGCATCACAGCTTTTAGCCCTTCTCCCCCTGTTTTGGCCCCTGGTGTGATTCCTTCTAATAGTTTTCCATAACTATTTAAAATCCAAAAATCCATTACTCTAAGTTTACCATTTCTCTTTGGACAATGTTCAGGGCTAGGTTTTATATCTAGCACTTTATCACACAGTTTCCACTGATAAGCTATTACTAACATCGCTAACAACTGAAGTACAATCAAACCTGCCATTGTTGAGAGCGAAACCGCTTTTATGTGAATTAAGAGATCAGGTAAATTCAAAATTAAATATATTAATATACTAATAAAAAATAGAGCCTTTAAACATTTAATAACTCTACTTTTAGATACTCTAAGTTGACAAAAGCTAGTTTTATCGAACATTAACTCTCAACTCCTAATTCAAAAAAGCATAAAGTGAACTTCATTTAGTGAGGGGCCTTCCCTCCCCCACTAACTATTAGTTAGGCCCATTTTTTACTGGCTGTTGTCCGCCACTAAATGTTGAGAACATCCAGTTCGAGTAGTTGAAAATGATTCTCATTCAAATTATACTCTTTTTAGTTTAACTTTGTCAAGGAATCGAACCCTAAACAACTTTATAACTTTAATTTTTGTTAAGCATTCTACCATACATGGGGTTAATTCATGTAAAAGTTAACATCTCCAAAAAACTGATAGATATCAGCTTTATAACCTTTAAAAGGCAGCCTAGTTGTAACCTTTTTTGGTTTCGTTGGCTGGAGTTAAGGAAAGGTTTAGCATTTGATACTCAAGCAGAACAAATGCTTGTTTCTGCCTGCCAGAAACCCAATTATACTGCCATTGTGATATTAAAAAGTGCATAAAAAAACCTCTACTAGAGAGGTTTTAGTGTCTGTCATTTCCGTTAACAGCGATTCCTAATTACTAATTTCACGATTTTTGATATAGTATCCTATTGCAAAAAGAATACCAATTGGAACCACATAGTATATTGCTAATGTTAAGTTTACAGATGCTGGAGCGCTGTTTCCTACAGTGTTATCATGACTAATCCATGCCACTATAATATGAACAAGCATTGCCAAAATCAATAAAAACCCGCTGCTGAAAAGAATTTTTGAAGTTTTCCCCATTTTGCATCCCCCTTAACTTTCTAAAAAAACTAGCTTCGGTTTTTGGTTACATTTACTTATTTAACAGCATATAGCCTAACATAAGTTTCTTAAAAAATTTGCAACTTCGCTAGTAGCAGGGCAACTACCGGAATCACACTACCCCAAATCAGTTGCGGCATCGTATGGCGCTTAGTTTTTATTGATGCCCAAAATACTGATGCAAGAACAACTATGCTGATAAGAGCTTTGCTGCCGATAAAGTACATCAAAATTAGAATTGGGCCTGCTACTCCACAAGCGTGACCGCTTGCACGAATTTTTAACACTTTATTAAAAAGTAATATCCCAATTCCTGATAAAAAGTAAATTAGATATATAAATAGTAGTTCTTGTGTTGTATGGAAACAGATCGCCCAAATAATACCACCTAAATACCCCAAAACCCCCATCACAAGAGCAAGATTACGTTGCCCTTCTCTGCCCTTATCACGAAATTTAGGCAAAACTGGCTGTAATGGGTAAGCCGATAATGGCAATATTGTCAGAAATACTAAAGTTAGAACATATTGATAAGTTTCTAGAAAAATGTTCTGGTTAATTCTATAAAGAATTACTAACATAACTAGCGCCATAATAGGCACCACAGTAATTATCCGTATCGTTTTTGCCAACTTACTTATCTTATCCATTTTATTCACCTACAATCTATATAATTTAATTTCGAGTAATTTTAAATTTCTGGGAACTGCCTAAAAAAATATTTGAGAGTCATTTTTACCTCGCCCCATAACTAAGAGCTAGCTTGCTGACTTATTTTCTAAAAAAGAATTTCAAATTCATTCTTAATGAATTTAATCAATCCTTCATCCCGCATATTACATAATTCACGAGACAATGCACTTCTATCTACACAAAGGTAATTTGCAAGACCTTCTCTGCTATACGGTATTGAAAACTTTTTTGAGTTTGATTTTATTTTTTGTGTATTAAGATAAGTTAATAGTTTTTCTCTTGTCGTGCGTTTCGATAGTATCTCATTTTTTTGATTCAGCAAGATATTTTTTCTGGCAATTAAACAAAGCATGTTTTCTACCAAACTTGAATGGAAAATACATGTTTTCTGACAATCTTTGATAAGTTTTTTAAAGTTAATAAACATTATTTCACAATCCTCTTTGGCTTCTACTGTTACAGGACTTTCAGTAATATAAGCACATGCAAATGTTTCTGCAAAAATATCATTACTGCCAAAATGAGCTAGAATATTTATATTACCTTCAATATCTTCTTTTATAACTTGGATAGTGCCTGATAAAACTATTCCAACAAATTGAACAGGACTACCTTGAAGCAATATAACATCCTTTTTTTTATAGGTAACGACTTTAGCAGACAGGTAGTCTAAAATACTTTCTAAATCTGTTGAGTTAAATCCTTTAAATAGCTCATTTTTTTCTAGTAGATTAATATTTTTTTTCATAACCCGCCACCTTTCGTTGCAATTGCAACAGCAAGATTGTTTTTATTATAATATACTATTATTAACATATCAAACAAGGGAGGATTTTAAAATGACAAGACAAATAATTAAAATAGATGAAGATAAATGTATAGGCTGCAAGCAATGTGTCTCAGCCTGTCAAGAAGGGGCAATCGGCATGGTAGACGGAAAGGCCAAACTGCTTCGTGATGATTATTGTGATGGGCTAGGAAACTGCTTACCGGTCTGCCCAACCAATGCTATAAGTTTTGAGGAAAGGGAAGCATCAGCATTTGCTGAAGATACTACAAAGAAAAAAGATGAAAACAAACGATCAGAAAACTTAGCCTGTGGCTGTCCAGGTACTCACTCTAAAACTCTTAAGCGTGGAAGTATTAGTGAAACTAAAGAGGAAGATTCTACTTTAGTACAAAACCAATTAAATCAGTGGCCAGTACAAATCAAACTTGTTCCACCAAACGCTCCTTATTTTGAGGATGCTCACCTTTTGATTGCCGCAGATTGTACAGCATTTGCATATGGCAATTTCCATAAGAAATTCATGAAAAACAAAATAACACTAATTGGCTGTCCAAAGCTTGATGAAGGAGATTACAGCGAAAAAATTACTACTATCCTTAGATCTAATAATATAAAATCCATAACTGTAGCAAAAATGGTAGTCCCTTGCTGTGGCGGAATTGAAAGTGAAGTTAAAACAGCACTTAAAAATAGCGAAAAACTCATTCCTTGGCAGATTGTTACAATTTCAACGGACGGTAAAATTATAGACTTCTAAGATAAACACTTGAGGGCTAAAGCTAAATAAGTATATTTCAGTCCCTTGTTACCATGGTCCTGAAGGGAAAAAATCCTAAGCTTTTTTCAGCTTAGGATTATATTTATTTAATACCATTTGGTGGATTAGTCTGTATCCTTTAGTCGCTCTTTTATGAAAGCAGGCACCTCTTCTGGCAAGATATTCAAAGCTACTGCTAGCTCTTGGTTTAGAATTTTTTCAGCATTTTCCATGGCATCTTCGTCGGACTTCATTATCGTTTTTCCAAGTTCATTTCTTTCTTGCTTGTGTAGATATATCGTCTTAATAATTCTCGCCCATTCCTCAGTTTTTCCTGATTTAAGTGCTTCTTTAAAATTTCCACTTCTTTCTCTATTATTATTTAGCCAAACTGTTTCCTCTTCTGGCATAGATGTGATTAAGGCCAAGGCTTCATCCTTTGTAATGACGTTTCTCATCATAACTTTTTTATTATTGACAGGTATTTTTGTAGTCAAGTTGTTGTTAAATACCGGTTCCATAACATAATATTCTGTATCATTTTTATTAAAATCCTTTTCCTTTCTAATATCTACAATTTTATACACACCAGAAGACTGGTATACAACGTGGTCATTAATTTTAAACATAAGTATTCTCCTTTGCTTAGAAAAAATAGTTTATTTCGCTAAAAGTATATTTCAATTTTTATATTTTGCCCAATTCCTCTGTTCATCATGCACCGTGCATGCCTGGTACCTACCTTAAAGTTAATTACAGTTTAAAAATCATTTGATAATATGTAAATAAATACCACAAAGCTGAAAATGATTTAATCTATAAAAACTCTACTTGCAGAACAACTAGAAGTACAGACCCTATTTAAGCGTACCACCTTTGTACAAATTATCCAATTGATAGTTGGATTGGCAAATAGTAATTATTATTTTCCCCACCCCTTAAAGATGTTAAAAATATTATACTAACTTACCAAATTCACACCCTCGCCCCTTATCATAAATTTAGACGCAAACTATTAGCGGTCTATCTCACATTTCCATAGTTGAGAGTCAGCAAATAACCCCCATTGTTATCAAGCTAAACGTACGTCTAAGAGTTAATTATAACACACTCTTATTTGCCTTTGGAACTAACATAGGTGGCAATTCATGCTTTAGCCTCCAAATAAAGCTTATTGGCCGCTTTCCAAAACAGAGACAAGGGGACAGGAACTTTGTCCCATTTTATTTTGGTTTTTTCCTTTACGCATCACTTTTACAAGATTCCACCTCTAATTCCCACCATGTTTCTGTACAGTAGGGTCTAAAACCTATATTGTAATAAAATTGTTGAGATGATACTACGTATACTTCTTTTGCGCCTAATTTTGCTGCCCTTAAAACTGATTCATATATAGCAGCCTTAGCAAGACCCATTTTACGATAATCTGGATCTGTTGCTACTGGCTCCACATTTGCATACTTTTCTTCTGGATGGTACCAAAGTCCACAATGGGAAGCGTAATTGCCATTTGGAGCAGCTACAGCTACTGTTATCTCAGGTGTTAGATGGGGACTACTTAACATGGTTTTTCTCCACTTAATCATCTCAGTGCTTTGATCTGGTTCTCCTTTAGAACCAAATCCACGCCACATAACATTGTTGTACTGGTGGAAATCCCAGTTGTCTGCCATACTAGTTACCGTAAATCCTTCTGGGAGCTCATAGCTCATATCATCTGTTATCTCAAGTCTTGCAACACACTGTTTGTTCTGAGTAGGTCTGAAGCCATTTTTTGCTGCCACCCTTTGAAATTCTTTATCATGATCATTAATTATGATTTTTAGTGCTCCGTTATTGGAGAGTTTATCTTTGCTGTATGAAATAATATCTTGTAACAAGAATTTGTAATTTTTATCCACTGTCACATAAACATTTCCAAAGGATAATTCAAAAGTGGCCAAAGCAACCACATTTCCATCGTCTTCCCAAAGCCCAATGAGATTTTTGGAGCTTTCATTATCTAATGGACGACTTATAAACCATGTCCATCTAGACCATTGATAATTAGGTCTCACTACTTCTTCCTTATTAACACGTTTAAGAAATTCCACCACTTTATGATAGTCACTGCCAAATCGCTCGTTATTTACATAGTTTCTAAATTTTATATTGTTCATTTGTATTCCCCCTGACGGTTTATCTTTAAAACACGTACAAAGGCCCTATCTAAGTAGCTACATATAAATAGAAAAACTGTAATTAAAGTTAATTACAGTTTAAAAATCACTTGATAATATGTAAATAAATACCACAAAGTTGAAAATGATTTTATCCTATAATACTCTACTTGCATAACAAATAGAAGTACAGACCCTATTTAGGTGTACCACCTTTGTACAAATTATCCAGTTGATAGTTGGATTAGCAAGTAGTAATTATCATTTTTCTCCACCCCTTAAGTATCTAAAAATATTATAACTAACTTACCAATCTAAGACAATATGCTTTTGTAGATTTAACAATTTGTTAATTTATAGCAATGGGGACTAATCAGGACAGAAGGGGGACAGTGTCCCTTGGTCGTATACGTAAAGTATTAGCGGTCTATCTCACATTTCCATGGTAGAGAGTCAGCAAATAACCCCCATTGTTATCAAGCTAAACGCATATCTAAAACTTAATTACAACACACTCTTATTTGCCTTTGGAACTAACATAGGTGGCAATTCATGCTTTAGCCTCCAAATAAAGTTTATTGGCCGCTTTCCATAATGTCTAACGTAACTACATGTCCCCAAAAACATAAAGGGTGCAGTATGTCCGCTCTCCTTTTTATACTCTCTGATAAATAATGCTATCTTATGACCTGTTTTATTGTGCTGTATATACCTTTGAGCAGTTTTGCTCTCTTCTGATAGCTGACTTTGACTTTGCCAGTGGAAGAGCTTTTCATTTATGGCATAGTCCTCATAGAGAGTTGAAGGTGAAAAATCCTTTTCCGATTTATTTAAAGTAATAAAGAAAATATCTAAATTTTTATCCTTAAAATGCTTTACCCCTTCTCTAAAAGCTGGGTTTGCATCTTCGTTGTATTCAGATATGTAAAAAGACAGCACCTTCCTTGCCTATATGATACACTTCAGTTGATAAACCCTGGATGTTCTGCTTTAGCTTATCGTTAATTATTTCTTCATAAATACCTTGCTTTAACATAACCATCCCCCAGTTGTTAATGTATCATTCTCCTTAAGACATTAATCTCCTTTATTTCTTGGTTAAATCGGAGATAACTACTTAAAAAAGTGTTTTTGGCAATAAGAAAATACAAAAAATGGCCAAGAAAAATGGAGCACCCCCGCTTGCGCGGGAAAGACTTAAACCTGCTTAGGTTTTGGATAATCTCCTGAGGATCACCCCCGCTTGCGCGGGAAAGACTAATCGTGGCAGCTCTTACATAGGGGTTGCCAGGGATCACCCCCGCTTGCGCGGGAAAGACAAAAATAAGTTGTTTTTCTAGGGGTTACCCATAGGATCACCCCCGCTTGCGCGGGAAAGACCCGATGCTTCGCCTTTTCTTATTTGTTTTTGGCAATAGGAAAATACAAAAAATGGCCAAGAAAAATGCAAGTACAATCCGGTTGTTAATTTTAACCTTGCTTCATTAACGCATGCTTCTTTCTGTGGCTTTCTCTATCGAAAAATAATAAGTGTGAATGATGAACTAATCGGTCAATTATTGCTACTGTTAACTTCTCGTCAAACAAGAAATTTTTCCAGTGGTTAAACTCCATATTAGTAGTAATTATGATGCTTTTTCGTTCATAGCAAAGACTGATAACTTCAAATAAAAGCCTAGCTCCCTCTTGATGTAGAGGCAAATAGCCCCATTCGTCTAATATTAATAAGTCAGCTTTTTCTATCTTCTTCATTAACTTTTCATGAGAATGTTCTTCTTTAGCCTTCACTAATTCGTTAATCAGGGAGTGTACTGTGTAAAACAGAACAGACTTCTGAGTATTGATTGCCATGGTTCCAAGAGCAATACCTAAATGCGTTTTACCAGCGCCAGGTCCACCATAAAAGATTAGATTCTCCTTGTTTTCAATAAAGTTAAGTCCTTTTAACTGTTCTATTGTTAGCTTTTCAGGGAAAATAATATCTGTAAAGTCATAGCCATTTAAGGTTTTTACTACTGGAAATTTAGCAGCTTTCAATTTCCTTTCTCGGCTTCTTTCTAATCTTTCTTTATACAGCTCTTCAAGTAAATCCATTAAAAATTGTTCTTTAGATCTAAACTCAAGTCCGTCACATATATCCATTAGCGAATTGGATATGCTCAGTTTTTTTTGGTAAAATTTAATTTTATCTATCATCTCTCATTCCTCCCATAAGTGAGTTGTAGGATTCTGCACTGATGTCATAGTCTGGGAGGCGAGGTAAAGCAGGGGGTGAATGATTTTGGTGGTAAACGGAGACATCCTCTGTAAGACGGTAGTAAGTTGTCCATAAAGCAGCAGTTTCTTTAACAGATTTCCTTATGTTTTCAGCTAAAACCTTCTCCGCAAATGCCATATCTTTTTCAAGTAAGCACATTTTTAAAAACTTTAGACTTTGTTTTAAATCCTCATTATCCATTTCATTTGTATATGACTTCCAATTATCCGGAAGTAAAGAGTAAAACCCTGAATATTTTAATGCTCTTGGTCTTGCTGCGATAACGTCGATAAAGTCCATCCAATGTGTAGATTTTTTGCCCTTTTCAAAAAGCCTGTTATGCCTTGTTATCTCACGATAGTCTTTATCATAAATCACCAACTCGTTAGCAAGAATTTTTACCCATACATAACTGCCTACATACTTAGGCGAAACAGAGTAGGAGCAATGATCATTAATTATATACCCTAGTTTATTGACCCTTCTCTTTTCAAATCTCCCATAGTCAAAGTCTATCTTAGTTGTGGTCTTCATAAGCTCAGTCTCTTTTATAAATATCTCATTTATTGTCCCTGGTTCTTTGTAATGACTTCTCTGATTATCCTCGAAACATCGATTAAGCAGGTCAAAATTGTACTTTTCTAAGTCACTGATTTCTGGTTCTGGCACAAAAAGGTTTTTTCGAAAGTAACCTACTTTTTTTACAACATTACTCTTTTCGTTGCCACTATCAGGGTTGCAAAACAGTGGTTCAAAGCCATAATGGAGGGCTAGTCGTGCAAATCTCTCTGTCATAACTGGCTGCCCTTTAGAGTCTTTTTTTCTAATACAAGCAGCTGCCATTTGGTCAAACCATATTTTGTTTGGAGTGAAGCTAATATATTTGAATATGTTAATCAAAGCTTCACATAAAGCCTCCATGGTCTCACTACGAGTAACTTGGCAAAACCCAGCATTGCTTTTAGGGAAGGAAAGTACTAACTCATGGGCTTTTTTCTTAGTGCCATTTTCGACAATATATATTTCTCCAAAATCAACTTGAGCCTCTCCACCAGGGTGATCTAGACCAAGATGACAATCGTCAGTGTTGTAGACCTTTTGCTTTTCTTCTTTTACTAAAGTTCGCATTGTCCGCTCAGAAATCAGACACTTATCAGGACGTTCTACCTTTAATCTCTCATGTATTTTCTTGGCAGTATGTCGATATTTCTTCTTTTTATCCTTATCTTCTTCTAGTATTTCTCTGACATAGGGTCTGATCAAGTCCGATTTTGTTGGACCGGATTTTTTCTTAGGCTTTACATTAAAATCTTCTTTTTCTAAGTACTTTTTAATTGTGCGATAATTATGACCCGTACGTCGTTCTATTTCAGAATAACTTAGGCCTTTCTCAAAATACATTTTTCGTATATAATTTAATTGAGTAATTGTCAGCACATCCTTTCCCCCTTTTAAGTTGTGGTCACTTAAAAGGATATATTGATTGGATTGTACTGGCAATTACTTTTTGTATTTTTGACGGCCATTTATTGTATTTTTACTTTACCATAAACACTTATTTCCTGCTCTAGGATCACCCCCGCTTGCGCGGGAAAGACTTTCGAGTGCTGGAATAACGGTGTTCTCAACTAGGATCACCCCCGCTTGCGCGGGAAAGACGCCTTTTCAGCGATGTCCGTACTCTTTTTTTTAGGATCACCCCCGCTTGCGCGGGAAAGACCTTTCGTTCTCTACAAGGTAATATTGTCCGTTAGGATCACCCCCGCTTGCGCGGGAAAGACTCACATAAGGAGGTGTAAACCTTGCTGAACAAGGGATCACCCCCGCTTGCGCGGGAAAGACCTCCAACCTTTAAAAGAGTAAACAAGCCTTTTAGGATCACCCCCGCTTGCGCGGGAAAGACTTTTTACCTTTAATTCCACTCCATCTTCAGTTAGGATCACCCCCGCTTGCGCGGGAAAGACTTGTAAGTGATCATGGAAACTTCACAAAGTGGAGGATCACCCCCGCTTGCGCGGGAAAGACTCTCTTTCGCCCGCCTTACCTTTTTTGATACTAGGATCACCCCCGCTTGCGCGGGAAAGACTGGTAGAACATACAAGGGAAGCTCTTTTATGGAGGATCACCCCCGCTTGCGCGGGAAAGACTTTTGATGTAAAGGAAGTGGCAGATTGAACATGGGATCACCCCCGCTTGCGCGGGAAAGACGTTTTGAAATTGAAGAAAAGACCGAAAATCTTAGGATCACCCCCGCTTGCGCGGGAAAGACTAAGTCCTCTAATTTGTTAATCCCTGCAAAGTAGGATCACCCCCGCTTGCGCGGGAAAGACGCATTTCTTCTAACTCTTCTGTGCCGTTACCAAGGATCACCCCCGCTTGCGCGGGAAAGACCCATTCATGGCGTTCTAGCAGCGTATAGTGATAGGATCACCCCCGCTTGCGCGGGAAAGACATCTTCAGGCACTCGGTTTGTTCCTGTTGCTAGGGATCACCCCCGCTTGCGCGGGAAAGACACAGAGGAAGCACATGGTATGAGCCTATGGGAGGGATCACCCCCGCTTGCGCGGGAAAGACGTGGTATTTATGCGAGATGTTGAGGGAAAAAGAGGATCACCCCCGCTTGCGCGGGAAAGACTCCTTTGTTATAGTATATGTTTTATTATCTTAAGGATCACCCCCGCTTGCGCGGGAAAGACCAATCGAAACAACGTTTAAAATTATATGGGGTGGGATCACCCCCGCTTGCGCGGGAAAGACCGCTCTTGCCATCCTACACGTTCGGATATGTTGGGATCACCCCCGCTTGCGCGGGAAAGACTTACGCTCCTGACAATGTGCCTAATTGGGCGAGGGATCACCCCCGCTTGCGCGGGAAAGACCTAACATTACATATCTCATTTGTTAGCCTCCTAGGATCACCCCCGCTTGCGCGGGAAAGACATGGAACTTTGGAACTTTCGCATAATGTAACAAGGATCACCCCCGCTTGCGCGGGAAAGACTAACTGCATGTTCGTCTATAATTCTTCCATGTAGGATCACCCCCGCTTGCGCGGGAAAGACTTCTTTGTTCCCATTCGTTTAGGCGTTTCTTAAGGATCACCCCCGCTTGCGCGGGAAAGACTCCTTGTTAATAAAAAATCCAAAACTCATTTGAGGATCACCCCCGCTTGCGCGGGAAAGACTAATTAAAGTAGCTAGAGAAACTGTTGAAAACAGGATCACCCCCGCTTGCGCGGGAAAGACAAGGTTTACAAGGGGAAAAACTTTAGGTTTAGAGGATCACCCCCGCTTGCGCGGGAAAGACACTCTCCGGTTGTAAAAGCAAACCAAGCAGTGAGGATCACCCCCGCTTGCGCGGGAAAGACTGCAAGTAAGAAAAGAAGATGATATAGAAAGTGGGATCACCCCCGCTTGCGCGGGAAAGACCCCATGGTGCATTAATCATTCTTTTCATACGTAGGATCACCCCCGCTTGCGCGGGAAAGACATGTTCGTAGTTAATACAGATGACTTACAAAAGGGATCACCCCCGCTTGCGCGGGAAAGACTCCGCTACATGATTTTTTTGATTTTCGGGAATGGGATCACCCCCGCTTGCGCGGGAAAGACCAATGGGAAAATGGTAAGGTTAAAGCTGGAACGGGATCACCCCCGCTTGCGCGGGAAAGACGATTATCTGAGTTTGGACGTGATTGGTTTGATGGGATCACCCCCGCTTGCGCGGGAAAGACTCTATGTAATGTTACTTTTGATAACAGACTCTATGGATCACCCCCGCTTGCGCGGGAAAGACAAGGAGTGGTAAAGAATGCTAACAATCAGCGAAGGATCACCCCCGCTTGCGCGGGAAAGACGGAAATATTCTACTTTTTTCCACACCTGAATTAGGATCACCCCCGCTTGCGCGGGAAAGACTATTAATTTTGTCAATTAACTTTGTATCACTTGGGATCACCCCCGCTTGCGCGGGAAAGACTCCATAATAGCTTCTACCTTTGTCATTAGCTCAGGATCACCCCCGCTTGCGCGGGAAAGACCCTTAAACGTTTGCTTCTTGTCATTGAATACTAGGATCACCCCCGCTTGCGCGGGAAAGACGTTTAAAATTCCTATTTTACTTTAATACTTCCAGGATCACCCCCGCTTGCGCGGGAAAGACAAACCCTGAAAAGTGGGAAAAAGAATTACCAGGGGATCACCCCCGCTTGCGCGGGAAAGACTTATATTATATTGATAATAGCAGTGGAAATTTAGGATCACCCCCGCTTGCGCGGGAAAGACCATTCTAAAACCTCCTTTCCCTTTGGTTTAAAAGGATCACCCCCGCTTGCGCGGGAAAGACACTTAAAGATCCCTTTAATAATGGTATTCTTTATTTATCTTTTTTAAAAACTTGTTCACTTTGGTCGATAATTGATAAATAAGTTTGGCATCTGCTAAAGCTCTGTGAGGCACTCTATCCCTTATTTTATAAGCTGACAAAACAGTATCTAGTTTATAGTTTTTAAGATTAATTTTTTCTCTTTTGACAAACTTATTCAAATCAAAAACCTTATTAGTTAGAATTTGCATGTTTGATTCACTTAATGTCCTATTTAAAAAGCGAAGATCAAAATCTACTTCAAATCCAACTAAATCGAAGTCCTCTATAAAATCAATAAATTCCTTTAATGCTCGCTCCATTGATATACCTTCTTTTTCTAACAACTTCTGAGTTATGCCGGTAAGTTCGGTAATTTCTGCTGGTATATTTTTTTCGTATTTGATCAGCCGCTGAAAGTGCGAAATTTTATCACCTTCAGCCTTAACTGCCCCAATTTCAATGATTTGATTTTCTTTATATTTCAAGCCATCTGTCTCTATATCAATTACTACATAATTAAGACTTTCTATTGGACCCTTTGCTTTTGGAGCAAATTTCTTTGCTTTCCTAAATTTTGCTGCATTACTATACCCCTTCTTACGTTCAGTTTCTTCTATAAGTTGGTTTATTTTAGGTAATGCTACTAATGGGATGCCATCATATTCAACAACTCGTCGCTGAGCATTTATCGTTTCAAAATGATACCCTATTTCATTTTGAATAGCATAGCTCATTGTGGCTTCACCAGTACTAGAACTTTGTACAACTCGATCCCAAAGTTGTGCGCGAATTTTCGTATTAAAGTTTCCTACATAAACACCGGTTGCAATCTCTTGCATCCATTTGCTTAAGTCACCCCGAAGTGAAGGCGGAACCTTTTTCAAAGTGATTACAGTAAGTGGCATCGTTAAGTCACCTCTTTATAACTAACTCCATGTTTAACAAGTTCTTCTTTATCATCCCATAGATTAATGGTATCTATTGTTATCTCTTCATCAACCTTTACATCCATAAGATGTTGCAAATCCTTAACTATAGTTTTTATAATTTTCCCATCGACAAAAGCATCACGGACTCTTAATCGAGTTTTCCGCCCAATATCATCATCTGGTTGAGAAGTTGCTGCCACTTCAAAAGCAATAGGTATGGTAATGTCAGCCTTGTAAAGGTCTGCTACATCATAGACAAATGACAAGTCGTGTCCGGTATGTATATAACCAAGACCAGCTGACATGCCTAAAGCTACTATAACGCTATAAACTAATCCATATAAGGAAACATGAGCCGCTGATAATGCTTGATTAACTGGTGACCCTGATTCAAAGTCATCAGGGTCATACTCTCTTTTATCCCATTTTACATTATGAAGTTTAGATTGAGTGCGATAAATTTTTCTTATCCTAGCACCTTCTCGCCCTCGCAACTGTTGCATAGTCAGACTTGATACGTCCTCATTAGGAAATCGCATTTGGTACATTTTTCTAGCGACATCAAGTCTTAACCGTGTATTAGACACTAATTTAGCTTGTTTTACTAATAATTTACTAGAATGAGCAAGGGCTCTCCCATGAGCATAATGTCTAACACCTCGTTCGCCAACCCATACTATACTTGTTCCCATATCCCCAATCAATTCTACTGCTCGATGGGTAATATCCGTTCCAGGACCTAAAAGAAGTACGCCTACCATGGCAGCTGGAATGCGGATAAAGCCACGACTATCAGCAACAGTAATTGCACTGTCCTGTCGATTAACCTTTGCATGTTCAACGTAAATAAAAGTTACTCGATCCCCTATTCTTGGTAACTCGTTAAGTACTGCCTTTTTAGCTCCACTTTGCTTTTTCATAGGCTACACCTCTGGAATAACAGTCATCATGCCAAATCCATATGCTTTTTTCTTGCCAAACCCCTTTGTTAATGTATTTCTAAAAATCTCCACATCGCCAATTGTCAGTACACCTTCATATGTCGCCTTACTTAACCGTAGGCTTTTTTTATGTGATTTTTTCAAAATTTCAAAACTTCTCTCTGAAATATAGAAATCTCCTTCATCTAAAATAAACCCATTTTTTTCTCCTCGTGCTAGTAAATAATTTATTTGATCCTGTTCTGATATGCATGGCAAGACACGACCTCTCTTATTTGAACCATTAGACAATGAAATGGTTGGATTGAGGGTTGTCTTAAATCGCGCTTTCATACCATTTTCCAAATTGTTTAAGAAACTATCATATGGTTTTGTGCGAGCGCTATCTTCAATACCATATGTTTCTAATAAATGTAGATCAGGCTTGTCTTCACTTACAATTAATAAATACCGTTTTCCACGTAATTGATCGATTCGCCACAACTTTCTAGATCTGATTTCAGTGGAAATTTCATTTGGAAAGCTTTTTTCCACCCAATTATGATAGGCTCCCAAATGTGTCAAGTCTCGTATTTTCCGACGATTATTCGTATCTATTTCTACCCGAGATAAATACATGTTAACCTCCTATCGAGTCAAAGGCGTTGTGTTCTTCCACATTATCTAAACTCGTTTCATTATTTGTGTTGACAGATATTTCAATTCTCCTTTCTCCTCTATAACCAAACTCACGGTTTCTTTGAGAAAATGATTTAACTCTATCATGCCGCGTTCGAGTGGCCCCTTCTGTTAATAAGTCGGAATCTACATAAGCTGTCAGGGTGCTTGAATTTGATCTTTGATACCAGTTTGCCGCTTGCCAATCTATTTTTTTTAGGCTCTCCTCTATGTCAGTTTTGGTACTCCCTAAAAAGAAGTCTGCTGCTAAAGGTGCAGATCTTCTCCCCAAAAATTGTTGAAAATAGGGACGCTTCAAACCTTCCTCTATCATGTTCATAAATTGATGATTTTTATGTCCAACTGCAACAACAAATACAGCATCTTCTAAATAATAACGATTTGTTACATAAGTACGCTCTAGTTCACCGTTTTTTTTGTATTTTTTTGCTATTTGATAGTCCTGTATAGATACTCCAGTTTGATCAATACGTACACCAAAGTTTAAATCATTTAATTTTTGAATGTTTTGAGTTTCCTCTCGACGATACCCTAAACTTGCTGCAATCATCCCTATAACAGCACTTTTTGAAGGGTAGCGATCCGTTTGTCTTGTCTCAAAGTGGGAAGTTGTTCCCCATGACTGCAATGGCCCAGAAAACTTCAATAAAATGGTTTTCATATTACTCATCCTGTTCATCATTAAATAGTTTGTTTACTCTAACAGCAAAGCTCTCTAGTAGATCCCTTAAACTCTCTTTTTCGAGGCCGTCTTCTGATAACTTGTCAAACTCATCTACTGTAATGTAGAGTGTAAATTCCGGTTTGTCTACAAATTTTTCAACTTTCCTTAGTTCATCAAATAGCTTTTTAATCGACTCTGAGACGTTTCCATATGAGGAATTCACCGGTTTTTCAAAAGCAGTTATTAAGTTAACTGGTCGATCAGTCCGCAGGCTCACTACTAAAGCTTGGGGTAAGGTTTGGTTAGCATAAGAGTTTACCTTCCCAGTTGGCAGTGAATTAGAGAAGGATTCTATAAATAATTTTAAGGTATTCAAAGCAGCCTCTTTACTATCGAGTTGTTTTATCAATTCATGAACAGCTACGTTCCCATAACGATACAATGTTGAAGAGTTGAATTCTAGTGTGCCTAACATCCCTGCTCCCGCATTATCCTCCGGTGCTAAATCGTCTAATGCTGTATAAAAATCAAATTCAGTTTGAACTGCGTGTGTAGAAATCGCATGAGCAATCTGAGAAGAAGCATCTTCATTTAATGTAGGATCGTCTGCTACCATTCTCCCAAATAAAGCAATATCAACTGCTGGATTATCTTTTAGAATTTGTTGCAACTCTTTTTTATCTTCATTTCCATTGATAGCAGCTTCTGCTAATTTTTTAGCCTGCGTGTCCCCAAGGAAGAACAGAGCCTTAGCTCGGTGGTCTTTTGTCTTAATTTTGGCTGCATTCAAAACTTTTTCAGCTAGGTTCATAGCCTCCTCATTATCCATAGAAGAATCAATTGCTTGGATTTTTTCTGCGACATATTTTACTATTTCCAAAGTTCGAATACCGACATTGGTTTCCGCACTATTCTCATGAAAATAAGTGCGCATAGCCCTTTTCCACGATTGCGAACTTACTCGTGCCCTACGTACGCCTCCATATTGAGCAGTTTTAGGACTTCCAGTGTCATCCCGATTAATATTTGAAGGCGGCACTGTTTGAATGGCATGAATATCTAAAAATAAACGTTGATTAGTCATTACTCACATCTCCTTTTTCTGTATTTTCTAATTTACTATAATAGGCTTTTGCCCAACTTAAACGCACATTTTCCTCTTGATTTCTTAAGTACCAATATAAGTCATTTGCTAATCTTGCATAAACTATTTTTTCATTTTGTTTTTTGGCTTTTAAAATTCTAACAAGTTGTCTAAGATGATGAATTAATTCTTCAAAAGTAGTGGATGTTATCATTGTATTGAATCTGCTATCGATAGCTATGGTGTCTTCTCCATTTCTTAATGCTTTTAATGATATGCCGATATTGTTCCACTTTTCTTTTTCACTTCTTTTATTGACATTTACACTTTGTCCTTGCTGATGTAAGGCATAAATTTGCAAGGTCGTTAAAATCGCTTTTTCTTCGCTAGTCAACTTACCATTTTTACTCAAAAAATGCTCTGGCATTTGTTCAAATACGATCGGCCATACATCAATCGTTTCACTGAGTGGCCGACCTATAGAATTTCGCAAATTAGCTAAGGCGGCTTTACCAGAGCTATAATCACGAATTTCTTCTAACCGCCCAAGTATTCTTCCAGTAACGGTAAAAACATTGTCTTTGTCTAAAACGTGCTCTTTCATTGGAATCCTCCTTTTCTTCTATTGTTTATTTAAAAAATATTTAAATTTATTGTATGCTGTAATAATATTTGCCCCGTTGTTTTTTTGATCTTCAGATTTTATGCCTATATAATCTCTGTATGTTGCATTTTCCAAAACCTTTTCCGCGTGGTCATCCACTATTTGATCTAGAGAGTTGTACCATTGAGAAATTTTCTCTCTTTTAGAATCAGCCGGCTTTATTGAAGAAAGCCATTCCCTAAACGGTTGATCAATTGCATAGTATAAATCTTCCACCCCCCTATTAACAAACTGATGATTTGAATCAAGCTTTCTAATATTTCGAACATCTACCAAAAACCTTCGATAAGTCTCCCCAACAACCTCTTTTGTACGGTCAACCGCTTCATTAATTCGTATTAACCAGCCATCATCTGCTGAATCAGTTATTAATAAGTCATTGATTTTTAAAGAATCGTAAATTTCATCTACAGGCACCCAGGATGTTGCATTTCCATCATCTTTCATGCTGACAGATTCTATAGTTATATCAAAGTTATTTATGCTCTCGCTGATATTATCTATCCAATTCATAATGCTTGGACGTTCTTGATCTTCTTCGTAGGAATTCGGTAGGGTAATTAACCCAAAAGATCTCCACATGGACTGTCCCGCTTGATGTTTTCTTGGTGTATGTTTGCCCTTGTTTTCACCACTTTTGTTGTAGCGCCAAATGGTCATCGGTTCTAAAAACTGATCCTGGTGTTCGATATCAGGCAACTTTACAATATTAAAAGAAAAAGCTTTGCTTATATCTGTTTCAAGGTCGATATAGATTGCTCTGCTCCAATTTGTATATAATTCAGCAATATTATTTACCTTGTTAATTGAAAAGGAGCGATCAACTATTTCTTGACTGCTGTATTCCCAACATGGTTTTTGTTTATATTCTATGTGTTCGCTTTTAGGATGGACAAGTACAAGATTTAATAATAAGGTTTCAAATAAATTGTTGCCTTTTAAAAAGACTCCTCCAATATCAAACAACCATCCTTTAGAAGCTCTATATTTTTCTTTTCCGAAGATCACTTTATCTGACAACCCCGAATATCCCTGAAAAGTTACCAACCAACGGGCAATCTCAGGTGCAGTCAATATCTCTTTGTTTGAACCATGCTTAGGTGAAAATAAAGCTATTTTATTTCCACTTTCTGAAACTAAGCGGTTTATCGTTTTGCCGGAAACGGAACTTGCCTTTTTTTTACTAATTTTATCTGGTGCAATGACTGCTTCTGTTACTTGATAAAATGGAAATTTATCATCAAACAGATAAAAGCGATCATGCCAAGTATTTAAATATTGATAAATGATATCTTTAAATTCTTTGTTTTGCCACATTTCATTCCAAGTTCTGTATAAATCTTCCGAATAATCTTCTACATCCTCTTCATCTATAGTGGAAATTTGCCGCAAACGATCATCTATTTCAAAATAATGATAGGGCTGACCATCTGCATCAAATCTAGAAAACACGGTATGCAAGATCGCTAGTAACAATCGGAGAATCGCAAAGTTCTGAGTTGGCGAATCACCAGCTAAGTCTTTATATCGCCCGGCGTTTTGAAATAAATCGATTAGAGAAACTTCTTTTGTAGTCCCTTTTTCATCCGTTAAAACAGATATCCAAGGTTCTTCAATCAAGTTAAACTTTCCCATTTTCTCACTCCTTCTCGTAAGTTAGACCATACTTTGTATCATAAGTTAACAAATAGCCATTTAAACGATATTGATTATGTTCATCAAACACTATTCCAAGTGTTCCTCGCAGCCATAAATTATCCTGCCATTCTCTAAGGTGTTTTAAATTTTCGGTTTCTAAATCCTTAATTGTTGTATCTATTTTTTGGGGAGAGCTTAAAGCATATGGCAACCTTAGAGTCTGCTGAGCAATTTCTTTTGAAGTTTCAAAATTATCTATTTGGTTAGATAGGTTTACTCCTTTTCCAAATATCCCATAGCCATTCTCTGTTTTCTTAAGAGCAATAACTTCAATCGTTTCATTACTATCGCGAACTTGCGCATAAGCGTGCTCCTCCCCTTGATCTTTTACACTTAAATTTAACCATCCAATTAAGGTTTTTTTGCGACTTGTTTTTTGAGCAGGGCGATCAATTCTAAATTTTTTAGCTTTCAGCTCTTTCTTTTTAAGCAAATCTTCATTATCCTGTTTCATTTTGTTATATTTGTCTTGCAATTCTGTTTGAATCTCAATTTCACCACTTCCGTACACTTTTTGTACTAAAGGAGATATGTCATTGGGCAACATTAAGGAATTACTTAAAAAATACTGCGTTCGAGCCAACAAATATCCACCATATACATGTTTTGCCCCTTCCTCAAATTCTAATTGTTCACTAGCCCCTATTATATATAAACAGGGTTTTTCGTGGTATGTCGGGCGAATAATTTTGTGACGGTGAAGTCTCCCAACGCGTTGGAGTAAAAGATCCATTGGTGCAAGGTCACTGATTAAAACATCAAAGTCTATATCTAAGGACTGTTCAATTACTTGAGTACCTATAATAATCTTTTGTTTCGGACGTTCTGCACCTTTTCCAATCATGTTTATAAGATTATTTTCTTTTTTCACTCGGTCTTGCGCAATAAAGTTCGAATGCAACAATTCAACTTTATCATCACCATATTTAGCAACACAGTATTTAGCCAATTTTTGCGCTCTCTTTACGGTATTGACGGTAATCCCAATAATTCCATTATGCTCACTTAGATTATCAATCAATTGATAGAAATCTTTTTCAGCAACTTTTTCGACTGTCACTACTTGGTTTTCGGTTTTTTCAAAATCTAAGACCTGTTTGACTTGATCGCCGTCGGTATACGTAATCAAAGGATATGCATCCGTTTGAAATACTTTTTCTTGATTTTGATTTTTATTTATTCTACTTCCTTTCCCCCGGATATAACTATCAATTAACTTTTTTCTCATATCAGCAGCTAATGTAGCAGATAAGACGATAACGGGTACGCCATAAGCTCCCATCCACTGTAATGCCCTCTGTAAATACTGCCCCATATACACATCGTAGGAATGAACTTCATCAATAACCACTATCTTTTTGGAAAAACCTAGGTGTCTTAAAGATAAATGTTTTTGTTTTAAAGCAAGCAACAAAAATTGGTCAACTGTCCCTACTACAAAATCATCTAAAGCTGTTGTTTTTCTCCCTGAAAACCACTCATTTACGAAAACACTGCCATTATCTTCAGCATCTATATTTATATTTCTTGCCAAACTAGTGAACTCTTCATTTAATGCCGCTTTTCCATGCGCTAAGCGAATGGGCAAGTTATCGCCAAGTTCTTCTTGAATACTTTTCAACCATACATTTATTCTTGGGAAGATGCCGTTAGATGTTGCTTGCGTGGGTAAGCCAAAAAAAAGTCCACTGCGACCAGTTTTTCTCGCTAACTGCTCTACTCCAACCAGTGCCGCTTCAGTTTTGCCAATTCCCATTGGGGCCTCCAAAACATAGATTCCAGGATCATCCGATTGCTCAATCACATCTGATAAGGATTGTTGCACATTGCGAGGCTCATCAAAACGAAAGCGCTTAGCGTATAGCTCCTTAGGATCGGAGTAATAGTTCGCTTCCCACTGATAGCTTTTAAACCATTTTTTCCAACCATTTAAAAATCTAGTTTCTTGGTCCTCTACTTCCATGTCATCAATTTCAATAAGGGGAAAGTAGTCTTCATTACTTGCAATCCAATCTGCCATAATTAGCAGTCCTGATAAGATAGCTTGACCCGATTGAGACACTTTAGGTAAGTCTTGTGGACTTGAAAACCCTGATACCTCAAGTGCCCATTGAATCAAATCATCTTGTGAGCTTTTCCATTTTTGGTAAATATTTTTATTTGATGATTCCTCTTGGAAGTAATTTTCTGTATAAGCTGATTGATTTTCATATTGTTTTTTATAATCAATCGGTTTACCATGGTGCGCCCCAATAATTGTTCCAATGTCATCACCAAACCCACGCCAAGACAGCATAGCTTGTCCTGCAAGAGCATGCGGACTCTCCTTTGAGGAGGGAAGACAAAACCGAGAAATTCCAATAAAGCCTCCTTTTTCTAACCGTTCTAATAGTCGAAGATCCAATTCATAAGGGAAGCCTTTTTTAATTTGAAAAACGACACTATTCTTGCCACAATCGTGTACGGCTGCCAAAAATTGAACAAGTTGCTTAGCGATTGCTTCACTTGGTTCACTTAATGAGTCGATAATAAGCTGTCGTTGCCCGTTGTTTAGCCACAACTCCCATAGCCTTTCAGAGACACGAAGGGTATCTTCTAAGTGTTGGTTTAAAGGCAACCAGAAATATCTTCCATACTTTTCACTCTTCTTCGCCCATAAATACGGATTAACAGTTGGTATAAGATCACCTCATTATTTTTATGACTTTTATAGATAAGATATAAGCTTGATAATTACTGGAGTTTGAAAACGTAATTCAAATTTAACAAACCCCTATGTGTCGGGATAGTTGCCGCATAGAAAATAATGCAATGATAAAGTTACGATACTAAACCTAAAGGAGTTAAAACTTTAAACGCTTGTGTTATCAACATCTGTTGTCGATTTTTTTATCTATTTTAAGGCGGGAGTTTTACGGGCGGTTATCTGAGATAAATCCATGTAATTCTAAGCCGCAATCACGAAATTGTGTCCAAAAAAACTGAGAACCCTCTTTTTTTATACCCCCTTTTTCTTTGGAACAAATTAGAAGTTAATTAAAGTAATTCTACACAAGGAAATCTTTTCCTGCCTTATTCTGAGAACATTATAATATAAACTTTTGACAACATTATGTCACAAAAAAATATTTTTTTATTTTTTTATTTTTCACAGGACATCACTTTAGACTGTGTTGACATGATTAGTATGATAGGATCTAAAATAGCTGCATGTTTTGTTGCTATCTATTCAAAGATGCGACTCTTCCCTATCAAGTTATATACTAGGGAAATTTCTTTCGTTGCTCTAACCATATCTACAGTACCATCCTCTTTTGTGTGTTTTTCTATTATTGCTTTTATCCATTACATTTCTTCATTCCTCCTATAGTATCCATAGCATCTTTATATCCCCCTTCCTAGAAGCAGAAACAAGAGGTCTTTGGTTTTTGCCTTAACGCATCACTTTTACATGACTCATCTCGGGACAGAAGGGACAGGAACTTTGTCCCACTGGAGAACGTATTACAAGTATTCCAGTCCCTTTGTCCCTTGGCGGAGACGAAAAAAACTCCTAAGCTGAAAACAGCTTAGGAGTTATGTATTTTCATATTGGTTATTTTGGTGGAGGCGGGGGGAGTTGAACCCCCGTCCGGAAGTACTACCAGCGTGGTCTCTCCGAGCACAGTCTTTGCTTTGGTGTTCGTCTTTACGGACTTCCAAAGACAGAAATTCCGTAAAAACTAGCTTCTAGGTTTTCCCGCTAAGGGCGAAGCAAGCCTTAGTGGGTAGTCTGTTAAGTTTGACACCTCATATTAGATCCACAGACAAGATCTAAAAGAGATGGCTGCGTTATTTACGCAGCAAATGCTAAATTATTATCGTTAGCGTTTAATTTAAAGGTTCCAGTTTTTTACGAGGCCCTGGCCCTCGGCTCGCTACCCCATTGGCAACTACTCCCGTCGAAACCAGTACGCCCCCGGGATTAGTGTAACATTTATTATAACATATTATATGCTCAAAGTCTATGTCTAGACCTTTTGACGTTCTCTAAATGCTTTTTCAATCTGACGCTGGGCATCTTTTTTAGCCATGTCCTGCCTTTTATCATGCAACTTTTTACCTTTTGCTAGCGCTATCTCCATTTTTACAAGACCTCTTACAAAGTATAGCTTTGTAGGAATAAGCGATAGTCCCTTTTGTTGAGTGGCGCCGATTAGTTTTTTAATTTCTTCTTTTCGTAGCAAAAGCTTCCGTTGTCGAGTTGGGTCATGGTTAAATCTGTTTCCTTGTTCATATGGGCTAATGTGCATACCATAGACAAATACTTCGCCATTTTCTACTCGCGCAAAGGAATCTTTAAGGTTGATCTTACCTCCACGGATGGATTTAACTTCCGTTCCTTTAAGCTCAATGCCAGCTTCAAAGGTTTCCTCTATAAAATATTCATGTCGTGCTTTTTTATTTACAGCTATTGCTTTCATTCTTAAATCCCCTCCAGTTTTAAAATTCCCGTATAAAGGGGTAGACACACGGCGGGTAACCGTGTGTCCGGGTAAAGGGTTAATGGGTATAACTTTGGGGTACTTTTATAGTATCATAGGTTTTTTGCCTTTGCAAGTGTTAAACTAGTAGAAAATCGATAATTTTTTCATTTTTGTCGATTTTTGCTACTGTAACTCGAACTTTGTCACCTAGTCGGTATCTTTTACTAGTCTTTTCTCCTACTAACGAGTAGGTTTTTTCATGATAATGATAGTAATCATCGGTCATATTGCTGATATGAACAAGACCTTCGACGGTGTTAGGTAATTCCACAAACATGCCGAAATTTGTCACACCACTTATGGTTCCTTCAAACTCATCTCCGATGTGCCCTTCCATATACTGTACTTTCTTTAAATCTACAGTCTCTCGTTCTGCTTCTTCAGCTTTTCGTTCCTGGGTAGAGGTGTGTAGACCTACATCAGGCATAGCCCTTTGTAAATGCTTTACTCTCTTTTCATTCATTTTTCCTGTTACAATCCATTTTAAAATTCTGTGTACCATCAAGTCAGGGTAACGCCTGATAGGTGAAGTAAAGTGAGTGTAAAACTTAGCTGCCAGTCCAAAGTGTCCCTTATTATCCTGGTGATATTTAGCCTGCCTCATAGATCTTAATGTCACAGTACTTATAACTCTTTGTTCTCCTTCACCTTGGATTTTTTCTAATAGTTCCGCTAAAACTTTTGGGTGAACTTTTTCAGGGGAACCCTTAAGATGGTATCCAAAGTTATGAATAAACTCGTTTAACGCAGTTATTTTTTCTGGTGCTGGTTGTTCATGAATTCTAAAGATAGCTGGTATTTCTAGCCTAGCTAGATGTTCTGCCACCGTTTCATTAGCCACCAGCATAAACTCTTCAATCAGCCTTTCTGCGATTGTTCGTTGTCTATGAACAATTTTTATTGGAAAGCCTTGGCCGTCTAACTCAACTTTTGCTTCAGGGAACTCAAAGTCGATTGCGCCGCGGTTTTTTCTTCTTTTGTTTAAAATTAAAGCCAACTCTTCTGCCTGCCTAAACTGTGGTACTAGCTCTTTATACCTCGCAATTAGTTCTTCATCTTTATCTACTAAGATTTTTTTAACGTCTGAGTATGTCATTCGTTCTTTTGAGTTAATAACTCCTTGAACTATGTCATGCTTTACTACCTTACCGTTACCGTCTATCTCCATTACTATCGACATAGTTAACCGATCTTGTCTTGGGTTTAAGCTGCATAGCCCATTTGAAAGCTTCTCAGGAAGCATAGGTATAACTCTATCAACAAGATAGACGCTAGTTGATCTCTCATATGCTTCTTTATCTAGAGCTGTCCCTTGCCTTACATAGTGAGAGACATCAGCGATGTGTACACTTAGCTCAAAATTTCCGTTATCTAGTTTTTTAACACATATTCCATCATCTAAATCTTTAGCGTCTTCCCCATCGATGGTTATTATCGGCCAATCCCTAAAGTCTTTCCTGCCTTTAAGCTCATCTTCGTGCAGATATTCTGGAACGTCCTCCACTTCCTTCATTACCTTGTTAGGAAATTTCGGATCTAGTTTATACTTTGCCATTATCGTTAGAATATCTGTACCAGGTGAGTTTTTATTACCTAACTTTTGAATAATTCTACCTTCTGGGTTGCGCCTTTTTTCCGGCCACCTAGTTATCTCTACAACTACTATTTCCTCATTTTGCGCTTTGTTAAATTCAGATTTGGGAACAAATATATCTAAGTTTATTCTACTCTCATCTGGGGTTACAAATCCAAAGTTATTGCTTTTTTCAAAGGTTCCTACAACGGTGGTATTAGCCCGTTCTAATATCCGGATTATTTCCCCCTCTCTTCTTCTTGCTCCCCCTTTATGCAGTCTTGCTACTACTTTGTCGTTGTGTAAAGCTCCACCCATGTCTTCAGGGCTGACAAAAACATCCTCTTTTTCCGGATCTGTAGATAATATAAAACCAAACCCCTTAGAATGTGCTTGGAGCCTCCCCACCACAAGGTTCATACGCTCCGGCACACCGTAGCGTTTACTCCTTGTTTGGATGATTTCGCCTTGTTTTTCCATATCACTTAGTATTTCTTTGAAAGAAGGTATATCCTTTTCGTCAAGCTGAAAACTCTCTATCAACTCATCAATGGTGAGAGGTCTGTAAGCCTCTTTTGACATATAGGTTAAAATTTTTTCTTTAATCATCTTTTTCACTCCTTTTAGTCCTTAATTGTGTATATTTTAGAAAGGATTTTCTATAATAGTAGAGAATAGTTAAAATAATGAGAATAATTTATGGAGGGGGGTTTTTATGTTTATTAAAAATGAAGCAAGTCAGTTGTTATTTAACAAATTCAAGGAGAAATTCCCGTACGACATTAAAAGTTTATCATCTGAAATTTACCCAAATTTAAAAGAGAATATCGTTGAGTTTAAATCCACTTTAATTTTATCTAATGGGCTCAGGAAGGTCTCGGTGTTACTGAATAAGGAGTTTGATGTTGTTGAAGTCTCTTATTTAGGATATCCTCTAAAATTTAAGGAACATAACGCTTTTTTCTATAATAATGAAGTCAAAGTGATATCCGTTAAATTACCTGTAAACCCAAAGCTATTAGACAAGATAAAACTAACCTTCAAGTATTATTCTACCCCAAATCCTTGGGTTTCCATTAAAAAAGATGGATTTTTTGTAAATGCTAACGGTTATGTTTTTCCCCAAAAACCAACAGATAATAATCACCCAAGTAAAGTAAGTCTAGCTTCTAAAAAGGGTTTAAAATTAATGTGCGGTGGCAGCATCACAAAAGACGGGTTTAAAGCAGATAAGCAGGTTGTTCACTTTGAAAGTAAAAGCTGTTATGGATTATCTGTAATTGGAAATAACTCGCTTAAGAGTTTGGATAATTATAGAAATTATAATATTACTATATTATACCCCAGGAAATATTTAAATCAAGCTAGGAAAATCAATGCCATTACAAAAAGTCTTTTAGAAAAGTGGGATAGCTACTTACCATACCCTCTAGATAAAAAGATAAATATCATTTTATCTGATGGTAACTTCACCCCCTTTAGTGATGGTGTAAATACAGTTCTTCCTACATGGCTGATAGATGAAATTAAAGAAAAGGGAGGTACACCTAAAGAAAGGGAAGAGATTCTGTTTAAAAGTTTGGCACCTAAGATAGTAAAAGTTTGGTTTAAAAGTATACAGGTACCCCCTAGCCAAAAATGGTTTGTAGAATCTATCTGTGATTTTGCAGCTTTACATAGCTTTAATTGGAAATATAATGAGAATAATATTTTCAAGGAACCTGCTTGGGCCAACAAACATTATGATCAACTAACTACTGATGAAAAAACGAAGCTTGGAAGCTATTATATCCAACTTGCTATCAACAGGTCGGGAAAAAGTGTTGAAGAATTTTTAAGAGATTTGATAAACAAAAGAAACGTTAATATGGAGAGTATTGCAAAACCATTTTTTCAAGGGTCCTCGTGGAATGTTAACAGGTTAAAAAAATTAACAGCTAAAATTCTACCTAACAAAAATACTTCTAGGTTTTAGGCCTAGAAGTATTTTATTATAATCCAAGTTCCTTGTGGTTTTTTTGCATTGCCTCAAGGGCTAAAGAGACAAATTTATCCAGAGATAAACCCAGCTCTGAGCAAGCTGATATCTGGTCTCTGTTTGCTCCCCTTGCAAATTGCTTTTCATTAAACCTTTTTAGAACAAACGGAGTGTCTATAGAGTTTAGTTTCTTGTCAGGGTGAATTAAAGCTGAAGCAACAATTAAACCTGTAACTGGATCTGCGCAATAAAGAGCTTTATCAAGTTTGCTTTTTCTTTCAAATCCATGGGCTGGGTTATGTACTTTTACGGCATAGACGATATCATCTTCAAACCCTGCTTTTTCCAGAATTTCTGCTCCTAAAAGACTATGATTTTTAGGATCTTCAGCTGTGTTGTCATAATCAATGTCGTGTAGTAGTCCGGCGGTTGCCCACTTTTTTTTATCTTCTTCTAAGTAAACTGCTAGATCTTCTAGCACATTTTCTGTTGCGATCATATGCTTAACGAGATTTTTGTTTTTCACATGCTTTTTAACAAGTTTTAGTTGCTCTTTTCTTGACATAATACTCCTCCTTTGTAAATTATAATTACAGGGGATAATTAGTTAATGTCTATTATGGCACGCTAAAAGTATAAGGTCTTGCTACTACTTAAAATATATCATTTTTGGATTATAATTGCAAAAACTCTCTTTATTTTGACAGTGTCATGCTACTGTGAGTCTCCTACAAATTTTACTAAGCTTTGATGTAACAGTTGATATAAGATATAATTTATTTTATAAATTAAATAAAGGGAGATTTAATAATATGCAGGATTTCTTTTTAAAGTTTTATAGTGAAATATATTTCATTTATGGTTTGTCTTTTATTATAATGGGTTTTGCCATCACTTTACAAGTTAAGGAGTATTCAAATAAAACATTCTCTAAAAATCTGTGGCTACTGGCGATGTTCGGTTTCCTGCACGGATTAAATGAATGGACTCATTTTTATATTCCCGCAAGATTTGAAGACTTTGCACCTACCACGATATTTATCTTGGATGTAATTTCCTTAAATTTAGTGGGTATTTCATTCGCTTTTCTACTAGCTTTTAGCTTATCTTTTTTATATGAGCTTAAACAAAAGAATTTGTTTAAAAAACTGATACATCTGTCTATAGTTGGTATTATAATATGGGTTTGCTATTTTGTTATTTATAGAGTTATTATAGTAGGGGAAAACCTTCATTACTGGTATAGCTTGGCGGAAACTATTAACCGTTATTTCTTCGCTTTTCCCGCCGGCATCATAGGAGCTTATGCTATTAACTACCATAAGAAGCAAATTCAAAAAAGTAATAATTCCCACATGGTATTTATCTATACTTTTTTAACTATCTCCTTTCTTGGCTATGGGATTTTTGCAGGTGTTTTTGTGCCTCCGGCGCACTTTTTCCCCGCTACTTGGCTAAACTATCAATCTTTTTTTCAGGTTACGGGAATTCCTGTTCCCCTTTTTAGAACATTGTTTAGTATTCTTATCACTATCAACACCATAATTATTTTGCGCAACTTTCAATTAGAGAATATCTCGCTAATGGGTAGGACCATTAACGAAAATGCAATTTTACAGGAAAGAGAAAGAATAAAAAAGGATATACATGACGATATTATTCAAGGGATATATTCGGTAAGCCTTCGTATACAAAGCTGCAAAGCAGATTTAGATGATAAAAATGATAGTTTAGCAGATAGGCTAGATAGCTCCATAGATCAGCTTAACAATACTATTACCGACCTTAGGTTATATATTCAAGGCTTAAAAACTGCGGAGCTTGCCCCTTTGACTATTAGCGAAATAATGCAGCAGCTCTATGAAAAGTTCAAAAGTCATTTGACTATAAACATTGACAATAAGCTTAAACCATTTACAAAAATTTCACCGGAGATTAAAACCTGTATTTATAGTATTGTTGGTGAGCTTTTAATCAACGTCCTAAAACATAGCAAAACAGATGTGGTGAACATCAAGCTAGAAAATTTAAATAGCAATGCTATTAAGCTTTCGGTGGAAGATAACGGCGTTGGCATAAATATTGATAATTTGGAGCAAAAACAAAAAGGCAAAGAAGGGATGGGGTTAATCCACGTTAGACAAAGAGTGGAATCCCTTGGCGGAAGCTATACTTTTGTCAGCGAAGAAAACAAAGGTACCAAAATAATTGTACAGTTTCCCTTAAAAGGTGGTGCATAAATGTTTAAAGTATTGTTGGTAGATGACCATGAAATGATTCGATTAGGACTTAAAGAGAACTTATCCCGAGACAGTAGGTTTGAGGTTATCGACGAAGCTTGCAACGGGCAAGAAGCTATCGATAAAGTCAGAAACAATTTTTACGACATAATTATTATGGATGTAAGGCTTCCTGATAAGACAGGGGTTAAAGTCTGTAAGGAAGTTTTGTCTATCTCACCAGATAGTAAGGTTATTATGCTAACCGCTTTTACAGATGACGAAGCGTTAATAGAGGCTATCTTAGGTGGGGCATCGGGCTATCTAATGAAAGAGGTACGGATTAATGAGTTAATTGAATACGTGGTAAAAGCCGCTAAAGGAAATAATGTTTTAGACCCCAAAACAACGGAGAAAGTTATTAGCCACATGCAAAATAAATCAAAGCCTGCTGACCAAACCTCTCAGCTTAACGATAGAGAGATATCTATTTTAAAATTAGTAGCTGAAGGCAAGACTAATATAGATATAGGTAAGGAGCTTCACTTAAGCGAAAAGACAGTTCGCAATCAGCTTAGTGGGATTTTAAGCAAGTTACACCTAAAAAATAGAGCCCAAGCAGCTGCTTTTTATGTACAGGAAGTAAAGTTCAAAAAGTAAACAAAAAGAGCCTAACTTAGGCTCTTTTTGTGTGTCTTGTGCATAAAGGTACAAACGTACCTTCTTGTTATTGTACAAATGCACCTATACTAGCATGTTAAACGTTTGTACAATAGTAAGTGACAAAAAGAACGAGAAATTTTTATCAATCAATTTACTTATCGGAAAGGGTGTTTAATCATGAAAAAAATCTCAAAAATGTTCTTTGTTCTACTTTTGACTTTAACTTTATCTTTTGCAGCTGTAGGATGCTCAGAAGCTGAATCTACTTCTCTTGCAGGCCAATATGTTGGTTATTCTTGGAGAGGTGAAGCTAGCGGCGTTGCTTTTGAAGATGCTGACAGGTACATCGAAACTATTCTAGAACTTGATGAAGACGGCATTATCACCGATGCTAAAATGCGTTTCTTCCGTAACATCGATGGATACTGGACTACTCGCCAAGCTGGCAACGCTTTTGTTGATGTTGACTTCTCCGTTGACCCAACCTTTGCCACCCCAGATGGCGACGACTATACGCCAGGTCAGTCAATGTTCACTATCCACACTGCTGACATGATGAGTTTTTACGCTACTGCCGTAGACAGCAATGGAGATGTGGCTTTAGCAATTGTAGATCCAATGACTAGATACCAGTTTGAAGCAAAGCTTCCTGCGGATTTTAACTTTAGTCAAACAGTTGAAGAAGGTCTTAGTGTAGGCAGCGGTAACTTTGTTCCAACTAGCAGAACCGGTGGTTCTCACCCTGCAGAGTTTGAAGACTATGACGAAAATACAATCTTTGATATTCATGGAATGTGGTCTCATGTAGTTAACGACAAGGGCGAGTTAGAAGGTGTAGACAACTCCTCTACTGTTCAAGAATTTGTTGAAGCATTGGGCGTTGAATTTGTTGATGGAAAACCACAAGCACAAGAAGCTGAGTACGGCTACTTTGGCCTTGGTGGTTGGGATGGCAACTACAGAGCAATTGAAGAATATCTAGTTGGTCAAGATGCTACTGAGTTAACATCTCTAGTTGACTGGAGTAACTCTCGTTACGAGCCAGCTATCAATGAAGATAACGAGTTTGGTGCTGATGTTCCTTCTGGAGCGACTAGAACTGCTCAAGACTCTGTCGACACTATAACCGGTGCAACGGTAAGAATGTCCCGTGAATCTACCTCCTTCCAAAGAGCGTTAGAAAACGCCGGTATTATCGATGAGTCTGATATAATCATAGGTCGTTTCTAATAATTGTCTAAGCAACACCATCTAAATCTTCATACAAATCTATCCCCTAATTATTTTAATAAGAAACTACCTACCTTTAGTGTAAAGGCAGGTAGTTTCTTTATTACCCCTATCTACTTATCGATAGTGAAGTTAGCTTTTTAGTTATTGTTTTAGGTACAAATGTACCTCTCTTTTAGTATGAACGTCACTATGCTATAAAGTTTACTTCTTATATAATAAATGTTAAATAAGTAACTAAGTATGTATTACACTTATTTATTAACCCCTAATTTAATAATTCATCTAATAACTATCTATTACGTATATAATAAATTTAATATCCAATTAATTTAATAAAAAGGGGCTGTCTCAAAATTATCTAAAAGATAATTTTGAGCAGCCCTTTTTGTAAATTCATTAAGCATTAGAAGTGCAAAACTAAATTCCCGCCCCGTAACTTTAATAGTTTCTTAATTTTAAGCATGACAAAATAAGGAGCATGTTTTTCTCCTTTAGAATTATAAGTTATGTTCTTTTTTATGCGCTTTTAAGCTCGTGTAGTGTTACGCCTTTCTTCTTTCTAAGTCCTTTTCTGTTAAGTTTATTTAGATTAAACCCAAAACAGAGCAGAAGAAATTCAGTTTTTACATTTTTTTCTCCACGGGATAAAAATTTTCTAAAACCATAGTCTTCTTTAATAATACCAAAGGCTCCCTCTACTTGAATTGAACGATTCATTCTCAGTTTTTTACCTAAAGGAGTTTGGATGTTTTTAAGGGATTTTTCTCGTTGTCTAAGAAAATCTTTTGCTACATAAAGACGCTTGTCCCCTTTTGATTTTTTACATTTATCTTTTAGTTTACAGCCGCTACAGTTTTCACTTTCATAAATTTGCACTTTTGATGTATATCCTGATTTAGATTTTCTACTTGTGGTTGTTAAAGGGCTTAAAACCTTTCCATTTTGACAAATATACTGGTCTAGCTCCTCATCATATAGCATATTCTCTCTACGCCCAATTTGGTCCTTAAACCGTTTTTTGTTTATTTGATTGTAAGTGGTAGGCTTTATATAAGCATTTTGATTCTCAGACTCTAAGTATGTATAGTTTTCTTCGCTTTCGTATCCTGAATCTGCAACAATATTTTTGTGTTTTTGAGGCAAATTTGATTTTAATTTTTCCATAAACGGTACAAAGGTCAGCTGGTCTGAACGTTCACTAGATATATCAGCTCCTACGATATATTCACCTTCTACTGCAAGTTGAGCATTATACCCTGGTTTTAGCTGAGCATTTTTCATATGATCATCTTTCATCCTCATAAAGGTAGCATCTTTGTCAGTTTTTGAAAAACTATTTCTGCCCTTAAAAGTAGATTTAAAGTCATCATATTTTTGCTGTTTTTCTAGATACTCATCTAATAATTCAGCATCTTTTTGTAGTGATGTTTTCCTTTTGCCTTTGCCATAGACATACTCTATATTTTCACATCTTTTTACTTCCATCAAACTGCGCTTAATATTTTTGAGTTGCTCTACAGTGACTTTCTCCTGTTCACATGAGTACTGAAAGCCATAACTTTGATTGATATTATTAATGAACTCTTTGATTTTTATCTGAAGTCGTTGTTCATGTTTTGTTACTGCTTTACGCCATACAAAGGTGTATTTGTTAGCATTTGCTTCTAATTTAGAACCATCAACAAATAAATTCTCATATGAAATTTCTCCCATCTGCCCTAACTTTACAACAAACTGAAAAAATAATTCTTCAATAAAATCTTCAAGTTTTTGTCTAAACCGGCTAATTGTATTATGGTCTGGAGCATTACGTCCTTCCAGTAGCCATATGAAGTGGAGGTCTCTTTTGCAGGCTTCTTCAATTTTTCTTGAGGAATAAATTTGATTCATATAACCGTATATGATTACCTTAACTAACGTTTGAGGATCATAAGGCGGACGCCCGTTTCTATTGATATCTTGGTAGATGGGAGTATAATCTAGTTGGTTTAAAACCTCTGCCAGTGTTCTTACGGGAGAATCATCTGGTATTAAGACCGCTGTATTTAATGGAAGTGATAATTGATAAATTTTTGCCATTGTTGTACAATCTCCTTATGGTATAGTTTTTGTGTGGTAACTTAATTATACCAAAAGGTGGTCTCTTTTTTGAGGCTGCCTTTTAAATTATTCAAACTTTTTTTGATAAACAAAAGAGGGCTGTCTCCTAAGGAAAAAATCCTTTTGAGACAGCCCCTTTTTTGTTTTTGCTCACCGAAGCTTTGACGGCTAGCACAGCTTAGACAGCTGGGATGTGTCTTGGTCGAAATAAAAACCTGCGACTTTAACATCGCTAGGTATTAGTGGATGATTGATTAGCATTTCTACCGTTTCTAAAACATTATCTTTGCTGTCACAGAAGGTTTCAAACCACGCTTCAAGGTCGCCTAGGTTTTCAATCTCTTCATTTTTTACGCCCCTTGCTAGCATCGTCTTCTTTAAATTTTCAATATCTAGGTTGGCCATGCCACAGTCAGGATGTCCAATAACCATTACCTTTTCCACCTTTAAAGTATAGATGGCAGCTATTAAGCTTCTCACCTCTTGTCCTTGCATGTTGTTGCCAGCAGTTTTTAGAATAATTGCATCTCCCCGCTTTAATCCCAAGCTTTTTTCTAGCTGAAAGGTTAATCGGGTGTCCATACATGTTAATATCGCCATCTTTTTCCTAGGATACTTAGGCATTTTACATTTACACATTTCCCCATACTGCTCAAGGTATCTCTTGTTGTTTGATAAAAACTCTTCAAATTCCACTAAAAACTCTCCCTTGTTAATATGCTTGTAAAAAATTGTTCATTTCATTAAACAGCTTGTCTCTGTACTTTTTTTCCACCGGCAACATATGGCTGGCGTGACAATAGTACCTAATCTTCTTTTCGGTGCTAGAAACATTGCTAAAGATATATCCTGCACTTTTAGGATATACTGTGCTATCTTTTAACCCTTGAGATACAAAAATAGGTATAGATATTTTAGGTATATCTTTTTTTGCCTGCTTAATGATATTCACGATAAAAGGCAACGATTGTACCGGAGTTTCGGTATAACTAAAAATAGGCACGCCGTAATCTGGCTTTGGCGGTTTTGGTATAGATTTTTTAAAGTGCTTTATTAAGTTTGCAAAATATGTGGCTTTAGGAATATAAATTGGTGCGGATATAGTAGCAAGGGCCGATATATCTTGCTGATATTTAGCTGTTAGGTGTAGCGCAATAGCTCCTCCCATAGAAAAACCTACGACATAACATTTCTGATAGTTTGCTATCATATCAGCTAACACCTTGTCCACAGCATCTATCCAATCCTTATCTGTATATTGAATCATATCCTCCACTGTGGTTCCATGACCGGGCAAACAAGGACCAAAAACATCAAAGCCTTGATCTGCAAGAAACCTCGCCAAGGGATGCACCTCTGTAGGTGAACCTGTAAAGCCATGGATTACTAACACAGCTTTTGTATTTCCATTAATATACTTAAACCCCTTTTCTATCTTTTCCACAGCTTCTCCCCCTAATTTTGTTCTAATACCATTATACTAGATAAACTCCAGTAAACAACTATTTTTAAATATTAAATATTTATGAAATTGTTTGACTACTTTATCTTTTTAAGCTAAAATTAAACAGTAAGAAAAATCAGAAAGGAGGTAGGGAAGTATGTATAAAATTTCTATTATAAAAGGAAAAATGAATATTTTTTTAAGACCCTGCCTGCATGGTTTGGAGGCTTTTCACGCCTAATAACTTTAGTTTTTAATAAAAACTGATTATAGCAGCCATGGGTTTAAACTACCCGTGGCTTTTTTATGCCTAAAACCATGGGGTACTTAATTTAGGAGGATTTTTCATGAGTGAAATAAAAATTGTAAGATACAAAAAAAGCTACGCTGCCGGCGTAGCAGATATGTGGAATAACAGCCATGAGGGTTGGGGTGGCTCTGATGTAGTGCTATCTAAAGAGCAGGTAGAAAAAAATGAGGAAAACTCAGGAAATATAGACACTTTTCTTGCTGTTGAAGATAATAAAGTTCTTGGGTACTGTTCTTTGAGTAACTATACCTTTGACGATAACACTATGTACATTCCGCTGCTAAATGTTAGAACTGACCAGCATGGTAAAAAAATAGGAAAAAGACTACTACTAAAAGCTATTGAGCGGGTTGTAGAGCTTGGAAAACCTCGGTTAGATCTATTTACCTGGCCTGGTAACACAAAGGCAGTTCCGTTGTATAAAAAGACAGGATTCTTCTGGGAGGATCGCAGCGACACAACTCACCTTATGAACTTTATCCCAGCTGTTTTAAATACCGAAGCGTTGAAGGATTGTTTTAAGCAACTTGATTGGTTTGACGATAATGTGCGAAAAGCTGACGTTGTTCCCGACGGAATAAAGGAGAATGATTTTGAGTACTATCGGTACAGCTGGAAAAATAGTTCTACATTTCTTGAGGTAGAATTTGACCGCCGGGGCCGCTGTATAAGGTCCATCGAGACTCCAGAATACAAAATAACTGCAACGGCGGAAGGTTTGAACCTGGTTTTTGGGTCAGAGTACCAAATAACTTACAAAATCATAAATAAGACCGAAACTCCCCTTGATATAAAAGTTGAGGGTATTGACGACAAAAATATTAAACATAGCCTTAGCAAGAACCTTACAGTGCCGTCCACCTATGTAGTTAAGTCCAAGTTTAAAGTAAATCCTATCGATGAGGAACAAAGCATTTGGAAAACCCATCCCGCCGCTTTAGCTGAATTTGAAATAAACGGCAAAAAAGCAAACATCGGTGTAGGGATAGCGCCACAGTTCCCAATTAAAATGGAAGCTAAGGTTCCTCATAATTACTGTCACCTTGATAAAGAAAGTGATTTTTATATTGACCTAAAGAACAATTTCAGTGAAGAAGTAAGGCTTAACCTAAACCTAGATGATAGTGAGTTAATAAACTTACCTAAACAAAGGTTTGATATTACTTTAAAAGCTGGGCAAAAAAAATCATTACAAGTACCGTACAGTCTCTTAAATTTTGGTTTTTACACCTCAAACAGTGAAGCTTTGGTAGAAACTGAATCGGGGGAAAAAGTCAATTTTAAAACTAACATAGCCGCTCCTTTTAAGGGCTATAGCTCGATATTTTGGGGAGAAGATCAGCATAACTGGCTGCTCTTTAATGGCCCCCACCAAACTGTTATAGAAAAATTAGCTGGCTGGCGGAATGTCACAAAGCAAGCTTGTAATGAACTGGCTTTTCTACCTCCCCGTCTAGGCAAACCTTATAGCGATGAATTTGATAGGGTTAGACCCTGCAAGGTTGAGTTTAGCAAACAAGAGGGCGAGGGAACGCTTAAGCTAATCTACAACTCCCAACAGTTTCCAGGGTTACAGCTGATTGTTTACAACAAGCTTTACTCCAATGGTTTGCTAGAAAACTACCTTGAAGTTATCAACACCGATAACAGCAGTACTTTAGAAGATGTTTGGATTAGCATCCCAGTCTATTTAGATTTTGCTGCATGTATCCTTCCATATGAAAACAAATTCATTCATATTAAAGACAGTGCTGCATTTTGCTTAGACTACTGGAAAAGTGATTTAGTAACGGAGAATTGGCTTTATGGCTATGAAAAGGGTTCTAGCTGTGGTGTTAGCTGGGATAATGACTTTACTCTTGCCTTTAATGATTGGTCTATAAGCCTTTTAAAAAACTTAGGCAAGCTTTCACAAAAAAGCTCAGTAAAAACCAAGTCTGTTTTTCTCTCAGTTAATACATTTGACAGCTGGCATAAGTTTAGAAACTTTAGTATAGGGGAGAATAAACCAATTCCTATGATGTCTGACCCGCTGCAGCTGCAGGTAAATGGGGGCAATCCTTTTGTTTCACAAAATTTTAAAGTTGAAGTTGTGGAAAAGCGAACAAATTATTTGTCGGGAGATTTTAGTATGTTTCCAAAAAGAGATAGCTTTGATAAAATTAAAAAATCGATCAGCCTAGATGAAAGCAGGCAAAACGCCAGCTTTGATGTGACTTTGCGTAAAAATAGCTTAGATATTGATACCCTGAGCTGTGAAAACTCCACAAAAGGTGTGGTTTCAAAGTGGGAGAGGGTAATAATACCTAAAGGTAACAAAGAAGTGGAAAAAAAACTCGTTAGCAAAGAGGATATGGACGTTTATACCGTGTCCAATGGAAATTTATCATTTTCTATGTCCTCTAAGTTTGGTCCCTACCTTTATGACCTACAGTTCTTAGGTAAAAACTGGTTGGATAGCTCATTTCCTAAGGCAGGGCCTAAATCTTGGTTTAACCCTTGGAACGGTGGAATTACCTTTAGATGCGATAAGCTGCGCAGTAGCTGTATAGCTAAAGAAGAAACCAATTTAAGTGCTGTAAAGTTAGATGACAACAAAGGTAATACTTGGCATGGCATCAAAGCCACGGTAGAGCTAAAAGAGCATGATGAATTAAAAGGATTGGTAATACACCAGCACTACCTCACTATGGAGGGAATGCCGGTTATCTGCCAGTACAACACGGTAGAGCAAAAGACCGGTCAATATTTTGACAAGAATTTAATTACACAAGGATTTTTATGTCTTGATGAGCTTCAGGATTGTTTTGCTGAGTACAACAATATGCAAGGGGAAAGGTTACATCACAAAGGTGCTGCCTTTGATTTACAAGATACATGCTTTTCTTCTTTGGTGTTTGGAAACAACAAGCTTAATCATAAGCTTCAGATAATTTCCGACACTAATCAAGACCACAAGTTAAGCTTATCCTTAAGCCAAGATATAATGTTTTTTAATTTTGTAACTAGCTCCAGCCTAGCAGATGGGGATTTTTATAAGCTACCTCCTATCTTCTACATCTTCACAGGCGAAGCTTTAAGCGAACAAAGCTTAGTTGAGCTTAAAGGGATTAGGTTTTAATGAAAAGACACCTGCCTTACTGTTAAGGCAGGTGTCTTATACTGTCTCATTCTGAGCCTGCCGAAGAATCTTGGTTTGCTTACCTAAGAGCTCAAATTTATAAGATCCTTCGCTTTGCTCAGGATAAAAAAGACCCTACCTTGGTTTCAAGGTAGGGTCTTTTTTAATTTTCCTCTAATATTTGTAGAGCCTCTTCAGCTATCTCCATAGCTTCGTCTAGATATTCATGTGCTCTATCAAAATAGTGACTTCCAGTACTGTTTTCCGCAAAGACAAAATCCCATCTGATTTGTGCTTGTCGGTGTAAACTTCTAACTTCTTCTAGAGTTTCTTCATCTAAATCATCGTTTTCCACTCTAGTTGCAAGTTCTTCAATCAGCTCTACCAGCATGTCCATAGTTTGAACTTGCTTTTCCTCAACTTCTGCTTGTCCTTCGCTCACCCATTCAGTTATACTTTCGACGTCATGGTTTGCGTGACAGCCTAAGCAAGACTCTTCTGCTGTATGAAGTGGGCTGCTCCACCAATGGGAAACATACTCCACGCCATCTTCGCTTTCGACTGTTGGCATATGACAATCAGCACAGCTCATACCTAACTGATCATGAGGACTACCGGTATACATTTCAAATTCAGGATGCTGTATCTTAATAAGTGGCGTTCCAGTTCTAGGGTGTTCCCAATCTGCAAAGTCTCTTTCGTCAAAATAATCTTCCATATCCTGAACTGTTAGTCCGTTTTCCCATGGAAAGACAACAGCCATATTTTCTTCTTCAAAGTAATACTCTACATGACATTGTGCACAACTTGCTGTTCCTGGCGGTATGTCAAAGTCTACCTGCTCAAAGCCAGGCTCCGCTTGTGGTACCGAAATGTGAATACTACCTGGGTCGTTACCATGACAACTATAACAGGTTATATTCCACTGTGCACGTTCTGCCATTTCATTAAATTCCATAGCAAATAAATCGTCACCATATTCTTCATAAAAACCTTCATAATCTGGGGTTTTACAAGCTAAGCAGTTAGCTCCTGGCTTTGGTCTTGCAATCTCTCTTACACTAGTTAATGAGTAGAGGTGTCCTACTGTTGAAAAGTACTCTTTTGCAAATCCAAAACCCTCATAAATCGTCTCTATCTGCGGATATCTTTCTATATAATCTACCTGTTGATCAGAGCCACGCTTTACATTATCATCGTCATCGGGGGTATTCCTCATATATGATTGATAAATCTCAGGATGTTCATCCTCCCAATGGGCTGGGTCTAAAATTTTATCTTCCTGTTCTGGTCCTTCCTGACCACCTGGATCTCTAGGTGGTTGCTCATCAGCTGCATCTCTGCCTCCCATATAACTATAAACAGCTATACCCAAAACTAAAACTGCCGCTAAAGCTAGAACTACCTTTTGCCAATCTCTCACTGTTTAATCACCTCATTTTTTGTCATAAATATTTTCTACATATAGCTGTGGATGCTTGGCAACAACATGTTTACACCCATGTAGGTAAACAACACACTGGCAAAACCAATAATGGCAAACATGGCAAGTTTTTGACCTTTGAGACCTTTTTTTAATCTAGCATGTAAAAATATAGCATAGATAATCCACGTAATAAGTGACCATGTTTCTTTAGGATCCCAAGCCCAATATCTTGTCCAAGCCTCCTGGGCCCACACTGCTCCAGTAACTATAACCAAAGTTAAAAACAAAAACCCAAAAGCTATAGTTTTATAAATCAGAGAGTCAATTTTTTCTAACTTAGGCAAATGTCTAGTTATATCTTTCCCATCTTTTAGTTTATTCATAACAATAAATAGAATCCCTAACCCAAAAGCTACACCAAAGGCTCCATAGCTAAGCACTGCTGTAAAAACATGAAAAAACAGCCAATTGCTCTGCAATGCAGGCATTAAGGGAGAAATATCCCTTGATAAACTCATCCCATACCCAGCTATCATAAATATTACCGGAGTGATAAAAATTCCCAATCCATGGTAGCGATATTTTTGATAAATAAAAATGTAGCATAGAGCTATCCCCCAGGCGAAGCTAGATGCAAATTCAAACTGGTTTGTTAACGGTGGATAACCTGCTGCATACCACCTTAGAAGCAGTGAAATTGTATGAATTACCCACGAAGTTGCTATCGTAAAAAATCCAAGCTTAGCTATCTTTATATTTTGCTTAAACATGAAAATCATATACAAAACTACTGTCAATCCATACCCAAAAAAAGAAATATTAAACAATATCCTTTCTATCAACCTGTTCAACCCCTTCCAATTCGTTTTTGAAGTTTTCTATCGTTTCTTCTACAAACTTTGCACTGTATACTGTTACTTCATATCCCCCTTGAGGATGTGGTACACAAAGTATTGATGATGGATTAACATAAAAACTTAAAAATAGCCCTGCTAGTAAAGCAATCGCCCCTATACTCACAAAACCTAAGGTAGGATCGTTAGAAACCTCTAGCACAGTATATCGCTGCGGATTTGTAAAGGTAATTGTCCTTCCCATCCATGTAATTGGCTTATCAAACTCCGTTACATTCATGTCTAAAACCCTGCCGTGCTGGACTATTTGATAAAGTAACATGGGATGTTTTAGGTGAGGAGTGTTGTCTATGGCGTCTGGTCTAAATTCCAGCACCCTAATTGCTAAATGACCGTCTTCTAACATCACTTCATCCCGTTGATACAACCTTTTTGTTGTAGTTTCCCCTCTGGCAGTGTATTCTAAATCCAACATCCATCCAGTTGCTAACTGATAAAAGTTATACTTATCATGGGCCAAAGGGTTATTAACAGAGATCTCTCCACTTCTATTCTCTTGCCCATCACTAACCGTTACATAGGAATAGTATTGATCTACTGTATTGTCCTCTCTATAATCAACCACAAAGTCATCTATATAAACCTCAACATCAGTACCAGAAACCGCCACATTATCTCCTACTACTCCCACTACTTGATAATTAAACCCAAGATATATACCGGCAACATACCCAACTATAATAATCAGCATACCTAGGTGAGTTAACCACGAACCAAAAAATCCTGCAAATCCTTTTTTGCTATGTAATGTACCTCCTTCAACAGCTGTTTTTTTGAACCCCAGATCTGTAACTACTTTCTTTAAGCTATTAACCTCAAGATCGCGAACTCTAAATTTATTCCCATTTATCATGTACGGTTTTTTAAACCTTTGATATACCTTTGGAAGCCTAACTATGCTACATAAAAGTAGGTTTAGGGATAACAAAATAAATAACCCGAAAAACCACCTACTGTGGTACATATCATCTAAATTAAACATCTCTATAGCGGTAAAAACCCTATGACTATAATTTTCTTGGTACCACCCCATAGGCCTCTCTTGTGGAATTAAAGTACCAATTACAGATACAGAAGCTAAAATAACTAAAAGTACAATTCCAGTTTTCATTGAGTATAACAGTCTAAATAGTTTCAAATTCATCACCTCACTTTTTTAATATCTCCGTTTATTGGGAAAATATCACTGCTAGTATAAATATAATGTTCTTACTGCGACTTACTTTAAAGGGTGATTTCATGATATTATTAGGTTAAAAGGAGTGAGTTTACTTTGTATTTTAAAAACCAAATATATATACTTTTTCAGAAGATATTATCTGCCTGTAACCGCTTTCCTATTTCAGTATTATTTTCTGTATTGGCTACTTTGGCTTTTATCTTGGCTAATAGACTAAGTTTTCCTACTTTGGAGCAACACCAGTTATTTATAAGGTTAGGTATGACTTTTGGATTAGGGGTTCCTATTTCCCTGTCTGCACAAGCACTTTGTGAAAAGGTGCAAATAAAAACAAACAAAGTAAAAACCGTTATTTTTAGCTTACTTTTTTTACTTTTGTTATCTTTTCTAATTTTTATGTTGAAAGAAATTACTATGGTAACTGTTACAAGGTATGCAGCCCTCTTTCTGGCTTTTACCCTAGCTTTTACTTTCATCCCATTCTTTTTTAAGGCACCTAAGTTTGAGCTATATGTTATCCGATTATTTACAAGTTTTTTTATTACCTATCTATACTCAATGATATTATTTATGGGTGTTTCAGCATTATTGTTGACAATAAACCTGCTTTTTTCTATCAACATCTCCTCTAAAGCTTATTTAGATATCTGGCTAATTGTTGTAGGAGTCTTTGCCCCGGCCTTCTTTCTAGCAGATATACCTAAGAATCACCAATATTTGACTGTTAATGATTACCCTAAAGTTATTAGCGTTCTTTTAAGGTATATTTTAACGCCTCTAATAGCTGCCTATACCTTAATTTTATATATATATTTCGGTAACATACTCTTGGCAAGAGAGCTTCCCCAAGGTGTTGTTGCGAATTTGGTCCTTTGGTATCTAATGTTGTCTACTGCAGTTTTGTTAGCCATATCTCCCCTTAAAAAAACAAGTAAATGGACTTCCATGTTTAAAAGCTACCTCCCTAAGCTTTCACTTCCCCTTTTAGTGATGATGCTAGTTTCTTTGTATATTAGGATATCTGCCTATGGATTTACTGAAAGAAGGTACTTTGCTTTAGTAGCAGGGCTGTGGTTAGTAGGGATTATGCTTTACCACATTTTTTCGTCGCGCAAAAGAGGTATAGTAATCCCTATCTCATTAGCTGTGATAGCCATCTTGTCAGTCATTGGGCCTTGGAGCGCTTATTCCACCTCCATTTCCAGTCAAAACACCCGTTTTGAAAGGTTACTAACAGAACATGACATGCTTAAAAATGGAGAAATTCAGCCTCAGAAAGAACTATCAGTAGAAGATAGGTATGAGCTTAGCAGTATCATCATTTACTTTAATAGCAACCATGATTTGAGTAAGTTAAGCTATTTGCCTGACGGATTCAGTCTACTAAGGGATACCAAAGATGTCTTTGGTTTTGAACTACAAAGAAGTCGCCATGACCACTTTAGACAAAGGCGAGAATATTTTAGAATACACCTTTCAGAAGATGAGTTAATAGACATTAATCAATATCAGCACTTTGGTCATTTTACACTAAACATCCATGCTAGCTCTGAGCTTAAACTTGGGGACTTTTTAGTAACTGCCAATGATAAAAAAAGTGAATTGTATATTTATAAAAATGAAGATGTAATTTACAGTAAGGATATTGGTAGCATAGCTAAAGAAATTTATAACCAACATGAAGGCACTGAAGTGTTATCTTTAACTAAAATGACCTATTCCGATAAAAACCAAAACACAGATATCAAGCTTGTCTTTAAAAACATCTACGGCTTTAAGGACGAAGAAAATAATTCGATAAAAGTTGAGTCTATGGAGTTTTACATCTTTTTTAGCTTTAGGTGATTAAGGATATTTTTTATTTGACAGTAGAGTAATGATATGTTATTTTTAAATCACAACAACAAATAATTTCTTCAGGGCAGGGTGAGATTCCCTACCGGCGGTATAGTCCGCGAGCCACAATTGTGGTTGACTTGGTTAGATTCCGAGACCGACAGTTAAAGTCTGGATGGGAGAAGAAGTTTATCTATAAATAGGTGAACTATAGGTAATTATAGTAGGTAAGAAGTTATACTTAAACCTACTATACGTTTATCGACTTTTACGGCTCTGGAGTATATCTTCAGAGCCGTTTTTTTATACTTTTTTGGAGGTGATGGTTTGACTTATAAGTTTATGAAAAGGGCATTGGATATAGCTAAAAAAGGGCGTGGACAAGTTTCTCCAAATCCTTTAGTAGGCGCAGTTATAGTCAAGAATAATAGTATTATTGCAGAAGGTTACCACGAGTACTATGGTGGTCGCCATGCAGAACTTAACGCTTTAAAAAACTGCAATGAAAACTTAGAAGATGCTGTTATGTATGTTACTTTAGAGCCCTGTTCCCACTACGGAAAAACTCCTCCCTGTGCTGAAGCGATTGTGAAAAGTGGAATCAAACAAGTTGTTGTGGCTATGAAGGATCCTAACCCTTTAGTTTCAGGTAAGGGCATTAGCATTCTTGAAGAAAATGGCATCGAGGTAGTTAGCGGGGTTTTAGAAGCTGAAGCAAAGAAGCTCAATGAGTTTTTTATTAAATATATTAGCGAAAACAGACCCTTTGTCATAATCAAAACCGCCATGACTTTAGATGGTAAGATAGCAACTGTCTCTGGTGATTCTAAATGGATTACAAATAAATTATCTAGAGCTTATGTCCATAATTTAAGAAATCAAGTCTCTGCGATATTGGTCGGTATAGGCACAGTGTTAAACGATGATCCATTTTTAACAACACGTTTACCTGATGGTAGCGGGACAGACCCGCATCGTATTATCGTGGATTCAACAGCACAAATACCACTGAGTGCTAATGTTTTAAACATAGATTCTAAAGCAAAAACTATAATTGCAACCACAGAACGTGCTGACAGCTCAAAACTTTCTTCTTTAGAAGCAAAAGGTGCAGAAATTATTATAACTCCTAATAAAACAGGAAAAGTAGATCTGACATATCTTTTAGACAAACTAGGAGAAATGAAGATTGATAGTTTACTTATTGAAGGTGGCGGCCAATTAAATTTTAGCGCTTTTAGCACAAACAATGTGGACAAAGTTTTAAACTTTATCGCCCCAAAAATTATAGGTGGTAAAAATGCCATAACACCTGTAACTGGGCAAGGAATTGAGTATATAAATGATGCAATTTCCTTAACAGAAATTGACGTCCGTAGATTTGATGACGACATATTAATCTCTGGTTATGTTAAAAAGGGAAGGTGAGGTTATGTTTACCGGTCTTGTTGAAGAAGTTGGAAAGGTACAAAAAGTAAAAAAAAGCATTAAATCTTGTAGTCTCACTATAAGTGCAAAAAAAGTTCTAGATGGTGTAAAACTAGGCGACAGTATTAGTACTAATGGTGTTTGCTTAACTGTAGTAAGTTTTACATCTAATAGCTTTGATGCTGATGTTATGCCTGAAACAATGGATAACAGTAATTTGGGAAAGTTAAACATCGGCAGTGAAGTTAACTTAGAGCGAGCTTTACAGCTAGGAAATCGGTTAGGTGGACATATGGTTTCTGGTCATATCGATGATATAGGCACAATACTAAACTTCAGAAAGGATGAAAACGCTACTTGGGTTACCATAAAGCCTGTGAATACTAGCCTCAAATATGTAATAGAAAAAGGTTCTATAGCAATAGATGGTACAAGCCTAACAGTAGCTGATGTAAATGATGATAGCTTTAAGGTTTCAATCATCCCACTCACTGGAGAAGACACTACTTTGCTGAAGAATAAAATCGGTGATGAGGTAAATTTGGAATACGATTTAGTTGGTAAATATGTGGAGAAGTTAGTTAATGCTAACAAAACTGAAAACGACAGCAAAAATTCCATCGATATTAGTTTTTTACAGAAAAATGGATTTGCTTAATTAAAAGGGGTGTATAATATGATTAAATTTAATACTATCGAGGAAGCATTAGAGGATATTAAACAGGGAAAAATGATTGTAGTTGTAGATGACGAGGATAGAGAAAATGAAGGCGATTTGTTAATGGCAGCAGAAAAGGCTACCACGGAAGCTATAAATTTTATGGCTAAATACGGGCGTGGATTAATATGCACGCCAATGTTGAAGGAAAGATTACAAAAGCTAGGTATTTACCCTATGGTGAGTAACAACACAGATCCTAAGGAAACTGCTTTTACAGTTTCAGTTGACTCTGCAGATGCTACAACTGGAATCTCAGCTAAAGAAAGAGCCGACACTATACTTAAATTAGTTGATTCATCATCTAGACCAAAAGATTTTACTAAGCCCGGGCACATCTTCCCTCTTATAGCTAAAGAAGGAGGCGTTCTAAAAAGAGCAGGACATACTGAAGCGGGTACTGATTTAGCAAAGATGGCCGGTTTATATCCTGCAGGGGTAATCTGTGAAATTATGAATGAAGACGGATCTATGGCTCGGGTTCCTCAGCTTATGGAATATGTAAAAAAGCATAACTTAAAAATTATCACTATTGCAGATCTAATTGAATACAGAAGAAAGCATGAACTTTTAGTTGATAAAAAAGCTAGTGCTGAAATGCCTACTAAATACGGCGACTTTAAAATGCACGGGTACGTTAACAAGTTAAACGGCGAACATCATGTAGCTTTAGTTAAAGGTGATATAAAAGACGATGATGAAGTGCTCGTAAGAGTACACTCTGAATGTTTAACTGGTGATGCTTTTGGCTCCCTTCGATGCGATTGCGGTGATCAGTATCAAGCAGCTATCGAGAAGATTGAAGAAGATGGTAGAGGTGTATTGTTATACATGCGCCAGGAAGGTAGAGGTATTGGGCTCATCAATAAAATAAAGGCCTATGAACTACAAGACCAAGGCTTTGATACAGTAGAAGCCAATGTAAAGCTAGGTTTTCCAGAAGATATGCGAGATTATGGAATCGGTGCTCAAATACTTTATGATTTAGGCGTTAAGAAAATAAAGCTTATGACAAACAACCCCAAAAAACTTGCTGGGTTAGCAGGTTATGGCATGGAAGTTGTTGAGAGAGTGCCTATTCAAACAAACCACAACGAAAGAAATGAATTTTATCTTAAAACAAAAAAAGAAAAGATGGGACATATACTAAAGGAGGAAAAATAATGAGAGTTTATGAAGGTAATTTAGTTGCAAAGGGACAAAAGTTTGGTATCGTAGTCGGAAGGTTTAATGAATTCATTGGAAGCAAGTTGTTATCCGGTGCTTTAGATGGTTTAAAAAGACATGGTGTTAATGAGGAAGATATTGAGATTGCATGGGCTCCTGGGGCATTTGAACTTCCGCTAGTTGCAAAAAAAATGGCCAAATCTAAAAAGTATGCCGGAGTAATTTGCTTAGGTGCTGTTATAAGAGGAGCTACTCCACACTTTGATTATGTTTCTAGTGAGGTTACTAAAGGAGTGGCGTCGACTTCATTAGAACTGGATATTCCAATTATTTTTGGAGTGCTAACAACTGATACTATAGAGCAGGCTATTGAAAGAGCTGGCACCAAAGCTGGTAATAAAGGTTTTGAAGCTGCTACTACAGTGATAGAAATGGCAAATCTACTTGATGAAATTAAGTAATAAAAGCTCTATCTTCTCTAACGTTAAGACTATATTCTTTGATTATGATGGAACCCTTCATGATAGCCTAAAAATTTATGCTCCAGCATTTAGAAAAGCTTATGCGTTTTTAGTAGAAAATGGACATGCTAACCCCAGGGATTGGAGCGATAAAGATATCTCTCATTGGCTAGGTTTTACCAGCAAAGACATGTGGCAACAGTTCATGTCCAATTTAAATAAAGATATAAAAGATAAAGCTAGCACTATTATTGGTGCAGAGATGAAAAAACAACTCGCTGGCGGAAAAGCTACTCTATATACAGGTACTATAAATACACTGAAATATCTAAAATCAAAAGAGTATAACCTAGTGTTTATTAGTAATTGTGGAACTTACTATAAAGAAACTTCTAACAGTCTCTTTGGCCTTAGTAATTACTTTGATAGTTTGGTTTGCTCCGAAGAGTATAACTATATACCTAAGTGGAAGGTACTTGAAAAGATTAAGTCCAAGTATCCGCGCGACATGGTGATAGTAGGAGATAGGCTTCAGGACATAGAAGCAGGTTGCAAGAACAATATATTTACTATTGGATGCACGTATGGATACGGAAACCTATCAGAGTTAAACAGTGCAGATACATTAATAACAAGTATCTGCCAGCTTAAAGAGCTTTTATAATACAAAAGAAACTTTCCTATATATTTAGGAAAGTTTCTTTTGTTTTAGCTATTGTAAATTACCAGCCTCTTTTCGATAGCTTACTGTCTTCATCTAAGCTTTGTATTGAGATACCACTCATTGCTTCCCCTAAGTCTTCAGATATTACGGCTAGTTTTTCTGGATTGTTAAAGTTATTTACAGCTTCAACAATCGCTTTAGCCCTTTTTTCCGGGTTTTTTGACTTAAATATCCCTGATCCAACAAACACTCCGTCGCAGCCTAGCTGCATCATTAGTGCGGCATCAGCTGGGGTTGCTATGCCGCCTGCTGCAAAGTTTACCACTGGAAGTTTTTTATGATTATGGACATATTCTAGCATTTGATATGGGGCACCTATTTCCTTTGAGGCGTTTATCAACTCGCTCTTTTCTAAAGATGCTACTTTTTTAATCTCACTGTTGATTGTTTTCATATGTGTAACAGCTTCCACAACATCCCCAGTTCCAGCTTCACCCTTTGTTCGTATCATAGACGCCCCTTCACCTATTCTTCGCAAGGCTTCTCCTAAATTTTTTGCTCCACAAACAAATGGTACCTTAAACTTACTTTTTTGGATATGATATACTTTATCTGCTGGTGTTAAAACTTCGCTTTCGTCAATAAAATCAACCTTAATAGCCTCTAATATTTGAGCTTCCACAAAATGCCCTATACGAACTTTAGCCATAACAGGTATTTTAACTGCTTTCGTTATTGATTTAATCATGGCTGGGTCAGACATTCTAGCTACTCCACCATCTCGCCTAATATCAGCTGGCACCCTTTCTAAGGCCATAACAGCACAGGCCCCGGCTTCCTCTGCTATCTGTGCCTCCTTATCATTAGTGACATCCATGATAACTCCGTGTTTAAATTGCTTAGCAATGCTCTCTTGTTTCATAAATATCTCCTCCTATAGAATAATTTTCCACCTGAGTTAATTGTCACATTCTTGCGCAACAGTTTCAATACAATTTATATTTTTGTTGAATTGTATCGGAACGCTTCAGATGTTCCTTTTTTGTTCATAAAATAGAGAAGCAGTCAGCATAGATAGCTGACTGCTTCTTATTTTAAACTCGTTCCACTTTTATTCCGGTAAGGTGATCATTAACATCTTGCTTTTCTAAGCTATCATCACTAACATTGTTTAATGAGACAGCTAGTGTTTCTGATTTTATATATTCCTCAAATCTTTCAATTGCTGAAGTAACTTCATCATCTGTGTTGAAATATATATTTATATTGTCAGTCACTTCAAAACCACTATTCTTTCTCATTTGCTGAACTTTTGATATAAACTCCCTGGCATATCCTTCGTCAATCAACTCTTGGGTTAGGGTTGTGTCTAAGATGGTAAATAGGTTATTTTCCATCTCAACGGTAAAGCCTTCTTTAGCTGAGATATTTATCATAACTAATTCTTCATCTATCTCTATGCTTTCATCACCTAAGTCAATTGAAATAGTTTCGCCAGACCTTAGCTTTGGAATAACTTCAGCAGCATTAACTTTTGCTAAAGCTGGGCCTAGTAGCTTTATCTTCGGCCCAAGCTTTGGACCTGCCACTTTAAAGTTTGGTTTAAGACTATAATTCATAAATTTATCTACATCCTGTGTAAACTCAACTTCTTTAACGTTTAGCTCTTCTTTCATTAGCGGTACTAAATCGCTTATCAAGTCATGATGGTCACCATCAATAATCATTTTTTGGATTGGTTGACGAACCTTGATTTTACACTGTACTCTAGCAGATCTGCCTAGTCCTACTAAGTCCCTTACAAGATCCATTCGCTCCTCAACACGTTTATCTATAAGGTTTAAATCAACCTGTGGGTAATTTTCTAGATGAACAGAGGTTTGGCCTGTCAAGTTTTTATAGACTTCCTCGGAAATATATGGTACAAAAGGTGCTACTAGTTTGGATATGCCAACTAAAACCTCGTAGGTTGTATTATATACAGCCTTTTTATCCTGGGTTAATTCAGAAGCCCAAAAACGACGACGGGCTCTTCTAATATACCAATTTGATAGATCTTCATTGACAAAATCCTGTATTTTTCTTACAACACGAGTTAGCTCCATTGTTTCCATATCGCTTTTTACTTCCTGAACTAAGCTGTTGAACTTTGAAATTATCCATTTATCGAGCTCAGGTCGATCTTTATACTCTACAAAGAAATCTTTTGGGTTAACATTGTCAGTATTGGCGTAAAGGGTAAAGAAAGTATAAACATTTTTTAGTGTTCCAATAAATTTACTTTGTACCTCTTTTAAACCTTCGATGTCAAAGCGTGTAGGCGTCCAAGCTGGAGATACATATAGCAAATACCATCTTAGAACATCTGCTCCGTATTTATCAAACAGTTCAAAGGGGTTAACTGTATTACCTTTTGATTTTGACATCTTCTGACCGTCTTTATCTAAAATCAAGTCATTTACCAGCACCTTCTTGTAAGGTGCCTTGCCGGTGACGAATGTAGATATAGCCAGAAGTGAATAAAACCAGCCTCTTGTTTGATCTATACCCTCACAGATAAAATCAGCAGGGAATAGCTCATCGAAGTTTTCCTTGTTTTCAAAGGGATAATGGTGTTGTGCAAAAGGCATCGCACCACTGTCGAACCAGCAGTCTATTACTTCTGTAACCCTTGTCATAGTTTCTTCACATTTATCACACTTTATATGAACATCATCAACAAATGGTCTATGCAGTTCGATATTTTCATCAATATCTTCGATAGCTTTTTCCACAAGTTCTTTTCTAGAGCCTATAGACTCTTTGTGTCCACACTTACATTTCCAGATGTTTAAAGGAGTTCCCCAGTAACGATTTCTAGAAATTGCCCAATCATTTAAGTTTTCCAACCAATTTCCAAATCTCTTTTCACCGACGTAGCTAGGATACCATTCTACCGAGTTATTGTTTTCTATTAGTTTATCTTTCATTTTAGTTACTTCTATAAACCAGCTTGGTTTCCCATAATATAACAGTTCTGTGCCACATCTCCAACAATGAGGATAGTTATGAGCTATCTTTTCTTTGCTAAAAAGCTTGCCTTCAGCATGTAGCCATTTAATTATATCGACATCACAGTCCATTACGAACTTTCCTTGCCATGGAGTGGTGGTATATTTTCCAGACTCATCTACCGGTTGGATTACGGGAAGGTTATATTTAACACCTACCTGATAGTCATCCTCACCAAAGGCTGGTGCTATATGAACAATTCCAGTTCCATCACTGGTGGTAACGTAATCAGCTATTGTAACAAAGAAAGCTTTTTTGTCTGGTTTTGTAAAAGGCATTAACTGTTCATACTCAGTATGCTCTAGTTCTTGACCCTTAAATTCCTCAATTACCTCAAAGTCTTCCCCTAACACCTTATTAGAAAGTGTTTTTTCAACGATATAGACCTTCTGGTCTTTTTTGGCTCTAATATACGTTTCATCGGGGTGTACAGCTAAAGCTACGTTAGCAGCTAATGTCCAGGGGGTTGTAGTCCATACTAGTATATACTCTTCTTTATCCTTCACCTTAAAAGGTACGATAACAGTGTTGGACTTGATCTCCTTATATCCTTGAGCAACCTCGTGTGAAGCTAGGCCTGTACCACATCTAGGACAGTAGGGAAGGATTTTATGACCTTCATAAATATAACCTTCCTTATTAAACTTATCTAATATCCACCATACCGACTCAATGTAGTCATTATCTAAGGTGATATAAGGATTTTCTAAATCCAATAAATATCCCATTCTTCTAGTCATATCTCTCCAAAGCTTTTCATATGTGAATACTGATTCGCGGCACTTATGGTTAAAAGCAGAAAGTCCATAGTTCTCTATTTCAGTTTTGTTAGAAAGATTTAACTGTTTTTCAACCTCTAATTCCACAGGTAGGCCATGGGTATCCCAACCTGCTTTTCTTTTCACTTGATAACCCTCCATAGTTTTATATCTACAGACGGAATCTTTTAGCGTTCTAGAGATAACATGGTGAATACCAGGTTTCCCATTAGCTGTCGGCGGTCCTTCAAAAAAAACAAATGGCTCAGCGTCTTTTCGAACTTCTAAAGTCTTTTGAAGAAGATCAATTTCATCCCAAAAATTAGATAAATAGCCTTCTTTCTCATGAACTGGCTTGTTTGACAATTCCTTAAACTTTTCCATACCTCTCATCCTTTCAATATAATAAAAAAATCCCTAAGTCAAAAGACTTAGGGACGAAATTCCGCGGTACCACCCTAGTTACAGCAAAAGCTGTCACTTAGTTAAGGATGTAACGTATCCAAACGGGATTGCTTACTAAGTTTCAGCCATCCAGCTCATAGGTGATTTTCACAAAAGGGTTTGTTAGTGACCTTCCACCACACCAGTCACCTCTCTGTAAACTACTAACTCTTGCTACTTTCCTACTCTTTGCTTTTACTATTGATTACACTATATTATATGTTTTTTAGTAATCGATGTCAAATCAGATATAATGTTAATCGTAGATGTTTGAAAAACAACCCCAAGATAATTAAAGCACCTAACCAAATAATATGGTTAGGTGCTTTTGCGTACCCAGCGACGTCCTACTCTTCCAGGGGGTAAACCCCAAGTACCATCGGCGCTGAAGAGCTTAACTGCGGTGTTCGAGATGGGAACCGGTGGATCCTCTTCGCTTTTGTCACTGGATAAATTACCATAAGGAATAAAACTAAGTCATTATCTAAACTAAGTTGGTCAAGTCCTCGACTTATTAGTACCGGTCAGCTAAAGGTATTACTACCTGTACACCTCCGGCCTATCTACCAGATAGTCTATCTGGAGTCTTATCCGACACTCAACTCAAAACCTAAACTATAGATACTTTATCTATAAGACTTTTAACACCTTACTTTGGTGACAAGTCTTAGTTAGATTCTAAGTTGAGTGTCGGAGGGAAGTCTTATCTTGAGGGTGGCTTCGCGCTTAGATGCTTTCAGCGCTTATCCGTGCCGAACTTAGCTACCCAGCACTGCCACTGGCGTGACAACTGGTACACTAGAGGTTCGTCCATCCCGGTCCTCTCGTACTAAGGACAGATCCTCTCAAACTTCCTGCGCCCGCGACAGATAGGGACCGAACTGTCTCACGACGTTCTGAACCCAGCTCGCGTACCGCTTTAATGGGCGAACAGCCCAACCCTTGGGACCTACTACAGCCCCAGGATGCGATGAGCCGACATCGAGGTGCCAAACCTCCCCGTCGATGTGAACTCTTGGGGGAGATAAGCCTGTTATCCCCGGGGTAGCTTTTATCCGTTGAGCGACGGCCCTTCCACTCGGTACCGCCGGGTCACTAAGCCCGACTTTCGTCCCTGCTCGACTTGTAGGTCTCGCAGTCAAGCCTCCTTATGCCTTTGCACTCTACGAATGATTTCCAACCATTCTGAGGAGACCTTGGGGCGCCTCCGTTACTCTTTGGGAGGCGACCGCCCCAGTCAAACTGCCCACCTGACACTGTCCTAAAACCGGATTACGGTTTCTAGTTAGAATTCCAACATTCACAGGGTGGTATCCCACTTTAGGCTCCTAGAAGACTAGCGTCCTCTATTCTCAGCCTCCCACCTATGCTGTACAGTCAATGCCAAAATCCAATATCAGGCTACAGTAAAGCTCCACGGGGTCTTTCCGTCTTGTCGCGGGTAACCTGCATCTTCACAGGTACTACAATTTCACCGGGTCCTTCGTTGAGACAGCGCCCAAGTCGTTGCGCCTTTCGTGCGGGTCGGAACTTACCCGACAAGGAATTTCGCTACCTTAGGACCGTTATAGTTACGGCCGCCGTTTACTGGGGCTTCGGTTCAGAGCTTCTCCGACACTCAACTCAAAACCTATACTTTATACTAAGTATCTAGTAACACTTAATCTTCTTAGTTAAGCGCTAGTACTTAGCATAGATTCTAAGTTGAGTGTCGGATAACACGTTCCCTTAACCTTCCAGCACCGGGCAGGCGTCAGCCCCTATACTTCATCTTTCGATTTAGCAGAGACCTGTGTTTTTGATAAACAGTCGCTTGGGCCTATTCACTGCGGCCTCCTCTCGCTCAGTACGGATGTACTTCACAATATCGAGGCACCCCTTCTCCCGAAGTTACGGGGTCATTTTGCCGAGTTCCTTAACGAAGGTTCTCCCGAGCGCCTTAGGATTCTCTCCTCACCTACCTGTGTCGGTTTACGGTACGGGCACCGCGCTTCTTGTTAGAGGCTTTTCTTGGCAGTGTAGGATCAGTTAGTTCCCCTAAATTGGGTCCTCTTAACCTCTCAGAATAGATAGAGGCGGATTTGCCTACCTCTAATCCCTACTGGCTTGAACGCACTAGTCCATCAGTGCGATAACCTACCTTACTGCGTCACCCCATCACTCAAACAAAGCTTGGTGGCACTGGAATATCTACCAGTTGTCCATCGCCTACGCCTTTCGGCCTCGGCTTAGGTCCCGGCTTACCCTGAGCGGACGAACCTTCCTCAGGAAACCTTAGGTTTTCGGCGGAGATGATTCTCACATCTCTTTTCGTTACTTATATCAGCATTCTCACTTCTAAGCGCTCCACTGCTCCTTACGGTACAGCTTCGCCGCACTTAGAACGCTCCCCTACCAGTATTACTACTCCATTGCTTCGGTGGTAAGCTTTAGCCCCGGACATTTTCGGCGCAGGATCACTTGACCAGTGAGCTATTACGCACTCTTTAAATGGTGGCTGCTTCTAAGCCAACATCCTGGTTGTCTAAGCAATCCCACATCCTTTTCCACTTAGCTTACACTTTGGGACCTTAACAGATGGTCTGGGCTGTTTCCCTCTCGACTATGGACCTTATCACCCATAGTCTGACTCCCAAGGTCAAAATATATGGCATTCGGAGTTTGACTGAGTTCGGTAACCTGGGTTAGGCCCCTAGCTCAATCAGTGCTCTACCTCCACTATTCATCCTTGAGGCTAGCCCTAAAGCTATTTCGGGGAGAACCAGCTATCTCCGAGTTCGTTTGGCATTTCACCGCTACCCACAGCTCATCCCCTAATTTTTCAACATTAGTGGGTTCGGGCCTCCATTTTGTGTTACCAAAACTTCACCCTGGCCATGGGTAGGTCACTCGGGTTCGGGTCTACACATACAAACTAGTCGCCCTATTAAGACTCGCTTTCGCTACGGCTCCATGGCTTTACCATTTAACCTCGCTTGCAAATGTAACTCGCTGATCCATTATACAAAAGGTACGCCATCACCCGCTTATGGGGCTCTGACTGTTTGTAGGCACACGGTTTCAGGTTCTATTTCATCCCCCGCCTGGGGTACTTTTCACCTTTCCCTCACGGTACTTGTTCACTATCGGTCGCTGGGTAGTATTTAGCCTTTGGAGGTGGTCCTCCTAGATTCTTACGGGGTTTCTCGTGTCCCGCAATACTCGGGTGGCTACTTGGATAGATTAAAGCTTTTCGGCTACAGGACTTTCACCTTGTGTCGTTTGGGTTCCCAACCAATTCGCCTAAACTTTAATTTTGTAACTATCCCAAGTGACTGTATCCACTTGTAAAGTAACTCCCTCAACCCACTTTTAGCAACGCATACAGGCTTACACTAAAAGTGTTTAGGCTCTTCCCCTTTCGCTCGCCACTACTTAGGGAATCGAGTTTTCTTTCTCTTCCTCGGGGTACTTAGATGTTTCAGTTCCCCCGGTTGTCTCCTACCACCCTACTTGTTCAGGTGGTGGTACCACAGTATTAACTGTGGTGGGTTGCCCCATTCGGAAATCCGCGACTTAATGCTTGCTTGCAGCTAATCGCGGCTTTTCGCAGCTCGCTACGTCCTTCTTCGACTCCCAGCGCCAAGGCATCCGCCGTGCGCCCTTTGTAACTTGACCTCGTTTTTCTCGTTTAAACATAATGAAATTGTATCTACCACGCTTTTTTATATCTCGGGTTGATACTTCTTAGTTTTATCCTTATGGGTAATTTCAAAGATCGGTTGAAAGACTAGGTCTTTCAAAATTAAACAGCTATGCTACTAACCTTGAGGTTAAAGCTCCTTAGAAAGGAGGTGATCCAGCCGCACCTTCCGATACGGCTACCTTGTTACGACTTCACCCCAATCATTCGCCCCACCTTCGACGGTTGCCTCCTAAAAGGTTGGCTCACCGGCTTCGGGTGTTGCAAACTTTCGTGGTGTGACGGGCGGTGTGTACAAGGCCCGGGAACGCATTCACCGCGATATGCTGACTCGCGATTACTAGCAACTCCGACTTCATGCAGGCGAGTTGCAGCCTGCAATCCGAACTGAGACCTGATTTAAAGGATTCGCTCCAGATCGCTCCTTCGCTTCCCGTTGTTCAGGCCATTGTAGCACGTGTGTAGCCCAGGACATAAGGGGCATGATGATTTGACGTCATCCCCACCTTCCCCCGGTTTATCACCGGCAGTCTCCTTAGAGTGCCCAGCTTAACCTGCTGGCAACTAAGAATAAGGGTTGCGCTCGTTACGGGACTTAACCCAACATCTCACGACACGAGCTGACGACAACCATGCACCACCTGTCTCTCTGCCTCAAAAGAGGACGACTTTATCTCTAAAGACTTCAGAGGATGTCAAGCCCTGGTAAGGTTCTTCGCGTTGCGTCGAATTAAACCACATGCTCCGCTGCTTGTGCGGGCCCCCGTCAATTCCTTTGAGTTTCAACCTTGCGGTCGTACTCCCCAGGCGGGGCACTTAGTGCGTTAACTGCGGCACAGAGGGTATCTAAACCCCCTACACCTAGTGCCCAGCGTTTACGGCGTGGACTACCAGGGTATCTAATCCTGTTCGCTCCCCACGCTTTCGCATCTCAGTGTCAGGTACAGTCCAGAAAGTCGCCTTCGCCACTGGTGTTCCTCCTAATATCTACGCATTTCACCGCTACACTAGGAATTCCACTTTCCTCTCCTGTCCTCAAGTTTGACAGTTTCAAATGCAATACGGGGTTAAGCCCCGCAGTTTAACATCTGACTTATCAAACCACCTACATGCTCTTTACGCCCAGTAATTCCGGACAACGCTCGCCCCCTACGTATTACCGCGGCTGCTGGCACGTAGTTAGCCGGGGCTTCCTCTTGAGGTACTGTCATTTTATTCATCCCTCATAACAGAAGTTTACGATCCGAAAACCTTCATCCTTCACGCGGCATTGCTGCGTCAGGGTTGCCCCCATTGCGCAATATCCCCCACTGCTGCCTCCCGTAGGAGTCTGGGCCGTGTCTCAGTCCCAGTGTGGCTGATCGTCCTCTCAGACCAGCTATCCATCGTTGCCTTGGTAGGCCGTTACCCTACCAACTAGCTAATGAAGCGCGGGCCCATCCTTTAGCGATAAATCTTTCTTCTTTTAATCAGGTGATTAAAAGAAGGTATCCGGTATTAACATCAGTTTCCCGATGGTATCCCGATCTAAAGGGCAGGTTGCCCACGTGTTACGCACCCGTCCGCCACTAGGTCCATTAAGAGCAAGCTCTCAATTTCCCTCGTTCGACTTGCATGTGTGAGGCATGCCGCCAGCGTTCGTCCTGAGCCAGGATCAAACTCTCCATAAATAGTTTATGAAAAGCTAAAATTTAGCTCAACTTACTTAAATAATAAAAAAGAAATTAACTTTAAACCTTACTGGCTTTTGCATTAGCTGTTCAATTTTCAAAGACCTAATTTGTTTGCCGCCGTGTTTCAGCGACAAGTAATACTATATCATTTATTCGTTTTTGTGTCAACAACTTTTTTTTAAAAGCTGTTGAATATTTTTGCCGCCGCTTGTTTCAGCGACAGTTATATACTTTACCATCATTTTTACCAAAGGTCAAGGATTTATGCATGGAAAATAATGGGGGGCCGTTTTGGTGGTCAGCGGATAGCAGGTAGCGGATAGGAAAACCTAAAACCAGTTGGATGGTTGGATGGTTGGATGGTTGGATGGTTGGATGGTTGGATGGTTGGATGGTTGGATGGTTGGATGGTTGGATGGTTGGATGGTTGGATAGGAAAACATAAGCCCCAGCCCTAATGATGACCCAAATGACACCCAAATGGCTGTAGGGGAGCAGTGTCTGCTCCCGAACATTATGTCCCACATATTTTTTGTGGGACGGTTACTGCTTCCATATATGGTAGCAAATCAAGACCCAAATGATAAACCTAGGGACAATGGGGACTGGTATGCTGTCCCATCGGTTCAAAATGGGACTGCCGTACCTGTCCCCTCTGTCCCGAGATGGCATGACCTAGATGAAACAACCCCAAATGGCGTAGGGGAGCAGTGTCTGCTCCCGAACACTATGTCCCACGTATCTCAGTGGGACGGTTCTTCCTTACATATATGGTAGCAAATAAAAGACCCAAATGATAAACCTAGGGACAATGGGGACTGGTATGCTGTCCCATCGGTTCAAAATGAAAATGTCGTACCTGTCCCCTCTGTCCCGAGATGGCATGACCTAGATGGAACAACCCAAATGGCGTAGGGGAGCAGTGTCTGCTCCCGAACACTATGTCCCACGTATCTCAGTGGGACGGTTCTTCCTTACATATATGGTAGCAAATCCAGACCAAAATGGTAACACTCTGTTGGAGGGTTCAATGCAAAACAATTTACAGTGTACAATGAAAACATATACCCATTGACCCAAATACCATAAATAAAAACGCCGCTCAAAATGAGCGACGTTTTTTCTCTTCTATATATTGTTCTTTATAGTATTCCTGCGCCAAATAGCGGGGCAAATACTAAAGATACAATTGTCATTAGCTTGATAAGGATGTTGATAGATGGTCCTGAAGTATCCTTAAATGGGTCACCTACTGTATCACCTACAACAGTAGCAGCGTGAGTTTCTGTACCCTTACCGCCATAAGCTCCACCTTCAACATACTTTTTAGCGTTATCCCAGGCACCACCAGCATTAGCCATCATTATAGCCATAAGCACCCCTGCTGCTAAAGCTCCAGCAAGTAGTCCACCTAACGCTTCTGCACCTAAAATAAACCCTACAGCTACTGGCACAACAACAGCTAAAAGACCTGGAATAACCATTTCTTTAATTGCTGCATCTGTACTGATTTCTACACAACGAGCATAGTCTGGCTTTGCCTTTTCTTCCATAATGCCAGGAATTTCTTTGAACTGGCGTCTAACCTCTTCAATCATTTGGAAAGCTGCTTTTCCAACAGCATCCATGGTAATTGCAGAGAATAAAAACGGAAGCATTGCACCGATAAATAGACCAGCAATAACGGTAGCATTAGTTAAGTCTATGCCAACTAATTCTGCTTCTTGCGTAAAGGCAGAGAATAACGCTAAAGAAGTTAGCGCCGCAGAACCGATAGCAAAGCCTTTACCTATAGCAGCGGTGGTGTTACCCACAGCGTCTAGTTCATCTGTAATTTCTCTAACACTGCTGTCTAAGTTAGCCATTTCAGCAATTCCACCAGCATTATCAGCAATCGGTCCATAAGCATCGATAGCGATAGTCATACCAGCTGTGGAAAGCATTCCTACAGCAGCAATTGCAATTCCGTAAAGTCCAGCAAAGTGGTGAGAAATAAGAATTGCACCAGCGATTACTAAAATAGGTAATACAGTACTTCTCATACCTACAGATAATCCACTAATAATGGTTGTTGCAGGTCCAGTTTGAGAAGATTCAGCAATACTTTTAACAGGCTTATGGTGATCAGATGTATAGTACTCGGTAATTCTACCAATTGCAATACCAGCCACAAGACCTGCTACGATAGCAAAGAATATATTGTTATCTCCTAATAACCAAGAATTTAAGAAGAAAGCTGCAATCAGAGTTAACACTCCACTTACCATAGTTCCTCTTTCAAGCGCAGCGCTTAAACTGCCACCTTCCTTAGCTTTAACTGTAAATGTACCAAGGATTGAGAAGACGATTCCAACTCCAGCTAAAAGCAACGGTAGCATAACACCTTCTACCCCAAGTGAAGCTCCTAGCACTAACGCAGCAATAATAGAACCTACATAAGACTCAAAAAGGTCAGCTCCCATACCTGCTACGTCACCGACGTTGTCGCCTACGTTATCTGCAATAACAGCAGGGTTTCTTGGGTCATCCTCTGGGATACCAGCTTCTACCTTACCTACAAGGTCAGCTCCAACATCTGCAGCTTTGGTGTAGATACCTCCACCAACTCTAGCAAATAAAGCAATGGAGCTTGCGCCTAGTGCAAACCCATTTACAATATTAGGGTCTTGGAAAATGATATATAGTGTACCAACACCGAAAAGTCCTAAACCTACTACTGACATTCCCATTACAGCTCCACCATTGAAGGCAATGCTCAGTGCCGGGTTGATACCTTTTTGAGCAGCGTTAGCAGTTCTAGCATTTGCTTTTGTAGCAATTCGCATCCCGATGTTTCCTGCCAAACCTGAGAAAAGCGCTCCCGCTAAAAAGCAGATAGCTGTTTGCCAGCTAAGTGCAAACCATAAAATGACAGCTACAACTCCAACGAAAAAGACTAGAGTTTTGTATTCTCTGTTTAAAAATGCCATTGCACCGTCAAATATTGCATCTGATAATTCTTGCATTCTGCTTGTCCCAACATCTTCCTTAGTGACTTTTTTTGTAAGAATGAACGCGTAAATTAATGCCACTATTCCTAAAATAGGTACTATGAATATGTAATTTTCCACTTTTCTTCCTCCTTTAAGTTAAATAAATAAGTTGAAATAAAGAAGCACCCCAACAGCATGTCAGGGTGGGGGGATAAACTATCGCCCTAACCAGAAAGCTAGTATAAGAGAGCTAATTATGAAAAGTACTGCTGCCACTGTAGTTAGCTTAGATAATGTTTCATCTAGACCTTTACTCTTACCAAAGAAAGTTTCCGCTCCTCCAGCAATGCTGCCTGATAGGCCAGCGCTCTTACCTGATTGCAGTAGCACTCCCGCAATTACTCCGATTGCGATAAGGGCATGTATAATTTGTAAAATTGTTGACACCTTCCCCACCTCCTTGATTGCTAGGGTAATTTCTTAATATTATACCAAATGTAATTTTACCATAGTTATACCCAAAAAACAACCTGTTATAAAGGCAACTTTACCAGATTGAAATTTCATTCACAAATGTAAAGTTAGAAAAAGGCCGCCCAAAATGGCGGCCTTTTTAGTTACTTAATGTTGTAAAAACTGCCCATCCCTAAGTACTTGCCTGTAAAGTCTAGTTCTTCTTCAATTCTTAATAGTTGGTTATATTTAGCAACTCTATCTGTTCTTGATGGAGCGCCAGTTTTAATCTGTCCTGCGTTGGTAGCTACAGCAAAGTCAGCGATTGTAGAATCTTCTGTTTCTCCTGAACGGTGAGAGATAACACAGGTAAATCCTGCTTTTTTAGCCATCTCTATAGCTTCTAGCGTTTCTGTAATAGTGCCAATTTGATTAAGTTTTATCAAAATAGAATTTCCTGCTTTGATTTCTATACCTTTAGATAACCTTTCTGTGTTAGTTACAAATAAATCGTCACCAACAATTTGGATTTTATCTCCAAGTTTTTGTTGCATCTCTACCCATCCATCCCAGTCATCTTCTGATAATCCATCTTCTATTGAGATAATTGGATATTTGTCCACTAGGTCTGCATAGAAATCGATTAACTCAGTGGTTGATTTAACTACGCCTTCACCTTCTAGATGGTACTTCCCATCTTTATAAATTTCAGTGGCAGCAACATCTAGCGCTAAACGAATATCGTCAAATGGCTTATATCCAGCTCTCTCAATAGCATCCATAATAACTGAAAGTGCTTCTTCGTTAGAAGATAAGTTAGGGGCAAAGCCTCCTTCGTCTCCTACACCAGTTCCCAATCCTTTTTCGTTTAATACAGCCTTTAAGTTATGGAAAATTTCTGCACCCATTCTAAGTGCTTCCTTAAAGCTATTAGCTCCTACAGGCATTACCATAAACTCTTGGATATCTACGTTATTATCAGCATGAGATCCGCCATTTAAAATATTCATCATTGGAACTGGAAGATCGCAAGCATTTACTCCACCTAGGTATTTATAAAGAGGCATTCCTATTGCTTCTGCAGCTGCTTTTGCCACAGCCATAGAAACACCTAAAATAGCGTTAGCACCTAGTTTCCCCTTGTTATCTGTACCATCTAATTCAATTAAACTTTTATCTATAGCTGTTTGCTCTAATGCATCTGCACCTTCTAGCGCCGGTGCGATGATATTGTTGATGTTATCTACAGCTTTTTCAACGCCTTTACCTAGGTAACGGCCTTTATCTCCATCTCTTAACTCCACTGCTTCATAAGCTCCTGTAGAAGCTCCAGAAGGTACTATTGCTCGCCCTAAGGCACCTCCTTCTAGCACAACTTCAACTTCAACAGTAGGGTTTCCTCGCGAATCTAATACTTCTCTACCATATACTTCGATAATTTCTGTCATTTTAATTCCTCCTTATTTTTTTACTAGGGACTCACCGGTCATTTCAGCTGGTATTTCAACCCCCATAAGTTCAAGTACTGTAGGGGCTATGTCACATAAAGCGCCTTCTTTAAGACTTTTATCTCCAAACCCTGCTAATGTTAATGGCACCGGATTGGATGTATGCGCAGTATGAGGTTTTTTAGTTCTAGGGTCAACCATCTGCTCTGCATTTCCATGATCTGATGTGACTATTACTCCCCCGCCTTTTTTCAATATAGCGGGCACTAGCTTAGAAAGACACTTGTCTACTGTGTTGCAAGCTTTAACAGCTGCTTTAAAGTTACCAGTATGGCCTACCATATCAGGGTTTGCATAGTTAATCAAAATAAAATCATAATCGTTTTGCTCCATTTCTTCTAACAACCTATCAGTAGTTTCATGAGCACTCATCTCCGGCTGCAAGTCATAGGTAGCTACTTTAGGAGATGGTATTAACACTCTTTGTTCCCCATCATTACTTTTTTCAACTCCACCGTTAAAGAAGAAAGTTATATGGGCATATTTTTCTGTCTCTGTAATCCTTAGCTGCTTTTTACCAGCTTTACTTAGCACTTCGCCCAAGGTGTTAACAATTTCTTTTTGCTCAAAAGCTATAGGTAATGAAAAATTTTCATCGTACTGTGTAAAGCAGGTGTAATGTACTTTAGGGAGATGCTTTCGGTTAAACCCATCAAATTCATCACTGGTTAAAGCTGTAGTTATTTGACGAGCTCTGTCCGGCCTAAAGTTATAAAAGATAACAGAATCTCCATCTTCCACTTTGCTTTCTTTAGCTATTGCAACTGGCGGAACAAACTCGTCTGTTTTATCTTGTTCATAAGCACTTTCTACAGCTTCTAAAGCGCTGGTAGCTACATCACCATTGCCAGCAACAATAGTATTATATGCTTTTTCTGTTCTTTCCCATCTCTTATCCCTATCCATGGTATAGTATCTACCGGATACAGTTGCAATTTCTCCTAAGTGTACATCTTTTAGTTTTGCCTCTAGCATCTCTATATATCCTAAAGCGGATTTGGGTGGAACGTCTCTGCCATCTAAAATTGGATGTACTTTGACCTTTTGTACACCTTTTTCCTTCGCCATATCAAGTAAGGCAAATAGGTGATTTGTGTGACTGTGGACTCCACCATCGGATAGTAAACCCATCAGGTGCAGCGTCGAGTTTTTTTCTATACAGTTATCCATACTTGCCGCTAGCTTTTCATTTTTAAAAAATGAGCCTTCTTCTATAGCTTTGTTGATTCTAGTAAGGTCTTGATAAACTACTCTTCCAGCGCCCATGTTTAAGTGTCCTACCTCAGAATTACCCATTTGCCCTTGAGGTAGCCCCACTTCTAGGCCGCTAGCTTTAATTTCCGTAGTGGGAAACTTGTTTATCAAAGCATCGTAATATGGTTTTTCTGCTGCAACAACAGCATTACCATCACCAACTTCATTTAATGCCCATCCATCAATAACAACTAGTACAAGTGGTTTGGTTGTAGTCATTAATTATTTCCTCCTAAAACTTAACAATATCGACAAAAGAAGGCACCTTCAAGCTAGCTCCACCTACAAGGGCGCCGTCTATATCAGACATCGCCATGTAGTCGCTAATATTTTCTGGCTTTACACTACCTCCATATTGAATTCTAATTTGCTGTGCTACATCGTTAGATGCAAACTCTTTAACAGTATTTCTAATAAAAGCAATGGTTTCGTTGGCATCTTCTTTTGTAGCAGATTTTCCTGTACCGATTGCCCAAACAGGTTCGTAGGCTATTACAACATTTTCAAGTTGTGCTTTAGTAAGTCCTTTTAGACCCTCTTCAACCTGAGTTTTGCAAACTTCCTCGGTTTTATTATCTTCCTTTTCTTCTAAAGTTTCTCCTACACAAAGGATTGGTTTCATTTTGCTATTTATCACAGCTAACACTTTTTTATTTACAATCTCGTCACTTTCCCCAAACATAGCTCTACGCTCTGAGTGGCCTACAATAACGTACTCAACCCCTAAATCCTTTAACATATCAGGGGAAATCTCACCTGTATAAGCTCCTTTTTCTTCAAAATGTACATTCTGAGCTCCTAGTTTTATACTTGAGTTGCTCAGCAAACTTTTAGCCGCCTGCAAGCTAGTAAATGGCGGACAAACAACCGCTTCTACCTCATCAACATCCAGCTTTTCTGCTACTTCCTCAAAAAACTTTTCACTTTCGCTGGCAGTTTTATTCATCTTCCAGTTACCTGCTAAAATTGGGATTCTATTAGTCATAAATCATACCTCCTAGGCTTTTATTTTTCTGTTAGTGCTTCTACACCAGGCAAGGTTTTTCCTTCTAAAAACTCTAATGATGCTCCTCCACCTGTGGAGATATGACCCATTTGCTTAGCTAATCCAGCTTTTTCCACGGCAGCTGCTGAATCGCCTCCACCAACGATGGATAGTCCTTCACTCTTAGCTAAAGCTTTTGCAACGCTAAAAGTTCCTTTAGCAAAGTTATCCATTTCAAACACTCCCATAGGACCGTTCCATACAATTGTCTGAGCTTTTGTTATAACTTGAGAAAATTCTTCTGCTGCCTTAGTGCCAATATCCACGGCCATCCATCCGTTTGGCACTTGATCACACGGAACTATCTGACTTGGCGCTTCATTGTCAAACTTCTCAGCTACTAAAAGGTCAGATGGTAACATTATTTCAACTTTCTTTGCGGTAGCTTGCTTCATCAAGTCCTTAGCAAGTTCAATCTTGTCTTCTTCCACCAAAGAGTTACCCATATCATAACCTTTTGCAGATAGGAAGGTATTAGCCATTCCACCACCTATGATTAAAGTATCAACTTTTTCTATCAAGTTTTCTATAACTCCGATTTTATCACTTACCTTAGCACCGCCAATTATAGCAACTAACGGACGCTTAGGGTTATTTACAGCTTCTCCTAGCATGTTTAATTCTTTTTCAATTAAAAACCCAGCTACTGCTTGTATGTAATCAGCAATTCCAGCAGTGCTTGCATGGGCTCTATGGGCAGTTCCAAATGCGTCATTAACAAAGATATCCGCTAAGGCTGCAAATTCTTTGGACAGCTGAGCGTCGTTTTTTTCCTCACCAGGTAAAAAGCGCACATTTTCTAGCAGCATCACCTCTCCATTTTCTAAAGAGTTGGCCATTTCAGTAACTTTGTCACTTATTACATCAGGAGCCATTTTAACCTCTCTGCCTATAAGTTCAGATATTCTATCTGCAACAACCTTTAAGGATAGCTCTTTTTTGACTTGACCTTTTGGTCTACCTAAGTGAGATGCCAATATAACCTTTGCTTCGTTTTCCATTAGGTATTGAATTGTGGGTAATGCCCCTTGAATTCTTGTCTCGTCGGTTATCTTACCATCGTTTAAAGGAACATTAAAATCCATGCGTACAAAAACTTTTTTCCCTTTTAAGTTAACATCTTTCAATGTAAGCTTGTTCATGGCATTAGCCTCCTTGTTAGATTATAAGGGTGGTGCCGTAGCCCCACCCTTAGTTTTAATATTATAGAGATTTACCCATGTATAACACTAGGTCAACAACTCTTGCTGAATAACCCCACTCGTTATCATACCAGGCTAGTACTTTAACCATGTTGTTTTCCATAACCTTAGTTGAAAGCCCGTCAATAACAGAAGAGAATGGAGAGCCTTTATAGTCACTTGATACAAGCGGCTCATCAGTATAATCCATAACCCCTTGTAGTTCATTATCACAAGCATCCTTAAAAGCTCTGTTGATAGTTTCTACATCAGCATCCTTCTCTAGTTCAACAGTCATGTCAACAACAGAAACTGCAGATGTTGGAACTCGCATAGCAAAGCCATCAAACTTACCCTTAAGCTCTGGCAGTACAAGTGAAACCGCTTGAGCAGCTCCGGTGGTTGTAGGGATGATAGATTCTGCAGCAGCTCTTGCTCTTCTTAAATCGCTATGTGGTAAATCTAGCAAGCGCTGGTCATTAGTGTAGGAGTGAACTGTGGTCATAAGACCTCTTTTAATGCCGAAGTTATCGTTTAGCACTTTGGCAAATGGAGCAAGGCAGTTAGTTGTGCAAGATGCATTTGATACAATGTGGTGGTTTTGTGGGTCATAATCTTTTTCATTAACTCCCATTACAATGGTGATGTCTTCGTTTTTAGCAGGTGCTGTGATGATTACTTTTTTAGCACCAGCATCGATATGAGCTTGGGCATCTTCTTTTTTTCTAAAGATTCCTGTAGCTTCAATTACAATGTCAACACCATGCTTTTTCCAGGGAATATCTGCTGGATTTTTGTGATCAGTAATCTCAATCTCATGGTTGTTAACTACTATAGAATTATCTTTAGCCTCAACCTCTGCTTCAAACCTTCCGTAAGTAGAGTCATACTTTAATAAATGCGCTAATGTTTTCGCGTCAGTTAAATCGTTGATTGCTACAATTTCTAGGTTAGGATTTCCATGGGCAATTCTTAGCACCCTTCTTCCGATACTTCCAAAACCGTTAATACCAATTTTCAATGTCATCTTTAAATCTCCTCCTTATTTTTTATATATTTAGCCTCAAGGCTTAATAACTAATTTAAAATCTCCATAGCTGCACCTTCATCAGTTACTAAGATATGCTGTCTATGGTTTATAGCCACAGCTTCAATAGCCTTGGCTTTGCTTTTGCCTCCTGCTACTGCAATCACTTTACTTATATGTTGTAAATCTGTAAGTTTAAGCCCTATACTTTCTACCTGATGAACTATATTGCCCTTAGCATCAAAATAGTAACCAAAGGCCTCTGCAACTGCGTTACTCTTTTCCAATTTATCTAAGATTTCAGGGTCTGTAGATCTTCTTTGGGCCAAAACTCCTGCTTCCCCAATACCGTGAATTAGTATATTAGAACCTTTTATTGCCTCAAGTACTGAAGCAATCTTGGGATCTGCAATAATAGAGCTTAGCGCATTTTGGCTCAAATTATCAGGGGCATGCAACAGTTTATATCTGCCTCCTAATTTATTAGCTAATGCTGCTGCTATGGTATTAGCTTGAATCTCCACCTGCTCACCTAAAGCACCACGGCTGGGAACTACAGTAACATCCTTTGTGGTTTTAGGTAGTTGGTCTGCAATAGCTGCCACCGTCGAGCCACCAGTTACCGCTATAACGTCTCCATCTTTTAATAGCTTTAAAAGAGCCGTTGCTACACCTTTGCCTATTTCGTCTTTCACCAAAGGGTTTTCATCGCTATCTCCAGGAATAACAACTACTTTTTCAATATTTAGTCTAGCTTTTAGCAAGTCTTCAAGGTTGGTTAACCCTAACAACTCCTTGATATAATCTTCACTTTCTTCTAGAAATGTCTCGCCATTTTTAGTGAGACTCATGCCAGCTGTTTCAATTTTAATCAAGTTGCTATCTTTTAGCTTGTTTACTTCAGAGCGTAGCACTCGTTCTCCAACACCAATCTTTGCCGCTAGATTTCGTCTGCCTATGGGCTGTAAGTAACTAATGCTTCTCAGTATATTATGTCTTTTTTTTACTATATCTATAGATTCTGGGGCTATTTTTTTTTGGATTTCTATAATCGATTTCAAGCTGTTAACCTCCCTGGAGGGACTCTTAGTGTCCTAGTTGTTCCTTTTTTGTCCCAGACGTTTTAAAAAAATATCCTGTACAGTTAAATAGTACCATGACGGAGTTTTTAAATCAATAGATAAATTTAATTTTCTCCGTCACTGTCCATTAAAACTTTTAACAAATAATTCTTTTCAATTTCTGTGTTGTTGTGATGATTGCCAATCAGATATAAAAGCTCTTCGTCCTGTATGCCTTCATTTTTTAAGATCTCAACTGAGAAGTAGGGATGCAAATAATAACCCTGTAGAAACCGAGGCTTTTTAGGAACTTTTTTTTGTTTATTAAAAATATCAAATATTACTGATATTGATTTTGTGATGGGATTTAAGCCGGTATTAATTTTGCCCACATCATGAAGCAGGGCAGCCCTTATAAGAAGTTTAGCCTGTCTTTCATCTAGCTGCCCTGTTCTTTCCTTTACGGTAAGCGCCACGTCTATGCTATGCCTTTGTTCATAGGTAGGGAGCTTAAAAAATATCTTTTGTTCAGAAGCTGTAAGGTTGTTTCTTATCCAGTTTATTTCCTTTTCACTAACTTTGGCGTTAAAACTTTTAAAAAACTGTTTTACCCTATATAACATTTATATCTCCCCTCAAGATGAGACCCTAGTTTGCTGCATATCTTTTGCGCTTTGATGATGAGGGTATTTTGTTTTCTACTCTGTATTTAGCAACAGTTCTACGGGAAATCTCTATACCTTTAGTATTAAGTGTATCAGCAATTTTTTGATCGCTTAACGGCTTGGTGGGATCCTCTTTATTAATCATGTCCAAAATTTGTTGTTTAATACCTGCTGTAGATTGTCCCTCGATACCACCACTTAAAGAGTTATTAAAGAAGTACTTAAGCTGGAAAATACCTCGGGGTGTCTCCACAGATTTAGATGAAGTGGCTCTACTTACTGTAGATTCATGGATCTCTAGCTCTTCCGCAACATCTTTTAGTCTTAAAGGCTTTAAGTATTTTATGCCGTTTTGGAAAAAGGGCTTTTGGTATTCTACAATATACTCCACAACATTTCTTAAAGTGTTCTTTCTTTGCTCAATAGCTTTAATTAAGTACGATGCTGCGTTTAAAGAGCCTTTCACAAACTCTTTTTCCTTACCTGAACCCTTGCTTAGCAAGGACTTATAATAACCATTTATCTGTAACGAGGGTACTAGGTTATCATTTACTAGTACTACATAGTCCCCCTCAATATCAAGTACCGTAGCATCTGGTTGGATATATCTATTATCATTCATAGATGCAAAAAGCAGACCCGGACGTGGATTTAGACTTTTGATATAATCAACTATTCTTTGGCAATGAGCCGTGGATACTTCTAACACCTCTGAAAGTCTTTTAATTTTCATTTGTGCAACAAGCTCAAGATAGTTTTCAATCACAACGTTGGTTAGCTCTGGTGCGTCAAGTCTATAAAGAGTTTGAAGCAGTAAGGATTCTTTAAGATCCCGAGCAGCTATTCCAGGCTCTAGCTGTTGGATAATATTTAGCACTTTTACAACTGATTCAGAATCAACTGATAGGTTCCGGGAAATATCTTTAATTGTCGTTGTTAAGTAGCCGCTATCATTTAGGCTTCCGATTATATATTCACCTATCTTTTTTTCTGTCTCTGTCAGTTTATAAAACAAAAGGTGCTCTTCAAAATAATCTAACAACGTAGGCTCACTACTTGTATATGTCTCAAAGGAATCCTTTTCATTATCCTTGCTATATGCAAGGTTGTTTTCATAAGATGTAGTGTCATGGGCAAAGTATTCTTCCCAATCTACTTCTTCTTTTTCCTTTTCTTTTTCCTTTGTGTTTTCTTCTTTTAACCCTTCAGGCTGACGCTCACCTTCATCGTTAACCTCAAGTACTGGGTTTTTTTCCATTTCCTCTAAAATAAATTCATTTAATTCTATAGAAGACATCTGTAGGATATTGATAGCTTGCTGCAGTTGGGGAGTCATCATCAACTTTTGCGCTTGTTGCATCTCTAAACCAAAGTCTAATCTCATAAAGTACTCCCTCCCAAATTTTATTATATATTACTATATTCTTTAAGCTTTGACTTCTTTCCTCTAGTTCTAAAAATAACCAAATATTCCCCCATGTTTAAAAAGGTTGTCCTATAACCATTATACCGTAAACTGACATAAAATACAGTAGTAAGTCATATTCAATTTATTATAAGTGATTGTTTTTATTTCTAAATTGTGATACTATTTTGATAAATCAGTTCTGGGGGGAGATAATATGAAAAGCGGTATTCATCCAAAGTACCAAAAAACTACTATCTCATGTGCCTGTGGCAATAGTATTGAAACAGGTTCCACAAGACAAAATCTAAAGGTGGAAATTTGCTCTAGTTGCCATCCTTTCTACACAGGTGTTAAAAAAGTAGTTGATAGTGCTGGTCGTATTGAGTTATTCCAAAGAAAGTATAAAAGAGAGAAGTAAAACCATATAAAAAACTCCCTTAAGGGAGTTTTTTATATGGTTTCCTTTTCTAGTAATTCAATAAGCGCTTCAACCGCTTCTTTTTCATCTGGACCTTCTGCACAAATAGTAACTTCGCTCCCCTTACTTAAAGCCATCGCCATTATACCCATAATACTTTTTGCATTTACATCTATGTCTTCCTTTATAAGCTTAATGTCGCTGGCAAACTTACTTGCTTGTTGTACAAACAAAGCAGCAGGTCTAGCATGTAAACCTGTCTTTAGATTCACTTTACTTTTCTTTTCAACCAATTTTATCGCTCCTTTTTAATTCTTGGGCTTGCTTTTAGCTCGGATAGAGTTGGCTATTTTTTCTATCTTTTTAAACCGGTGATTGATGCCTGATTTGCCAACGGGTGGATTTATTCCCTCACCGATTTCTTTAAGACTTAAAGATGAGTCTTTAAGTCTCATATACGCAACTTCTTGTAATTGCTGCGGTATATTGTCTAAACCTATATATCTATCAATAAGATTAATGTTTTCTATCTGTTTTTGAGCAGCGTCCACTGTTTTGTTAAGGTTTGCAGTTTCGCAGTTAACAACCCTATTAACGTTATTACGCATTTCCTTGTATACCCTTGTATTTTCAAAGGACAAAAGCGCATTATGAGCCCCTATTACATTTAAAAAGTCTACTATGATATCGCTATCTTTTATATAAAGGAGAAAATATTTTTTCCTTGATGTTTTTTTTACTTCAAGACCAAATTGCGCACATAACTCTATTAAATAATCACATTGGCTTTCTGAGTTTAAGGATATTTCCGCATGATATGAAGAAGTTTCTGGGTTATTTACCGAGCCAGATGCCAAAAAGCTTCCTCGCAAAAACGCCCTTTTACAGCAGCTTTTCTTCAACAATTGCTCGTGAATTCTGTCTTTAACACCTCGGTTACTTTCTAGCAAGCATAACTCCTTAAGTAAATCTTCTACGTTTTCCTGGCCGCTAACTTGCACAAGATAGCTATTATTCTTTTTTAATTTTTTTTTCTTTTTTACAAAAATCTGTCCGGAAATACCAAAAGCACTTTTTATAAGGTTGAACATTCTTTTGGCAATAGTGGCATTTTCGGTGGATACATGAAGTACGATACCTTGTTTTGAGTTAATTTGAACAGAACCGTTAATCAAACAAAGGGCAGCTAGCTCTGCCTTAATGCAGCATTGTTCATAATTATTTCTACAAAGTTCGTTTTTTACGGAGGATGCAAAAGACATTTTAGTGTCCCCCTTTATAATTTAATTAATTGTATTATACCAAAAAAACGGGGGGTTCTGCTACCTATTCTGTTCTACTTCATTTAACTTTTTATCTAGCAAATAGTGATCTATAAAGCTTTTATTTCTATAGTCTTGCTTTATTAAGTGCCCTAAAATAAATTTTGCTAATTTTGCAGAACTATGGCGAACCTGCATTTCATCATCTTCTAAAAGATCTTCTTGCAAGGTAATTACACCTTTTTCTTTTAGCCTCTTTTCATCTATTTTAACTGGTTCTGCGTTATCAAGTTCTTTGTAAATTTTAGCATGCTTATCTGATATTTTTTTGTTATTTAGCACGATATAATCAGCTATATTCTTAACACTATGGTTTTCCAGTGCTTTTATATGATCCGACGCAGTGTAATTTAGCGTTTCTCCTTTTTGGGTCATTACGTTACAAATGTAATATACTGGCGCTTTAGCATTTTTGATTGCGTCAGAAATCCCATCCACTAAAAAGTGGGGAATAATACTAGTATATAAGCTGCCAGGGCCTAAGATTATTGCATCAGCATTCTCTATAGCCTGCAAAGTCTCCGGCAAAGGTTCTGCTTTATCGGGAATAATCGAAATCTTTTTTATCTGTTTATTCTCCTGAGCTATTTTTGTTTCGCCAACCACTTCCGTGCCATCTTTAAATTTTGCTCGCAAAGAAATTGTCGGTTCTAAGGTAGCTGGGTAAACCCTGCCTCTTACCGCTAATACTTTGCCCAACTCTTTTATAGCATTAACAAATCCTATCTTCTGAGCTAAAGAGGCTAAAATAAGATTCCCTAAGTTATGTTCCTTTAGCTCATCTATTGTAAATCGATGTTGTATGATAATTTCTAAATAACTCTCGGTATCTGCTAGTGCAACTAAACAGTTGCGGATATCTCCTGGGGGCAAAACACCCATGTCGCCACGTATCTTACCAGAGCTCCCCCCATCATCAGCAACAGTTACAACCGCTGTTATATTTGTGGAGTACTTCTTTAACCCTCTTAAAAGCATAGACAGCCCAGTCCCACCACCGAAGACAACAATATTCGGTCCTCTTGAAAGCTGAGCCTTGGTGTACATAGTATCAACAATCTTTTTTTGCTTGCCGGTAAACACCCCAGTTATATTACGGTTAATTTTTACTATAGAAATTACCATTACAACCAAACTAAATATAATGACTAGTCCAGCTAAAACCAGAGCATAGTCCCCTAAAAAATTTAGAAACTGTGAAGCTAAACTTCTCGTTCTATCCTGTAGTTGCTCCACAGCAACAGCGATTAAAGCTACTCCTGCAGACAAACCCAATATAGAAATCGATAAAACAATTACCCACCTTTTTACCGACAAACCTGGGTAAAACCATTTACTAAAACGCCCCATTTTATCCCCCCTAATTTACCTTTCAACTTTCTCCCTTCCTTTAGTAACATCCCTATGTAACAGATTTACATTCTCATTTTCTTCAAATTTTTCTGCTAAAATATTAGCCAAAGTCACAGACCTATGCTTTCCTCCGGTACACCCAATAGCTATCATAACTTGAGCCTTACCCTCATCTTTATATAAAGGCAGTAAAAAATTCACCATATCTTCTAGCTTTTTTAGAAAATCTTGTGCCACTTTGTGCTTCATAACATACTGTTGAACTTCTTTATCATCACCTGTTTTGGGCTGTAAGTCTTGAATATAATGTGGGTTAGGCAAAAACCTGACATCAAAAACTAAGTCTGCATCATGGGGAATCCCATACCGAAAGCCAAATGACATTACGTTAACGGTAAAAGATGGATAGCCTTTTTGAAACTTCTCTTTTATAGCTTTACTCAATTGATGGCCAGTAAATTCCGAAGTATCCACAATATGATTTGCTGCTTCACGCAGCAGTGCTAACTGCTCTCTCTCCTTGGCGATTCCCTCTATAGGACGACCGCCACCAGGGGCTAACGGGTGTGTTCTGCGGGTTTCTTTAAAACGTCTAATCAAAACATCATCTGTTGCTTCTAAATAAACTATAGTGGGATTAAGTTTTGTATCTTCCAATACCTTAGAAATACCGGAAAAAAACTTCCCTCCCCTGATATCTACAACTATCGCTACTTTCTCAATCTCACCATCAGTTTCCTTACATATTTCTGCAAATTTTGGAATCAGCTTAGGTGGTAAATTATCTATGCAAAAATATCCCATATCCTCAAAGCTGCGTAGTGCTAATGTTTTACCTGCTCCAGACATTCCTGTAATTATTACAAATTTCATGCTAATTTCCTCCTTCCACATTCAAAATCATTTCATTTGGTATATTTAACTGATTTACTATCTTAATTCCTTTGGAAAATTCACCAACTTCTTTAGGATGATGAGCATCAGTGCTTAAAATAAATTTAACACCCTCTGTTTTTGCTATATCAACAAAATCCTTTACTTTCAATCCATGCTTACAGTTGATTTCAAGAGCGGTATTAGTTTGAGCACAAGCCTTGGCTAGCTCCTTAGTATCAACATCAATTTTATGACCTGGATGGGTTATCAAGTCAATGCTATTTTTCCTAATAGCGTTGATCAAGCTTTTCGTGTTAAGCATGCGGGTTTCTTCTTTTCTAACACCTAATTTTCTGGATAAGAGGTTGTTAAAAACCAGTCCAAACCCCTTTGATGAGGGCACAATGTTAGGGTGAAACCCTAGAAGTAGCATGTCTAGCTTTGAGCGCACTGATGGTGGAACATCTATATTTCCGTCATAATCTAAAAGGTTGGCTTCTATGTTAAAAAGTATCTTAATTTCAGGGTATTTGTCCCTGAGCAGCTCAATTTCTCGATAAATTTTTTCAAACCTTTTAGCAGAAACTCCTACAAACAAAGTTTTAGGCCCATGTTCAGCTATCCCTATTTCTTTTAAGTTTGCCTTAATGGCACTTTTAACGTTTTCCTCCACGCTGCCCTTGGCATGACTATAATAAGTGTGAGTGTGATAGTCAGCATATACACGCATTTTAGTATCTCTTACCCCTTCTATTGTTAATTACTTATTCTAAAGTTTGGAACTATATAAGATTCGACCACAGCACCTATCAAATTTTTCCTGCCTGATCTAGTATATGGCCCTACAAAACTTTGGTTATAACAAAACAAACCCACCATATAGTTGAAGTTAATATAATCTAGTCCATCTTCTTTAAAAAAAGCTAGCTCTTTAGAAGGCAGGTTACAAAACTTTTGCACTAGGTAACCTTCTACAGCTACTGTGTTAATTACTTCTTCCCATTCATCTTGAGTGCAGTCTTTCCCTATATACACACCAAGGGCTGCATATTTATCCATTGGCTTTAGCACATAAAGGTCTTTTTGGTTTCTAACTTTATCTACAAGAGCGGAATCCTCAACGTTAAAATGTGCGGTGTAGGGTATATGCTTTTTAATAAAGGTTCTTTCTTGCGCTGTAAGAAATGACGTGATTTCTTCATTATGCAAAACAGCAAATATCACTTTGTTGTGAATGATTTGTGATCGCAGCGGCCCAACCACGCATACATTACCGTCAAGGTATGCATCTATGAAGGCTTTGGATTTCTCTTCATTTTCTATTATCTCCCAAGTTACTGCTCTTCTATAAACACAGTCGATAGGGAAATCTTTATGGTATAACACTCCATCTCTATATTCTAGCTCTCTTACATCAGCTATAACAGTTGGACACCGGTTTTTTTCGAAGTTTTTTTTAAACTCAATAAATTCTAGAGGTGTATCACCTTCAATGTAGTCAATAATGGCTATATTGGGTAATTTTTCAGAGGTTGAAAATTCTCTGTAGTTTTTAAGTAAAGCATCAAACCAACTTTGGAATAATTCAAAAGATGTAATCTTGTGGCTTTTTTTATGTTCTTGTACAGCTTTACTTTCTCCAATTATTCTTTGTAACTCTCTTGCCTCGACCATGGCAGAGGACCCATCGGCATTTAACTCGCAAAACTGAAACTTGCCTGCACCGTGATAAAATACATCAATACGAGCCATAGGGACATTTACACTGTACCCTGGGTCTTTTAAAATGAGAGTTTCTAAGGTAGGTTCAAAGGGAAAGTGCTTTCTAAAATTTTCATCCTTTAAATACCTATCAATAACTTTTGATAAGATGCCAAAAAGACTATCAGTTAAGCTCTTAAACTGTTCTAAATCCTCATCAGATAAATATAGTGGGTGATACAAAAAATCGATAGGTTCCCCTTTATAAATAGCTGGAGATTCAGCAACCTGAGATTTCAGATGTTGGTACTCTTTTATATAGTCATCTCTATTTTTTTCTATTATATTTTGAAATTCCTTAACTGCTTTTGTATATACCATTTTTCCCGTCACCATGCTTTAAAAAAGTTACATGGCAAAGGTTTTCACCACCTTTTAATTTCTTTGGAAAAGCATTATCACCTAGTCGTTACAGCATAGACCTATATTTTCAAGTACATCTTTGTGAAAAGTTTCTGGCGTAACAGCGCAGCTCTTAAAAGCTGCTTGGCCATGCTTATCTAAAAACTGTTCCATAAACATCTTAGGGTTTTGCCTTTTATCTATCATCATTTTCATGGAGTTTAAATACTGGATTTCTTCTTTATCTAAACCATCTAAAGCATATCTGTATGCTTTTTCAGCTAACTGACCTAAACTTGTTCCAACAATTTTGGCATTATAACCCTTCCACTTAAGCTCAGCCTTAGTTTTTTCGATATCTTCGCTGCATACCGGCTTAGCTAAATCCCAAAAATATTCAACAGCATCCTGGTTATAAAAAATACCCTTAATGAAGGCAGCAAATCCAAAACTTAGCGGATAAGGTATAGAATCTGCAGACCTTATCTCAATGTATTTCTTAGCCCTATTATCAGGGAATACCATCCCCATGATGTGTTCTACCTCTTCTTCAGTGTAAGTCTTAGGGTCTAGTATTTCCTTTGTCTTTTTACCATCATAAAAGTTTAGATCTCCATTTTGCAAAACACAGATTGGAGGTACGTTTAAAAGGTAATTTGCATAAGCCTGGTATCCAAATACTTCTCCCTTTTTAAAAGGAATTATACCACTTCTATCATTGTCGGTATTTTGCCAGATTTCTGTTCTAACGCTATGCATTTTGTACCTGTTACCTTCAAAGCACGGTGAGTTATCGGTCAGGATGGCAAATAAAGGCGTCAAAAAGTTAGCTACTTTAAGTTTTTTTATAAAATCTGATTCACATGTGTAGTCTATACTAACCTGTATTGCAGCGGTACCCTTCATCATGTTGTGAGCCATTGTTCCTTTTTTCAAAAAATAATTCGCCATCTGCTCATATCTTGGTTTGGGATTAAAAGGAATGTCTGCAATTGAAGTTTTTGGTTGGTATCCTATAGCCAATAAGTGTTGGTTGTTTTCCGCCAGGATAGGTGATATGTCAGTAATAAATTGAAGATACGTTCCTTTTATTTCAGTTAAACTATTACTTTGTCTAATACTGATTTCTAACTGTCCACCTGGCTCTAAAGTGATGGTAAAGTTATCTTTTGTCAGCCCCACTAAGTATTCTTCATAATAGTCACCGTTATATCCTAGTGGCAGCAACTGCTTAAGTATGTCCTGTATACCGTTTTGTTGATAGTAGTTGACTGTGTTAAAGTTATTATCCACTACGATATGCTCTAGTTCTATCCCTATTTGTTGGCAAGAACTTTCACCTTTTTTTAGCACGTCCATAAATCGATCTTGTTGCATTTTGATATCCAACTTTATCACTCCCATGGTTTAAAAAAGGCGGCCTGGCGCCGCCTTTTAGTTAATTAATCCTGCTGCTCCAACAATCCCGGCGTCATTACCAAGTTGAGCTGGATCTACAGAAAGATCTTTGTTTAATATATCTAAGCTATAATGATTAATCCATTTAGTTAAAGGCCTAAAGAGTGCATCCCCAGCATGAGATACCCCGCCACCAACAATAATCTGCTGAGGGTTTAAAAGGTTAACTACATTTGCAAGGGCCATGCCTAAACTTTTACAAGCTTGTTCGATAACTTCTTTACACTCTTTATCTCCCTTTTCAGCAGCTAAAAAAACCTCTTTAGCTCCTAGAGGTTGACCTTCGGTGACAAACTGAGCTAATATGCTAGTTTTGCTTGCTTTTAGTATTTTCATGCCTTCATTTGCAATGGCTGTAGCAGAGGTAAGAGTTTCTAAGCATCCCTGATTCCCACAGTTGCATAAGGGACCATCTTCTTTAACGGTAACATGTCCAAACTCTCCCGCTCCTCCATTTAGTCCATGGTGTATTTTCCCATTTATTATTAACCCCGAGCCAATACCTGTGCCGATTGTGATACAAACCACGTCATTATTTCCTTTGCCTGCTCCATTTAAAACTTCACCTAATGCGGCAGCATTAGCATCGTTATCAACCGCGACCGGAAGCTTAAACTTTTTTTCGATTATCTCTTTTACCGGTACGTGCTCCCAAAATAGGTTTGGAGCCAATTTAACCACACCTCTGTCAATGTCAACAAGGCCGGGTACCCCTATCCCTATACCTTCAACTTCTTCTTTGCTTGTATTGGTTTGTGCTAAGATAGATTCTATCGCTTCAAAGATAGCATTAAATACATACTCTTTTCCTTCTTTTGCCCTTGTCGGTATTGAGACTTTATGTAATAATTTTCCGTCTTCAACTAAAGCGCAGGCAATATTAGTGCCTCCTAAGTCTATCCCTATACTTTTTTTTGTTGCCAAACTCCTCTTCCTCCCTATAGTCTATTTACTACACTTCAGGTGTATCCTTAGTATATCTAGTTCTGTTTTTTTGTGCTAAAAACTCTTTAAATTTATCAACATCGGTATTGATTATTTGTTCTTCTTTAATGCCGGCATCGCTAATCAATTTAGCAGCTTTTGAAAAAACACCTACATCGGTAGATATATGTGCATCGCTTCCTAGGGATACCTTCCAATTATGCTTTGCTATAGACTTTGCAATTTTATAACAATTTTCTAAGCTCCCTTTCCGACTTCCATCATCTTTTAATGAGCTATTGTTGATCTCTATTAGGACATTATTTTCTTTTGCAGCTTTAACTATCTTATCACTATCTATAGGAAATTCGGGATTACCAGGGTGAACTAAAATATCAAAAACTCCTTTTTCCATAGCTTTTATAGCTACATCAGTGTTGTGGTCCATATCTCCACCATTAAAGCAATCAGTGTGGAAACCACCAATTATAATATCTAGATGTTTTCTAAACCTTTCAATTAAGTCCACATTCCCTAGCTCATCAATTATATTACACTCAACACCCCTTAAAACTTCAACACCAAACATTTCTGCTGGCACCGTCCTCATATTCCCAAAGTAATAAGGGTGAGGCCCTCCCGGCATAGCGGGCCCATGATCTGTTATAGCAATAACTTCCAAACCTTTGTCGCTTGCTGCTTTAACCATTTCCATTAACGTGCTATAGGCATGACCACTACTAATAGTGTGAGTGTGAAGATCCATTTTAAACTTCATTTTTTAGACCACCTTTCTTACTTAATGTATAACAGAGCCACTGCATTTTTTTACAGTGGCGAATATAGTGTTTTCCTTTACTGAAGCATTAATTTAATAATATACAGTACAGGAAAAACTGTCAAATTATTTATCTTTCTCTTCATCGTCATCATGTCTTTTAATTTGGTTTGCAAACTCCTTTTTAAAAAACTTTCTTAACTTTCTTTTTATCTCCCTAGTATCCCCGACGCTTATAAATAAATAGATTGCTCCGCCCACAAAAGCCAACAAAAAAAGACTTAAAATTGCCTGCCAAATACCACCTATACCTCCTGGCCCACCCCTATCTATTGTGGACATCACCTTAGGATCTAGCTCATCGTCTTCTTCATCTTGAGGTTTTGTTTTTGCTTCTTTTTCGATTTTAGCTTTTTCTTCCTCTGCTTTTTCAGGGTCACCGTATAATGTTTCAACAATGGCTGGAGCAAACAGTCTAGCCCCCTCCTCAGCATGCTCTCTACTGTTTTGGTGGCCACCAATCTCTAAAAGCAAAGAGCGTGGATGTAAGTCTTGGTTGTAATCGCCTCTAGCATAGAAAATTCCCTTCATAAGCCCCGGATTTTGCTCATCAGCCACCGCTTTTAACCACCAAGCAAAGCCCTCATTAGCCCTATATGTAGGGTTTTGAGTTCCAACTACTATAAGAACCTGAGTTACTGGCTCGCCATCTATCTCGGTATAATAACCATCCCAAGGTGCGGCATCCCTATGAACATCAAATATTGCATCTAAATCATTTTCTAAAAGTGCAGAAGCAGTTCTTCTAGATCTTCTGTAAGAACCTGAGTATGGAAAGTGGGTTGTCTGGTCATTTAGCACCTCCACTTCTAGCTCCTCAAGTGTTTCAGCGAGCACTGCACCTACCTCATAGATGCCTCCTCTTCTCTGATCAGTTTGTGCATAACCTTCTGTGGGGATAAAACTTTCACCGCTATGGGTATAGTATAAGCCTATCCTTCTTTGATCCGCTTCCTCAATTTGAGCAAATTGACCCACAGCTTCTATTTCGCTGTGGGCCTCTGCTTCATTTTGCTCGGGTTCTTCCCCTTCCTCTTGCTCTAAAGGGTTTTGTTGATCCTCTTTTTTCTTAGCCCATGCCCTTTTCTGGCTTTCATCCACCTTATATACTTCATAAGTAACGTTCTGCTGATCGACAAATTTATCCCCTTCTTGTATAACAATGCCCGTTTTTAATAATACATTCCCATCATCATCAAAAAGAGTATAGTAACTTCCATCTTCAGTCTCTACTTCAGCCATAGCAGGTAGTGAAAAAGTAAAGCTAAAGACTATAGCCAAGGCTAGAAAGAACATCTTTGATTTTTGCATATTTTATTATCGCCCCCTTTAATTTTCTTTATTTTTCCCTAGCAGCATGATAATTATTTATAACAAAGCACGTAAAGGAGCTGTCTTTACAGGGATATTTTTCCTGCAAAGACAGCTCCTTTATGGATTCTAATCCTACTTTTTATCAAATCCTATAGCGTTATGAGGGCATGCTGTTATACATTCTGTACATTTAATGCACCTATCACTTAGCTCAACAGTGCCACCATCTGATTTTTTTCTTTCATCAATAGACTTAGAAAGCTGGTTAGGTATATTACAGCTTTTAACACAAAGCTTACAACCTTTACATCTATCATCTATTGATATTTTTTTACCACTTTTAAAACTAACCAGACTCATAATAGTTCCCCATGGACAGAAAAACTCACACCAGGTTCTAGGCCGATACAACGCTGCTAAAACTATAGAGGTTAAAGCAACCGTCCCCATCATAATTAAAACCCCATAAGGAACACCGCTAAACATAAGAACCGCTAAATATGATAAGAATATAACCAAAAACACATAAGGAAACCATTTCTGCTGCATAAACTTTGGCGGCTTTCTATTTTTTGATATCTTTGATAGAACCCTTTCTGCGAAAGTCCCCATTGGACAAAACCACCCACAGAAGAACCTCCCGTAGAAAATAGCTACCAAAGTACCCATAGCAACAAGAATAAAATTAAAATTGTAAATTCCAAGCGAAATTAAAAACACAGTAAATATTATCCCCGTTATCTGACTTATAACCCTCTTATTAAATTTCATCATGTGTCCCTCCTCTTTTTTCTCTTACCATAATACCCCCTTGGGGTATATATGTCAACCCATAATTTTACCTTTTATCATTGGTATAATATGTTTATAATAGAAGCAGCACTAAAATGTATAGCATAAGGGAGAGTTTATATATGGACTTATCAGTAAAAAAATCCGACAAGCATTTTTTAACGCCCACTAGAAAGTGGGTGGAGGAGTATAACCTTATCGAACCAAACGATAAGATAGCAGTTGGCCTGTCTGGCGGTAAAGACAGCTCCACATTGTTTTATATCCTAACAGTGCTAAAAAAGCAGTTTCCTTTTGATTTTGAGCTAGTACCAATCACGTTAGATATGGGATTTGATGCTGAGGTTGATTTAGTACCACTTAAGAAATTTGTAAGTGAACTAGAATATGATCTAATAGTGGAGCCTACGGACATCGCCAAAATCATCTTTGATATCAGGCAGGAAAAGAACCCATGCTCGTTATGTGCAAACCTAAGGCGAGGAGCATTAAATAATATAGCTAAAGATTATGGTTGCAACAAAGTAGCTTTGGGGCATCACTTAGATGATGGCATCGAAACCTTTTTTATGAACCTTCTCTATAATAGTAAAATGGCAATTTTCAAACCTAAGACATATCTAGATCGTAAAGACATTACAGTTATTAGACCACTTTTGGCAGTTGAGGAAAAATCTATTAAAAATATTATTAACGCCAAAAACATACCCGTTATACACAATCCTTGCCCCGCTGATAAAAATACCAAAAGGGAGGAAATCAAAGAACTTGTCAACGAGTTAAGTAAAAAGTATCCAAAAATTCGCACCCAGTTTTTAAAAGGCGCCAAAACAATTGACATCGGTGAATTTTGGCTTCCCCCACGATTTTAGGTAAGCGGAAACTAGTTGAATGCTCGGCAAGGTGTGGGGCTTACTTTGCGGAAAATAAAAGAGGCTGTCTCTAACAGGAAAACATATTCCTGTTTTGAGACAGCCTCTTTACTTGTATACAGCAATTTCCTATTTTTGTATAATTACCAGGAGACCGACATTGCTAATAGTCCTGGACCACCGTGAACTGCAACTGCACTACCCATTTGGTATATCATTGATTCAGTAACATTGTATTTTTCCTTTATCTGTTCCATTATCTTTTCAGCGTCAATCCGATCAGCCCCATATGCCATCGCCACTTTAACTTCTTTGTTTTCATCGATGGAAAATAAGTCAGACATACAGTTAACCATGGACTGAAGTGCCTTGTTTTTACCCCTTGATTTTGAATACTCCTTCACCATTTTATTTTCGAAGTATATTATCGGCTTTATATTAAAGAAGGAACCCACTATCCCCTTAAGCTTGCTAATTCTGCCACCCTTGATGGCATACTCTAAAGTATCTAAATAAATTATTACCTTAGAGTTTTCTCTTTTTACTTTTATTTTTTCCACAACTTCTTCAAAGCTGGCTCCGTTTTCCACAAGTTTTATAGCTTCCAAAACCAACCATCCCGCGCCCATGGTTGTAGTATAGGAATCTATTACTGCTATATTTTTAGAATTAACCATTTCTGCTGCAGCTTCTGCTCCTTGAAATGTACCGCTGAACCCTGCAGTTATATGAATAGATATAATCTTATCGTATCCGTCAGCAAAGGCTTCTTCGTAAACTTTTGCAAACTGACCAACAGATGGCTGGGAAGTTTTTGGTATTGTATCACTTTCTTCTAACTTTCGCATAAACTGCTCCTTGCTAAGATCCACCCCATCTTTATACGTCTCATTTTCCCAGTTTATTTCCAATGGTATGACACTGATATCATGTTTTTTTACAAGTTCTTCAGGTATATCACATGTGCTATCTACTACAAACTTAATTTTCATCTTACTTACGCACTCCTTTATAAAAAATAATTATCTATAATATAAGACTGAAACTTCTCAAGTAAAGTGTCATTTTTTTTTTAATACATTAACATATATTTCCCAAAAAGTTTGCATTTATAGCTGTACGTAAGACTTTATTGAACAATTAAAAAAAGCTGGCACTATGCCAGCTTTTTTATTAAATGTTTTCTTCTATTTTAGCTGTTAATTGTTTTTTAGGCATGAATCCGCCAACGTTATCTACAGCTTCCCCATTTTTGAAAAATACAAGAGTTGGTATGCTCATAACACCATATTCTCCAGCTAGGTCTTGATTTTCATCAACGTTAACTTTGACAATCTTAACTTTCCCTTCATATTCGGTAGCAACCTCATCAATAACTGGCGCTAACATCTTACAAGGGCCACACCAGTCAGCATAAAAATCCACTAGTACCGGCTTATCGTTTTGAAGAACTTCTTGATCAAAATTTGAACTCTTTACATTTTCTACAGACATTATTTTGCCTCCTTATTAAAAAATTCTATATAGTGTTGTGCCTTAACGGCTGCCACAGCACCATCAGCAGTAGCTGTAACAACCTGTCTTAGGTATTTAACATTGACATCCCCGGCAGAAAAGACACCGTCTATATTGGTCTCTACACCATTTTTGACATCCACATAACCTTGGGAATCTAAATTAACTTTCCCTTTTAATAAACCAGTGTTTGGTATGTTACCTATATAAACAAAGATTCCATCCACATCTAAGGAATTTCTTTCATTTGTGTTAACATTTTCATACTTTAACTGCTCTACATTATTATTACCTGTTATTTCTTTAACGATACTATCATAAATAAACTCAATTTTTTTGTTCTCAAACGCCTTTTTTTGGACAAACTTAGTAGCTCTAAGCTGATCTCTTCGATGAATCACATAAACCTTTTTTGCAAAACGTGTCAAGAAAATAGCCTCTTCGACGGCTGAATCTCCGCCACCTACTACTGCTACGACCTTATTTTTGTATAAAGCACCATCACAGGTGGCGCAATAGGATACACCTCGACTTGTAAATCGCTGTTCTCCTGACACACCAATCTTTCTAGGCTGCACACCTGTTGCCCAAATGACCGTTTTGGCCTTTAAAGTTCCAGAATCTGTGGTAATGGTTTTGATATCACCGTTTAGCTCCATGTCGATAATTTCATCCATGGAAAGCTCAACCCCTAAGTTAGTAGCCTGTGTGTACATGTTCATCGCTAAATCAGGACCAGAAACTGTTTCTATACCAGGATAGTTTTCAATGGTATCAGTTGTTGATGCCTGCCCACCAGGAGCATTTTTTTCAATAAGTAACGTTTTTAACTCCGCCCTTGCGGCATAAATGGCAGCTGTCAACCCCGCAGGACCTGCTCCAACTATGATTACATCGTATATCATTATTAAAACCTCCTATACCCCTAAGGGGTACTTTAACCATATTTTACACATTAACTGATTTGTTGTCAACCACCTTTTGTAAACCTTCCTTGTTTTTAAACCAATAATAAAATAGCACAGCGGTTATCAAGTACAAGCTACAAGTCAGATAGTATGAAATGGTGTATGAAACATTTGACATTAAAAAACCACCTAGAACAACACTGAATGCTCTAGTGCTGCTTTCTACTGTCTTTAGCAGCGCGCTTAACGACGGGCGTTGTTCCTTATTAACTAATTGCATAGAAAACTCAAGTTCCACAGGGTGAGTCATATTCATAAGGCTTCCTCTAAATATAAAAGCAAGGCCAACAAAATAAAGACTGTTACCGGAAGCTATCAATATAAGAAAGGGAATGGATGCCATGCGCAGGTAGGTTACGGTTTTTATCTTACCTAACTTGGGCACTATCCAAGGGGTTAACAAGCCAGCAACTGCGGTGCTAGTTTGAGATAAAGCTAAAATGGTTCCTATTTGCCCTTCTGAGGCCCCTGCTGATTCCTGTAAAAAAACGTTAAAAAGTGGAACAATTAAACCAGCGCCAAAGCCTATCATTCCATGACATAATAATAGTTTGCCTATACTTTTATTGTCCACTACTACTCTTTTGATATCCTCAATCTGCCTAGAAAACTTTGTCTTTTCTAAAATGAGATTTTCCTTAATAAATGTTAGGGGAATTAACCCTAGCAATGTTATAACTGCAAAAAAAGTCAATGTTATCCTATAGTTAATATCTATAGTGTAACCTAAGTTTTCCACCATCAGACCGGAAAATAGATTTCCAAACATCATGGAAATCATCATAACGGAAAAATTGTAAGAAAAAGCCTGTTGCCTCAACCTGGGAGGACAGTTCTCTTGTAAAAAGGGAGGAGCACTTACCGCAAAAAAAGAAAGTCCAAGGCCCCACAAAAGAGCGCTTAGCAGAACTATTTCAGTGATTGGGAAGTATGTAAGCAACAAGATACCTGCTCCCACTAACAGTAACGCCAATTTTAAGCTCCATTTGTACCCCATCTTCTTTGTTATAATCCCACTGGGAATAGCCAGAACTCCAGTAGAAATAAGCTTTACGGACAGAAATATACCTACAAAGTCTTCGTTAAAACCCATGTTCATCAGATAAAGATTTATCAGAACATTGCCGGCCCCCATCCCTAAATAGGCAAAAAAAGACGCAGTTAGATAAAGGTGAATGTTTCGCCCCACACCCCGAACATCACAACTAAAATTATGTAGCAATTGAGTCATTAATCCCACTCCCTAAATATTTGGTTTGCTAGATATATCTTTTATTGTATCAAAGTTTTGAAAGTAAGACTATAAAAAATTTTCTATTTGTACAGCAAAGCGAAACATTTTATAACACCTTAAAAGCCCACCGAAGCTTAACTAGTGGGCTTTTCCTTTTCAAATCTGTATTTAGCATATTCTAGCACATTTATAAATGATTGGTTGTATTTTTCTTTACTAAAGGCTTTTTCTACAGAAACCTTAGTGGACTGAGAGTTACACTCTATAAACCATATTCTATCATTTTTATCAATGGCAAAGTCTATTCCAAGTTCTGCATAGGTTCCATAGTGCTTTTCTACAACTTTATGAACGTTGCGTAAAAAGTTTTCAACGTTCTTTTTAAGCTTTTCTACTCTTCCTTGGGAGAAGTTAAGTTGTTTATGCAAAAAGGTCTCAAACTCATGTGCATTGGAGTGAGTTGTTATCGGTGCTCTTGGGCTGCCTAGTCTTGCTGAGATGGCGAATAATTCTACTTCTCCATATTTATTTCTCTGAATCTCTGCCCTCATATCAACCTTTCTATCATTAAACTCAATTAGATCAATACCAGCTTGGATAATAAAAGGCTTATCTTTAAAAAATCGGTATAGCGGCTGTACTAGAGCTTTAATATTTTCATAATTTCTGCTTACCAGTAAACCTCTTTTTTTCTTACTGTTGTAGCGATAGTAGCTAAGCTGATATCCAAATAAAGAAGTCTTTTTCACCTTCAAGACGTTTTTACCCTTTCTACCTACATGGGCTTTTAGATATACAGTATCGTATAAAGCTAGCATCTTCTCTAAATCTTTTGGCCCAGTATAATGTATTGTATCAGGTAAATATCTCTTGGTTGTAGGTTCAGAGTTTAACTTATTGAAGGTATCTAGTTTATTAAAATTAGGATAGTTTAATAAAATACAGTTTTCTTTTTTAAGATACTCAATAAATTTTCCAAACTTTCCTTTGTTTTTGGCGCCAACTCCACCTCTCATATATAAAACATCTGGAAAAGGAATATGCTTTTCTTCCCATTTACCTTTTTCATTACTCAAGCTCATGCCAATAATCTTATGATTTTCCATGTTAATTCCGTTGATTGAACAAAAACATAAATCAATATTTACATATTTATTAGCCCTAGCAAGATATTCTAAACGGTAGTGGGCATTTCCCTTTTCTAACTTGTTCATGGTTTTTCTGCTTATTAAAACTGCCATTACCGGCCTGGTATTTTTTCTTTGCAAGTCAAAGCCTCCTTTCTAAGACAAGTCTAGTCAAAAGCTATGATTAAAACATTAAAAGGTTTCCAAAGATTCTCGTATTACTTTTTTAGCCTTAACGTATTTCCTTTGAGATGATTTATCATTTACCTTTTTACACTGCTTACAAAGGGGAACAGTGTTAGCTTCTATAAACCAAACCTTATTGTTTTTATCAATAGCCAAATCTAAGCCAATAATTCTGAGAGGAAACTTATTAGATAGACTGTAAGAAATCTGATGTGCTATATCAACTATTTCTCTAAAGGTAGCCATGGGATCTTTTTTTTGATCATAATTACACAGTATTTTTTGTAATAAAAAATCCTCAGCGCCCTTAGATACGTTAGTTACCGCTGCATTTTTTTTGGTTGCTACCTTAGCCGATGTTAGTGTTAGCTGCCACGAGTTATATGGTTTTTGCATTACTACACGCATATCAAAGGGGCGACCTTTGAAGGTGGCTAGATCTATCCCTTCCTGAATGAAATATTTTCTAGTTGAGCATATTATGTCTAGCTCCATTTTGAGAGTGTCCATAGAAGCTAACTGCCTAGTGCCACCGAAAGAGACTTCATACCTACCTTCAACACTTTTTATTCTTATAATTTTATTGCCGCTATTTCCTTTGTTGGGCTTTATATAAATGGTTTTGTAGCTATCTAGCATTTGTTTAAGGTTTTCATGACTAAACCAGTTTGTATCGGGAATGTGATTTTTTAAAATAGGGTCCTTGGAAAGTACCGCAATTCTCTTCATCTTGTCACGTATAGGCTTGTGGGATTTCAAAAACACACCTCCTTTACAGAGATTTACGTTAAAGGGAGTCTTTAATTATTTGCTTAGCATTCAGATATTTCTTTTGAGACTCCACATCATTGACTTTTATAATTGAGTTTATAGGCTGTGTATTTGCCTCGATAAACCATAACTTTCCTTTTTTATCAACGGCTATATCTAACCCGATTATTCTTAGAGGGAAATGTTCTCCTAAGATATAGGAAATTTGGTGTGATAAATCTATTATCTCTCTAAGTGTTGCCATAGGATCTTGTCGCTGGTCATAATTACACAATATTTCTTGCAGTGCATAAGCCTTTGATCCCTTAGTTAAATTTGTCACTGCAGCCTCCTTAAATGTTGCCACTTTCGCCCCTGTTAAGCTTATTTGCCAAAAATTATATGGTTTTTGGGCTACAATGCGCATATCAAAAGGACGTCCTTTATACGTTGCTAGATCTATCCCTTGTTGCACTACATACTTTATAGAATCAGACATTGTTTTTTTTAGTTCGGACTTTAGACTTTCACTAGGAATGTTAATTCTGTCACTTCCGCTTGAAATCTCATGGCCATCTTTAGTGTTTTTTACACGGACTATACTTCGTCCTTGCTTTCCTTTGTTTGGTTTAATATAGGCAGCTTTATACTTATCTAACATTTTTACTAAGTTATCTTGTCTAAACCACTTTGTTTCCGGTAAGTGGTTTTTTATATTAGGATCATGGGAGAGAGTTGTCATAACTTTCATTTTGTCTCTAAATGGTTTGTGAGTGCTCACTCTTACACCTCCTTAATCTGTGCTCAGTTTAAAGTGATCCCTTTATTACCTTCTTTGCTTTTGCAAACTTATCTTGAGAAATTTTATCGCTAACTTTTTCAAAATTACTAGCTGGGTTGAGAGTGTTAGCTTCAATTAACCATAGTTTACCTTGTTTATCCACAGCAATATCTAGCCCAATAACTCTAATAGGAAAGTGGTCCCCTAGTGTATAACAAGTTCGATGAGATAAATCTATTATTTCTCTCATAGTTGCCATGGAATCTGTTTTTTGGTCATAACTTGACAGCACTTTTTGAAGGGGAAAAATTTCAGCTCCCTGTGAACGATTAGTCACTGCAGCATCTTTATCTAAAGCTACCTTAGCTCCTGTATGACTTACCTGCCAAGATTTATATGGTTTTTGCATTAAAATACGCAAATCAAAGGGACGCTCTTTAAAGGTTGCTAAATCAATCCCCTGTTGAACTAGATATTTTGCAGGGTTAGAAATCAACTTTTTAAGCTCCAACTTGAGTTCATTTTTAGATACTATTTTTTTTACTTTATCGCAGGATATTTCATATCCTGAATTAAAGGCTTTTACCCTAATAATTCCCTTACCTTTTTTCCCCTTATTTGGTTTGATATAGACTGAGTCATACGCATCTAACATCTTCTTTAAATTCTCACTGTTAAACCATACTGTTTTGGGGGTATGCTGCTGAGTCAGCGGGTCTTTTAAAAGAGCATAATTGACTATCATCTTGTTTCTAAAGGGTCTATGGGTAGACAGCGCTACCACCTCCTATAAAGCTTAATAAGGTAGGGAGTGGATGTTAATTGTTAACGCCTAGCTTTTTAGCAGTTTTTTTTAGTTCCTCAATATATATTTTATAAATGTATTTTTTTACTTTCTTAGAGGTTTCTCTTCTTTTTAATAACTCACGTTTCTCATCATTTGCAGGAACACCGCTGAAGTGATATGCAATTAACTCATCGCCGTCTATATAAACACTCCTGTCTTTAACTTCTATAGTTAAAGACCGAACATTCCATTCACCGGCGTTTATTCCTTTATTTTGGGCTATCCTTACATTTTGGAATTTTCGTGGCCATTGTTCTAAATACTTCTGATCAGCCCACTGTCTTTTATCATCAAAGTTGTCATAACACCACTTAAAACATTTCTTTTGCCACCATCTAAGACATCTAAGCCCTGTCTTATTTCTCTTAAAACCTATAAGGCCAGCTTGAAACTCTCCGTATTTTTTCTCAACCTTGGGCTCTGAGTGCTTTGTTATCAAAATTGATTTACTGCCCCAGTCTTCATAGATGGATTTAATATCTTTAAAGAAGAATATATCTGAATCTAGGTATATTATTGAATCTATGTTAAAGTTGTTTCTTATTAAAAAGCGGATGAAGGGTGCCTTTAAAGTCCAGCAAAATTCATTTAGCTTTCTAGTTTTTTCAAGCTTTTTTAATTTCTTAGTGCCAATATTTTTTAAGGTAATTAATGTGACGTGATCAAGGTTCATTTTTTCTAGAGCTTTATAAGAAATATCGTCGACACACAAAATCCATAAATGAAAACTTTTGGTATAGGTTTTAAGAGAGTTATACATAGTCACTACTCTAACTACGAAGTCTTTCGTTACAATAGCACAAAGGTTGGGATGATTAGCTTTGGCTCTCTGATTTTGTGTAAGATTAAAGTATCGACTAATATAGTACTCTTTTGGATTTTTGAGTTTGAAAAAGTTAGAATCCACACTTTTTATAAACTTTGTAATATCATTAACTGCATTGATATATGGTAGGTATATTAGTTTTAAAACATTATCTTTAAGGTTTGGGGCATAGCCACATAAATCAAATTCGTTACCATCATAATATTTAAACCCATAGTAATGGTAAAAAATTAATTTTGTATCGTTAACGTAGAGATGGTCTTTATCTTTAGAAATTTTGCACCCTTGCACTATATAGGGATTTAAGTTAACCCCTATATTTTTTATAACACCTACATTTTGAAATCTGTCAGGCCAATCATTTACATAAACCTGGTCGCTCCAAGGGCCGATTTTAAATTTGTTTTTGTCATAACACCACATGATAAGTTTATTTCTAAACCAATTAAGAGCCTTTAGGCCATGCCTGTCTCGCCTAAATCCCATAAAACCAGTGTTGTAAATTCCGATCTGGTTTTCCCTTATTTTATCTCTTTTACGCCACCTTTCCTTAGTTAGCATAATCGAATAGTTTCCCCATTCTTTGTAAATAGGGGCAGGGTCAGAAAAAAAGTAAGTGTCACCATCTAACCATACGATATGATCTGTGCCCTTAAAGTTTCGCAATATATACAACATAGCGGATGCTTTAGAGGTCCAGATGTACTCTTTATCATTTCGGCTTTCCTTTACTTGTAATAGCTGGCTATCTTCCGCCTCTATATCTGATATGGGTATGATGGTAGCGTTTTTAAGGTGCATTTTAGAAAGTAGTTCTTTAGTTTCTTCATGAAGACAAACAAAGTAAAAGTGGAAATTATCATCCACTTTCTCCAATGATTTATAAAGTAGTAGACCTTTGTACAAGTAATCTTTGCTAAGCGTTGTACAGTAATAGTGCTTCACTAGTAACGCTCCTTCCATGTTATTTACTATAAATAGTATATGTTGCTACAGTCCTGCCGGTTACAAACATAAAAACCTCCCTTTGAGAGTTTTCTCAAGGGGAGGTTTTAGTTTTTAATATTAATCATTGCTTTCTAAACAGTAATAATTATAAAGCTTCTTATCCTGATGTTTGCTAGAAAAGCCATATGAGTACTCTTTATCTTTGGACTTAAGAAGTTTAATTACTTTACTAATTTCCTCGGCATAGGGACCATAGATGTGTTTTATAGCTTTACGAGGAAGTTTTTTTCTATTGCAAAGTTCAAACTCCCCTTCGTTAAATATATCAAATCCACTGTAATGGTAAGCAATTAATTTATTACTTTTACAGTAAATTACATCCCCTTTTACGCGGATTGGAAAACGTCTTACATTCCAAGGCCCTGAGTTAATACCCAAGCTTTTTATTATTTTAATATCTGACACTAAAGCGGGCCATTTATCTAAATATTTCTGATCTGCCCAGCGTTTCTTTTCTTTTATATCAAAACACCATTCTAAACACTTTTTGTTCCACCAATTAAGACATTTAAAGGCGTTTGCATCTCTTTTAAAGCCGATTAGGCCTGCTTGATACCTGCCCACCCTTCTATTCCAAGCAGGGGATAACCATAGTTTTGTTAAGAGTATTGAAGATTGCCCCCACTCTTTGTATAACTGTTTAATATCGTCAAAGAAAAATAAATCGGCATCAATATACATTATTGAATCAAGGTTGTAGTTGTTTTTTATGAGATACAGGATAAAAGGTGCCTTTAAAGTCCAGCAAAACTCATTTAACTTTCTAGTTTTTTGCAACTGTTTTAACTTAGGAGTCTGTAGATTCTTTAACTTAACTAACGTAACATTTTTAAGCTCCATGTGCTCCAAAATGTCATAGGATACTTCATCTACACATAAAACCCATAAATGAAAGTCTTTGGTGTGTTTTTTTAGGGAATGATATAATGCTAACCCTTTAACTAAATAATCTTTTGTCAATATGGTGCAAAGATTTGGGTGATTATTTTTATAAAATTTTCTGTTCATAAGAGTCCGTATCTCCTTTACGATACTCCCTAGTGGAAATTGCAAGGATTACTAATGTTTTTTCCTTCTCATTTCTAAAGGCATGAACAACATAAGGAGGGATTTTTAGCACCAAATTGTCACTTTCCGAAACTTCTACCTCTTCGACAACACCTGTTTTTAGGTCCTTTAGTACAAATTTTGCTGTGCCACTTACAACGGTAAAGTACTCAATAGTTTTCTTATGATAATGGTTTCCCCTTATACTTTTGCTGTTGCTATATAATAAATAAGCTTCCTCAAGTTCTTCTTCATTTGCAATTTGACTTTTCATTATAACTTTTTTCAAACTACCTCGACAATCTTTAAAAGGCTTAATAGTGTAAATCTCCCAAGGTGTTTTCATATATACACCTCCTTTAAAACTAGTAGGCTAACCCTACTCCTATATAGCGGATCCCCTTTGCTTTTAGTCTTGCTTTGTCAAATACCCTTCTACCATCTACAACTAACGGCTTTTTCATTAACCTTATAAAATCTTCAGGCGGTATTTGTACAAAATCAGGCCACGAGGTAACCAAGATAACGGCATCGGCATCTTCTAAAGCAGATTTGTATTCTGTACTATAGGTTAATGAATTATCGGGAGGAATTATCTTCTTCATATTATCCATTGCTTTAGGATCCACTCCGTGAACCCTTGCCTTTTTTTCTAATAATTCTTTTATTATTGCAATACTTGGAGATTCTCTAACATCGTCTGTTTCAGGCTTAAAAGCCAGACCTAACACGGCAACTTTCTTGCCTTCTAAAGTACCAACACTATCCTCGAGTCGACTTATAATCCGTAATGGTTGCTCTTTATTTACTTCAATAGTGGAGTCTATGATACGGGGAATATGCTCTTTTGCTATGCTATACGAGATGAGAGCTTTTACATCCTTTGGAAAGCAACTTCCTCCAAACCCACAACCGGCTTGAAGATATTTGTTCATTTCAGGATTTACTAACTTGCCATTAACTCTAGGGTTAAACCTTTTATCTAAGACAACTCCTTCTAGCACCTCTTTAACATCAATCTCTCCTGTTTTTTCACATATGGTGGCAACTTCATTTGAGTAAGATATTAAGGTTGCTAAAAGGGCATTAGCAGTGTATTTAATCATTTCTGCAGTCCTTAGGTTGCACCTAATGATGGGAGCTTTAAAATAATCTTTATATACTTTTTCCATAATAGAAAAGCTATTTTTATCATAAGCACCGATTACTATCCTGTCTGGATTCATAAAATCTTCCATAGCCTTTCCCTCTCTTAAAAATTCAGGATTCATAGCCAATCCAATATCTTCACCAAGTTTTTTACCGGAGCTATCTTCAAGATAGTTCTTAACTAGTGTGTCTGTAGTTGTTGGTATTACTGTGCTTTTAACACATACTACGTGATATTTATCCCTTTCTTTTAAGGCGGTTCCAATTTCCTTTGTAGCAGCTTTAATATATGTTAAGTCAATCTCATCTCCTTTAAAAGGGGTGCCTACTGCTATAATGGATACTTCTGACTCTGCTACAGATTTGCCAAGTTCTGTAGCCGCCTTTAACCTACCTGAAGCTATTACTTCTTTTAAAAGCTTATCTAAACCTGGTTCGTAAATTGGCACTTCCATATTGTTGATTTTTTCAACTATATCCTTCTTTTTATCGATACAAATCACATGGTGCCCTTTATATGCCAGGCACACCCCAGTAACAAGGCCCACATAACCTGTACCCACTACAGTAATTTTCATAACTTTCAACTCCTTACAGGTTGTAGATCTCTTTGTACCATCTAATCGTTCTGTCTAATCCTTCTTTTAGATCTACCCTTGGTTGATAGCCCAACAAGTTTTTAGCCTTTGTTAAATCCGGGCACCGTCTTTGGGGGTTATCAATCAGGTAATCCCCATCTTCACTTTTATTATAAATCAGTTCTACATTACCAACTACTTCAGAAATTTTATTAGCTAGACTAATCATGTTAAGTTCTAACTTATCATTTCCGATATTAAAAGGCTCGCCATTATAGTCTGAAAGTAGCACTTTCAGAAAGCCTGCAATGGCATCGCTAACATAACAAAAACTTCTTGAAGGTGTGCCATCACTCAATATAGATATCTTTTGTTCAGTTAATGCATCTTTACAAAAATCTGGGATAACTCTTTTATCTTCTAATCTAAGACCGGGACCATAGACGTTAAAAGGCCTTACTATTTTTACTGGTAGTAAGTGCTGACGGTAATAATTTATTGCCAGCGTTTCCCCAAGTCTTTTTGATTCGTCATAGCAAGCTCTTGGACCGGTACATGATACATTTCCATTATAGTGTTCTGGTGTTGGGATGTTTTCAGGTGTAGGATCTCCGTAAATCTCGCTTGTAGAAAAAAACAAAAAGCTTTTGAGGTTATTTTTAATCCCTAAATCTAATAAGTTTTTCAGCCCTACTACGTTAGCCTCTATTGTTTCAATGGGATGCTTTCTGTAAAAGGTAGGTGAGGCTATATTTGCAGCATGGACTATATAATCAATGTTATTACTTAAGGAGTAATTAAAAGGCTTTGTAATATCTTGGTTTATAATTTCAATGTCTTTATTATTTTCTAGGTGCTTGATTCTTTCAGGAGTTGAGGAAGCAAAATTTTCAACACAATAAACTTTACATGGCCTACTAAAGACGTTTTCATTACAATAATTAAGCAGATCTAAAAAGTAGCTACCTAAAAAACCGGCCCCGCCGCTGATAAGCCAAGTACTTCCTTCTACGCCATCTAACAAACCTTTAATGTCATTATAAATTTTTTCTAGGTCCTCTTGGACGATATGATTTACTTTCAACGTTTTCATCTCCCTGCATCTTCGTATTTTGCTTTGTTTTGCTTAAACCAATTAATTGTGATCGCTAAACCATCTTCAAGGCTAACTTTAGGTTCCCACTTTAGCTTAGTTTGAATTTTAGTGATGTCTGGTTGCGGTCTCCATACATCCCTAGAGCGATGTGGGACAACTCCAAAGGCTGGCTCTGTTTTAGCACCCATATGACTAAATATCAAATTGACATAGTCTTTAAGGGGGCTAATATTTCCGCTACCAATATTGAAGATTTCATTTTTTGCTTCATTATTTAAGGCAGCTAACACAAATCCATCTATGATGTTATCAATATAGCAGTAATCACGATACTGTTCACAAGACGTTAGTTCGACATCTTTGCCATTTAATATTGATAGTATTATATGAGGGAAAAATTTATGGCTCCCTTCTGCTTCGCCAAAAATTCCAAAGGCCCGGAGAGTAACGATGTCGATGTTATTTTCTGCAGCAATCTGGTGGGCTAAGATGCCAGCAGAGGCTTTGGTGCTGCCATAGATGTTTAATGGCTCTAATGGTTCATACTCCTTTATCGGCTTGTCTTTGTCACCATACTCCATGCAGGTGCCAGCGTTTAAAAATTTAGTACAACCCACAGCTTTTAAAGAGTTTAAAAGATTCACTGTACCTATAATATTTGTATAAGCTGCAACAAGGTAGTCCTTTTGCCTAGAATCAACACCATAAGCTGCCATATGAAAAACATAGTCTGGTTTAATTTTATTGATACAAATATCCACCTGTAATGCATTACGAATATCACAGGTATAAACTTCAACAGAGTCTTTTAAATAGGAAATTCTCCATAAATCAGAATCTTGCCTAGCTAGTATAAATACCTTGGCCCCTTCCTTTACCATTCTTCTTACCATATGTGATCCTATAAATCCACTTGCCCCTGTTATTAACACTCTTTTGTTTTTAAAACTACTGACCATAACATATCACCTCCTAAAAAGATTACCACCTTACCCAAGCTTTATCGTTTTTATTCCAAAGCTCGTTTAAGCTATGAACATCTTTTACAGTATCCATACAGTGCCAAAAACCATCATGCTGGTACATAGCTAGTTGATTTTCCTGAACTAACTTTTTTAGGGGCTGCTGTTCCCAAACGGTTTTGTCACCTTCGATAAAATCAAATACCTCTCGATTAAGAACAAAAAATCCACCGTTTACCCACCCATTAAGGAGGGGTTTTTCGATAAAGCTTTTAACAACGTCACCTTCCGCCTCTAAAAAACCAAAGCCTGACTTTTGCTTAACCCCTGTTACAGTGGCAATTTTCCTGTTTTGACGATGGAAATTCAAAAGTTTATCTAACGGAATATCTGAAACGCCATCGCCGTAAGTTAACATAAATTCATCATCAGATATATACTTTTTTATTCTTTTGATTCTGCCACCGGTCATAGTATCTAGGCCAGTATCAGCAAAAGTAATATTCCATTCTTCCCGGTTTTTTAAAATTTTTATCTCTTTATAGTTACTACCGATTTTTAATTGAAAATCATTAGTTTTCCAGTCTAAGTTTAGGAAATATTCCTTGATGGCATCGCCATTATGCCCTAAACAAAGGACAAACTCATTTATCCCGTAAGATTTATATATTTTCATGATATGCCATAGAATTGGCATGCCTCCTACTTTAATCAAAGGCTTGCAAGTATAACTTACTTCACCGCCCATACGCATACCTTTTCCGCCACATAAAATAACAGCTTTCATTAAATAAAACACCTCCATTTCAACTATAGACTTTCTTTAATATATGAAGATGTAAACCACTTGTTATTGAATGTACTTAATTGGGTTATAGCCCATACCTGATTGAAAAGTTAATTCCTGCCCCTGCATTCAAAAGGGATAGATAGGAATGATAGTACTTTTTCTTATTACTTACATATGTTGTAGTAACAAAAAGGATTTCTTTTACTAACCTCTACGTAAAACCTCCATAAAAGGTAGGTGAATAGATTGGAACAAGACTTTACCAAAATCAAAGTATATCCAGGCAAAAAAAAAGTAAGGTATGAAAACCCTACTAACCTTAAGTTTATAGGAAGGGGATATACTGGAGCAGTTTTTAAATTAAGTAATACTAAATGTGTGAAAATATACGTAGAACAGAAAAAAGCTAAAGATGAAGCTAAGGCGCTACGGACAGGCCAAGACTCTCCTATAATGCCGAAACTTTATGATGTCGGATCAAACTATATTGTAATGGAATATATTCGAGGCCCTAGCTTAAGCAGTTACCTTAAAAAGACAAAAGAGTTACCTAACCATCTATCAAAACAGATTTTGTTTTGTTTAAAAGAGTTAGACCGTCTAGGTTTTCCACGGACAAATGTCCATGTTCGACATTTTATAATAGCAAATGATAACAAACTTAAAGTAATAGATCATGCTAATGTTTACAAAGAGCTTAGTAAAAAGCCAACATATTTGCTTAGAGGACTAAGGAAGTTAGGATTATTAAATGATTTTATGGAGTACGTTAAAAAGGCTGACCCTAAAACTTATAATGACTGGGTTTCATATTAAATAATTAAAAAATAAGGAGTCACTCTAGTTTACGAAGTGACTCCTTATTTTTTAATAAAATGGGAAGTAGGCTTGCTTAGTTTATAATAATGATTGTTGCTGTTTAAAATTTTACCAAAAAGGTATAAGAGCATCGACAAACTCCATAGCTGAGTTGTACCTATGATTAGGGTTTTTGTTGTAAGCATTTAAGATAGCTGTTTTAAGATCATTATTTTTAAAATTCAAGTTATCAAGCTCTATTATAAATTCCGCCTTATTATTTTTTTCGTGCATAGGTCCGTTTGTGAGATATAGGAACAGAGCAGCAGAGTACCGAAGATCTTTCTGAATTGAATTAGTACCTTTAATTACTCCTGCTACATTAAAATCAATTATTTTAATTTTTTCAGGATTATCACCTATAATCATAATATTTTTAGGCTTGGTATCCCGGTGAAAGTATCCCCTGTCATGAATCCGATGGAGGCCCTTAAGTAAATTGATTATGATTTCTAATGCTATTTTTTGTTCATACCTCTTTCCATAACTGTAAAACTCCCCACCTAAACATTCTCCGTCAATGTACTCCATTATAATATACCCTTTACTTTCTTGTATAAAAAAGTCGTATAAAGTCGGAAAGTACTTTGAATATCCTATGTGCTTTAAAACTTTGACTTCCCTATAAGCTCTTTTTAAGTTTGGAGTAACTTTTATTGCCACTGGTTTTTTGTGGAATTTATCAAAGCCACGAAAAACACTTGCGTAACGTCCCCTACCTATTGGGTTGGTGTTAATTATATAATCACCTAATTTCCCCTTCACTTTTTTCACCTCTTACCTATTTAAAAGTTACGCCTTTTCTACAACTGTGCCTTATTGTACACTTGAAAAGTATATAGGTGCTTTCTTTTATATTTGCTGTTCATTATGTTTTTCATATTTATTTACAGCATACTCTAATAAGTCAATATATGATTTTGAATAAGTCTCTTTATTATGAGATCTTTCTAAGGAAACTTTAGTACTCTGGGAGTTAGATTCTATAAACCATATTTTGTCATTATGATCAACTGCAAAGTCTATTCCAATTTCCCCATATTCCCCATAGTGATATTCGAGGCAGTAATATATTATAAACAAAAACCTATAAATTTTAGTTTTTAGATGCTCTATTCTCTGTTGAGAATAATTAAGTTTATTTTTAAAAAATGCTCCAAACTCATATGCTTTAAAATGAGTGGTAATGGGAGAGTTAACCTTGCCCACCCTCACTGAAATTCCTGTTATTTTAACTTTACCATATTTTGTTCGCTGCAGCTCTGCTCTCAAATCAATAGGGCTGCCATCAAACTCTAATAGTTCGATACCTTTTTGTATTAGGACGGAATTGTTTTTAAAAAAGTTTGATATGGGGAGTCTTAGCTGCCCAAAGCTGTCAGCCTTTCTTTTAATTATCTTCCCCTTAGCGTTTATCTTACTTTGCAGATAATAACTATATTCAAACCCGCAGTTACAGTCCCTTTTAATGCGCATAACTTGTTGTCCTTTTCTCCCTTGAGATGCTTTTAGGTACACGCAAGTATATTTAGTTAGCATTATTTTGAGAGTATTAAAGCTTTTAAAGGGAGTAGTGTCTGGCAAATACTTTTGGGCCAGTTCTACTGTGTTTAATTTTTTAAAAACATCGATTTTATCAAATGCTGGATAATTTATAATTAAACCTTTTTTAATATTAATTTCTTTTATCAGTTTAGAAAATTTCCCCTTATACATTTTGCCTGGGGTGCTTCTTAAATACAATATGTCCGGTAACGGGAAATCGTTTTTTAGCCACAAATTATCTTTGTCAGACCAGTATAAACCAGTAATGCTCTTCGATTTTATGTCCAGTTCGATAATTGAAAAAAAGTATAAATTTATATCTATCTGCTTGCCAGCATTTGCTAAGCTGTTTATTCTATGAGGAACTGTTTGATTTTCAAGCTTCCTGAAAGTTTTTTTGGTAATTAAAACTCCCAGCTTGAGCCCTTGTAAATTCATTTTTTCATCTCCCAGTTTTAAGATATATAAAGTGAAACTTCAATCATTGGGAGTTGCCTTCTCCCCCACCATTGTTAGTTAAACCAATCGGGCTTTTGACTGGCTGTTGACCCACACTTCAACTCTTGGATTATCCTCGAATTGAAGTGGGGGTCTTACTAATTCAATTTATGCTTTTAAAAACTTTTTGTTATCGGTATTTTTATACTCAGTAAATAGCCAATCGAGTAGGAGGCGGTGACTAACCGCCGTCCTCTCACACCACCATGCATACGGACCCGTACACAGCGGTTCGATAATTAAATAATTGAACTCTGTCATGTATTAAGCGTAGGTTTCACTAAGCACTCCTAACATTTACCTTCGAGTTCCACTCTATTCTCAGTTAGGTAGTCCCAAAAGGGTTGGCTGCTATCAACATGAGGGACCTTCTTAATACCTATTATTTAATTATCGTCAAGTCCTACTCTTTAGGATTCGGGTAGTGTTGGACTTTGTTTTGTTATGCAAACTCGTCCGTCCTAAGCAAGCCTTATATGTGGTTTGTGTTCCTCAGACCGGGATTTTGCCTAAGGCTTCCTTCAGATTCCACCTCACGATGGACACCCTTGCCTTCGGCTAGTGGTTCCCACTACCAAGCCCACAGCGGACTTTCACCGCCAAGTTAACGCACATGCTGGGCGCACATAAAAAAAAGGCGCCAAAGCGCCTTTTTTCATTCCGTAAATAACTCCTCATTAACTCTATCCGATGCATCCTGTATGGCTTTGCTAGGGGACTTGTCTCCTTTTAGAGCTGCTTTTATTTCTCGACTTACCAGCTCCTCCATTCTACTATAACCTAGTATGGCAGGCCTGGGCACTGTTTGCTCTGCTTGCTTTAACATAACTTCAAGTATAGGATTATCATCTGTGTTTATAGTACTTACCGCCTTACTGTTTACTGGTATCTGCCCCAACTTTTCTGCCCAAAAGACTTGTATTTCTTCAGATGTTAAAAATTTAATGAACTTATAGGCTTCATGAGGATAACTTGAATCTTCTAAAATTACCATACTATTCCCTTTGATGCTAGATATTGCACCAGAAGTACCTGCTGGTATTGTAGATACACCAAAATCTAAATCTTCATCTTCATACCTACTTAAGCTATCTGTGCAATCTATTATCATAGCATACTGCTGCTGAATAAATCCCTCTCTAGAGCTTGTAACATCACTTAACCATGCCCCCTCCATGGTGGCATGCTCCTTATGTAAGCTGGTAATTAAGCTTAGTCCTTCGATAGCTTTCTCGGTGTTTAGGGTAAATTCCTTGCTTTTTTCATCTGTTAATGATGCACCGTGGGATAATAGTATAGGCAGTACACCTTCTAATCTGCTTGACATAGCGAAGCCGTATACATCTGAGTCAGTTAAAGCTAGGCTTGCTTCTATGAAGTCCTCATAGTCCCAGCTACTTAGAGGATAACTAAGATCAGCCTTATCAAATAAAGATTTGTTGTAAATAAGTACGCTGGTATCCACTCGCTTTGGAACTCCGTATATTCTTCCCTGATAACGATTTGATTCAAATGCAGACTTAAGGTATTTATCCCCTTCTTCATCTATCCCTAAGTAATTTAGGTTAATTATTGCTCTAGCTTCTGCTAAAGTGGGTACATACTCCATGTCCACTTTAGCTATGTCGGGAAGATCTCCAGTGGCTAGCCCCTTTTGAAGTTCTCCCCATTTTTGCCCTCGCTTTATATTTTTCGCTTCTATAGTAATGTTAGGGTGTTTTTTTTCAAACTTATCCACAATTTCTAAAAAAACCTTTCTTTCTTCTTCGCCATATGTTTCCCAAATTTCTAGTGTAATTTCTGTATCTGGATCCACAGGGTCCGGCAAAGGACTTTGGCACCCAACGACTAGAAATGATAGCACGAGCACTAAGACCGTAGCTTTATATATCTTCATTTGGCATCACCCTTTAATACAAAATTATTTAAATTAAAAGCGTCGACTTACTTTTCTGCTTTTATTTTTTATAACAAATAAGACTATCCCTGCAAATATGGTAACTCCGACTACTATAAGTAACGTCTTAAAAATAGAAAAGCCCCCATTGCCACCTACAGGATGTAAGGTAGCTAAATTTCCTTCTTCCCATTGCAACTGTTCAAATTGCTCTTGGGCAGTTTCTGCTAAAATATCAAATACATTGGGGCTGTACTTCCCTTCAGGATCGCCACCCCCACCATGCCATTTACTTGCTTCTTGTTTCACCTGTTGATACCCATCATAGTCTAAGCTAGAGTAGTGCCCCACTAAAACATAAAACTGTGTACTGCTGTCTATCTGCCCTAAATAATCTTTAGGAACATTCGCCACTATCTCTTTACCATCAACAAATGTCTCGATTGATTGGCCAGCATCTAAATCATCGGCATCCTCCCTAACGTCATAGACCTTTGAGCCGTTAAAATCCTGAATCGCCACAAGCTTATTCCATGGAACCGCAAACTCAACGTTTGCCCCTCGTCTAAAAGTGTGTGTGGAACCTGGTATATCATCTTCAGTGACTAGATAGATATCAATCCTGTGAAAGTTAAAGCCTTCTCCCTGCCATGGCTGCTCAAAATCAGGTTCTAAGGCAAATTCCAACCTAAACTGTATGTCCTTATCATCCTCAATAACCTTAAAATATGTAAGGTCTAATTGCTCTTGTATTCTGTCACCATAAACCTCTGCTGTTGGGTGAGTTAAGTTGCCATCCCCAACTGCATCACCTGCCGGATCTTCCATTTCAAAAATTACTTTACCATTGGCCAACACAGACATAGGTGTAAAAACAATTATGCCGACTAAAAAAGTTAATAAAATTTTTTTTACCATACCTAATCCTCCCAAACGTGTTTATAACAAAAATATGCCTATATCTGTACTTAAATGCAAACAACTTTAAGCTTAAGTATATTTATTTAAGTTTATCATATTTTTGACGTGTTTTAACTAATATTTTATGTTAAAACAAAAAAATCTAGGCAGTGGCCTACTTCTGCCTAGATTTCTAAAACAGGGGGCTAATGAGAATGTCATTAACCACTATTAATAATATCCAGTCTAGGAACATTTATACACTTTCACTAAATATTTTTCCTAATACTGGGACTACTTGTAGCTTTCTCGACATAACACCAGGCAAAAACACTATACTTTTTTGCAAAGTTTGATTAAACGCCTCAGCTAACCTAGAGCTATCATCACCATAACAAATGGCATACGAATCCCCACAAACTATATCAGTTATTATAAACATCATCTGCTTATATCCATTTTCTACCGATTTATATTCCATAGCTTTTAAAAATTCACTCTTTTGGTCTAGAATTTTATCCACAGATGTCGTCTCAACCTGTCCAATCGCTACTTTTCCACCGCTAAACTCAAACTCCTTTAAGTCTTGATTTAGCAGTTCATCTGCTGATAGGTCAGCTATTTTTTCCGTCCATTTATATACCTCTCTCCCAAAATCCTTTAGGGAAACACCAGCAATTTCAGCTAGCTTTTTTGCCATGTTAGCATCGGTTGATGTTGTTGTGGGTGATTTTAACATAACTGTATCAGAAATTAAGGCAGATAGTAGCAGTGCTGCCATTTTAGGTGACAATTCTATGTTGTGGATAAAGTATTGCTCTGCCACTAAAGTTGCAGTGCTGCCTACTGGACGGCAGTTAATGGGAATAGGTTTTTGTGTTTGTATATCACCTAGCCGATGGTGATCAATAATCTCCACTACCTCACCCCAGTTAAGCCCTTCTATACCTTGGCTTGTTTCGCTATGGTCCACCAAAATTACCTTTGGGGAAGTAGCGTTAATGACATCACCTTTGGTAATAATTCCTTTAAACCTACTACTCTCGTCAACAACGGGAAATGCCCTGTATTGAGTGGCTGAAAATAACTTCTTTAACTCGCTAAGTTTTGTACTTTCCACCACTGTCTGAGGAGATTCTGTCATCACATCACTACCGCTTCTAGCTAGCGCTAAAAGCCTGGCAGCAGTAAAACTGTCCCCCATAAATCCAAGCAAATTCACATCGAATTCTTTAGCCAATTCTAATATTTCATCTCTGGGCTTACATCCACCTGTTAGAATAAGAGTGCTTACGCCTCTTAAGATAGCTACCCTCTGTCCTTTAACCCTATCGCCTATTACTAAAGTATCATTTGGTTTTAAACTATGCTCTAGGTTTTCTGTGTCCATCGCACCTATCAAAATTCTCCCTGTTAAAAAGGTGTCCTTTCCTTGATGAAAAACAGTTGCATTTAGGTTTTCCACAGCATTTTTTAACAAAATCTTTGAATAGCTTATCTCTCCACTACCTATTTCTTGTAGATAAAGCTTTGCAAAATCTCCTGGGGTGATAACCCCAGCTAGTGTGCCATTTGCATTAAGTAGGGGGAGGGATTTAATTTCCTCTTCCTGCATTAAAGTTCCTATTCTTTTTAAAGTTTCGTCTTTTTGTAAGGTCTGATATGACTCTGTTAAAAGTTCTTTTACACTCAGCTCTAAGCTTTCTATATACTCAGGAGCCTCTATAGCAAGCACATTGAGTATATGCTCTGTTTCAGGGTTTAAGCTTCCGCTCCTTTTTGCGATACACTTTTCCCCCAACCTGTTTTTAAGTTCACTATAAGCTATAGCTGAAGCTATTGAGTCAGTATCTGGGTTTTTATGGCCTATTACAATTGTTTCATTCATTTTTCACATTCACCTATCTTATTAAATTTTGTGGATAAACTAGTGGAAAATTGTTATTAGCTTGTTTATATTTTTTGTTACATCTGTTTCGCAAAAGAGAAACCCCACAGTAACGGTATTTATCTCATGTTGATAAGTTCACGATTTTATTAGTCTAAATTGTGGATATGTGGATAAAACAGTGAATATCTTTTTTAAGTATATACTTTTTCATCTTATTTCATCAGCAAGACAAAATCCTATTTCACTTATAGACTATTATCTCCCACAAAATAGGTTAGAAGTGATGAAATTACGCTAAGTATTATTGCCCCGAGCACCGCGCTGAAAAAGCCCTCAACATGGAAATTTTGTACGTTAACTGACACTATCCATAAAATAAACCCGTTTATAATTAAAGTAAAAAGCCCTAAAGTAAGTATAGTTATGGGAAAGGTCAAAAACTTTATTATCGGCCTTATGGTAGCATTTGCTAACCCCAGTACCAAAGCAGCTATCATTGCAGATCCAAAACCATCAACCGCCATGTTTGGTACTATCTGCGCAGCAAAAAATAGAGCTAATCCGTTTATCACCCATCTCCAGATCAAACCTCTCATTATTATGTTCACCCCTTTCTTTTCAATATAATGATATCCCATTTTAACATATTTATAAAGTATAATGTGTTTTTAAACCAAAAACTATTAATGCAACCTAAAAAAACAACCCAGCCTCTTAACGAGGCCGAGCTGTTTTTAATCTTGGCCTTTAGGGCACTTTAAATTTCTCCCTTTTGACTTAATGCCCACAGCACAAGCTGTGTCCTATTTTTTAGCGAGACTTTTTTTAAAATATTACTTATATGGTTTCTCACTGTTTTATCACTAATATACAGCCTCTTTGCTATTTCCTTGTCTTCGTACCCTTCCAAAAGAAGGTTTATTACTTCGTTTTCCTTTTTACTTAGTACGTTTAAGCTATGCTCTTCTATTAACAATTTTTCTGCTGACCAAGATAAAATATCTATCGCTAAACGAAGTAATTTATAGTTTTGGTTGTTTAGCACAAAAGCTCTTTTAGGGTCACCTAAGGTAATAAAGTTAATTCCATGATCTACGAGTTTTAGTATCTCCTTAGGAGACGTTCTTTCCATAAGCATAAACCAGCAATGCTTTTTTGAAATCATGTGATGCCATAATGTTGAATTATAATCAATCTGGTTTGTAGCCCATATTACTAATCCCTTATAACTAGCCAATGTCTTTTCTAGACAAGAGTTTGTAGCTTCTATCACTCTGATAGATTGCTTAGATTTTAGGTGTCCGATAAGCTCAGTGTTATCCTTTTCAAAGTTACGATCAATAATAGCAAGTACGTTCATCCAGACCACATCCTTGTGGACTATAATTGCCGGAAAAAAACCGGCAATTATAGTCAGTCTTCATCATCTGGCTGTGGTGGGTAAAATTCTGGGAACGGCAGCTGCTCAAAGTCTTCACATGGGTCTGGGAATTCTTCACACACTGGAGGTGTCGGACAGAATCCAAATGTTGGGATAAGCAGTTGCACTTCTGCCGTTGACTTAATGATGATCCAAGCGCCAACTGGTATTAACACTGCTACTTCTTCTTCCTCAACATCTGTACTTTCAACCTCTTCAAAAATTGGTTCCCCTACTATTCGGAAAATAGATTCAGCTATTGCTTCCATTCTTTCCGGCTCAGGTAGCCATAACACTACATCCTTTGTGAAGCACACTTCAAGACCTGTATTAGTAACTTCAGCTTGTGTCTTTGTGTTGACAATTGTAAGGTTTATATCTGCACACACTTCTATTCGCACCCTAGCTAAAGGTCCCCCATTGATTAAGTTAATGCTCAAAACCGTAAATCTTGGTGTTTCATTTCCATTTTCAGGGGGAGCTATTTCCGCAGACCCTGCTAAGTGCTCGATTTCCTCAAACTCTGGGAAATCAACATCTGGATGCTTAAAGGCAAAAAATTCACATTCTGTTTGGCGGCAAGCGTCATAAACCTTAGTGGTGATTATACATTCTAAAATCTCAGGCTCATCATTTTTAGGTGGTTTTATACATGTTGGATCAAATCTATCTCTCATTTATTGTACCCTCCTTTCACAATACTCTATGAAGTTACCCCAGGGTTGGTGCATGTTATTAGCTGAGTTTTTTAAGAAAAATGCCTATACCTAAATACTCTATTAATTGAAACAATTACCTTTGAAGATAAACCATAAGTTAGATAACATTAATGTATAATATGTAAAGATTATAGGAGGGTACCATGAAGAAAATCACTACTTATTTAACTTTAGGAGTTATTAGTACATCTGTGCTTATGCTATCGGCTCAGCCCGCTGAAGCCTTTAGTTATCGCAGCTTTTTGCAACAGTTTGGAAACAGTAGCGGCCTACAAAACGAACAAACTACTGAGCATAACCCCCACGACAATCAAGAAAGTATTTTATCTAACTTCTGGACGTCAAGAAGACAGCAAAACCAGCCACAAACAGATACAGAAGATCTAGATAATAAACCAAGTAAAGAATCTGATGAAGGCAAATTAGAAGAAGGATCTAAAGAAACGGCAGAAGATGATAACCAAGTAAAAGAGAATAAGAACGAAGAAAAAAATAGCAACCTACTGGATAACTTTTGGGCCAGAAGAGGAACTAGAACACAACCTTCTACTCCCCAAGAGCAGAAGCAAGAACAACCAACTGAGCAACAGCCTATTAAGGAAGAAACTCAGCCAACATCAACCCATCAAGTTAGCCAACGGGAACTTAGCATGTTAGAGCTTATAAATGAGGAAAGAAAAGCAGCAGGGGTAGCTCCCCTAAAAATTGATGAGGAAGTAAGCAAGTGGGCTAGAGTTAAAAGTCAAGACTTTATAAATAGCAGCTACTTTGCCCATGAATCACCTGTTTACGGTAGAGCAGGCCAAATGTTAAGAGAAGGTGGCGTAAGCTTTACAAGGGTGGGAGAAAATATTGCATCTTCTCAAAGCTATGTTGTTTCTCATCATAGACTTATGGCATCAGACGGCCACAGAAGAAACATTTTAAACCCAAACTTTACCCATGTAGGTATTGGCATAGTTGACCAAAATCCTTCCGGCGTATATGTAACCCAAATCTTTACCGCAAAATAAGTAGCAGCCACTAAAATCCCGAATGGTTAAACTAACAATCAGGAGGCTGGGACATATATATCCAAAACAAGTAAAACACGGTTCTGATCATCGACTTTTGATGATTAGAACCGTGTTTTACTGTATAAAGCTGCAGGAGCATTTCTCAACCCCAATTAATAACCCCAACTGATGACCCAAACTGACTGTAGGGGAGCAGTGTCTGCTCCCGCACATAACGTCCGCGGTCCAAAGCGGACAGCTACTGCGATCCCAAACTGGTATCAAATCCAGACCCCGATGACTTCACCTTTTGCCAAACAGGCACATATACTATTAAAACGATAATCTTAGGGGTGAATTTTTATGCCATTATACAAAAGCTTGGTGTCTAATAAAATGGTCAAAAGTGAGATATTAGCTAAACATCCTCTTCTTAAATCTTTTTCCCCTCACTACTGTCCATATACTTTAGAGGATCTAAAGGAATTTCTCACAAGGTTTCCGTTCGTATTTTGCAAGCCATGCCGCAGCAGCCAAGGCAAAGGGGTTTTTTCCATTTTAAAAAAACAGGAAGGACTATACACCTTAAACTACAGACACTTAACATATGTGGGGTTAAGTTTTGAAGCTTTATCAAAGCTGGCAGCTGTCATCATCAATGAAAGCCCATATATCATTCAGCAAGGTATAGTTACACCCCAGTTTAAAGGCAACGTTTTTGATATACGAATTATTGTTCAACGCCCTAAAGAAAAATGGGAGGTTACAGGGATTGCTGCCCGAGTTGCAAAAGACAATTTTTTAACCACAAATATCAGTGCCGGCGGCAAAGGATATGCACTTGAAACTGTGTTAGAGGAGCTAGGTGCTACACCTAAGGTGCAAAGCTCCATTAAAGAGATTTTAGTTTTCATCTCCCTAGAGGCAATGAATGCAATGGAGCATCATTTCCCTCATCTTTGTCAAATTGGAGTGGATGTTGCTTTAGATAATCAGTTTAGGCCTTGGATTTTAGAGATAAATTCTGCTCCAAAGTTTGAGGTTTTTACCCATTTTGACATGGACCTTTACAAACAAATTGCCAGAAATCATATTAAATCCAAAAAAAGAAAGTTAACATTTAACTCACCTTTTGCCCATTTATGAATAAAATAAACTATCCTAAGTTTGAGGAGGTTTAAACAATGGGTTATAAGATTATCAGGAAAAACACCCAAGTGCCGGGAGAGGCTTATGATAAAGATGGCACTCTATACCTCCCTGTAGAATATATGAGAGAAGATTTTTCGATTTTAGAAAAGGAAAGGGTCATTTTTATTGATAGTCCTCTGGCAAATTTAAAAGTTGGTTTGCTAGATTTAGAGGACGATACTTCAGACCTTTATTTTACAGAGAGCAAAAGAGTCCTACAAGGTACCGGATGTACAGTGGAAAAGGTAACAGTTAAAAGGCAAAACCTAGATAACTATGATCTTCTATTATGCCTTTCCAGTAAAGAAGGTGTTTTCAAAACGGACTTCGGTGGTTTAACTTTAAACGGTGCAAAAAGGTTAGCAGAGAGCGTTCGTTGGTCACTAACAAAGGTGTTTGAGCTTGATTACATTTCACCTCCTAAAAAGAATACTATGGAATGTCTTGACCAGCTTAACATGTGGAAAAAACTATCTCTTCCAATAATCTCAGTGAACTGGCGCCAAAAAAATGAGGCAGAAGATAGTGTAAAACTAGCTCTATCTTTATTAATTGGACTTATGAGATTTTCCACTAATGCAATTCCAGAGATAGATTGGGAACTTTTTATACAAAATGTGGATGGAGATGAGACTACAGAAAAAGAACCTGTACAGGTGCAAGAAGATGACAACACTTTTACCGATCTAGGGCATAACCCAACTGCACCCAAAGAAGAAGACCTATCTGTTCAGGAAAATATGGCTGAAACCATTTATAAAGAGTTCCAAAAAGAGCAGAGAAATCTTGATGAGACTGAGCTTAAATCTGAACTGGAGGTTGATAAAATGGCAAAGAACTCAACTATTAAAAAAGCAAAGGGTAAGATAGTAAAAAATCCTTCTCCTGCCTTGAAGCACTATCTTAAAGAAGAATTTGCAAAGAAGAACAGAGAGCTTGAGCAGCAAAGAGCTAAAGGAAAACCTGCAAGCAAACATGACCTAAAATCATGAAAATAATCATACATGGCAGGTGCCATCAAAATTAAAAAGAAAACACCAGCTATAGGGTGTTTTCTTTTTTGTTCTCCATTCTAATTAATCTTTTTAACTTCAATCTCCTTTTCGGTATCGAAAATTAGAAGCTTTTCAGGATAAGTAATCACCATGGTTACCATATCGCCTTTTGCCGGCTTTACCTCTTTATATTTTACTACGATTTTATTCTCTTGCTTTTCCACTTCAGTCTTGATTGAGTACCCACCAGTCGGTCTTTCTCCTAAGGCAATGTATACATATTTTTTTCCTGTGTCGTCACAGTCATAAATATACTCGCCACCAGCTTTTTTTAGCCGCTCTCTCTGTACTTCTATTGCATCGGGAGCCTTTGCTAAATCCGCTGATTTTTCTAGATTTTTGTCCACAGCACATCCCCCTATAAGTAATGATAATACTAAAATAAAAGGAAGAAATTTCACATAAACCACTCCACTTATTATAGTTTTTTTATAAACTACTACCCAGCTCCTCCAATAAAGTCGCTGGGTAGTGAAGCTTAAATTAACTCTACAATTACTCTTTTGTTGCCATCTTTACTTTCTTTTATTATTCCCTTTTCACCTTTTGCTGCCTTAGCCAACACTTCCTCTCCTGTTAGGTTAAGGTTGTTAGCTTTTATTTTTGCAGTAGCTATGGGGAATAACTTTAAAAACTTTATTACCCCTAGGGGTAGGATGATAACATGATCTTTTTCTTTTCCTTTTTCATTTTCTTTTGTAATCCTGATTCTTAGATTTGTTGGATCCTCGACGTTGCACTCAGATATAAGGTCGATATCTTCGTTATAAGCCTCGCTTTCATCTAACGCCTCCAAAAGTTTTAACCCTTCTTTTGCAGTTACCTTTCCTTCTTTTATCATTTCTAGGACCTGTAGCTTACTTTTTGACATAAACGTCCCCCCTACTCAACTATAATATGGACATCATAGTTTGAGTCCCTATCTTCTACTTCTAAAACCTTTCCTTCTTCGCCAGATTTAGCAAGCTCTATAGCTTCAGCTAACTCTTTTTGGGTGACAGAGCTTTCCTCAGGTATAAATTTCATACCTAGCGAAACTAAATACATGGGGATTTTAACGTTAGTTTTAACTCTTTTGCTAACTTTATCTACCACCTTTATCCTTAGTTGCTTAGCCTTACCCCTAGTTTTTTTGCCTTCATCTTTAACGTCCACTGCAGCTAATAACTTTGCCCCTTCTTCCGCAGTTATTTTTCCACTTTCAATCATTTTAAGCACTTGAATTTTTTCATTCATTTAATTCTCCCCCTTCTCAAATTCCTCAAAAGTTTCCAGCAGTTCTTCAGCTTTTTGTGGGTCAAGAGTTCCTTCCTCAACCATTCTTAGAATTTTTAGCGATTCTTGATTTTCTTCTTTATCATAAAAGTCTGCTGAATCATCTTTCAGTACTATTGACTCGATCTTTAAATGTTTTCCTTCTAGACTAACATCTCCTAACGGATGCAAACCTTTATCCCCTTTGTATTCACCATTACCCTTTGTTAGCTGTAAAGAATCTACTTTGTTATCGATCGACTTAACCTTAGCTTTCAAGGAAAATGCCGAGTCTGAAGGAATTCCTAAATAAAAATCTCCACTGGTAGTTAAAGAATAGTTGGCTACATATGCTATCGGTAAATGAAGCACTGTATCGCCAAAGCCCCTGCCTTTAACCCTTGTAAATCTGCTAGAGGTAATGCTAATATCCCCCGACGAATTAAAATTTAGTGTGCCCCTACTATCAGTTACTACATGCTTGCCCTTAGCTAGGATCAGTCTAGCATCTCCATCTAAGCCCTTTAGATTTAGATTCCCCCGACCGATATCTAGGTTAATCTCTCCTTGGTGATTGTAGACTTCCGTTTCCACCGCCCCTAAATCAGCCCTTACTTTACCATGGTTAGAGACAAATTCTATACTGCCTTTGCTTTGTTCTACTTTAATCTCTCCATCAATATTAGTGATACTAGTTTTACCATTACCGTTATCCACTTTCACTTTGTAGTCAAGATTAGCTATAGATAAATCCAAATAACTACCATCCACAAATAGATCACACATCTTTGGTAGGTATACCTGAACTTGTTTTGTTAACTCACCTGCTAAGGAAATATATAACTTATCACTTTTTGCCTTATGGTTTAACTTTATAGGTTTTTCACTTTCCACTACTAGCTTACAACATTCCTCGTCCCAGCCCCTAACATCTAGCTCTCCTTTATCTAAGGATAGCGCAACTTTCCCATTAAGGGTAATGTTAAACTCCTTACTAAGGTGCGCCATAATCTAAAATCACCTACTTCCCACTTTTATAAAAAGTTATTTCCTCTAAAAGAGAAAATTATCTGTATTAACCCTGCCAATGCAACAAGCAACCAAAAAGCAAGCCAAAAAGAAATATCAAGTTGCATGTATACAATCACTAAAAGGGCAATCCCTAATGTCCAAAGTCCACCTTGAAGTCTCCCGGAACAAACCCTATTTTTTGAATACTTTTTATAGATACCTGCCTTTACCATCGCTAGCTTAATTATCAAGTTACAAATTAGAGCAACCAAAATTAAGAAAAATATCCCCAGTAATACCTCTGTCGATAATAAAACCTCCAACATTTTTCAATCCACTCCTTTATAATTCTTTTAAGGTTAGTGATCCATTGACGGAACTAACATCATAAAATCTGTGCGCTTTTCCTTCACCTACAATCGTACAATTTTTAGTTATCACTACCCCATTTTTACTTTGAATGTTTAAGTTTGGATGTTCAACTTTAGCTCTTCCGTTTACAGCGCTTAAATCAACCTTGACATTCAAACCAGGGGTTGGAAGTGCTATTATTATAGGACCGTTAACTGTAGAAATGTCAATATCTCCTGGGCTACTAAGGTAATCGGATATTTCCAGTTTCCCATTTACAGTAGAGCAGTCAATATCTTTGAACTCGCCGGAAACAATACCCTTACCGTTGACCATAGAAAGCTCAAGGTCTTCCCCCTTTACATCACTTAAATCGCATTTCCCATTAACTAGGCTTAAGTCACAATCCTTTGTAACGATTCCCGCTATAGTCACTTTCCCATTAACTGTGCTAACGCAGACATCATATTGGTTGGCTTTGGGCAAAAAAAGCTTATACGATATAAATATTCGCTTACTCTTCATCTCTTTTTTAGCTTGTATAAAGTCTTTTCCGACCGTTAATGTCCGATATTTCTCCGCTAACTTCTCTGCTTCTTCTTTATTTTTTATTCCCTTAACTTTAATAGTTTCTTCTATATAACCATAACCCCTACTCCAACCCTGTATTTCGATGTTGCCTTTTCTAGAACCAAGCTCTACGTCCACTAAACTGGTGATAAAGGTTTGTTTTATCTCCCTTTTAAATTCATGGATATGGTTACTGTTAAGGGCTACACCAAAAGCATCTTTCAAGTTTTCAAATAAAGAAAACCCCTCATCTTCTTCACAACCCCCATCTTTGCTACAAGTATGCGTAACCTTTTCACCGTCAGCTGTGCTTTCATCTACTTCTACTTTGTCTAAAGCTGCTAATAACTTATTAGCCTGTTCCTGAGAGATCTTACCTTCTGACAGCATTTCAAGTATCATTTCCCTCTCATTAAGCCCCACTTCATCCTCCCCCTTTTCATTTAATTATTTATATTCTGAATTAGATGTGTAAATTTTTTATCCCAACAACGAGATATGTGCCCCATGCCACATAATGAATGGAGTTATCCAAAGTTGTGAGATAAAAATTTTCCTAACTTTGCTCTTTTAATAATTCTACTGCTTCTTCCGCCGTAATATCACCATTGTTTAAAGCGTCAAGCACCTTTTTTCTTTTCTCTGCGGTGGCAGGATCCACTTTAGGAATTGGTTCTGGTCTGTATCCTAAAGATTCTATAACACCTTCTAATCTGCTTCGAACTGTAGGATAAGATATCCCCAGCTCTCTCTCAACTTCCTTAATATTTCCTCTGCTTTTGATAAAAACTTCAACAAACTCTTTTTGTTCCCTACCTAGCTTGCAAAACTTGCATAATTCAAAATCACCTTCAATAGACGTATCGCAATGATTGCACTTTAGCTTAGCAACATTTAAATGCGAATCACAGATGGGGCACTTGCCAATTGCCTGCTTTTTCATCTGTACACCTCCCACAATATTAACTATATGAATTCACTTCTTAATAATTTTAATCTTTGCTTTAATTATACACATAGAAAAGAAAATTGCAACCGATATTGGAATTTTTAATGGTCAAACTTAATTTTTTTAACATCCTTAGTGCACTAGCTAGTCGCTGAATTTTCTTTTCTATGTTTGTTTAGAACTAGTTATTTATTTTTACAGCATTCTAAAAGCTTTTCCGCTTGTTCCTTTGAAACTTTCCCAGAAGTCAACATCTCTAAAACCATAAGTTTTGGATCGTTTACCATCTTCCACCCTCCTTTTTTACATTCTCAGATTTAGTAATCAAAAATTTTATAACTAAGATTCTCACCCTTTGTGTTTATTGTTAGATTAATTATTTTGATATTTTTACCTCTTGATATTAATATATCTAACCTTTACTTTAATTATACTCATAATTTCACAAAATGCAACACTTTTTATGAAATTATTTAATTATTTTATTCACTTTATTAATTTTTAAATTGAATATGTTAAAATCACCGTGATAATCGAAAAAGCAGCGACAATTAAATTGTCGCTGCTTTTTCGATTATCTTCTAATATCTAACTATCTTTTCTTTCTAAAATATCTATAGACATTCTCAGCTACTTGCCAAGGGATACCTGGCACTGCAGCTATTTCACCTACGTCTTTAGTGGAAATTTCTTCAACTGAGTTAAATACCTTTAGCAAAGAATTTCTCCGGTTAGGTCCCACACCTTCAATGCTATCTAATTCTGATGTAAATGTCTCGTTTTTGCGTAACGTCCTATGGTAGGTTATTGCAAACCGGTGAGCTTCGTCACGTATTCTTTGAAGAAGGTAAAGTCCTTCACTGTTTCTAGGTAGAATAACCGGCTCCGATTGTTCAGGGAAGAATACCTCTTCCATCTTTTTGGCTAAGCCTATAATGTGAACATGCTCATAACCTTGTTCTTTTACAATTTTATTTGCTGCGGAAAGCTGTCCTTTTCCACCATCAATTACAATTAGGTGAGGAAGTGGAGAAAACTTTTCATCACCTTCTGCGTATTTTTTTAACCTTCGAGTAAGCACTTCTGCCATGGATGCAAAATCATTAGGACCTTCCACAGTTCTGATTTTAAACTTACGATATTTATCTTTTGCAGGCTTTCCACCTTCAAACACAACCATAGAGCCTACAGAATATTCACCCTGTATATTAGAGATGTCATAGCACTCCATACGCCAAGGAAGTTCTCCAAACTTTAGTTCTTTTGCAAGCTCTACTACTCCCTTTTCACCACGGTGCTTTTCTACACCGCCCTGGCTTTCGTATTGTTCTAGCTGAAGTCGGGCGTTTTTCTTGGCTAGTATCAATAACTCCTTTTTTTCCCCTTTTTGAGGAACTTTTAAACTAACCTTAGAACCTCTTTTCTTTTGCAAAAATTCTAAAAGCACTTGTTGATCAAACAAATCCTCCGGCACTAAAATCTCACCAGGAACGATTGGAGCGTTTTCATAAAATTGAGTTATAAAAGCTATTAACAGTTCCTTAGAAGTTGAACCTCCTGTGTTTTCAAGTCTAAATGAGTCTCTGCCTAAAAGCTTGCCACCTCTAATGCTAAACACTTGAATGCAGGCAAGGTTTCCACCATCTGCCACCGCCAAAATATCTCTGTCTGTAAGATCGCTAAATATGATTTTCTGTTTTTCTGTCACACTTTTTAGAGCTTTAAGTTGATCCCTTAGCTCAGCTGCTTTTTCAAAGTTTAGATTAGCAGCTTGCTCCTTCATTTCAGCTTCCACCTTTTTAACTAGATGAGAGCTTTTTCCCTCTAAAAACAACAAAACTTCTTCAATCATCTTATGGTAATCAGTTGAAGTAATGTTATGCTGACAAGGTGCGTGGCAGCGCTTGATTTGAAAGTTTAAACAAGGCCTATCTTTATGCTCTAGCTTGCCCTTGCAACGCCTGAGCGAAAAAATTTTGTGAACTAGCTGCAGCGTTTCGTTTACAGCACCGGCGCTAGGGTATGGGCCAAAATAGCGGGCTTTGTCCTTGTTAATTTTACGAACCTTTTCCACCCTAGGAAAATCCTCGGTTACATCTATTTTGATATATGGGTAATGTTTATCATCTTTGAGCGAGATGTTATATTTGGGGCGGTATTTCTTAATTAAGTTACTCTCTAATATCAAGGCCTCAACCTCAGAGTCAGTAACTATATAATCTAAGTCTTCAATATTGTGCACCAGTGCTGTAACTTTAGCACCCTTTTTCTCGGTGTTTTGGAAATACGATTTAACGCGATTTTTAAGGGAAGCAGCCTTGCCAACATATATAACATCACCATATTTGTCCTTCATGAAATAAACTCCGGGACTAGCTGGCAGCTGGCTAACTTTACTGTTCAAAGCACTCACCACCTTTCTTTTTAAGATCTATTAAGTTCAAGGGTGAATTTACAATTTGTTGACAAAATGCGAGTTGGTCAGTTGGTCAGTTGGTCAGTACATGACCCACCCCCTGCATTTGGCCATTGGGGTCTGAATTTGATACCAGTTTGGGGCCTCAGTAGCTGTCCGCTTTGGGTCGCGGACGTTAAGGTGCGGGAGCAGGTACTGCTCCCCTACAGTCAATTGGGGTCGTCAGTTGCGGCATCCATCTTCGTTTGGGGTGTGGGGTCAGCCTGTCAAAATTAACTTTCTACAGTTCAAGAAAGGTAATTTTAAAAGACTGACCCCTGCATTTCAGAGGGGACAGGTACGGCTGTCCCATTGTCCCTTGGTTTTGCCATTTGGGGTCTTCCTTCTACTGAAGGATTTGCTATATATTGGAGGGTTTGATTGAAGGCGGCGTCTTTTCTCCCTGTGGGTAAGGCTTTGGCTTTGAGCTATCTTTCATTCAACTTACAATTTACAATTAAGGTCAGAGTCCCGTTGGCAGGGCATCTGCCACCTGCTAAATGGTAAAACCTTAATTGGCCACGGTAATGTTTTTAACGATGGTCTAGCAATTGTTTAACAATGGTTCAACGATTGTTCAGCTATTGTTTAACTATTGTTCATCGTCGACTCAAAGTTAAAGCTGTCCCACATGTGGAGAAACAGCTTAGGCTTCTTTCAAACCCGGAAATATATTGCTAATCCTGAACTGACCTAGTAGAATACATAACCACCTACATAGGCGTTATTCCTCAATTAACTTATTCACTATTTTCTCCGTCAGTGGGATAAATATGTTAGCAAGTGGGATAGATATAGCCGTCCCCACTAATGCAGATCTTAAAAATGCTCTGAAGAAACCCGGTTCAACTCCATAATTAATGATTACCATGATTAGCGCTATTGGCACTGAAATAAAGATAGCAGCTATACAAGAAAATAAAACGTTTTTATATTTTTTATTTATTTTCATTAACTAAGCTCCCCTCCCTTTGTTCGTCGTTCTTTACTTATATGGCCAAATTCCCTCTGATGTTAGCAAGGACTCTTACTTTTTTTTATAGCAACTGTATAACGTTTGTTTAGCATTGTTCATCCCTTGTGTCCCCTGGTTTTTAGTGGGTGCTTCTAGTGGGGTTACAGTCCCAGCCAATTAGGTTTTGTCATTGTGGATTTGATACCAGTTTGGGGCCTCAGTAGCTGTCCGCTTTGAACCGCGGACGTTATGTGCGGGAGCAGGTACTGCTCCCCTACAGTCAATTGGGGTCGTCAGTTGCGGCATCCATCTTCGTTTGGGGTGTGGGGTCAGCCTGTCAAAATTAACTTTCTACAGTTCAAGAAAGGTAATTTTAAAAGACTGACCCCTGCATTTCAGAGGGGACAGGTACGGCTGTCCCCTTGTCCCTTGGTTTTGTCATTTGGGGTCTTCCTTCTACTGAAGGATTTGCTATATATTGGAGGGTTTGATTGAAGGCGGCGTCTTTTCTCCCTGTGGGTAAGGCTTTGGCTTTGAGCTCGCTTCCATTAATACCAGAGACATGACAATGTCGACTCAAAGCCTGAGCTGTCCCACATGTGGAGAAACAGCTTAGGATTCTTACAAACCCGGAAATATATTGCTAATCCTGAACTGACGGTGCTAGATACAGCAATCAGTTGGTCAGAAGATCAAGGGCGGTTTTCTGCTTGGCAGTATTTGCTTTAGCTATCTGCTAACGATGGTCTATCAATTGTTTAACAATTGTTAAAACTACATATTAAATGCGTCCATATTCGCTGGCCATTTGCTGATGGGGCGACACTGAGGTCGCCCCCTACCTCTTCGAGGGGTAGTCCATCTTGGTTTTTCATTTGGGGCATCATTTTGGGTTACAGCCAATTAGGTTTTGTCATTGTGGTCTGGATTTGATACCAGTTTGGGGTCTCAGTAGCTGTCCGCTTTGGAACGCGGACGTTAAGGTGCGGGAGCAGGTACTGCTCCCCTACAGTCAATTGGGGTCGTCAGATGGTTTAACAATGGTTTAACTATCGTTTAACTATCGTTCAACTACTGTTCAACTACTGTTCAACTATTGTTTAGCTATCGCTCAACTACTGTTCAACTATTGTTAACATATGGCTTAAGGTACTTGGCTGTGTGGGACCTTTGTTCTTTGCAGATTTCCTCAGGGGTCCCTTTGGCAATAACCTCTCCGCCGCGATGTCCGCCTTCTGGTCCTAAGTCAACTATATAATCAGCAGTCTTTATGACATCTAAGTTATGCTCAATCACAAGCACGCTATCCCCATTTTCAACTAATCTATTTAGCACCCTGAGCAATCTATCTATATCAGCGATATGAAGGCCTGTTGTAGGCTCATCTAATATATATAACGTCTTACCGTTGCTTCGTTTACTTAAATGGGTGGCAAGCTTAACCCTTTGGGCTTCACCCCCGGATAAAGTAGTCGCTGGCTGCCCAAGCTTGATATAACCAAGTCCAACATCATATAAAGTATCTAACTTTCTTTTGATTTTGGGGATGTTCTCAAAAAATGTTATCGCCTCTGAAACAGGTAGCGCCAAAATATCAGCTATGGTCTTACCTTTATACCTTACTTCTAGGGTCTCCCTATTATATCTAGCACCCTTACAAACTTCGCAAGGCACATAAACATCAGGTAAAAAATGCATCTCGATTTTTATAATTCCATCCCCTCGGCAAGCCTCGCAACGGCCACCTTTAACATTAAAAGAAAATCTCCCCGGCTTATACCCCTTTGCCAAAGCATCTTGGGTTTTGGAAAACAGTTCTCTAATATGGTCAAAGACTCCTGTATATGTGGCTGGGTTAGACCTAGGCGTTCTTCCGATAGGGGACTGGTCTATATCTATAATTTTCTCCACATTTTCTATACCTTTAACCGTTTTGTGCTTGCCTGGCTTTGAGCGGGCTTTGTTTATTTTTTGTGCTAAAGTTTTGTACAGTATTTCATTAATCAAAGTACTTTTCCCAGACCCAGACACTCCTGTAACACAGGTAAAAACTCCTAAGGGGATTTTAACATCCACGTCTTTTAAGTTGTTTTCTGCAGCACCTTCAACCTCCAGCCACTTGCCATTTGGCTTTCTTCTTTTATCGGGAACTACAATCTCTTTTTCACCAGTTAGGTATTGGCCGGTGATCGATTTTTTCTCCGCCATGATATCGTTAATATCACCTTGGGCCACTATCTCACCGCCATGAGCTCCCGCATAAGGTCCGATATCTACAATATGATCTGCTGCTTTAATAGTATCTTCATCATGTTCTACCACAATTAAGGTGTTGCCTAGATCTCTTAATCTTTTTAAGGTATCTAAAAGTCTTTGGTTATCTCGTTGATGAAGCCCTATACTAGGCTCATCCAAAATATAAAGAACTCCCATAAGAGAAGAACCTATCTGGGTAGCCAGTCTAATTCTCTGAGCTTCGCCGCCGGATAATGTACCTGCACTTCTATCCAACGTTAAATAATCTAGGCCCACATCAATTAAAAACCCTAACCTCTCATTTATTTCCTTTAAAATCATTTTTCCTATCATCATCTGTTTTTCCGTAAATTCTATATTATCAAAGAAACCCTTGGCGTCTTTTACAGATAACCCCGTAAGCTCAGCTATATTAATTCCCCCCACCTTTACAGCTAAAGCTTCCGGTTTTAATCTCGCCCCGCCACAATTTTCACAGCTGTTTTGGGACATATAACCTTCTAAATCATTTCTAATATAGTCCGAAGAGGTTTCGTTATACCTTGCCTTTACCCAGTTTACTAGACCTCTAAAAGGTACGTTCAGCTCATTTTCCTCACCGCTTGCGCCTACATACTTAATGTTATAGCGCTGACTACCTGTTCCATAAAGTAAAATATTTATAATTTCTTTGGGCAAATCCTTAACCGGCATTCTTAAATCAAAATCATGCTCCATCGCTAAAACTCTAAGAACTTCTCCATAGTACCCCGAAGAGCTTCTACTCCATGGAACTATTGCCCCCTCAGCTATAGATAAATTTTTATCTTTTATGATAAGGTCTGGGTCAGGATCCAAGTGACTTCCTAACCCCGAGCATCCAGGGCAAGCACCAAAGGGGTTATTAAAAGAAAACATCCGCGGACTGATTTCCTGAAAGCTAAAACCACACTCTAAACAGGCAAAGTTTTCGCTGAAAGAAATTTTTTCTCCATCTACAACATCTAAAATAGCGATCCCTTCTCCAAGCGCTAACGATGTCTCTAAAGAGTCTGCCAAACGGTTTTCGATTCCTTCTTTAATGACAATCCTGTCCACCACAACTTCAATGGTATGCTTTTTGTTCTTTTCTAACTTAATTTCTTCGTCTAGGTGATAAACATGATCATCAATTTTCACTCTAACGTATCCACTTTTTTTTAGTTTCTCCAAAAGCTTTATATGTTGGCCTTTTCTTCCCCTTACAACAGGAGCTAAAACCTGCACCTTTGTTCTATCTGGTAACGTCATTGCTTGATCTACCATTTGGGAAATTGTTTGTTGGGCTATAGGCTTGTCACAGTTAGGACAGTGAGGAGTACCAACTCTAGCAAACAATAACCTAAAATAATCATAAATTTCCGTAACTGTCCCCACGGTGGAGCGGGGATTTTTGCTGGTAGTTTTCTGATCTATAGAAATTGCCGGCGATAATCCATCTATAGAGTCCATATCAGGTTTTTCCATCTGACCTAAAAATTGGCGAGCATAGGCAGATAACGATTCTACATACCTACGCTGTCCCTCGGCATATATAGTGTCAAAGGCTAAGGAAGATTTGCCCGACCCACTTAACCCTGTAAAAACAATTAGTTTATCCCGAGGTATAGTTAAATCTACATTTTTTAAATTATGTTCTCTTGCTCCTTTTATTATTATATCTTTCAAATTTACTCCTCCATTTTTCCCATTAAATATTTTTATTTTGCATCTAACTCCGCAATCATATCTCTAAAGTAAGCAGCTTTTTCAAACTCCAGATTTCTAGCAGCTTCCTCCATTTCTTTTTGTAGCTTAGCAACTAATAATTTCTTATCCTTTTTAGTCATCTTCTTGCCTTTTTCCGTAGCGTAGTCCGCACCTTCTTCCGCCACCTTGGTAGCTTCGATAATGGCATGGATATCTTTTTGAATTGTCTGAGGCGTGATATTATGCTTTTCATTATGCTCCATCTGTATCTCTCTACGTCGTTGAGTTTCTGTAATCGCCTTTTCCATCGACCCAGTAACTACATCAGCATATAGTATAACCCTACCTTGATCATTTCTAGCCGCCCTACCTATAGTCTGAATTAACGACCGTTCAGAGCGCAAAAATCCTTCTTTATCTGCATCCAAAATAGCTACTAATTCAACTTCCGGTATATCTAAACCTTCTCTTAGAAGGTTAATACCCACTAATACGTCAAACTCTCCAAGGCGCAAGCCTCTAACTATTTTCATTCTTTCTAATGTATCTATATCAGAGTGAAGATACTTGACCTTAACGCCGGCGTCCGTTAAATAATCAGTCAAATCTTCCGCCATTTTTTTAGTTAAGGTTGTTACTAAAACTCTGTGATTTTTCTCTACAGTTTTATGGATCTCTCCTAGCAAATCATCTACCTGTCCTGAGATTGGTTTCACTGTAATTTGAGGGTCTAAAAGGCCTGTCGGTCTTATTATCTGTTCTACCACCTGACTACTATGCTCTTTTTCATAAGCTGCAGGAGTAGCAGAAACAAATACAGCCTGATTAAGCATACCTTCAAACTCATCAAATTTCATAGGCCTGTTATCAAAGGCAGAAGGCAGCCTAAACCCATGTTCCACTAGGGATTTTTTTCTTGAATAGTCACCGGCGTACATAGCCCCGACCTGCGGTATAGTAACGTGAGATTCGTCTATAACCACAAGGTAATCATCGGGGAAAAAATCCATAAGTGTATAAGGTTTGTCCCCAGGCTGACGATCAGTTAAATGCCGTGAATAGTTCTCTACTCCTTGGCAAAACCCGATCTCTTTCATCATCTCTATATCATATCTTGTACGCTGTTCCAGCCGCTGTGCTTCCAACAACTTACCTTGATCTTTAAAATGTTTTAGTTGCTCTTTAAGCTCTTCTTCAATAGAATCAATTGCCTTAAGCACCTTATCCCTTGCTGTAACATAGTGAGAAGCAGGAAAAATGGCCACATGATTTCTAACTCCTAAAATCTCTCCGGTTAAAGAATCTATCTCTGTTATTCTGTCTACCTCATCACCAAAAAATTCTACTCTAATGGCTTTTTCACTACTACCGATAGGGAAAATCTCCACTACATCTCCCCGCACTCTAAAGGTGCCTCGGCGAAAGTCAGTGTCGTTTCTATTGTATTGGATGGCCACAAGTTTTCTTATAATTTCATCTCGGTCCACTTCCATCCCCTCTCGAAGTGACACTACTAAATCTCCATACTCTTCCGGTGAACCTAAACCATATATACATGACACACTAGCAACTATAATTACATCTCTACGCTCAAATAGCGAAGAGGTCGCTGAATACCTAAGTTTATCAATTTCATCATTAATTTGAGAGTCTTTTTCTATATAGGTATCCGACTGTGGGATATAAGCTTCAGGCTGATAATAATCGTAATAAGAGACAAAGTATTCTACAGCGTTATCAGGGAAAAACTCCTTAAATTCACTACATAGCTGGGCAGCTAAAGTTTTATTGTGAGCTATTACTAATGTGGGCTTTTGAACTTTTTCTATAACATTAGCCATTGTATAAGTTTTCCCCGAACCTGTTACTCCTAAAAGGGTTTGCCCATCATGACCCTTTTCTATGCCTTTAACCAACTTATCGATAGCCTGAGGCTGATCCCCAGTTGGCTTGAACTTTGAATGTATTTTAAACTTTCCTGGCAGCATATCTTTTGCACCTCCGGCAGTCTAATTTTTCTTAACTCTAATTATAACAATTATTATTTAAAATTAAAAGACAAAAGCGAAAACATGTTCGCTTTTGTCTTTTCCTATTTGCCTATTATCTTATCTAAAGGACTATTCAATCTAAAAGAAGCCATATATTTAGGGGGGTGCGAAGGCATCGTAATAATTCCTAGCTGCCTTCTCCGTCTGAAAAGCGGAGCCTTTAAATATTTCATCCTCCCTTGCATATCCTCAACTTCCATCTTAAGATAAGTCGGGTTATCAGCAATCAACTGTTGATAGTGGATATGACTTAATACAGCTTGCCCATTAATTCTTTTTATTCTATGCCCCGGTTTAAGACCCAGTTTTTCCCCTACAGTCCCCGGCAGTATTCCCAAAACAACTATACCATTTTCATCACTCATGGGAAAAAGAGGCTCTTTTGAAAATTCCTTTCTCTGTGCTAAAAGAACCAATAACTCATGACCTAAAGGAGCAAATACAACGGCAAGGGGCGTTAGTAATGGGACAAAATTTGCCAGCACTGCTAATACTATAAGCACTATACTGTAAAAACCTAAGCTAATAGCTGTGCTTTTAGACTTTTCCTTAGGTGGGGTTGAAAAAGCTAACTCCCCATAACCTAGTGCCGCTATCACTGAAAACATTGCTAAAGAGATAGTATAGCCAGCAGGCGCCGTTTGTGTTAGCTCCATCAAAGGCCACCAAGAAGGCATATCGATGGAGGAAGAATCAGCGACCATTTCTCCGCCAGGAACAACCATAGCTAAGAGCACAACCAGTGGAACCGGCCAAAATCTCTGGATGGTAAATCCACCCACAACCTCTGATTTTCCATCTTGATTTTTTCTTTCAAAATAGATTGGGGTGATTCCCTTGGCACCACTTATAAAAATTAAAGCACTTTCCACCAGGTGTAGCACACCAATTACGGTCATAAGTCCAGGTAAGTTCATTGAAAGAAAAGCTTCAAAAAACGAATTGTCAGGAATATCAAGACCAATCATAGCCAAAAACCTAACAAGTACCACCAGCAAGCCAACAATCCCACCAGCATAAGCGAAACACATATATCTAGGATTAACTAGCATAAGCAGTATGGCTATCGGCCAAACGAATACTATTCCCACGCTGGTAAACTCCACACCAATAAAAATCAACGCTAAACTGCCAATTATTCCACCAACTAATCCATATACAGCGGATACAGCTGTTTCTTTATGGGGGTTTGTTATAGATACCCCGAAAAGCTTCCGCTCCATGTTAGATTGTCTTTTATACTGCTTATACACAATAACAAACACCAATGGAAGCACTATTAACAGAGGTGGAAAATGTCCATCACCAAATACGAATCTGAAAAATCCTCCGATAGTGCTGTAGTATAAGTTTGAAATCATACCTAACAAAACCTGTATAAAAGAACTGTTTACAATATTGTTAATTAACTCCATAAAACCAACGATAATGTTATCCAACTGCTTCACCCCAGTTGCGTCTAATTTCTAAAATAGTCAATAGCTTCAATTAGCTGCTTATCCTTTTCCCTTTGCTTTTGCTCTAAGACTTCATTTAATTTCTCTGCAACTTCTAGATTAACAACACCAGTTTTTTCAAGTCCATAATCTGCCTGAAATTGCTCAACTCCCATTTGTGTATCCTCATCAAATGTGCCATATGCACCTGCAGGATAATTTAAAAACTCTAATATATTTTGAAGCACCATTACTTGAGCCCCACTGTCCTCTCGTTCCAAGCTGCTTGTGTACCTCAATGGAGGAAAGTTTCCTCCCTCTACTTGCCCAACTTCAATGTGGGGTGAAACACCTACCCCGTCGATGATATTTCCTTCAGGAGTAAAGAAGTTAGAAACTGTAAGCTTTACTGCCGATCCATCACTTAAATCAATTATATTTTGCACCGAGCCCTTACCAAAAGTGGTGGTCCCGATAATAGTAGCAGCTTCATGGTCTTTAAGAGCACCAGCTAGTATCTCTGAGGCGCTAGCGCTATTTTCATCAATAAGCACAACTAATTCAAAGTCTCTTTCTTTTAGGTCCGATGTATAGGTTGCTAGCCTCTGGCCATCACTATCTTCAATATAAACAATCTTACCCTCTGGCACTAAATGGTTAGCGATATTTAAAACTTCGTTTAAGCCACCCCCGGGATTACCTCTCAGGTCCAATATAAGTTCTTCCATATTGCTTTCTTTAAGTCCGTTCAGATGTTTTACAAATTCTTGATAAGATCCGTCACTAAATCTTGTTAGTTCTATATACCCTAGCCTATCATCTAACATCTCCGATTCAGCAGCTGTTTGGTCGATGATAGCTCTTGTAACTTCAAAATCGATGATACCTTCTACACCCTCACGGATTATCCCTAACTCCACAACGGTATCCGGTTCACCTAATATCATATCAACTACTTCGGAAAGACCCTTTCCTTCGACATCCTTACCGTCAACTTCTACTATTTGATCTCCTGGGAGAAGACCTGCAGCCTGACCAGGGCTACCTGCCATTGGCACCACCACAGTCACCCTGTCTTCATGCAAAGTAACTTCGACACCAATACCTCCGTAACTTTGCCCATAGCTTCTACCAAAATCTTCAACATCGTCGACGCTCATGTACTCGCTATAAGGGTCGCCCAAAGCAGCCACTATCTCTCTATATACTGCATCTTCAATCTCATCTAGATCATAGTCCCCAAAAAAATTATTCTGTATAACTTCTATAATTTCCTTAGTTTTACTGGAAAAATCTGATTCTAAAGCCAAAGGCTCCTCCGGCTGAACATCAGACTGCTGCTGCGGCAGGTAATATCCAATCGAAAATATAGCTAAGTGACTGACAACTAAAGCTAACGCTAATAAGGATAACTTCCATTTTTTATGCATTGTTACACCCCTCATTAAATGTCCTTTGAAAAAATTATATAACATACTTATTCTATAAACATATATGATATCCCTTTAGATAAAAAATAAGATTATATTTTCATTAAAAATTAAAACCATCGGGTTCGATGGTTTTAATAATAATTCATAGGATTTGTATGTTGACCGTTAACTCTTATCTCATAGTGAAGATGAGGCCCTGTAGATGCACCGGTAGAGCCAACATGGCCTATAGGTTCACCTTTAGCAACTTGCTGCCCTTCGCTTACCAAGATATTATGTAAGTGAGCATATAAGGTGGTTTTTCCTCCGCCATGGTCTACGATTACATATAAACCATATCCAGTACTTCTGTTACCGCCAGCAAAAACTACAACTCCACCATCAGCAGCCATTACATTAACGGGATTACCGTTAAAGTTTGGTGAGCCAGCCCAGCGAGATCGTGGTATTCCAACATCAATACCACGGTGAGGTGTTCTAACCCCTGTTATAGGATGGACTCTAACCCCATAAGGTGAAGTCACCCAACCATAACCGTAATCCTGCACCGGCCACATAAAGCTTCCTGTTGCATTGCCAACATTTTGTTGCTGCCTTCTTCTGATTATCTCTTCAATCTGTTTTTCTACCTCTTTTGCAGCTCTTTCCTTTGCGGCTATTCTTGCTTGTGTAAAGCTTTGTTTTTCATGAAGCTTAGCAGAAAGTGAGTCTTGTTCCCTGCGATTAGCTTGAATCTGCTGTTCAGCAGCTTGAGCTTCAGCTCGCATCGAAACTAAGCTTTCTTTTCTTTCAACCTGCTTTTCTCGCTCAACTTCTAGAAAGTTTCTTTTTTCCTTAATCTCCTCCACTAGCCTTCTATCGTCTTCCGCAATAGTTCTTAAGGCGTTAAAACGAGAAAGAAACTCAGAAAAGCTTGTAGCTGAAAGCAGCACTTCGATATATCCCACAGAACCTCTTTGATACATGGTCACCAACCTAGTTTCTAAATGACCTGTAGTTTCTTCCAAAAATTCTTCAGTCTCCGCTATTTCAACCTCTGTTTTTTCAATTTCAACTTCCGTTGAACTAATGTCAGAATTTAACTGATTAATTCTTTGCCTTTGTTGCTGAAGCTGACTATCTAACTGTCGTATTTTTTCGGAGATTTGAGTTATCTCAGTTTCTAGCTGTTGTGTCTCTTGTCTGCGCTGCTCTATTCCATCTTCTAGTTGGTCTCGTTCTTGCTCTAGCTCTTCTTCTTTCTGATCTAACTCGTTTGCTAAAACAGGATTATAAAAAGGAATAAAGAGTGCAATAGCCATAATTAGCGAAACTATTATCTTACAGTTCTTTGACAAAATTCCCCCTCCCTTCTTTATAAGCTAAGTTTTAAACAAGAAATTAGATTATCTATACGTTAAGGAACTTCCTTAACGATAGCGTACTCCCAACTACTCCAATACCCACACCTATCATAAGTAGGTTTTTAACTAGATGCTCCATAATATCAGCAACCTCTACAAAACTAAACTGAATAGTTTCTGGAGGTAAAGATTCATATAGCAAAACTAGAGCATAATCATAACCATAATATATCGCTAGTAAAGCTAATACAGTACCAACTAAACTTAACAGGAATCCTTCTAATATAAAAGGCCATCTAATGAACCAGTTTGTTGCTCCTACATATTTCATAATGTTTATCTCTTTTCTTCTTGCGTATACAGTTAGTTTTATGGTGTTAGCTATTAAAAACAACGCCATAACCATTAGGATAATCATCAACGCAAGTCCAACCCACTGGATGACTTCAGTGATACTTAAGAGTTGTTCTAAAACATCTTGCCCATAGTCCACTGACTCTATATAGGTAATCCTTTCTAATCTCCCCGCTACAACCGGGATTTTTTCAGGATCATCTACGCTTAGTTCAAAGCTGGCAGGAAGAGGATTTCTTTCATCCATCCCAGCTGTTATATCAGCAAACTCACCTAGCATTTCCTCTAAACGGTCTAGAGCATCATCCTTAGATACATACTGATATTCCTCAACTTCAGAGATTGCCGCTATTTCTCTTTCGATAGCGCCTACAACATATTCCTCGTCGTCTTCAAACTCCTCTACATAAGCTAAAATCTCAGCTTGATTTCTTATATCATCCATTATTACTTGCAAGTTCGCATTAACTATCATAAAAGCACCTAGTACAAACAGGGTGATAAAGGTAACACCGGTAGAAGCCAGCGTCATCCATAAATTTTTAGTTATCCCTTTTAAAGCTTGCACAAAAAAATACCCAATATTTTTAAAGAACATCGCTGTACCCTCCTTGTGCGTCATCACGGACTATACTACCATCTTGTACAGCGATAACTCTATTTCTATACTTATCAACAATATCCTTAGCATGCGTGGCCATGACTATTGTTGTTCCTCGCAAATTAATCTTATTTAAGATATCCATAATTTCATCTGATGTGGTAGGGTCTAAGTTTCCTGTAGGTTCATCGCAGACTATGATTTCCGGCTTGTTGACTAGAGCCCTAGCCAAAGCCACCCTTTGCTGCTCACCACCTGAAATTTGATTAGGATAGCGTTTACCTTTTCCCTCTAGACCAACAATCTTAAGTACATCTAAGACTTTTGTCTTTATCTCTTTTCGACTCGCACCTATTACCCGCAATGCAAATGCAATGTTATCATAAACATTCTTTTCCTCTAGCAAACGAAAGTCTTGAAATACTACACCGACTTGTCTTCTTAGATGCGGTATTTCCCTCCGTTTTAACCGAGTTATATTTCTATTAAAAAGAAAAATTTCTCCTTTTTTTGGTTCCACTTCCTTAAATACAGCTTTTAACAACGATGACTTCCCAGCTCCACTGGGGCCAACTATGTATACAAACTCTCCCTTATCTACTTTAAAGTTGATGTTGGAGACGGCAACATTACCAGACTTATAGCGTATTTCCACATTCTGAAAAATCAGCATTTTATATCAAGTCTCCTCGTTTTTTGTTTTTTGTGTTTGCTTTTTTGGTTTTGAATATTTCTCCGGTAATAAAAAATATTCGACATAAGTTTTTAAAATTCCTTTAACTTTTACTATCTCTTCTAAATTTAATTATACACTGTTTTTTTAGCACTTCAACGACTAAAATTTTACATAGGACTATAGACTTATTTCGTCATATTTCCCCGGCAATATTTTTTTACCAAAGCTTTTTTAAAGGCAAAGTTTTTAGTAGAGATTAAGGGCGGATTTACAATGGACAATTATAGAACAAGTGCGAGTTGGGCAGTTAGAAAGTTGAACAGCTGCTCAGAAGTTCTAGGTTAAATCCTTTGCTAACTGCTAGAACCTATTCTTAAATTCTGGAAATATATGCTAATCCTGGGCTGACGGTGTAGGTACAGCAGTCAGTTGGGCAGCAGGGCAAGGGCGAATTTACAATTGATAATTTACAATTTACAATTAAGGTCAAAGTCTGTTCAGTCAGAGCGTCTGCACCTGCTAAATGGTAAAACCTTAATTGGCCACGGTAACGTTTTTAACGATGGTCTAGCAATTTATTAACGATAGTCTAGCAATTGTTTAACAATGGTTTAACGATTGTTCAGCTATTGTTTTAACTATTGTTTAGCATTGTTCGTCCCTTGTGTCACCTGGGTTATAGGGTTTCAGACCCAGCATCAGTTCAGTATTTCACATCTTTAGATCCTAGTCCCAGCATGTAGCTTATTTATACGTTTTCGCGGCCAATTAGGTTTATGGGGTATGGGTTCGGTCTTGGTTTTTCATTTTGGTCTGGATTTGAAACCAGTTTGGCACCTCAGTAACTGTCCGCTTTGGGCCGCGGACGTTATGTGCGGGAGCAGGTACTGCTCCCCTACAGTCAATTGGGGTCGTCCATCTTCGTTTGGGGTGTGGGGTCAGCCTGTCAAAATTAACTTTCTACAGTTCAAGAAAGGTAATTTTAAAAGACTGACCCCTGCATTTTTGGTTTTGTTATTTGGGTCTTTCCTCTACTGAAGGATTTGCTATATATTGGAGGGTTTGATTGAAGGCGGCGTCTTTTCTCCCTGTGGGTAAAGATTTGGCTTTGAGCTATCCTTCATTAACATCAGAGACATGACAATGTCGACTCAAAGTTAAAGCTGTCCCACATGTGGAGAAACAGCTTAGGCTTCTTACAAAACCGGAAATATATGCTAATCCTGAACTGACGATGAATGGTGGAGTTGGTCAGTTGGATAGGAGTTCTAGGGCGGTTTGTTCTGCTTGGCTGTCTTTGCTTTTGCCCTGCTACCTGCCATCTGCTGCCTGTTAGCTACTAACTGCTGGATATCATAACAACTAACTACTAAATACTAGCTACTAAATACTAATTAGCCACGGTAAAGATTACGAAATTAGCTACATGCTGGGTCCAAACCCATTCATCCATTGCACGTATTTTTGAAAGACCCGGTTTTTTAACGATAGTCTAGCAATTGTTTAACAATGGTTTAACGATTGTTCAGCTATTGTTTTAACTATTGTTTAGCATTGTTCGTCCCTTGAGTCACCTGGCTTTTTGTGGGTTTTTATAGTGGGGTCACGGACCCAGCATCAGTTCAGTATTTCACATCTTTAGATCCTAGTTACAGCATGTAGCTTATTTATACGTTTTCGCGGCCAATTAGGTTTTATGGGGTATGGGTTCGGTCCTGGTTTTTTCATTTTGGTCTGGATTTGAAATCAATTTGGGATGTCAGTAGCTGTCCGCATTGGGCCGCGGACTTTAGGTGCGGGAGCTGGTACTGCACCCCTACAGTCAATTGGGGTCGTCCATCTTCGTTTGGGGTGTGGGGTCAGCCTGTCAAAATTAACTTTCTACAGTTCAAGAAAGGTAATTTTATATGCTAATCCTGAACTACATATTTAAGTTCATAGATTCTTCACTTCGTTCAGAATGACAAGCTACTTTGGGCTTCAGCAAAAAAGGATGCTGACTTTTGTCAGCATCCTTTTTTTTGATTAGACTTACTTTCTTTTTACAGCCTTGTGTACCTTTTCTGCTATTGCTTCAGCTGTTAATCCATACTTTTCTAGCAAAGCTTGGGGAGTTCCTGATTCACCGAAGGTGTCATTTACCCCAACCATTTCAACAGGGACTGGTTGGTTTTGACTTAAAACTTCGCATACAGCAGATCCTAATCCTCCCATGATGTTGTGCTCCTCAGCAGTTACAACAGCTTTTGTTTTAGCAACTGAGCTAATTAGTAGCTCTTTATCTAAAGGCTTAACAGTGTGAATGTTGATAACTTCAGCATCGATACCATCAGCTTTTAGAGCTTCTGCTGCTTTAATCGCCTCATTTACCATTACACCGGCAGCAACGATAGTAACGTCGCTACCTTCCTTAAGAACTACACCTTTTCCAAGTTCAAACTTATAGCTTTCATCATTAACCATAGGCACTTTAGATCTTCCAAGCCTGATATACATAGGACCATCATATTCCACCGCTGCCTCAATTACTTGCTGAGCTTCTATCCCATCGGCTGGAACAACAACAGTCATGTTTGGTATAGCTCGCATCAATGCGATATCCTCTAAAGCTTGGTGAGTAGCACCGTCTTCTCCCACTGTAATCCCAGCGTGAGTAGCCGCTAGCTTAACATTTAACCTAGGATAACATACAGAGTTTCTTACCTGGTCATAAGCTCTACCGGTAGCAAAAATAGCAAAGGTAGATGCAAAAGGAATTTTTCCTGCAGCAGCTAAACCAGCAGCGGTGCCAACTAAGTCCGCTTCTGCTATACCAATATTAAAGAATCTATTTGGAAACTTTTCTCCAAAGCCAGCAGTTTTAGTGGACTTTGACAAGTCCGCGTCCAAAACTACGATATCTTCATTTTTTTCTCCCAACTGTACCAACGCATTTCCATATGCTTCTCTTGTTGCCATTTCCTTTGTCATTAGACTTCCCTCCTTATTCTAGTTCTTTTAATGCCTGTTGTCTTTGCTCTTCGCTAGGAGCAGAACCGTGCCATCCAGCGTTATTTTCCATAAACGAAACGCCCTTACCTTTTACCGTTTTTGCAATAATGATAGAAGGCTTACCTTTAGTTTCGTTAGCTTTTTCGATAGCTGCAAAGATTTCTTCAAAACAGTGACCATCAATTTCTTGAACATGCCAGTTAAAAGCTTCCCACTTTTCCTTTAAAGGGGTAGGTGACATTACATTATCTATATCTCCATCGATTTGCAGACCGTTAAAGTCCAAAAACGCAACTAGGTTATCAAGCTTATAATGGGCTGCCGTCATGGCCGCCTCCCAAATTTGCCCTTCTTGGATTTCACCATCACCTAGCAGAGTATAAACTTTTTTGCCTGTGTTATTTAACTTTTGCGCTAGCGCCATTCCATTAGCGACCGATAATCCTTGGCCTAAAGAACCAGAAGACATATCTACGCCTGGAATTTCCTTCATATCAGGATGTCCTTGTAGCAAGGTATTTACTTTACGGAAAGAAGTTAATTCTTCTTTTGGAAAGTAACCTTTTTCTGCAAGCACACCGTATAAAACAGGTGTTGCATGGCCTTTACTTAACACAAACCTATCTCTTATTTCTTTTTGCGGCTGTTTTACATCTACATCCATCACCTCAAAATAAAGGGCTGTCATAACTTCTACCGCTGAAAGCGAGCCACCAGGATGGCCTGATTTAGCGTCAGTTACCATGTTGACGATATGACGACGAACTGCCTTGGCTGTATTTTCCAGCTGATTTTTTCTTTCATTGTTTAAATTGTTCATCTATGTAACCTCCTTTATTTAATCTCTAACCATCTTTCCAAAACCTTCACCTAATACATCTTGACTGTCGGTAACTATCACAAAAGCATGTTCATCTATCTCATAAACCAATTCTTTAACTCTTGAAACTTCCATTTGGTTTACTACACAAAAAATTATGTCCTTATTTTTGCCTGTATATGCACCTTTACCAGATAAGGTTGTCACACCTCTCTGAAGTTTATACATTATGCCTTGAGATACCTGCTCGGGATACTCTGAGATAATAAAAGCAACCTTAGAGTAACGCATCCCTTGCTGAACTAGGTCAATAACCTTGCTAGTAGAAACTAAGGCAATTAAGGCATACATAGCTAACTCAGGTCCAAATGCTACCGCTGCTAAAGCGATTACAAAAAAATCAATACCTAAAAGTCCCTGGCCTACTGTAAGCCCGGTAAACTTATGAAGCAGCTGTGCTGCAAGGTCAGTACCACCTGTTGTCCCTCTTTGTCTAAAAACCAGCCCTAATCCCAGACCGGACAAAACTCCACCGTAAAGTGCAGCCAACAACGGCTCTAATGTCCACGGCGTCATATTACTTGTAAGCTCTACCATAAGAGCTAAAACTAACGTACCTACTAAGGTTCTAAGTCCAAATTTTCTTCCTAAGTAAATCAGACCGGTAATAAATAACGGTATATTAACAAGTATCAAAGTCAAACTTACCGGTATGTCGAGTAAGTAAAACAAAACTGTTGCAAAACCGCTAACACCACCAGCAGCGATTTGGTTAGGAATCAGTAATGCATTTAAACTAATAGCTGTTATCAAGCAGCCTAATACTATTATTGTATATTCTTTTGCTGTTTTCATAATAAACACCCCTTATATTACTTTAATTCTCCAGAAATAATTATAAAGTTATCAATTATTTTAACATCATCAATTGATAAATCTTCATCAGAAGGTAGGGGGTAGTAAAGTGGTAAGCTATTTAATATTTCATTTGCAAAACTCCCGGTAATTTTACCTATATTTGAATTTATCTCATGAATATTATACTTTAGACGTCCATCCTTTACTTCCAAATTACCTTGCAAAGCTAATGATAGCTCGGTAAACATCACTTGTTGCTCTAAATATATCTTCATTTCACCTTGTGTAAGTTCAGCCTTGATATCATGGCCAAACTCTTGTTTAAGCATATCTTCTAGCTGCTTATGTGAAATGCTTGCTTCAAAATCTCCTGTAAAGTGAGACAATAAGCCGGTATTGAAGTTCATCTTAACTAAATCAAACTCAAAACCCTTTAAGGAAACATTTCTTAAAGTTATTGTGCCCTTAAAATTGCTCCTTAAAAGGGAAAACATATATGGGCGGGGGGAAGTAATATCTATTTTCTTATAGGAGTGGTCATATTCTTCAATCTTAGAGGCGACACTTCTCTCAATGATTAAAGGTAATACCAACTCTGCCACTATAAAAAATAGTAGTATAGCTGCCATTACCCATAAAATCAAGCGCTTAAGCATTTAACCTCTGCCTCAAGTACTCATAGATAAACTTATCTAAGTCCCCATCTAGCACTCCTTGTACATTGCCTACCTCGACCGATGTCCTATGATCTTTAACTAAGCTATAAGGGTGAAAAACATATGATCTAATTTGACTCCCCCACGCTATCTCCTGTTGATCCCCTCTAAGCTCATCTAATTTTTCCTGCCTCTGAAGCCTCTTTTTTTCTGCAAGCTTAGCTGCTAAAATCCGCATAGCAGCAGCCTTGTTCGTATGTTGAGAGCGCTCGTTTTGGCATTGCACTACTATCCCTGTTGGAATGTGAGTTAAGCGAACAGCAGAATCAGTTTTGTTGATATGCTGACCTCCGGCACCGCTAGCCCTATAGGTATCCACCTTTATCTCATCGTTAGATATATCGATATCTACCCCTTCTTTCATCTCTGGAATTACATCCACAGATGCAAAAGATGTATGCCTTCTCCCTGAGGAATCAAAAGGGGATAAACGCACTAATCGGTGCACCCCTTTTTCTCCCTTTAAAAGTCCATAAGCGTTGTTCCCCTGAACCGAAAGGGTGACACTTTTAATGCCGCCCTCATCGTCAGATAAATAATCCCAAACCTGAGTTTTAAAACCTTGTTTTTCGATCCAACGTTGATACATCCTATAAAGCATTTCTGCCCAATCTTGGGATTCCAATCCCCCAGCACCTGGGTGCAACGAAATAATAGCGCTGTTAGCATCGTATTCACCGGACAAAAGCTGCGCCATCTCTAGTTTCTCAAGCCTTTTTTCAAGCTGTGGGATGGTTTTTTCTAACTCCTTTTGAAGCTGTTGATCTTCTTCCATATCTAAAAGCTCTAAAATCTCATTAACTTCTACAGTTTCTTCTTTTATTTCTTCAAACCCATCTACAATTTCCTTTAAGACTTTAGTTTCATTTATGACGTTTTGTGCGCTTTCGTTATCATCCCAAAACTTTGGGGCTGACATTTTCTCTTCTAGCTGGACTATTCTTTCTTTTTTGCCAGCTACATCAAAGTAACTCACCCAGCTCATATAACCTATTTTCTATATTCGAAACGGAAGCTTTTAAATCCATGTTCAAATTAAATTCACCCCTTCAATCTTTTTATTCTCCACAGCAGCGCTTATACTTTTTACCGCTGCCACAGGGACAAGGCTTATTCCTACCTACTTTATTACTTTTAGCTGGGCCCTGGGTTTTCCCCTGAGACTTACCGCCTAACAACGAAGGGTTGGAAATCTGCGGTCTAGAGTCAGCAACCGCTACTGATTGTCTGCTTGGACGCTGTGTTACATCCACACGGTAAATCAGACGGGCAACCTCCTCTTGTATGCCCTCTATCATAGACTCAAACATATTAAAGGCCTCAAACTTGTATTCTCTTAAAGGGTCTTTTTGCCCAAAGGCACGTAACCCAATACCCTGTCTTAGGTCATCCATATCATCGATATGATTCATCCATTTTCTATCAACAGTTCTGAGCACTACAACCCTTTCTAGCTCCTCCATAAAGTCGCCAAGTTGTTCTTCTCGTCTTACATAGTTTTCGTCTGTTTTTTTAAGCATAAGTTCCCTTATCTCATCACGATGTAGACCTTCTAGTTCTTCTAAAGGTATATCCCCCGGAAGAAGGAATGTGGTATGAGCATAATCATGTAATGTCTTAAGGTCATAGTCATCAACTAGTGCCTCTGCATTAGCATAGGTGTCTAGCGCTCTTTCCACAACCTTTTCTATCATCTTCTTAACTTCGCCTTTAAGCTCAGCTCCCATAAGGACCTGTCTTCTTTGTTTGTATATGATTTCACGCTGTTGATTCATAACATCATCAAATTGAAGTACATTCTTTCTAATATCAAAGTTTTTGCCTTCCACTCTCTTTTGGGCATTTTCGATAGCCTTTGATAAAAAGCCATGTTCAATAGGTGTGGAATCGTCCATACCCATCTTATCAACCATAGCCATCATTTTTTCCGAACCAAATAGGCGCATCAGGTCATCCTCTAAGGAGATGTAAAACTGAGATACACCAGGGTCTCCCTGCCTACCGGCTCTACCACGTAGCTGGTTGTCTATACGCCTACTCTCATGGCGTTCTGTACCTATGATATAAAGGCCGCCTACTTCCCTAACTCCATCACCTAGGACAATGTCAGTACCACGGCCAGCCATGTTAGTTGCTATGGTAACAGCACCCTTTTGCCCAGCATCAGTGATTATTTCCGCTTCCTGTTCGTGATGCTTAGCGTTAAGTACTTTGTGAGGAACTCCCGATTTTTTTAGGTGAGAGCTTATTTCCTCAGATTTTTCTATACTTATAGTCCCCACCAAAACCGGTTGACCGTTTTTGTGGCAATCCACTATTTGCTCAACAACTGCGCCCATTTTACCCTTTTCACTGCGATAAACAACGTCAGGCAAGTCTTTTCTAATCATAGGCTCATTTGTAGGTACAGCCACAACATCTAAACTATATATCTTTCTAAACTCATCTTCCTCTGTCAGCGCAGTACCAGTCATACCTGAAAGTTTGTCATACATTCTAAAGTAATTTTGGTAAGTAATAGATGCCAGCGTCTGACTTTCATTTTCAATTTTTACGTTTTCTTTAGCTTCTATGGCCTGGTGAAGTCCGTTTCCATATCTACGTCCGTGCATCAAACGACCGGTAAATTCGTCAACTATAACTACTTGATTATCTTTTACGATGTAATCTTTGTCCTTTTTCATCATTACATATGCTTTTAGGGCTTGATTTAAGTGGTGAGATGTTTCCATATGCTTAGAATCAAAAAGATTGTCTATGCTAAGCTGTCTCTCAGCTTCCTTGACTCCTTCTTCGGTCAAGGTGACACTTTTACTTTCTTCATCTATTGAATAATGTTCTTCTGCTTTAAGGCGAGGCACTAGCCTAGCAAATCTATAGTACTGGCTGGTATCCTGCTCCACTTGTCCCGATATAATTAGAGGAGTACGGGCCTCATCGATAAGTATACTATCTACCTCATCTAAGATGGCATAATTTAACTCTCGCTGAGCTAGCTTTTCTTTATAAATAGCCATGTTATCACGAAGGTAGTCAAATCCAAACTCATTGTTAGTTCCATAAGTAATATCACAGTTATAAGCTTCTTTTCGCTGAGCAGCCTCTTTACCGTGAACGATCAGTCCGACACTTAGTCCTAAAAATTTAAAGATCTGCCCCATCCACTCACTGTCACGGGAAGCAAGATAGTCATTTACTGTGATGACATGTACACCTTTACCGGTTAATGCATTTAGATATGCAGGCAATGTAGCAACCAAGGTTTTACCTTCACCGGTTTTCATCTCTGCTATTCGCCCTTGATGTAGAACAATCCCACCAAGAACCTGAACATCAAAGTGACGCATCCCAGTTACTCTTTTAGAAGCCTCACGGACAACAGCAAAGGCCTCTGGCAAAAGATCATCTAAGCTTTCGCCTTTTTCTAGCCTTTCCTTAAACTCTGCAGTTTTGCCGGTAAGCTGGTCGTCTCCTAATTTGGCTATGTCTTCTTCTAAAGCATTTACTCGCTCTACTTTCTTCATCAGACGCTTAACTTCTTTTTCGTTGTAATTACCCAAAAGTTTGTTCAAAAACTTTAACATAAAAATCTCACCCCTTAACTTTGTTCAACCCTAATCAAGTTATATTCACAAGTTGTATCTAGGTTTTATACAATAAAATTAAGGCCAAAAGGCCTTTTATTAATTATTTCCATTATCCTTATAATTCTAGCATTTTAAAAGGAAAAACTCAATAGCTTTACAGCGAAACATAAGTTCAAACGTCAAAGACTTAAGACCGAGAGAGCTTATGTTTTAGATCAAGAACGAATTTACAATTTACAATGGACAATTGACAATTAAAAAACAAGTGTGTTCAGTCAGGATATCTAGGGATTATTTGCATTTACTACCTGCTATCTGCCACCTGCTAATTAGCCACGGTAACGTTTTTAACGATAGTTTAACAATGGTTGAACAATGGTTTGCTATCGTTTAGCAATGGTTGAACAATGGTTGAACAATGGTTTAGCAATGGTTTAGCAATGGTTGAACAATGGTTGAACAATGGTTTAACAATGGTTTAACTATCGTTTTACTATAGTTTTACTATCGTTCAATACCTATTTAAACCTGGCCATATTCGCTGCCATCTTGGTTTTTCATTTGGGGCATCATTTTGGGTTTCAGACCCAGCATCAATTCAGTATTTCACATCTTTAGATCCTAGTCCCAGCATGTAGCTTATTTATACGTTTTCGCGGCGATTAGGGCTTGTCATTGGGGTTTGGATTTGATACCAGTTTAGGACCTCAGTAGCTGTCCGCTTTGGACCGCGAACGTTATGTGCGGGAGCAGGAGACTGCTCCCCTACAGTTATTTGAGTCATCAGTTTGGTCGTCTTGCCGTTTTTTGGCGGTGTCAAAATACAGGCAACCACTGTCGGTCGTCATCTTGCCATTTATGCTTTTTCTTTTTTCCCACTTCTAACTTCTCACTTCTCACTTCCCAATGCATACCAGTCCCCCTTGTCCCTTGGTTTTGTCATTGGTGTTTTTGGCTTTTCTACTGAAGGATTTGCTATATATTAGAGGGTTTGATTGAAGGCGGCGTCTTTTCTCCCTGTGAGTAAGGCTTTGACTTTGAGCTATCCTTCATACAACTTACAATTGACAATTAAAGTCAGAGTCCCGTTGCCAGAGCATCTGCCACCTGCTAAATGCTAAAACCTTAATTGGCCACGGTAACGTTTTTAACGATGGTTCAACAATTGTTTAACAATGGTTCAACGATTGTTCAGCTATTGTTTAACTATTGTTCAGCGTCGACTCAAAGTTAAAGCTGTCGAACATGTGGAGAAACAGCTTAGGCTTCTTACAAACCCGGAAATATATGCTAATCCTGAACTGACGATGAATGGTGGAGCGGTTGGTTGGATAGTTGGATAGGAGTTCTAGGGCGGTTTGTTCTGCTTGGCTGTCTTTGCTTTTGCCCTGCTGCCTGTTAGCTACTAACTGTTGGATATCATAACAACTAGCTACTAAATACTAATTAGCCACGGTATAGATTACGAAATTAGCTACATGCTGGGTCCAAACCCGTTTATTTATTGCACGTATTTTGGAAAGACCCGGTTTTTTAACGATGGTCTAGCAATTGTTTAACAATGGTTTAACGATTGTTCAGCTATTGTTTTAACTATTGTTTAGCATTGTTCGTCCCTTGTGTCACCTGGGTTATAGGGTTTCAGACCCAGCATCAGTTCAGTATTTCACATCTTTAGATCCTAGTCCCAGCATGTAGCTTATTTATACGTTTTCACGGCCAATTAGGGCTTGTCATTGGGGTCTGAATTTGGAGAATAAAAGCTGCGGGCTAAAAAAATTTTAGATATTAAAGGGTTTAAAGAATTAATATAGAATAATATATAAGTAACACCCTAAAAGGAGTTGAGTCAACCATGAAAATTAAAGTAAGAGGACAAAACATCGAAGTTACCAACGCCTTAAAGTTACACGTAGAAAAGAGAATTGGAAAGCTTGAACGCTATTTCCAAGAGAACACCGAAGCTCAGGTGACACTAACTGTCATCAAGGACCAACACATTATCGAGGTAACAGTGTTTCTCAACGGGGGGTTGCTGCTTAGAGCAGAGGAAAAAACAGGCGATATGTACGCCTCCATTGATCAGGTAGTGGAAAAGTTAGAGCGTCAAACTAGAAAGTATAAGACTAGGGTAAATAGAAAATCCCGTGAAGTAAGCATCAAAGATATAAACGGAAGTCTTAGCCCTAAACAAGAACAAGAAGATGAATATCCTCAAATAGTTAAAACAAAGCGCTTTGCACTTAAGCCAATGATGGTAGATGAAGCTGTGCTTCAAATGGATCTGTTAGGTCACGACTTCTTCGTATTCAAAGATGGAGAAACAAACGAAACTTGTGTCGTTTACAAAAGAAACGATGGAAACTACGGGCTTATAGAACCTGAAATTCTTTAAAGAACATTTAAAGGCTGGGACATATCTAGCCAAAACAAATAAAAAAGCGGTTCTAATCATCGATTTTGATGACTGGAACCGCTTTTTGTTGAATAACTTTATGCTAATGTAGGACTGTTACTGACATACAATAGCAGGAGCGTAAAGCACACGGCTTTGGTAAAGAGTACTGGATCGAGATTCTTTTAAAAGTGGAATGTAGAATGTGGAAAGTGCAAGGTTAATCATATGGGATGGGTTGACACAGAGGTCAACCACTACCGCTTCGAAGGGTTTGGTTTGTTGTGTGGGTCCTGCGCCCTTGCGGGCTAGATCCTTCGGCGTGGCTCAGGATGACCTTTTGGGATACTCCTGCGGGGAGATGCGGGACCTACTGATTACTTTACTATAAGTAGTTGGCCAGGGAAACGTTTGAATTTGCTCTGCTAGGTCAAAGGGCATGCTTCAAATCTGCTAATTCTGCTGGGACTAAAATAAATAGTTTTGTAGAAGAGTGCACAGGCTATTCTTTTAATCTAAAATGGTTTGTGATATATTTTACTTATGCTTTAGTCATTAAAAACAGGGGTGATTACTTTGAGTTATAACGACATCGAGCTTTGCATACTTGCTGGTGGAAAATCCAAACGAATGGGTGCTCATAAAGGCAACCTAAAAATAGGAAAAAAAGATTTTGTAGAACATATCATTAACGATATAGGAGATATGTTTGCTGCTATAAACGTAATAGACAATGGCCAGCAACAAAAAAAACTGCCTCAAATAAACTATTATCACGACAAAATAAAACTACCTGAAAAGAGTGGACTTTTGGGCCTTCATTCTGCTTTGTACTACACAAGCTCAGAGCATTGCTTTATTCTAAGCTGCGATACTCCCCTTGTTAACCGCCAAATAACAGATGCCATTTGCCAAAAGAGAAAACAAGCAGACATTATAGTGCCGCATTTAGATAGAATAAACCCACTTTACGGAATATATCGCAAAAAATCAGCCCTTCCCTTAGCAGAAAAAATACTGCAAGGAAATGACCATTGGCTAACGGGCATGCTCAAAACTCTTCCCACCCATTACATAAAGCGGGAAGTTCTAACACAAATAGATCCCGAATTAAAGTTTGCAAAAAACATTAACACCCCATCAGATTTTAATAAATGGGTAGGTAGCCAAGAAAAATAAAGCTTAAAATTCGAGGTGATAGGCCAAAAGCCTGTCACCTCATTTTTTGTCCTTTTCTTGTTTCGGTGTATATTTTATTTCTACAATGGATAGAATAAAAATTTAAAAGCGATATTAAACCTTCAATCAGTGAGTCTTACATGCGAGGAGTGAGATAGATGAACAAGAAAATAATACTGCCATTACTTTTACTTATCCCTATTTTAATAGTTGTTGGCATTTTGTTTACCGATAGTAATGACGAAGTTGTAGCTTCCTTTAAAAGTGATGCTCCTACGGAAGTGACTTTAGAAGTCTATAAGCAAATAAGAGAACAGGATTATCCTAAAGAGAAAATTAACAAATATATAGAACCTAGAAGTCTTCAAGCCATTTGGAATGATATCCATCATATGTCTCACGTTGTAATTGAGGCAGACGAAAAATGGGGCGTAAAAGACTTATCCTTAGAAAATATCAATGCTCTAATTCTTGAAATGAAGGTTCTTAACTGGGACAAAACGGACCACAGTCAGCAATTTATCCAAAGACAAGAAGAAGAAATCCTAGACATCCTCTATAGGTGGCAAAGCGGCGATTTTTCCAAAGCAGACCAAGATCATAACACCGTTTGGAGATTCCAAGGTGGAACGTAGGAAGAGCTACAGGAGTAGATCACGAAAAAATCCCTCAGTGGGCTAAATATAGACAAGAGACCATCGAAAAGCGACAAGCAGCAGAAGAAGCGGCTAAAAAGGCCGACAGTATAGATTAAACACCTAAAAATAAAACATCCCCCAAAAAAGGGGATGTTTTTGCTTTTATCCTTCTATTTTTTTACCTTCCGATGTGATGTTGTCTACTAAAGCTTCATCATGCACTGCAGAATTAATGGCTTCATTTAATACGTGCTCCTGCTTTACATTTCTAACCCTTTTACGCACGATTTCTTCCACTTCATACTCTTCGGTAAAACCTGCATTTAAAGAATATATCATTATTAGCAGAATAACTGCAAAAGGCAATCCTGTTGCCACAGAGGCAGTTTGTAAGGTTGTAAGCCCTCCACCTATTAACAAGGTAGCTGCAATTACCCCTTCCATCACCGCCCAAAAAACCCTTTGCGGCACCGGAGAATCCAGCTTCCCACCTGAAGTGAGGTGATCCACAACTAAAGAGCCGGAATCCGAAGATGTTATAAAAAACACCGTCACCAGCACAATTCCTACCAGTGATAATAAGTTAGTCAAAGGCAAGTTTTCCAACATAGCAAAAAGCGCAATTGATTCGTCAATACTAACAGCTGCAGCAATATCTGCTATGCCATTTGATTGCGTAAAAAGAGCTGTTCCTCCAAACACAGACATCCATAAAAATGAAAGTAAAGTCGGGAATAACATAACTCCTAGTATAAACTCTCTAACCGTCCTGCCTTTAGAAATCCTGGCGATAAACATTCCCACAAACGGCGACCAAGAAATCCACCATGCCCAGTAAAATATCGTCCATCCACCTTGCCAGTTAGTATCCTTAAAGGTTTCAGTCCACAAACTTAAATTAGCAAAATTAGCTATATAATGACCAAGATTTTGGGTAAATCCACTTAAGATATAAACAGTTGGTCCCACCAGCAGCACAAATAGCATAAATATTCCTGCTAGCCCCATATTCAGCTCACTTAGCCGCTTTACCCCTCCGTCTAACCCTGCCATTACAGAAAGTGTAGCAAAGCCAGTAATAACAGCTATAAGAATTACCTGGATATTTGTACTTATGCCTATGCCAAATAAAAAGTCCAAACCGGCATTTACCTGAACCACTCCTAACCCTAAAGACGTAGCTAGACCTGTTAAGGTAGCCAAAACCGACAGCACATCGATTAAATTTCCCCAAAAACCATATATCTTATTTCCCAAAATAGGGTAAAATATTGAGCGAATAGTTAAAGGTAGCCCTCGATTAAAAGCAAAAAAGGCTAGTCCCAACCCGACTATTGCATATATGGCCCAAGGATGAATCCCCCAATGAAAATATGTAGTAGTCATAGCAGCTTGGGCAGCTTCAGGACTGTTTGCAACAACATCTGCAAACATAGGCGAAGGATCACCAAAATGTAAAATAGGCTCTCCTACACTCCAAAACAAAAGCCCGATACCCATACCGGCACTAAGAAGCATAGCATACCAGCCAATAGTGCTAAACTCAGGCTTGGCGTCAGCTCCTCCTATTTTTATCTTGCCAAACCTGCCAAAGGCAAAATATAGCGCGGCAAGGATAAAAATATTGGCTACTAAAATAAAAAACCAGCCGGCATTTTTAGTAATTACTCCTAAAGATTGATCAAAAAGGGTAGCTGCTTGCTCATGAAACATCAAAGTCAGCACTATAAAAACCGCTAAAATAGCAGAAGATACAAAAGTTACCTGGGGATGTATATCAAATCCAAACCCCGTCCAATTATCTTCACCAGGCTCCTTTTTCCCTGCTGCGGAAAATAAAGAGGCTGTAGGCCTAATTTGCAGCCCCTTAAAAGGTTCTCTTTCCTTTAAAGCTTTTTTTCTTGCATCAGCTTCAGCTTTTCTCAGCTTTCTAGCTAACTCCATTTTAGATTGTCTGTTTTCCTCCATAACTTCATCAATCACTCTCCTAGTTTATTATTAAAAACTTCGCCCCTATAAAACCCACCTCAAATTATAACATATCAAAAGAAGAGTTAACAAAAAAGTCCTAGCTATCTTCATCGACAAACCTAGGACTGGGCTTAACTGGCACAGCCATCCCTCTTTTATACCCTTTAAGCACTTCTCTACCAAAATAAGCTTTACCGACGCCATCTAAGTACTGTTTGTGCTCCTTAACAAATAGCTCTTCTATATTTACCTGCAAGTGTTCAATCTCCTTGATAGCCATAACTATCTCCTGCGCTCGCTCCAGCCAGCTATTATTTTCTTCCTTATTTAACACTTGGGATATGTCAGCAAAACTATTTACCTTACCAGCTGCACAAACTTTTTTCCACTGTTTATTGTTTTTTTCGATTTCCCCTATAATTTCTCCTTTTTGTTCGATGCTTTGATAAAAGTGCTTAAATTGTCCGCTATCGACGTACTCTAGCTGCCTATGAGAAATTTCTAGCATTTTTTTATATAACTTTAACCTTTTATCTTCTAACTCACTTAATTCGTCTAAAATACTACTTTTCCTCATTTAGCTTACTCAGCATCTCCTTCCAGGTATCGCGCATTTCATTTAGGATTCTAAGCGCCTCTTCTACCGGCTCTTTAGATAGGCTAGAATGGCCCTTAATTAGACGATTTATCACAAACTGATACAAGCTTGCTAAGTTTTTGGATATCTCTTCATCCTGCTTTAAAGTAGCTGTCAGCTCCACGACGATATCCTGTGTTTTTTCAATTTTTACTCTAAATTCCTCTTTATTATCTTCCTCTAAGGCTTTAATGCTTTGGTTAAGATTTTTTATAGCTCCGTTATAAAGCATTAGCACTAGCTCGCCAGGTGAAGCCGTATTAATTTGAGTTTGTTTATACTGTTGATATGGATTGTTTTTCATCGTATATTCCCCCTGCTTATTTGGTAATCTCTTTTGTAGTATCTCCCACATAAAACTCTGCCAGATCCGTTAGCTGTCTGTCCAACCACTTGCGTTGATTATTTATTTGATTATATATAGCAGATGCCCCTTGCTGCCAATTAGATGAACCTGCTATTCTTTGCTTAACTATATCATAATTAGCGTCTAAAGTAGCATCTAAGCTCTTAACCTTTTGCCCTATTTTCTCCATATTGTATGCCCAAGCGCTATGAGGGGACAAAAACTCATTGTATATAGTTGTACCCAAGGCTTTAAGTACCCCTTTGTCGCCGAGCCATATTCCTTTAACATCAATATTCATGCCATAGTTAGGCTGTATATTTTCTGATATCAGTACCAACCCACCTTCTTTTTCATCGCAGGCAGGTTTAATTGTGCTAGATACTTTTTCCAGCATATCAGAAGTAAATTGCACATCCTCTTGGGCAAGGTTTTTCATAACTTCTACAACTAAGTTATAGCACTGGCAAAACTCTTCAATATCCTCTGTAATATCTAAAGGGTTTTGTTGCCACTTTTTTTCTAACAAGACACAAAAGCTATATAAGCTATGAAGATATGAGCTCGCCCTCCTCCATCTATAAAGTTTATCAGATGAATTTTGCTGGGCTTTTTCCTTTAGCTTTGCTGTGGATAGGCTGACTTCGGGAGTGTACTCTATTTTTTTTTGCTTATGAACCTTACTAAAGACATTACTTATTTTCATCATTTAAGGCTACCTCTCCACTGGACGATTACGTCCTCTTCTAGAAATCCTAAATATTTATAAAAATTTATAGCTGCGGTATTAGTTTTATCCACCAAAAGCTCCACCACGCTAATGTCAGCTTCTAGCAGCTTCAAAAAGCAGGTGTTCATAACAGTGGCTCCATAGCCCCTGCGCTGCATTTTTTTCGCCACAGCGACATCATATATATAGGCGGACTGTCCATTTCTTACCTGCTGGGTAAATGTCGCCACCGGCGTTTTGGCGTTATCACCGATATAAGCTAAGTATGTCGAAACATCACTATCTTTTAGCATTTGAGTAAGACCATTTTTATCTAAGGTATAACCAAGGTTTTCCTCGATTATTTTGTTATATTTATGCAAGTTGTCCTTAGTAACCTTTTCTAAGCGACAACGCTTTTTTCGTGATTTAAAGTTACTTAATTTCAGCGTAAGCTGATAAACTTCTCTCTCTTTTTCAAACCCCAATCGCTTTGCAAAAGCTGAGCCTGAAAAACAACTCTCTTTGGTATGCGCTACTAGCTCTTTATACTGAAGCTGTGGACGTTTTATCAACGTGCGATATAAATTAGCTCCGATATTTTGACGAGCATGCTGCGGCAGCACAAAGACATTTAACTGTCCAACTCCCTCAGCCTCCCCATCAGTCAAGGTAGCCATACCCACAATATTGTTATTAGATTTTGCCAAGGCTACGCAGTGACTATACTGCTTAGCCATCACATCAAACCACTGATCCGAAAGCGATTGACTCTCATTATAACAACGATTAATTTCATCAATAAGTTCAAATACATCCTGCTTATCCGAGTGCTTCAACGTTGAGTAATAAATCCCACTCTCCCCCTTTCTCTATTATGATAAAATTCTACATCCTTTGTCATTTTCCTGCTAGATTGTATAAACAAGTTGGTCAGTACTTAAGGTTAAAGTCGAATTTACAATTGACAATTGACAATTGACAATTAAGGTCAAGATCTTTGGACAGCAGAAAGTTGGTCAGTTGGGCAGGAGGTCAATGGCGGTTTGTTCTCCGTGGCAGGCTTTTGCTTTAACTATCTGCCACCGGCTACCTGCCACCAGCTTTCTACTTTCTACTTTCTGCTAATTAGCCACGGTAAACATCACGAAACAAGCTACATGCTGGGTCCAAACCCATTCATGTTAGGTAACCATATTGGAAAGACCCTGTTTTAAATGCAGAAGGTATAAAATATAGACGCAAAAATCTTAAACTGTATATTATTTGAAGTAGTCCTCAGTTTTAACGAAAATCATTTATTTTCAGACCCAGCAGAATGATATGCTCCCTATTAAGTAGACACACAAAATAAAAAAATCTACAGTTTTAGGGGGCATATTATGAAAACAAAATCTAAGTACAGTGCTAAAGAAAAATATCAGATTATACAGGAATACAAAAATGGAAACAGCAACAAAAGTAGTATTGCTTACAAGTATAATATCGATAGGGGAACTATAAGTGACTGGTTAAGTAAGTATTCAAGCCAGGGTATAGAAGGATTAACAGATTCTAAAAAGATTAGTAAATATCCTAAAAAAGTGAAGGAACAAGCCATTAAGGACTACCTGACGAACGATTATACCCTAAGATCTTTAGCAAAAAAATATGGGATTTCAGATCATAGTGTTTTACGCAAGTGGATAAAAAAGTATAATGGACATAGAAAATCAAATTCAGTAACGGAAATGGAAGGGATGGATTACTCTATGTCTAAAAGAAAGTCTGTTGAAGATAAAGTTAAAATAGTTCAATTTTGCATTGAAAACGATTATAACTATGAACTTGCTGCTAAAACTTATGAAGTATCTTACCAGCAAGTATATCAGTGGGTTAAAAAATACAAATATGGGAAGCAAGATGCTTTAAAAGACGGGCGTGGTAGAAAGAAAAGTGAAGAAGAGTTAACACCTACAGAAAAAGCAAAACTTGAAATCCAGAGAATAGAAAAAGAAAACGAAAAGTTGCGAGCGGAGAATGCTTACTTAAAAAAGCTGAAGACTTTAGAAAGGGGAGATCTTTAAACAGAGTAAGACAAGAAAACAAATATATTGCTATTAAAGAATTGCATAAAGAACAAGGCTTTCCAATCACATTGCTATGCGAGATTGCTGGTGTTAATCGCTCAGTTTATTATAAATGGGTAAACAGGAAAAAAACTGATTTAGAAATAGAAAACGAAAAGATTATGGAAGATTTGATTTTGTTATACAATGGATTTAATGGTGTTTATGGTTATAGAGAGTTAAAGCTGTACTTAGACCGTATATATCAAAAGAAGATAAACCATAAAAGAGTTCATCGCCTAATGAAAATCGCAGGTCTAAAATCAATTATCCGAAGAAAAAAGAAGCGCTATGGTAAATCTAAACCGCAACATGTAGCTGAAAATATATTAAATCGTGACTTTAAAGCAGATAAGGTAAATGAAAAATGGGTAACAGATATTACAGAATTCAAATATGGCAACAAAAAGGCATATTTAAGTGCCATTTTAGACTTATATGATAACTCCATTGTTTCATATGTTATAAGCGATTCTAACAACAATCAGCTAGTATTTCAGACCCTAAATAAGGCTTTGGTAGAATCACCTGGAGCGACTCCTTTACTTCATAGTGATCGTGGTTTTCAGTATACCTCCAATGGATTTAAACAAAAGATAAAGGCTGCAAATATAACACAGAGCATGTCAAGAGCGGGGAACTGTCTTGATAATGCATCAATAGAAAGTTTTTTTGGTAAGCTAAAGGTCGAAAAATATTACTTAGAAGGCAACTATCAAACATTTAAAGAGTTAAAAGATGCAATAGACGAGTATATCCATTTCTATAACCATGGAAGGCTACAGAAAAAGCTGAACGGATTAAGTCCAATAGAATATAGATATCAATTAATAGCTTAATATAATTTTTATTATTTCCATTGTCTACTTGACAGGGGCCGGGTCAGAATTAGCAGATTTAAAACATGCCTTTTGGCCCAGCAGAATTAGCAAGTTTATACGTTTTCGCGCCAACTGCTTTTAATAATGGTAATCAGTAGTAAGAGGCCAGATGTTAGTAAAGCCACCATAACAAAATAGGGGGCGAACCGCGCAGAGTTATCCAAAAGGTCATCCTGAGCTACGCCGAAGGATCCAGCCCGCAAGGGCGCAAGACCCACACAAATGTCAAACCTATGCTCAGGTCAGTTCAGGGTTTGTCATTTACCTCTAGGCTAAGGTAAATGACAAACCCTTCAGTAAGCTCAAACGGTAAAACCTATCGTACCATCTTCTATCTCACTGGTTTTTTGACGTCATCCTGAGCTTGCCGAAGGATCTAGCCCAAAGGGCGCTAATTCAAACCCTAATTGGCCACGGTAAAGATTACGAAATTAGCTACATGCTGGGTCCAAACCCATTCATGTTAGGTAACCATATTGGAAAGACCCTGTTTTAAATGCAGAAGGCATAAAATATAGACGCAAAAATCTTAAACTGTATATTATTTGAAGTAGTCCTCAGTTTTAACGAAGAGCATTTATTTGCAGACCCAGCAGAATTAGCAGATTTAAAACATGCCTTTTGGCCCAGCAGAATTAGCAAGTTTATACGTTTTCGCGGCCAATTAGGGTTTGTCATTGCGGTCTGGATTTGATACCAATTTACATTCAGTAGCTGTCCGCTTTGGACCGCGGACGTTAGGTGCGGGATTTGGGGCTATCCATCTTCGGGACAAGGGGGACAGTTACGGCAGTCCCATTGGAAACCGATGGTACAGCATACCAGTCCCCCTTGTCCCTTGGTTTAGTCATTTGGGTCGTCAATTTGGGTTTTCTCTACTGAAGGATTTGCTATATATTGGAGGGTTTGATTGAAGGCGGCGTCTTTTCTCCCTGTGAGTAAGGCTTTGACTTTGAGCTATCTTCCATACAACATACCATTGAACAATTAAAATCAGGGTCCCGTTGCCAGAGCATCTGGCACCTGCTAAATGCTAAAACCTTAATTGGCCACGGTAATGTTTTTAACTATTGTTCAGCGTCGACTCAAAGTTAAAGCTGTCGAACATGTGGAGAAACAGTCCATCGGGGTCTGGATTTGATGCCAATTTGGGACCTCAGTAGCTGTCCGCTTTGGACCGCGGACGTTATGTGCGGGAGCAGAAACTGCTCCCCTACAAACCCGGAAATATATCGCTAATCCTGAACTGACGGTGAATGGTGGAGCAGAAAGTTGGTTTCTCCACTTCGGCATTCTGAACGTTAGCAAGAGAGCTTATATTTTAGTCAAGGACGAATTTACAATTTACAATTGACAATTAAAAACATGTGCGACTTGGACAGGATTTTAGGGTTAAATGCACTTGCTAACTGCTACCTGCTACCTGCTGACTGCTGACTGCCAAAACCTATTTGGCCACAGTAACGTTTTAACAATGGTTTAACTATTGTTTAACTATCGTTCAACTACTGTTCAACTATCGTTAAAGCTACTGTTCAACTACTGTTAAACCTACCGTTCATCCCCTAGTTCCATTAACCTCTTGGTTCTGAGCATCCTATCAACTTCGGCATCTGAGATTCTCTTTCTTACGACTTCTCCGGTGGAATTATCGATGACGTGGGCTATATTTCTTTTTAAATCTTTATTGTAGGTATAACTTACTCTATGATTGCTTTTCAATCCATGAGAGCTTACATCCTCCACCTTATCTACTTGAGTTGGTGCTGCCTTAGGAAGCTTACCCTTAAATAAGTTTTGTAAACTCCTACTATATGTACTTAAGTTAAGACTGCTGTTATTTATCTTCATTATCATCACCTCTTTTTATTTGCAGCTATCGCAGACCTCGCCGTTATCTACAAAAGCACCGCACACTCGACAACGAGGCAGAATTGAGCGATCATCTAATAATGATAACCTCTCTTCTTTTACATAACGTAATATAACCGATTTATCAACACCAGTAGCCTCAGCTACCTCCAACACCGTCGCTCCTTTGTTATCATAAACATAATCGCGAACAAGCTTATACGAGCTATACTCTTCAGCCTTGCATTCGCTACACATGAAATAACCATTGGAGTACATAATCTTACCACATTTTCTACAGTTGCCAAGTTTCAACCTCACTCACCTAATTTCTCAAATATAATGCAATATACCTATACTTAATATATCGGCATATTTTATAATCTCTTAACTTAATTATATTTTGTTAACTTAATTTAAGCAATACGACTTTAGTAAAGAAAAAGAAACTACCGCACTCCACTAGTTAAAAAGTAATAAAGCCAGAAAGAAGTTTCTTCCCTCTGGCTTTGTTGCTTTTTCGAACGTAGCACAACCGCCTATCCATAGCTAGGCGAAAAGCATAATATAACCTATATACTAACCGAACACGAAGCAGGGTTTCGTTGTCAAATGTCAATTGTAAATTCGCCCTTGATTTAAGCCTGTCCATGTATCCCTGTTACACGCCCAGGTAACAAAAAAGGGACCGGTATGCTGCTATCGCCTCTCAGCGCACAGCCGTACCTGTCCCTTCTGTTAACGGAGATGGGGATGTAGGTGCTAGGTAAATGTAACAAGGTTCCTATCCCCCTGTTACATGCACTGTCCCCCTGTTACATTTGCTATCGTTTCCTTTCCATTAGCATTTTCAAGAACACTTCTATAGTAAGAATTTTAGTTCTAAACTCTGATGGAAAGCTTGATATATAATCTTTAGGTACAACAAGGGTGACTTTATTCTGTTCCATTTCCATTAATTGATTTTTTGATATTCCTTGTTGCAAAGTAAGTAGGTGTTTATTTTCTATCCTGTCTGCTTCGTTTAATATTTGCCTCCATCTATCTTTACAAGTGGTTTTAGCCCCTAAAAAGGTAAGGTGCTCTTGAGGAAAGCTCAAGTTATGATAAGCTTCTTCACTGGGAAATATAAAGTCCGGCTTCTTATTACCTTCTGTTCTGGCCTGAGCACTATATGAAATCCTATAACAATTAAACAACGCCTCTAAGTGATGTTCTAATGACCTACCTGCCCTACTTTTTCTTCTATTAAGCATTGTGTTTGCACACCTAATTAGTTCATCTACTGATTCAAAGGGTTTTGAAATAATATCTTTATATCTGTCGTTTTCGATGGCTTTAAAAAGTTGATATTCAATATCAAGCCATTGTATTATTGTCTTATCAGCTGAAGAAAGCTTTTTACCCTGTTTAATTTTTATATAAATTTCCCTTGCTGCTTTTGCTAACTCGTAAGTAGTAGGAAAGTCAGATTGCAAATTCCCCAAATAGTTCAGGAAGATTTCTTCTAAAGTTTGTATGCTTTTTCTTTTTATTAAGGCATTTGTATCAGACGGCGACATGCTAAACGCAGAAAGAAAGCTTTCTATTTCTTCATCACCACTTATCACAAACCCTGTATAAAATTCGTGTCCAACCTTAACAAGGACAAATAAGTCTCCTAAATATTCATCTTGAAGAAACGGAAAGCCTTTTCCAAAACGAGTAACTCTATACTCACTTCTAGTTCCCCTTCCATACCAAATGAACCTACTGTCTGTTTCAAAATCATCTTGCCATCTAATTTTTACATATTTGTCCTTATTTTCACCTTTCACTCCAGGTCTATCAAATAGTATCTCATAGGAGTTTTTTGGAATATATATCCCCGCCTGGTGAGTCCCAGTTGCCCCTACATCATTAGCCGATACAAATTTACAAAATGCTAAAGAATTATTTCGACATGCGTCTATAGCCTTATCCAGTATCGCAGACATTCCCATCCCCCCATTGTTTTCTATGCGCTTTGACCTTCTTTTAATTCTGATAACTTTATGACAGCTTTAATTTGTTTTGCCAGATCCTCTATAAGTGGTACAACTACCGAATTGCCAAATTGTTTATAGGCTTGAGTGTTTGATACTACAATCCTAAAACTATCAGGAAACCCCTGTAAGCGAGCACATTCTCTAGGAGTTAGTTTCCTTGGGTTTTTACCTGCTTGTGGTATTAAAATTTCAGAACCATCTTTATAGTATCTGGCACTTAAGGTCCTTGTAATTCCATCAAGTGGAGCTAAACCATATCCAAAACCATTCCCTTTTGCCTGATGTTTCTCTTTATACCTTATCAAATAGTCCCACTGCCTATCAGTTAAAGTATATTTTTTGTCCACTTCCTCTTCTAATATGTCTTGCACTGCACGGTTTACGTCACTTATCTCAGGAAAATGGAACAAATCCTCTTCCCCAAAGACTTTCTTATCAATACCTACAATGTATATTCGCTCTCTATGCTGGGGAACATAGTGCTTACCATTCATTACTTGATAGCTTATTTTGTAATCTAAACTTTCCAATGCTTCTTTTATAATTTTAAAGGTTTTCTTCTTGTCGTGGGTAGTAAGGTTCTTTACGTTCTCTAATAAAAAGGCTTTCGGCCTTTTCTCTTTAAGGATTCGTATAATATCAAAAAATAAGGTTCCTTGAGTTTTATCTAGAAAGCCATGCTCCCTTCCTAGGCTATTCTTTTTTGAAACCCCGGCTATTGAAAAAGGCTGACAAGGGAATCCAGCTAATAATATGTCGTGATCAGGTATGGTTTTTTCATCAATTTTTGTTATATCCCCTTCAGGCATGTCCCCAAAATTTTCATAGTATGTTTGCTGACAAAACTTGTCCCACTCAGAGGTAAAAACACACTCTCCGCCTACCCTTTCAAACCCCAGCCTCATTCCACCTATGCCTGCAAATAGATCTATAAATGTAAACTCAGAGTTTTTATCCTTTGTCTTTTTAATGAATTCATACATAGTTATTTGTTCTTTTAATTTTTCATCCAAAGTCTCGACAACATATTCTTGGATAGTTTTATCATTGTTATTCGTAAAATCGACAAGTTCTTGATGTAACCTATCTGGTAATTTTATATGTATTTGCTTTTTCATATCCAACACTCCTGGTAATTTTTATATACCTATTGTATACCAGAAACGAACAATTGTCTATAGATTGCAGAACAATTGTTCGTAGTTTTTTTATAATGCTAACAAAACTAACTCAAGTTAAAACTAACTTTCCCACGGCAAGACCACGCACTGTAAAGATTAAATCCTAAGTCCAAAAAGCCTGTCATTCTGAACGAAGTGAAGAATCTTGGGCGTAAGCCCATCATTTTGAGCTGACTTTACGGTGAAAGTCCTCTGTACCATAAAAGCACACATAGACAGTAAAATCTTACATTAAACTGTCTGCGTCCCTAAAGAATTTCCCATCTGCCACCTGCTAACCCACAAAACTAACCCAAGCCAAAAACATTTTCCCACGGTAAAACCTCGCACTGTAAGGGCGTACACTGTAAAGATATAACCTTTAAGCCCATGGTCAAGCAGTTGCTGAGCGGTTGTTAAATCATTGCTAGGCTCTCCCATTCCCGCTTCTAACTTCCCATTGTGATGACTCTTGGCTTTAGTGGTATGTAGAATGGTTCTGGATTCAAAAGCTAGTTCTTAAAACAAAAGCCTCAGAGTATCAAGCCAGGTACGTCATTGCATAACCGATGTAAATGTAACAAGGTCTTTGTTCCCCTGTCACAGTTAAATTCAGCTATCCACAATCCTGTTTTATTCCAAAAATCTCATCCATATTTTTAACGCGCACTTTTAACGTGTTATCCTGACCTTCTAATTTATCTGCCCTTTTTGTTCCATAGACATCAAAATTCCAGTGCCCTTTTATGAGTCTAATTTTAACACTTTGATCTTTATATTTAGCAGTCCTATTTAATTCAATGCACTGAAGTACTATGTCGTGTGATATTAGTGCAATTCTACTTTTGTTTAATGATAATCTACCACATACAAATGCAAAGTATAATTTTTTATTATCTGTAGATCTTATATCTTTAATTTCATCAAGTTGGATATCTGTAAATGGGAAATTCCATATTGAACTACCTTTTGACTCACTTTCACTAGAAGGTTTTTCTGAGTACTTTACATAAACTCTAAAATCATCTTTATTCGTTGTAAAATCATATATTTTTCTATTAATGTCTATACGCTCTTCAAAAAGAGCTGGCATAATCCCATTGTTTAATAGAAAAGATAAAAAGGCTCCACAGTAAAAATCTCCTTTCGTCATCATCTCTATCACCTCCCATTTAAACATTGTTAAGTTTCCTCTAACCCATACTATAAAATTTCGGCTAACTTATTTAAATACCTTCTTATTCTCCAGCTTTTATACAATTTTCTAACAAAAAAGAACCAACCATAAGATTAGCTTTTCTTACTTACTACAGCGTTCTTCTGCCGTGTGCTATCCCTAAGTAGTTCTGCAAATTTCATACTCCAACTAGGTTATGAAATTTTAGTGGTTCACCTTCATCTTATAGCTGAAATATTCTCCAAGTTTTATAATATAAAAGTCCATTTGCAATTGTCAAGCAGCCCTTTTATTATATACATACTAATCAGAAATCATAGGTAGGATTATGTACTAGGATGTAATAAGGCACCTGTCCCCTGTTATATATTATCATTTCCGCTTTTAGACTTTGATATAGGCAAAGGCAGTGGAGAGTCAGTTAAATTTATTAAGAGCTTTCAATTCCTAAAGGCTTCAGCTATCTCATCATCTATTATTGAGCCCTTATCATATTCAACCTTATAAATTAGTTCTGATAGCATTCTTCTCAATTGCTCAATATTTGTTGCAAGGTAACCATCCATTTGAGCGTGTGAAAATTCATAAATCCTAACTTCTTCAAGTTGGGTTAATTTATCTGAAATACTTTGTATTTCATGTCTATATTCATTACTTACATCTACTTTTTTAACTAACATATTTTCCCTCCTAATTTATTATGATTTGAGTTCATATCACCTTAGAGTCAATTGTCTATTATGTTTTTTCTATATAGCCAAGGTTATACTGAGGCTTACAATAAAATTATCTGTTCTTATACAGTTACAAATATTCATCTACGAACTTTTATCCAATTATTTTTGTTTCCTTAGTAGTGTTACAAGGTTCGTGCCCCTGTTACATAAATATTATTCTTTAGGTATGTTTAACCATACGTTACGAAGCCACTTATCAAATCTTTCTTCTTTGTCCCCTTCGTAAATATCAAATTCTACTGATCTTTTCTGTTTAAATTCTTGTTTAAACTCTTCATAAGAATGCTCTTCTGGCAGTGAGCGCTTAATAGTACCTAATTTTTTATTTATATTTTTTACTAAGTTCCCCTTTTTCTTCTTAGGAAGTTTGACATTTTCCCCAAATGCTTGAAGCTTTAAAAAAGCTGCATTTTGTACTTTAAAGACTTTATCGCTCATCATCCTACGGAATAAAACATCAACTGACTGTCTGCACTTCCACTTACCCAACTCTTCTACTGCTTCAAGTCGATTCCGCCAAGACACTTTATTGTTTGCCATTCTCTTAAGCTTTTCGTAGTTATCAGGTTTTCCAATAATAAAATCTTTCTCCACACTAACTCCTCCTTTTTTATCTTTACTTTTCCACCACACCCCTAAACTCCTCATCCAACCTATATAGCTCCTTATACAACTTATTATTTTTCTCCATCAAATGTTCTACATTATCAACGGTCAGGTCTTCTAACTCTGGAGGCATGTAGACGCCTGCGCATAGGTTTGTGTCGTTATTGTAAATTTCTTTTTTGTCCACGAGTTTAGCTATTCCTTTTATTTCTTTCTTTTGAAGTATTAGTTTAGATATGTCTTGTAAAGCGCTATCTTTGATCTTTTTACTTGCCCTGCCGTCGGGCTCGAAGTAGTGCTTTGTTTTTTCTTTGCTTAAGTCAACTATAAATACATCTTCATCAGTTCTGCCCTTTTTGAAATTTACCAAGGCTACCTTTATAGCTGTTCCTTGGATTATACCCTCTGGTAACTCCACTACAGTATCAATATAGTTATCATCTAAAAGCTTTTTTCTTAGTTTACCTTCCTCCCCCTTTCTAAAAAGTGTCCCCATTGGCATGATAATAGAACCTATACCTCCTTCCTTTAAAGCTACCAATAGATGTCTTGCAAATATAAAATCTCCTCTTATTTTAAAATTTGAACCATAAATAAAGGAGTTTTCCAACTCTTTGGCTTTATTGCTATCTAAACTGTCGATCTTAATCCCAAAGGGCGGTACTGCTACAACCCTATCAAATGTCATGTCTTTTTCTATTAATGTCAACGGATTAAATATTGAGTCATCACAGTAAACCGTAGCATCCCTATTTTCACTCATAACCATCAACATAATTGCCACAGCAGCACTGGCTAAATCTTTGTCTTGAGCATATAGCTTACACCTATGCCCTCTAGTAGCTTCGATTAAGGTAGTTCCATAGCCCACAGAAAAGTCATATATCGTCATACCTTCATTAACATCAGAGACCCTTGCTATTAGTTTGGATAAACTTATATTTGTTATTGATTCATCTGGGAATCTAAGCTCCTTTGTAGATTGGGCTGAAAAATATTCTACAACCACATCGTACACCAACCTACTTTTCCCTTCGCTTTTAAGGTTTAATAAATTTATTTCCTCCAGCACTTCAACTATATCATCTCCGAAGCTTGACAAATCACTGCTTTGTGCAAACTTTTTTAAAATGCCATTATAGAACCCTAACTGCCTTTCTACCTTAGCTATATGCTCAATTAAATCCCTATAAGATATTTTTTTGTCATAAATTAGAGTCAAGAAATCAAACTCATACTTTTCCTCAAATTCAAGCCCCAATCTATCCTTGTTATCTGATACGTATTTCAAAAACATAAACAATAACGCTACAGGCATTGGTTCATTTTTTGTTGCTTCCCTTAAATTCCTCGTGCAAAATTTTTTATAAATATAGTCAAATGTTTTAGATATTTCTTGCTTTCTATCCATGCTACTTTGCCTCCTTAACAGCGTTAACAACAATGGATTTAATGATGTTGTTCTCATTTTCTTGGATTTGTTGTAAGACTTGTTGTTTTTCGGTGCTTATCGCAAAAGCTTGCCCTACTTCCCTTTGTTTTTCTATAGAAATATTAGGTATCTCTAACTCCTTAAGATCGGCAATTTTTATCATCGGCATCACAGACCCCGACACCCTTGATTTTAAAAGTTCCACAATATAGTCTGTGTTAAGAAAAGCGGTTAAAAACCAAGGATCAATTTTAGTAGTATCTAAACTCCTGATAATGGCACAGAATGACGGCACTACCAACCCTTCATCTTCACTTTTTATATAGGTTACATCATATGGATTAGACAACTTTACACAAATATCCCCTTTTAGGGTTATTCTTTTTTTGTTGACATGCTTTTTTAACTTAACCTTACCAAGCTCTGAAGCAATAACCCTCCCATTTGAAATCGCCTTAGGTACAAGCACTTTTTTTTCATCAATAACTTCGTCTCCAGCTTGCTCTTTAGCCTCCACTCTGGTAATAATTTGCCCTGAGTGAATCATTTTAGCTACCTGCGAAATTTTCACAACACGTCACCTCTTTTTTATTATTCAATTTCTCTTTGGAAATATTTTTTATATAACAAAATGTTTGAAAAAAAATAAAACCCTTTTAACATCCGCCTTAGAACTTAAACGCTCACTATAGTAATTTTTTCTTTTATAACCATACACTAACTATTCCCAAACCCATCCCAGATTTTAAGCTGCAATTTGGGTTTAAAGTTTATGGCATCCTCATGGGCATCTTTTAAATGGTAAACTTCCGTTGATTTGTTCTCTTTATTGACCTCGATAACATTTCTACCGGCCATTTTGTTGTATATATCATTAGGATCATTAATAATAAGTGAAAATTTATGGCTTACTTCATGAAATATCTGCTTTCCATCATCAGAATGCTTATGTATATCTGCCGGATTTCTTACCAATCTTACTAAGATACCATTAGTTCCCCCTTTAATATCATCCAATATATCGGGCTTACGGATTATGTTAAATCCCTTATTTGGACTATTAAATAATTCTAGGTCAGCAAATTTATAAAAACACATCAGTGGGCTACCTTTGAATTTGTAAACTGGAATTTCTTTCGGTAATATGAAAAAATCGTACCTGCTAGATACAGAAGCCTCAGTATCTTCTATATCAATATAAGAATTTTTCTCTCCCTGCTTCTTTGTAGAACCTATACCTTCAGTAGATAAATTATTAGGTACATAAATGCTACACACCGGAATGGCAATGGGTTCTGCCATATTAATACTGCCTAAATGATTCACTTTATCAATCTTTCTACCATGACTTTTTATATGTACAACGGGGGCTTTTAATATACTGTCGCTGCCGCAGTTTTCATAATACCCATGCCAACTTAGGGAGTTAACCTCTTGATCTGGCAACTTATATTCTCTAAAATAATCACCTAAAATAACATGATCAAAATATAATCCTTTGCCTGAATTAATTATTATGTCTAATTCTCCTAATTTACTATGCTTTGCAGGCTTTACTTTCATTTCAAATATTTTTTTCTCTTCCTTTAATAAAACAACTTTTTGTTGCATAAAACCCCTCCATGATTTAAGCTGCTGACGTTATTTTATATTATACCAATTATGGTTTGTACTGTCAAACACTAATCATTTCCTGTTTGAAATATTTTTATAGTTCAACGGTGTTGCTAACAGTTCCCAAGACTGCATAAAATTTAAGCTAAAAAAAAGACCCTTGAATATGCCTTTTTAGAAAACAGTGTTTTAGTATATAAGCATGTAAGATTCCCGTCTTTATACTCCTTAAAGAAAATCCCCCTAAGAGTTTTGCCTATCCAACAATCCTAACCATCTTATATCCAACTGGGTTTTAAAATTGTCAATCCATAAGTTCAAAAGCTTTGTTTACCCACAGTAAAACGCACGGTTATTAAGGGCCGGTTGAATTCAAGGGTGAATTGACAATTTTAAGACCGACCTTGGAAACAAAAGAGCTTTCCCACGGTAAAAACACGCACTGTAAGGGCGTACACTGTAAAGACATTAACCTTTAAGCCCATGGTCAAGCAGTTGCTGAACGGTTGTTAAATCATTGCTAGACTCTCCCATTGTGATGATTCTTGGTTTTAGTGTTATGTAAAATATTTCTGGATTCAAAAGCTAGTTCTTAAAACAAAAACCTCAGAGTATCAAGCTAGGTACGTCATTGCATAACCGATATAAAATGTAACAATGTTCCTGTCTCCCTGTTATTCTACTACCCAGGTAACAAAGGGACCGGTATGCTGCTAGCGCCTCTCAGCGTACAGTCGTACCTGTCCCTTCTGTTAACGGAGATGGGGTTGAGCATTAAAAGCAGCTAGCACTTTGTTACCAGAGAACAAAGAATAAAAAAAGAAACAGCTCAACAACAAAATGTTAGGTAAAAATGTAACAAAGTTCCTGTCCCCCTGTTACAGGTTTTTATACCCTATCATCAGGATGCACAAATTCAAGTATATTTTTCCCTACTCCTTTTCCTGCTTTATACCCTAAAACCCTTTCGGTAGCAAGACTTTCAAACAAAATAGTACCATCTTTTGCCGTTATAGTTAAAATATCAAAGGAATTATTAGTGATTGCTTTAAATCTTTCTGTTTCTTTAATTGTTTCCTCTTTTGATTGACTAGTAATATCCACATAAATTCCCCCTATATAATATTAGTTTTTCTTGCATTTACTCTTGTTTTCTTAGTTTTTTAAAATTTGCTTTATTTTCCTCCTATTAATAATATTATACCATATGAGTCCATCGGGGTCTGGATTTGATACCAATTTGGGACCTCAGTAGCTGTCCGCTTTAGACCGCAAACGTTAGGTGCGGGAGCAGGTACTGCTCCCCTACAAACCCGGAAATATATTGCTAATCATAAACTGACGGGGAATAGTGCAGCAGAAAGTTGGTCAGTTGGTCAGGAGTTCTAGGTGGTTTTGTTCTGCATGGAAAATGTAACAAAGTTCCTGTCCCCCTGTTATACATGGAAAATGTAACAAGGTTCCTGTCCCCCTGTTATACACGCCCAGGTAACAAAGGGACCGGTATGCTGCTAGCGCCTCTCTGCGTACAGTCGTACCTGTCCCTTCTGTTACCGGAGATGGGGATGAGCATTCCTGTCCCCCTGTTACACATCTGTTACAAAAAAATAAGCTTTTCTCAAACTAAAAGATCCATGGTAGAGTTGGATATACTAAAAGACCGAAGGATTATCCCCTCAGCCTTTGTAGTGATGATTATGCATTTATTGCATAACATAAGGTTTTAAAACCTTATCAACCTCTTCCTTCCACACAATGTACTTAGGAAATATTTCATTCTTTAAATCTTCCTTCAACTTATCACTATTATCCATTGCTAAATCAACCTTAGCCTTAGTTACTTGTTCTTTTAGCTCTGTAGTTATATTTGATAGATTTCTAGCTTGCAGCTCTTCTAATACTGGCTCTAACGAATCATCAATTGATTCTAGCGCTGCTTTGATGTCATCAGTAACAGTAACAGCATCTTGTATCTGCCCATCTTCTAACATTACATTAACACTCACAAGAGCTTCCTGTAATGTCCCTGATAGGTCAAAAACCTGCTTCAGTACTTCTTCGTAGTTTTCTATGTTCATGAAATACAGCTCCTTTCGGCCACATTTTAGTATTTAAATAACGTAAAAAAATGTTTTTCTCTAATCTTACGATACCTTATTACCCCTATACCCTCAGATGGCTATTTTAGTTATGGATTAATTTATGGAGAGGTTGGATTCATAGTAATTCAACCTCTTTTTCTTCTTATACTGAAATTATAATCATCTACACATTACAACTCATAGTATAATGCGCTCTACTCTCGTATTGCTTAATATTTTAGAATTCCTTATATAGTAGATCCATATTGTGACTAAAGCACTATGACCTTTTTAACATTATCTTCTTTGTAGTCGCATAAACTTTCTCTCCGCAAGTTCCATCTGTATTTTTATAGATTTTAGCAGCTAATTCTTTTCGATTTTTAGCTAGTGGGTCGTATCCTTCATTAATTTTCTCAACAAGTTCGTGCATTGACTCTTTTTTATTATAAAAATAATAAAAAACATTGTTTTGTACCGCTGAACCTTTTGGCATTTTATCGTTAAGTAAGATGATTTTCTTTCCAGTAAGGGTATAAACTCTCATTAAAGATCCATTTCTTGCAATCAATACATCAGCAGCATTTAATGCATATAAGTAATTATCGGTTTCATCAAAGATAACTTTATTATAAATACCATTCTTGTTTTTAATCTTGTTCTCTATTAAGTCATCATAATATTTTAATAGTTGGGGAATATACTTCAATATTGAGATTCTAGTCAGTGGATGAGGCCGCCAGATCACGGCGCTCTTTTGGGTTGCATTTGTTATATTTAGTATATTCGTTATCTCCTCTATTCTGGCAAAGGGATCCTCAACAAAATATAAACACCCTGTATCTAAAACATATACTGTTTTACCATCAAGTTTTTCTTTCCATTCATTAGGATACATTTTGATTTTTTTTAAGTTATTTACCATAGAATCAATCTTAGGTGACCCTAAATTTAAAAGTTTAGACTTTGGTATTCCATCCCTTAAAGCCATTTTTTTAAAAAAATTACCTGGCACAACAACTTTATCTACGTTATTAATAGAAGGTAGTGCATATGTCGTATTTTTTGAGTACGGCGGGAAAAAAGAGGCTAGATGATAAGGCACATATACTAGCATTTCAGTATACTTCTTAATGTTAGATGTAAAATATTCTTCATCAACACGTGTGATAGTATTATATTGGTCATAAATATTGTGTACAAAAACAATGTCTGGTTTCTCTTCTTCAATATTGTATTTACTATAGTGAGTGATAGGTATATCTTCTGGAAAACGGTCTCCCTCATAGGTTGGGATCGCTTTTTCTTGAGAAAGTTGATAATAAGGAATTGGGACAACACTAACCTCACAATTCTTATCTTTTATAAAAGCCTTATAAATACTTTCTAAACTGTCCCACATTGAAACTTTATAAGGGAAAAAAACCACCTTTAGCTTTACATCGACTTCCTCTTTTAAGGTGTTTTGAACTAAGTCTATTTTTCTAATTAGTTTTTTTATATTTCCTTTATTGGCTAGGTCTTCCTTTGAGAATGCTTCTAATTTTTTATCAATGTGAATAAGTTGATTAATGCTATTTTCCGGAGGCGCTTCTTCCGCCTTAAGCTGTTCTAAAATAACATTAACAGCTTCTCTACAGTCAACAAAAGCTTCTATTTTATTAGATTCTCCTTTAATTACTCTCTCTAAAACTTTATTAATGGTAACTATTAAACTATCGATACTTTTTATCTTCTCAAGAATCATATTTTTCCTCCAATAAGTCAAGATGTTTAAAAAAATTAAGTTATTTAAAAATATGTTTACACTTTAAATTAAACTAATTTCATGTTACTTTTAGTGTTATAGCTCAAGCGTCAAGTTAGATAATAACCGTACCTTTGGTTATTGCCAGAAGATTTACAAGGATATAAATAAATTTCTTATAGTTTTCTCTTTGATTATTTTAACAAAGAATATATTTTTCTTTAAGTTTCTTCTCTGCAAATATTATTTCCTTGGAACTTAGCTCTTTTTCTAATAATCCCTTTTCACTTTCATTTACCCCTAAACCTGTTAAAATGTTGTACACTTCTATAGACTCACTTTCTGTACTAGAGTTTTTTAATGCATCTCTGTAGTATCTAATTGCCAATTCTTTTTTGTTAAGAGTCTGATATAGGTATGCCAAATTATATAGTAGATCAAAACTATTCTTATCCCTGCTTAGCCCCTCTTTAAAGGTAGCCTCTGCTTTAGTAAACTCGTTCTCTAACATTGCTATAACCCCTCTAAAAGAGTAAAGATCGATATCATCGCCGACAATTTTTTCATACTCAATAAGGATTTCGTTAGCTTCTTTTAAAGCTCCTTGTTCTATTAGCGCTTGTATATTGCTTTTAAACTTTTTTTTATATTCTTCCATTTCATCTGAAGCAACTAGATTTGCCCCATCATCTTTTTTATAATCTTCTTGATTAAACGATTGTAAAAGTTGATCTTTACTTTCTTTTACCCCAAGCTGAACAAGTGCATTATGAGCTTCTTCTATTTTGCTATTATCTTGTGTATTATGAAGGGCTTTCTTGTAACAATCTATAGCCAAATCTTTTTGGTTATTGTATTGATAAAGATATCCAAGATTGTATAGCAGATCAAAGTTCTCACCTTTTTCTAATCCTGTTTTTAACATTTTTTCTGCCATTTTAAAATTTCCCTCAAGCATTGCTATTACACCTTTTATTGAGTAATAATCGATGTCATCACCGGCTAACTTTTTATATTCATCTGATATTTTATTTGCTTCTTTTAGCAGACCTTTTTCTACCAATTTATTAATGCTTTGTTTTAATTCCTCTTTTGCATTTTCTAACTCATCATCAACTTTTGGAGTTTTTGCTTTTATTTCTTCTAACATTATTTCTATGCCCTTTTTCATTTCCGGCTTAATCTTTAAAGCTTTGCGCAGGTTTTTGACATGTAGTTTTTGATTTTTTGATTTATACCTGTTAGCCATTAGTATATAATACATAAACTGATCCTCAGTTGTCTTAAAGTCATATATCCTTTCTTGTCCAATGACATTACTATTATATACATTTAAAAGATAGCTTGTACCACTTTCTATATAAGCTTGCCAAGCAAGTAAAAAATCTTTTTTGCTGATAAGGTCATGAGCGTAAGTTAAAAGCCCATGTGCCAATACTTTTTTTACTTTACAGCTATTTATACCCATATTACTTTTATTCTTTTGTAGATAATTCAGAGCATCTTTATAAAATAACTTATGGTTTTTTAATAAGTACTTAATGTACACTTCCAGTGTTCTTTCATTAGCTTTTATAATAGGATAATTATCTTTTAGAAGTGCATATACAACATCACCGTAAAACCAAGGCAATTCATTAAAATCAAGATCGTTTATCGACTGTAACTCCTCGTAATTCAATTTTTCTTTGTCATGCAACGACCTTCTAACTTTATTCAAAAGGGCATAGCTAGGTTCGCCTTCACTAAAAACTTCTATTATGTGTTGCTTTTGCTCTTTATTGGTTAAAAGAGTTTCTAGCTGGTTATAAAATAGCCTTTGTAGGTTGCAGTTGTTGTAAATATGATTATCATAAAAAATCTTTAACCCATCTAAGTCATCCTGTTCTATATAAAATTCAATCATAGGCTTTATAGCCAGTTCTTTAATGTTTTGTTTTGTCATCTTCTTTAAAAAATTCAGAGCCTTTTTTCGTTTACCTTGTTTGCTATATAACGTACATAAATCTAAATAAACTTCTTCATATCTGTTTAAAGTCCGATATGCAACAGTAGGATCCTTTTTTATTTTCTCATTACTATATTTATCAAGGACATCTAGATACTTTTCAAAGCTGTTAATTGCTTCTGTATATTTCATTAAGCTTAACTGTGCTTTTCCCTGATAAAAGTAAAGGTCAAAATATCCACCCCTCACTTTTAGCGCCTCTTTTGTTATTTTTTCCACATTAAGATAGTCTTTACATAGGTAATATGATAGCGCTAAATTTGTGTATATATACATACGTCGGCTTAAATCCAGCTTTTGTCTTTTAGCTGCTTCAAATGCTTTTAGACAAAATTCCAATGCTTTTTTGTGGTCTTTATACATACCATAAGACTTGGAAAGTTGGTACAAGTTGTATACATTGGTTGGATCTTTTTCAAGCTCTCTTTCTAATAACTGTGTATTTCTTTTAAACTTTATTTCCATAAGTTCTTTATCTGTTGATAGGTACCCATAATGGAAAACACTTAAGTCCACTTCACAAACAGGTTTTTTAAATCTAGGCTGCTCATGGATAGTCCCTTCATAATATAATTCCTTGTTATTTCTAAACAACCTAATCATTAATATGGGAAAATAGTTTTTAGTGTCACCTGTTGTTATGTTTTTTATTGTTATGGTTCCTGTATTGTACTTGTTGCTTTCCTTAGATTCTAAAAATTTAATAATCCCATCACAGTTTTCAACAATTTCATCGGCATCTAATATTAAGATCCATTCTCCTTTGCAGTACTCTATTGTCTTATTTCTCATATACGCAAAGTCATCTTTCCATTCATGAAAGTAGACTTTATTTGTATGTTTTTTTGCTATCTCTACAGTGTTATCTGTGGAACCTGTATCAACAATAATTATTTCCGAGTCAATACTTTCCATTATTGGTCTTAAACTTTCTAAGCATTCTCCCAAATACTTTTCTTCATTTTTAACCATCATCGCAATACTTAGCTTCATTTAATCACCTCTATTTGTTAAAATCATTAAAATATTATTTAAAATGATACACCTTACCAGCTTAAATAATATTTTAATTCGTAAATGTATAAAAGAGGGTCATAGTTATGACCCTCTCAGAATTCTTATTACCCAAGTAACTGTAGTACATTTTGTGGAGCCATATTAGCTTGAGCTAACATAGCTGTAGATGCTTGCTGCAAGATGTTTTGTTTGGTGTGCTCCATCATTTCTTGAGCCATATCTACATCACGGATTCTAGATTCAGCAGCTTGCAGATTCTCTGCAGCGTTATCTAAGTTAGCAATGGTGTGCTCGAGGCGATTTTGGTTAGCACCAAGGTTTGATCGGGCTTCAGAAACAGCTTTTATGGCATCATCAACAGCATCTATGTGCGTATTAAAGGCTTCACCAGCCACTACATCATTTACTCCTAAACCTGTATCAGTAAACGCATTGTCACTTTCACCTGATTTTATTTCTAAAGTAAGTTGTTGACCTGAGTTAGCTCCTATTTGGAATTCCTGTTCAAAGTTACCGTCTAAAAGTTTCTTGCCGTTAAACTCTGTACGATCCGCTATGTCTACTAACTCATTTTTTAGTTCAGTAATTTCAGCGTCTATAGCAGCAATGTCGTCGCTTTCTAAAGTCCCTTCATTCCCACCTTGCACCACTAATTCTCTCATTCTTTGAAGAATTGCGTGAGATTCGTTAAGAGCTCCTTCTGCTGTTTGAATTAAAGAAATACCATCTTGAGCGTTTCTTGAAGCTTGGTTTAAGCCTCTAATCTGACCACGCATTTTCTCACTGATAGAAAGACCTGCTGCGTCGTCTCCTGCTCTGTTAATTCTCATACCTGAAGAAAGTTTCTCCATAGATTGTGCGCCGCGGTTAGTTGCCATACCTAGTTGGCGATGGGTGTTTTGTGCCATCATATTGTTATTAATTCTCATTGTAAAATTCCTCCTTGAATTTTGGTTTTTGGGCGTCCTTGCCCTAAGTAGATTCTATTTGGAGAGGGATACCCCTCTCCGTTAATTAAATACTAGCCAAGTAATTGTAGTACGTTTTGTGGAGCCATATTAGCTTGCGCTAACATAGCTGTTGAGGCTTGCTGCAAGATGTTTTGTTTGGTGTGCTCCATCATTTCTTGAGCCATATCTACATCGCGGATTCTGCTTTCTGCAGCTTGTAGGTTTTCTGCAGCGTTATCTAAGTTAGCAATGGTGTGCTCGAGGCGATTTTGGTTAGCACCAAGGTTTGAACGAGCTGCTGAAACTTTTTTAATTGCGTCTTCGATAGCGCCAATGTCTGAGTCAAAGTTAAGATTACCATCGATATCATCCTCAGCATCGAAACTAGCAATTGATAGGCTATCGATACCTAAACCATCCGGATTAAAACCGCTCGAAGCTGTTCCTGCATTGATTGTTAAGGTTAGTTGCTGGTCTGCATTAGCACCGATTTGAAAATCTTCACTAAAGCCTCCATCTAAAAGGTCTTTTCCATTAAACTGAGTACGTGTGCTTATATCATCTAACTCCTCTAATAACTCAGTAATTTCGTCTGCAATCGCAGCTACATCTTCTGATGCTAATGTCCCTTCATTACCAGATTGGACAGTTAGCTCTCTCATTCTTTGAAGGATTGCGTGAGATTCGTTAAGAGCTCCTTCTGCTGTTTGAATTAAAGAAATTCCATCTTGAGCGTTTCTTGAAGCTTGGTTTAAGCCTCTGATTTGACCACGCATTTTCTCACTGATAGAAAGACCAGCAGCGTCATCACCTGCTCTGTTAATTCTCATACCTGAAGATAGTTTCTCCATAGATTGTGCGCCACGGTTTGTTGCCATGCCTAGTTGGCGATGGGTGTTTTGTGCCATCATGTTGTTGTTAATTCTCATTTGTAATTCCTCCTTGAATTTTGGTTTTTGGGCGTCCTTGCCCTTTAAGTTTATTGCTTTGATACTAAGCCGGCCGGTCTTAGCATCAAAGCTTAATGTTTCTATTATATATATCGAAAGATTGATGGAAATCTTAAATTTGATTATGGAGCTTTATGCAAGAATACAGTAGATTATGTCTTATTATCTCGCTGATTTGAGTTTTTTCTGCCTTTTTTGTTTATTCTTAAAAACTTGGACAGGGGATAGTTGGTCCTTGAAAAGCTAAGTTTTTATAACTTCTGCTAGTTATTTACTAAGGTTTAGTGGCTCTGTAACGGATAAAAGAAGCTTATTCCGTTTAGCTACCAATTCTCTACAGGTAGGCACACAGGCACGCCACTGCTTCTTAAGGAGTGTGCCACCCTAAAAAAGAACCAGGCAAGCACTTTGTGCTCAACCTGGTTTTCTTTATTTTTCCTGTTCAACTGTACTCTAACTCTTCTTATCTAAAAAATAAGCGTGTTGCTGAGCCTGAGCATAGGCCTTATGAAGTTTCTTTCCTTGTTTTACAGTTTTTAATTTTTGCTGAGATCCTTTAATTTTTGTTTCATAATCAGAGGTTATTGTTTGGTTTAGTTCCATTATTTCCTTTAACAGTTCCTTTATATCGTTAGAAACTGCTTTTAGCTGGCCTAATTCTTTAGGTGATACCTTACCTTCGATACTTGAAAAATTAAATTCGTCAATCTCTAGCTGTCTTGCAGCCTGTTCTTTTTCAGCATGGAGATAATCTGTTAATTTGTTAATTTTATTCATTTTATCTTTTCTCTCTTCAATTATATTCTCTAGGTTATCTATTTCATCCTCTTTTAGCTTCTCTTGCTCCAAAAAGCTATCTTTGAGTTCCTTGTATGCGTCAAATAGTTGATTATATATATCAATTACTGTTTGCATCTTCAATGTTAGCCCCCCCTATTTTTTAACTTTGTATTTATGATAGCATACTTAAGTTATTAAGCATAGAGTATAGATTCCAACTTAAGCCACACCTGCGATAAAGCCCTAGTGCACTTATGTGCACCAGGGCTTTTTAAATTCTAGTTTCAATCTACATACTCATCAGTTGTTGCTGCAACCAATCACCTTGACTATACATTTCATACAAGGCACTTTCCATTGCGGTAAATTGATCCCAGTACCGCTGCTCTACCCTTGCTAACCTGTCTTCCATCCTATCAATTCTATCATCAATATCTCTCATAGATCTTCCTATAAAACTTTGGCGATCAATGTTGTCACTACTTCCTGCTCTATTCCCTATTTGATCCATTCCACGTCTTAAATTAGTTCTCATCTCACTAGCTATACCATCACTATTTTCATTACCGGCAAATAACTCGAAAACCCCTCTTGGGTTTTCTTCTATTGCATCCCTTAGTTTTTGCTCATCTATATGGAGGACCCCACCTTCTCTATAATCACGGGTCTCGATGCCAATCTGCGATAACGTCCTAAAATCTCCATCAACTTGAGTAGATATAACACGTCTAATATTTGTTGCACTGCGAGATAGAATAGAGTCATTTCTTAAGTGACCTGAACGAGACAACTCCTCCCACTGCTCAATTTCTCTGTCGGATAGATGTCTCTTTTGTTCATCGGTAAGTGGCGGATAATCTCTGTGTAGTGGCTCATTTAGTTTGCCATTTAAAGATAACAAAACTTTGTTATATTCATCAACAAATCCCTTAACCTGATCAAAAAGATGGTCGTTATCCCGTCCGACTGAAGCAGTAGCTGTCCCGATAGATTTAATGGAGTAATTAATTCCACCAAACTCAAAATCATTTCCTTGTGGGTTTATATTAAAACCGTTAATATTAACCGAAGCGTTTTTCCCCGTCTCAGTATTGTCTTCGTTAATTCCAAGAGCATCTATAAAAAGACTTCCTGAAACATCGATTGTGTTATCTGCGCCAGTTTCTGTTGAATTTATAAACATTCTACCTTCGCTAGAATCATAGAACATATGAACTCCAGCTTCTGAATTATTTACAGTCCTTAAAAATTCATCCAAAGAACCTTCCTTATCTACATATAAAACTCCCTGTTCAAGTTCACCGTTTTCCTTTAGCTCTTCAATTTCTGAGGAAGTTTTAAAGGAAAATGTAACCTTTTCACCTGAAGTTTGTATTGTTATATTCTCTTCTAAACTTTCACCAAAAAGTTCTGTAAGTGGTTTGCCTTCTTCAAGATTTAACTCACTACTTTGGGCAAAGGATCTTTGCGCTAAACTCTTAACATTGACATTATAATTGCCGTCTTGAGCATTGCTAGATGCCGAAGCCGTCACTACTGATTCATCTGAAGAGGTTGTTGACCTTCTGAGCATATTATTTGAAAAGCGCATATCACTTACTGAATTCCTAAACGAAAGCATCTTAGAATTAATCTGTCGATAGTCTTCATGCTGCCATTCAAGGACTTGTTTTTGTTGTTGTAATCTATCTAGAGGCATCCTTTCAGCTTCCATAAGTTGTTCTAACATAGCCTCTGTGTCCATACCACTTCCAATTCCACCGATACGCATTCTATATCACTCCCTATACCTTTTTATCTACGATAATTCCTACCATCTCAAGCATATTTCCAACTAAGTCCAATATCTCCTCAGGAGGAATCTCCCGAATAACTTCGTCAGTTTCTTTGTTTAAAACTTTCACCATCGGCCTGTTTAGGGTTTCATGAAGTTCAAACTGGATTTGTTTATCAACAACTTGAACAGTTTTATTAAGCATATCAACAGCTTGCTGTGTATCTTCTACCATGTTAGGCATTTCGGTTTGTTGGTTTTTGTTACCTTCATACATTTGTTGTTCTTTTGGAAGGTCACGCTGGACTTCTTTTATCTTTGATACTGGGTTTGTTTCTATCTTCATTGAAGTTTCCCCCTAGATTCTATTTTCCAATTTTCTGTTATTATTTATATCGTAATTTTTTTGAAAAACTTAAGGGTTTTTTTAATTTAAATTAGGTTATTAGTCCTTGTTGAGGTTTTTTATAAGCCCGGTTATATCGCCTCGTTTTCTTCTGGACATCCTGTTTTGTCTTTGGATTTCTTTATGTATCTCTGTGCGATGAACAGATACTCGCTTTGGAGCTTTGACACCTAACTTTATCTTATCACCTTTGGCAGCTATGACCTCTACTTCTATGTCACCATCTATTGTAATGCTTTCTCCGACCTTTCTTGTAAGGATCAGCATTATTTTGACTCCTTTTTATACAGCGGGTGTTTTATTGACAAGCTATCGTTATCAAGTACTACCTGCTGACCTTGCATTGTTTGGTGGTTGATAATGACAGGCGCTTTTAGGTTCATGGTTGCTTTGGTAATATCTTCTGGAAGATTTACTACCGACAGGACCTCTGTTTCTGATTCTTCGGTGATTCCAATACCTTCAAGCTTGTCTATATCTATTTTTACTTTGTAGTCTACAAACATCTGAGGCGGTGTAACTAGCAGCGCCACACTAGGGTCATCAACAGATTCTAGCCAGTAAAGCAAACCGTTACTTTCCGGTTCTTCTAAGATTATATAGTCTTTAAATTGTTCAAACCCTAATAGACCTTTAGGGAAGTTTATTATTTTTTGTTGGTTTAATTTTTTAGCCGTTTCCATAGAAAACAACCTCGCTTCTTTTTTTTAGTGAGTTGTTAATCAAGACCGAATTTACAATTTACAGTTAAGATCAAAATTCCGGTGACAGCAGACAGTTGGTCAGTTGGTCAGGAGATCAAGGGCTTAAATGCATTTGCTATCTGCTAACTGCTAACTACTAATTAGCCACTGTAGCTTTTTTAACGATGGTTCAACAATTGTTTAACAATGGTTCAACGATTGTTCAACTATTGTTCAGCGTCGACTCAAAGTTAAAGGCGCCCTACATGTGGAGAAACAGTCCATCGGGGTCTGTATTTGATACCAGTTGGGGATGTCAGTAGCTGTCCGCTTTGGGGCGCGGACGTTATGTGCGGGAGCAGGTACTGCTCCCCTACAAACCCGGAAATATATTGCTAATCCTGAACTGACATATTTAAGCTCATAGATTCTTCACTTCGTTCAGAATGACAAGCTACTTTGGGCTTCAGACCCAGCATCATTTCAGTATTTCAAATCTTTAGATCCTAGTCCCAGCAGAATTAGCAAGTTTATACGTTTTCGCGGCCAATTAGGTTTTGTGGGGTCTGGGGTCATAATTTAGGCTATCCATCTTCGGGACAGAGGGGACAGGTACGGCAGTCCCATTGGAAAACGATGGTACAGCATACCAGTCCCTCTTGTCCCTTGGTTTTGTCATTGGTGTTTTTGGTTTTTCTATTGAAGGATTCGCTTTATATTGGAGGGTTTGATTGAAGGCGGCGTCTTTTCTCCCTGTGAGTAAGGATTTGGCTTTGAGCTATCCTTCATTAACATCAGAGACATGACAATGTCGACTCAAAGTTAAAGTCGTCGAACATGTGGAGAAACAGCTTAGGCTTCTTACAAACCCGGAAATATATTGCTAATCCTGAACTGACATATTTAAGTTCATAGATTCTTCACTTCGTTCAGAATGACAAGCTACTTTGGGCTTCAGACCCAGCATCATTTCAGTATTTCACATCTTTAGATCCTAGTCCCAGCATGTAGCTTATTTATACGTTTTCGCGGCCAATTCGGTTTTGTGGGGTGTGGGGTCAGCCTGTCAAAATTAACTTTCTACAGTTCAAGAAAGATAATTTTAAAAGACCGACCCCTGTATTTGCACTGACATATTTAAGTTCATAGATTCTTCACTTCGTTCAGAATGACAAGCTACTTTGGGTTTCAGACCCAGCATCATTTCAGTATTTCACATCTTTAGATCCTAGTCCCAGCATGTAGCTTATTTATACGTTTTCGCGGCCAATTTGGTTTTGTGGGGTCTGAATTTGATACCAGTTCGGGACCTCGATAGCTGTCCGCTTGGGATCGCGGACGTTAGGTGCGGGAGCAGGAGACTGCTCCCCTACAGTCAATTTGGGTCATCAGTTGGGGTATCCATCTTCGGTGACAGAGGGGACAGGTACGGCTGTACGCTGGGATGCGCTCGCAGCATACCAGTCCCTTTGTCACCTGGGTTATATCCAAATTAGGCGCACTTGTGTGCGCCTTTTTTGCTTTTTTTCCTTTATTCTCACTTCCAACCTCGCATTTCTCACTACTCAACCGCACTTCTCAACTACCTTCTATCTTAGAAATTCTACTATCTTAGGAAATCTACTAGGCTTGGTTGGATTATTCTTGATGTTACGTTTAAGCTTGCTTGATGTAGGGCCTCTATGTTCTTTAGGTGCATTATAGATTCTGCCATATCCACATCTTCTATGCTTGATTTCAAGCCTTTTAGGTTGATTTCGCCATCTAGCATCCTGTTTTCCACTAGTTCAAGCTGATTTACTCTCGCTCCTAATTCTGAACGCTGCGTTAGTAGCGCATCGAATGATTCATTAATTTGACCAAAACCTGTTTCTAGCAGGTCTTCATCTACTTCTCCTTCTTTACCTTCTAGCCCATCTCTTAGGTTTATTAGACCATCAAAAATTGGCATAAATATGCTTTGTCCGTCTGCACCTGCATTTATGCTTTGTCCAACTCCCATTTCAAATTCCCTGGGCTCTGAATTGCCTTCTGGATTTACTTTAGTAATGTTGCCGTCATCATCTAGTTCCGGCTTAAAAGGCTCTTTGGTGCTGGTTCCGGAAAATACGTGGCGGTTAGAGAATGTAGAGTTTGATGCATCGACAATGTCATTTAAAATCCCATTTACTTCTTTTGCCATCATCTCCCGCTGGCTATCATCGTAGGTATCGTTTTTAGCTTGAATAGCTAATTCTCTTGCACGATGGATCCCTTGTCCTACTTTATCTAAAGTTTCATCGGTGTACTCTAATAGCGACCTAGCCATATCTACATTTTTTTTGTACTGATCATACTCATTTATCTCTGTACGAACTCGCAAGCTTCTTACCACGTCACCAGGGTCATCAGATGGTTTGTTTATCCGCTTGCCTGTGGAAAGCTGTTGAGTTACCTCATCTAGCCTTCTATTGTTTCGCGATAAGTTATTAAGCATGTTTTTCATCAAAAAATTACTAGTTACTCGCATTTATCCTTCCCCCTATCTTCCTACTACTCCGAGACGATTTACTATGGTGTCTATCATCTCATCGATAGTGTTTGTAAGTCTTGATGCAGCTACATAGCTGTGTTGATATTGAATCATTTTGGTCATTTCTTCGTCTAGGGAAACTCCCCTAACCTCTTCTTGACGCATCTCAAATTGGTAAGCTAATGACTTTTGATTTTCTAGCATTTGATAGGATTCATTGGTTGAAATTCCTAGTTCGGCCACAACCGAGCGATAAAAACCATCAAATGTAACATCGGCACCCTTAAACTCCATACTGTTTTCATGGCGCAACTCCGCCATTGCCAATGCATTTTCCCCGTTACCTTCGGCAAATTCTCCATCTTCATCTGGCCCTTTTCCTGCTGCTGCAATAAGGCTTAGCTCATCTACAATAGCAGGGTTAACAGCTAGGGTGGAAATCTCGAATTCTTCCTCATTTCCTATATTTACAAAGAAGTCAATTCCTTCGTTGCCATTTAAATCAAATCCCTCTCTATGCTGCTCATTTATTGCATTAGTATATTCACTGGCGTAGTCGGTTAAATATCTTCTATAGGTATCCACCTCGTCCTGGGCTTCGAACATTCCTTTTATCTTCCCATGGGCAACTTGCTTTCTATCTATTTCCTGTGCGTCTACATCGTCAATAGGTAGTTCTGAAGCTTCTTTTACGCTAAGTTGACCTTTGCCAGGATTATCTACATCAATATCATAACCAAATTGACCAAAGTTTTTTCCACTAGTTACCCCATCTATTATTGTTACATAATCACCTTCACCTAGTGGGAATTGGACGGTCAAATCACCGTTGTCATGATGTTCTGTCTTTACATTTATAACCTCTGTAAGCTCATCTATAAGTACATCCCGCTGATCCATAAGGTCGTTTGGGCTATCCCCCATGGCTTTAATTTTTACTATACGCTCATTTAGGTCAGCTATTCCCCTAATCTTGGAGTTAGCTTGACTTACATCTGCTTTTATAGATTCATCATAATCCTTACTTACCTGCTCAAGCTGTCTATCCATTGTCTGAAAGGTATCCACCATGGCTATGGCAGATTGTCTAACTATCGCCCTTGATGAAAGCTCTGTCGGCTCTGTTGTCATCTGCTGCAAAGCGGACCAAAAGTCGTCCACAGCTCGTCTTAGGCTGCTGTCAGAAGGCTCGTTAAATATCGCCTCAATCTGTTCCATTCCATTATGTTTTTGTTGCCACTGGGACTCTAAGCTGTTTTCTAAACGATATTGTTCCGCTATATGGTTATCAAACTGTCTTTGGATTGATTCCACCTTGACTCCGCTACCGATTTGCCCAGCTCCCGTTGGCCTAACGTTTGATGGACTTGTATATGGTCCTGTAGCTTGAGTTACTACCTCTTGTCTTGAATAGCCTTTAGTGTTTGCGTTGGCAACGTTATGCCCTACTACATTTACAGCTTTTTGCTGTGTTTGCAGCGCTCTTCTTGCTAGTTCTAATCCTGAAAAAGTTGATCGCATATTTTCTCCTCCTATGCCTGTATATCCATAAATTTACCGCCGCTACGCTTTTTGTTTGGCGTTTTTGAATATGTTTTTTCGCTATCTCTTTCTCCAGCTACGTAATTTAAGGAGTATTGAACCATTTTAAGTGATTGGTCTAAAAGCTTTTTATTTGTTTGATTTAGCATGGACAGCTTGGAAAGATATTCTTTTAAATCTTCTGTTGCTGTATCCATTCTTTGTTTTTGTTCTGGGGTTAAAAGCGGGATAAGCATGTCGGTGTTCACATTATCCACTGAAATATTCATTTGATTTGCTAGCTGTTTTTGCAAATTATAGCGTTCTTTTTCTACGTCTGCTATTTGCTTAACTAACTTTGCCTCTATGTCAACCACTTCCTCAAGCTGCTCCATGGCATTTTGAACAAGGGTGTCTCTCTTTTTTTCTGTCACTTCCATAAGCTTGCAATATAAAGTTACTTGCTCATCTAACTTATCTAACATCTTATCTAAATATTTTTGAACCATGTTATTTCCCCCAACTTGTTGTCAGCATTTTTTTAGCTAGTACTTTTGTATCTACTTTATAAGTTCCTGTTTCTATCTGTTCTTTGATTAAATTTACCTTGTCATCTCGCACGCCATCTAGTTTGTCCAAAGCTTTTCTAGCCACAGCTAAATCCTTCGCCCTTTGAGAAACATCTAGCGAAGCTGCCTTTTTTATCTTTTCATTTTTTAACTGGGTATCAGTCTGTGAAGTGCTGTTTTTCTGATAAGCGGCCTGCACACCCTTTAATCCAGTAATTTTCATAACATAATCCCCCTAAGCCCTTTTTATTTAAACAAGTTACATTCTGATATTATATATATCGGTGAAATTATAAAAAACTTAAAGGAAATTTGTTCAAGTCCTTTAAGTTTTTTGCTGTGCTATTTATCTTTTAGCCGTCTTAAGTGAAAGGAGCTAGCTTTTCTTTCTCTGTCAGTAGTTCCTCCACCTGCTACACCACGAATGTCACTATCTAGTCGGGCTTTACAGGCTTCGCAGTACCTACCATTGCTTATAGCTGTTCCACAGCTTTCGCAGTCTAACAGCAGGCTGTCCTTGTTTACATTTACCAGTCGATCTTCTCGCAAAAACTTAATTACTTGATTTTCCGATACACCGGTTTCCTCAGTTATGGTTTGGATGCCTGCTCCAGGGTTGTCGTATAAAAAATCTCGTACAATTTCGTATTCTTTATCTTCTTTGGCAACGCAATTAGGACAGATGTTTCGCTTTAACTTTCTAAATATTTTCCCACATCTTGGACAATTTGAAACGGTCATGTGTTTCCCTCCTTAGTTTGCTAATGTAAAAGCTGTTATTTTTTTAGCACCTCCGGCTTTTAATTTCTTAGAGCATTGGTACAAGGTGCTGCCGGTGGTATATATGTCATCTATTATTAAAATATGTTTTTGTTGCAGCTTGTCAGGCTGGTTAAGAGAAAGAACTCCCTCCCATCCCTTAAGTCTTTCCGTTCTGTCTAAAGAACGTTGAGGCGGGCGGTCATCGTTTTTATGTAACAAAGCGGCAAAGGGGATTTTTATTTCCTTTGAAAGATGTTTTGCAATAAGATGGCTTTGGTCAAAGCCTCTTTCTTTTAACCCCTTGTCTGTCACTGGAACATAGGTTATAAGATCTATTTCTGCTTTTAGATTACTTTTCAGGACTTGACTTATTTTTTTGCTAAATCCCTTGTGTAAATAGCGATAGTTTTTAAATTTATACAAATTAATTATTTCTTTCCAGTACCCTCTGTATGGGGCTAATGCCATAACATGGCCGATATTCGGTCCTGGGCACTTTCCTCCATGATAGCTTCTGCCACATCTAATACATGCAAGCTTTGGGTCATAGTATTCTATCTGTTGATGACAATCACTACATAGCGGAAATGTAATATCCAAGGCTTTTCTTTTGCAACCAATACAAGTTGCTATATCAGGAAACATAACAGAAAAAAACGCATCCCTTAAAGCCAGCAATGAAAGCACCTGCCTAACCATTTTATATTACTTTAATAATTCGACATAAAAGAACATTTTCCTTCTCCGGCGCACTAAAGTCCCATCTTTTTAGCTTAAAATACGCAACAAAAAAACCCAGCTATTAAAAGTAGTCACTGGGTTAAGTCAAAAACCTATTAACTGATTGTTAGTTGAACTGGCTGTTGACCTGCTATAAGTCAAACAGTTGCTCTATAGTAACGAACTGGTACCCTTCTGAAATAAGCCATTGCAAAACGTCTGGAAGCGCCTTTAAAGTTACCTGGTGGCCTTCGTGAAATAGTATTATCCCCCCAGGCTGAGTGTTGGACTTTACGGTATTTAAAATTCTATCGGGGTCGTTTGTCTCCCAATCTCGTGTATCCACGCTCCACATCACAACTTCAAAGCCTTCTGAGTAGGCTACTTCTAACGTGGTATCTGTGTAAGCCCCATAGGGAGGCCTAAAGTATCTTCCGGTGCTGTAATTTCCTATTATGTTCTGTGTTTTAATAATTTCTTGTCTTGACTGTTCATAGTTAAGTTGTGAAAATCTACTATGAGTATATGAGTGGTTTGCTACCTGGTGGCCGTCATCAACTATCTGCTGTAGCAGGTGCTCATTAGCCTTGGCTGTACTGCCAATTACAAAAAAGGTTGCAGAAACATCATATTCAGCTAGTATATCTAACATCTGTGTTAATGTTTGAGCATTTGGCCCATCGTCAAACGTTAGCGCCACTTTCTTTTGGGAAGTGTTTATTCTCGATACCGGCCTTTTTGTAGGTCTTGGTTCCTTTGGCTTTTCAGGCGGTTTTTGTTCCTCATTTTTATCTTCTTGTTCTTTTTCCTCTTCTTGGCCATCTTCTTTATCTACGACATCGTTTTTTTCCTCTTCTTCCTGCTTAGCATCTTTTTTTGGTTTTTGAGGGTAAGGGAGCAGGTTTTTGTCTGTTACGCTAGCATCTGCAAAAAAGAAATCATCAGTTACAAATCTAATCAATTCCATGATTTTACCCTCCTCTTGTGTGTTAACAGAGCTGCTATCCATTTCTGATGATTCAACAGCGGAAAGAAGTACCCCAATTAAAAGTATGTTAGCAAGAACAAAAACCTTAAATGATTTTGTTCCCCCTCTTTCCAAAACAAATCCCCCCAAAACATGTCATATTATAGAATATGATTGCTTTGGGGGGATGCTACAATTAACTATTCATTATTTTTCTGATTAGATCAAGCTTGGCGGTGTTGTATAGGTTGTTGTCTGCTTCTTTAACGTAGGGGTTAATATAATGACTTTGCCACTCTCTGTAGATAAGTCGTGCATAGACCAAGTGGATCTTAACAGTTTTTAATTTTTGTCGGCACAAAACCTCGTTTCCTCCCACCAAGGTTATGATGGCACCATTTTTCTTTTCTTTTAAGTCCTCAATTGAAAATAGGTTTACATAGCCTGTAGCCCTGTCGTTTGAGAACTTGGGCTTTATCATTCTAAGTGGAATAAGTAGCAAGGAAGGTGTCATGGGGAGGGGGAGTGAATTTTTAGCTGCCAGCCGATGACTACAAAACTTTCGCAAAGCGGCTAAATCGGTGCCTAGATATCCGGCTATGTTGGTGACAACCGTTTCTGGTTTGCATTTTATAGTTAAATGCTTGCCGCTTTTTAAATGAACTTTTGTTACTTTTCCAGTCCCTTTAAGGTATTGTGGCTGAAGGGCTGACAACTCTGTCACTATTTTTTCTAACTGACCTTCTTGCATACTCATTCCTCCTTTCAGGTATATTTTAACAGAACATATGTTCGTAGTCAACCTTTTTTAATTTTTCTAATTTTACCTGTGGGCGGAAATTGTCTTGGCTAATTGATAGATGCTTTCTGTTAACCTTTCCAGCCGCTTTTCCATTCTAACTAACAGGTAGATGGTAATAGCTATGGGAAATCCAAAGTTAGCTATAACATCAGTTAGACCTTCCATTTGTCTCACTCCTTTTTTGGGTTTATTAGTTGGAGATCAAAAGCGAATTTACAATTTGACAGAGTCAGTTGGTCAGTTGGTCAGTTGGTTAGTTGGTTAGTTGGTTAGTTGGTTAGTTGGTTAGTTGGTTAGTTGGTTAGTTGGTTAGTTGGTTAGTTGGTTAGTTGGTTAGTTGGTTAGTTGGTTAGTTGGTTAGTTGGTCAGGAGATCAAGGGCAAAAACCTTAATTAGCCACGGTAAAGATTACGAAATTAGTTACATGCTGGGTCCAAACCCGTTCAGTTTTTGCCGGTATTTGGGAATGACCCGGTTTTTAACGATGGTCTAGCAATTGTTTAACAATTGTTTAACAATTGTTAAACAATTGTTTGACGATTGTTAAATCTACCTATTTAAACCTGACCATATTAGCTGGCAATCTACTGATAGGGCGACACTAAGGTCGCCCCCTACCTCTTCGAGGGGGTGCCATCTTGGTCTTCCCATCTTCGGGACAGAGGGGACAGGTACGGCAGTCCCATTGGGAACCGATGGTACAGCATACCAGTCCCCCCTTGTCCCTTGGTTTTGTCATAGGGGTCTGGATTTGATACCAGTTAGGGATCGCAGTAGCTGTCCGCTTTAGACCGCGGACGTTAGGTGCGGGAGCAGTGGAGCTGCTCCCCTACAGTCAGTTGGGGTCATCATTTGGGGTCATCATTTGGGGTCATCAATTGGGGCATCTTTGGCATCTTTGAATTTCCCCCTCTTCGATGACACAAGAGTTTTGTTTGGTTTCTCTGCTGAAGGATTTGCTATATATTGGAGGGTTTGATTGAAGGCGGCGTCTTTTCTCCCTGTGAGTAAGGCTTTGACTTTGAGCTCTCTTCCATTAACATCAGAGACATGACAATGTCGACTCAAAGTTAAAGGTGTCCTACATGTGGAGAAACAGCTTAGGCTTCTTACAAACCCGGAGATATATTGCTAATCCTGAACTGACGGTGAATGGGGAGTTGGTCCATCGGGGTCTGGATCTGATACAAATTTGGGACGTCAGTAGCTGTCCGCTTTAGACCGCGGACGTTAGGTGCGGGAGCAGGTACTGCTCCCCTACAGTCATTTGGGTCATTAGTTGGGGCGTCTTGCTGTTTTAGGCTTTTTCTTTTTGCCCACTTCTAAAGTCTCACTTCTCACTTGGGGTGTGGGGTCAGCCTGTCAAAATTAACTTTCTACAGTTCAAGAAAGGTAATTTTAAAAGACTGACCCCTGCATTTGCACTTTACCATAAACACTCCATATTCGCTGGCCATCTACTGATGGGGCCTTCGCGGAGGTCGCCCCCTACCTCTTCGAGGGGGTGCATTGGGTCTGGATTTGGTACCTGCCTAACATAAAAAAGGTGGGGGTATCCCCCACCTTTTTTATGTCTAAATAACCTCTTCCACTTCCCGAGACACAAGGCGGGCAGTTATTTTTTCTACAAAGTCCCCACCGGTACTATCGAAAACATTCTTTTCGATGATGTCATCCATAACTTCTTCAACCTGTTCGCTATCTACTGGCTGAATTGGGTCTCTAACTGTTAAAGTAGTCTGATTTCCATCCTGATTTCTAAACACTAGCTGTAAAGTAACGTTTGGCATGTAAATCCCTCCTTTCTTTAAATCTTTAATTCATTTTAAGTCAGTACGTTTTCATCAACTCGCCTAACTTTAGCAAGGGGATGTTCCTGCAATGAGGATAAAGCTACTGCTATATCGAAAAAATCCTCATCGGAGCAGTCTGCTTTAATTCTTCCGTAGCTGCGGTTGATGTAGATGATGTTGCCTTCATCATCGTTTCCCGCCTCATATCGAAGCCTCATGCTGGTGTTTAAAGGTGTTGAAGTCACTGGCATATCACTCACCTCCTTTCACCCTCACAATGCAAAAGAAGGTTTGTTTTTACCACACTTTCTCGTCAAGTTTTTTTCTCAACATCTTAACTCCCCGATTGTGATATTTAATTACCGTCTGATAGTTAACGGAGAGATGCTCGGCTATCTCCTTAAATGTCATGTGATCAAAATACTTCATTTTAAGCACCTGTCTCTGCCTAAGAGATAAGCTGCTAATCCCTTTTTGCAGCAGCTTGCTATCTAAATAGTTATCCAGCTCCTCTTCAGGGTTTCCCCATGTCGATTCATTATCAACATTTAGCTCTGACGGCACCTCTTTTCCTTTCTGCCTTACCCATTTTTTTACCTCGCCCCTGATTTTGGCCATCAAATAGATATTTAGCTTTACCCCTCTTTGGGCGTCAAATTGAGGATAACTTTCCAGAATTTTTACCACACAGTTGTTATATACGTCCTGTTGATCTTGCAAACTGATGCTATACCGATTTATAAAGTAGTAGATTCCTTTGTGCACCATGTCTATTAACTCTTTATTCATTTTCTTCTCCCAACCCAGCCGGCTGTAAGTGTTTTCCCTAGGTGGTTTTATTATCTCTTAATGGGGTAAAGATGGGAAAAGTCTAATCGGTGTAACTATGCTATGAGTTTTGAAAACTATCCTGAAAGTTTGCAAAACCTGTCCATAATCTTTTGTTATTTGGCTTAAAAATTATCAACAACCATAGAATTAATAAAAAAAGTCTGGCTCTACAGAATATTTTTTCTGTAGAGCCAGACTATCTCACGCCTTTTATTTACTTGTTAAATACCGCCACTTTTGACTTGCCTTTTTCTTTAGATCCTGTGTACATTATTCTATCAGCTTTTCGCATTAAATCTAAACTGTCCTCAGCATCATTGGGAAAGTCCGCTATCCCCGCACTAAATGTGATTTTTTCATAACTATCACCACATTTGAAGTTGTGCTTGGTAAGAGTAGCTAATATTCTAAGCGCTACCTTCTCCGCAACATCCTTTGCAGTTTTGGAAAAAATAATTACAAACTCATCGCCGCCGTAACGGGCCAGAACATCTTTTTGCCTAATAAGACCTTTTAAGATATCAGCCAACTCAGATAACACCTTGTTTCCTACCTCATGCCCGTAAGTATCGTTAATTCTTTTAAAGTTATCTAGGTCTATAACCATCAGGCTGACGGGCTGCTTTGAGTCTTTGGAATTCTGAACCTCCAGCTCTAGCCGCTTTTGAAAGTACCTATAGTTATAAGTATTTGTTAATTCATCCACCTGACTTAGGTTTTGCATCTGCTCATAAAGCTTAGCGTTATCCAAAGCTACCGCAGATTGGGAAGCAATTATCTCTAGAATTTGTAAGTCTTGATCATTCAGAGAAAAGGGCTGATACTTAACCGCAGTCATAACTCCGATAGCCTTTCCCCCTCTTATTAATGGCACCGACATCATTGCCCCTTTTTCTCTACCGGGGATTGTAAAAACTCGCTTATCCTTGCTGGTATCTCTTACAATTATGCTTTTTTTACTTTGAGCAACCTTACCGGTAATACCTTGTCCTAACTTTACGTCTTCAGTCTTTAAATATTCGTCCATTTCCCCCCTGCTGTAAACAGCAGTTAGTTCATTGTTGTTTCTAGCTAAAAATATATAAAAAGAGTCCAACTCTAAGATTCTAAGGCAAACATCCCCTATAGAATTTAATGTCTTGTTAACATCTAGATTTCCGTTGATTTCCGCCGCAACGGTGTATAACCCCTTCATGCGAGCGTAGATATTGTCTAGCTTTTTATAAAGCCTAAATATGTAAGACGAAATTACTATAGGTATAAATAATAACAATCCTCCGATAAGATGAAGTTCTGAATGTAAGTAAGCCATTAAAATGCCTAGAGGCACAGTTATAAGGTAGGTGACAAGATCCCACCTAGAATCTTTCACTATATCAACAACAGAATAAGTAGGGTTCATGAGCTTGTACAACACATATAAACATGCATGATTTAAAATAAACATAACTAAAAGCATGCCAAGCATAGGAACGGTGTTTTCTAAAATTAAACCACCCCAGTTACCACCTAAAAAATGAAAAACGTGGTTAGAGGTCAAGATTGTAATAGTCATCATCCCTATATTAAAAAATACATCTCCTAGCTTACGCCCTATTAGTAAAGCTTGATTGATGAAAATCCCAATAAGTACTGCCCAGAGCGCAAAAATCACATGTCCAAACACAGAAAAAGCCCATAGTATAAAAACTAGGGAAAAAGATACATGCCCCTGAGGCAATGGTATATGTATTCTCTCTATGAGTACAGCCAAAGAAACAAAAAGTAGCACCTCCCACCATCCTACCTGCAGAAGCTGCTCCGATGACGCTGTTATTTTAACAAGCCAGGTTACTCCTATAAAGGCTATCAACAGCTTAAAAGCTTTAAGCTTATTCATAACTTCCCCCCCTCAGTTCATAACCAAGCTGACCTTTATGCTTTGTCTACTCAATTTTACCACAACGATAGAAATATTACTATAGAATTACCGTATTATTACGATAAAATTAAGAAAAAAAATCCCCTCCAAGTTGGAAAGGACTCAAGTAATTGTTTATTCTTCTTTGTAAAACTTACAATTAGAATTGCTAAAGTAGAACTTAATTGCTTGTTCTATATCTTCTAAGTTGTCAAAATCAGCATCATCAAACACTAACACTACTTCACCAACACACCTATTCTTACCATATTCTACTACGCTAGAGCTGCTGATTCTTTTGCTATCAACCACTTTCAAAAATGAATAATTTCTGGCTAATTGTTTAAGTATCTTCAGCGTGTTATCCGCAGAGCCTTTATCCACTGCAACAACATCAACGGGGGTTAATGGGTGCTTATTAAAATAGCTTTGATTTGCTAGGTATCTAATCACCTTTTCAACCTTATCTTCCCAGTTATTTACTATTAGTAGCACTGATAAGTTAGCTTTTGGCTTTTTTGTAGATTGGAAGGATTCCCAAACAAGGTTAAAAATAGACCAAAGCCCATATAAAGCTAGCAACCATAAGATAATGTTAACTATCATCAGCCTCACCTCTTGCTTTACTATATGCAAAAGCGTGGGCTTATGTACCAATAAAATTAAACTTCCACTACACCTTCCTTTATACCTTTAATAACTGCTTGAGTACGATCAAAAACTTCCATTTTTTTAAATATGCTACTGACATGGTTTTTTACCGTCTTTTCAGTTATGTTAAGAGCGCATCCTATCTCCTTATTGCTGTTGCCTTCGGCCATCAATTTATAAACTTCCCATTCTCTTTTACTAAATCGAAATACCTGTTGTGGATTTTCTTTAGTCGGCTTTTTTCTCTCCAGCCTTGTTAATTCTTTAAAAACTTTTTTCGTTATGTTAGGGGAAATAAACGCGTCACCATTATATACATTTTTTAACGCAGAAAGAAGAATTTCTTTGCCAGCATCTTTTAAAACATAGCCTTCCGCCCCTAAATTAATGGCTTTAAAGATATATTCCTCTCCGTCGTGAATGGTTAGCATGATGATCTTGGTTTTTGGGTACTCATTTTTTATTTTTTCAGTAGCTTCGATTCCATTTAAGATAGGCATATTTATATCCATTAGCACGATATCCGGCCTATGCTCTTTTACAATCTCTATAGCCTCTTGGCCATTTGCACCCTGTGCAACAATATCTATTTCATCTTCTCTTTCTAATAAATTGACAATACCCTCTCTGATCATAGAATGGTCATCTATTACTGCTGTTCTAATATGATTAGTCATGATATTCCTCCCCCTGTTGTTTTTTGTCAATAACTACATTTATTAAGGTGCCCTGGCCTAAAGATGATTTTATGTTAAGCTCTCCACCTGCTAGGTTCACTCTCTCTTTCATACCTAAAAGGCCAAATTTCTCGGCACTAATGTCACCTAGGACCTCTTCCGGACAAAAGCCTTTGCCATTGTCCCGAATATTCAAAGTCAGTTTTTTAGATAACTGCAGCTTAATGACCCCTCTAGTGGCTTGGCTATGTTTAAGCATATTTTGTACAGATTCCTGCACAATTCTATAAAGTGTAACCTCTATATTTTTATCTAACTTGCTCCCCTCTCCAAAACATATAAACTCTAGCTGAATGTTATTGTTCTCGTTAAATTCTTCGCAAAACCTGCGCAGTGTTGGAACCAGGCCTAAATCATCAATTGTCATAGGTCTTAGCTGATGAATTATCCTTCGTATTTCAGTTAAAATGCTTCTCGACTCTTTCTTGATGTCTGTCAGGCATTCCCTAACCTTAGAAGAGTCCGTTGAAATTTCCTCTTCCCATAGTTCAGCAGCTAACGTTAGTTTTGCCAGGCTTTGCGCAGGACCGTCATGGATTTCCCTGGCCACTCTTTTGCGTTCAATTTCTTGAGCTTGTATTATCTTATAACCTATATTTTTTGCTTGTTGGAAATTAGCTAACTGGTGACTTACGCTGTATAGGTTGTTTACTAAATAGTCAAAAGCTATAGAAACATGGGTAGCTAAGTTTTCCGCTTTTTTCACCATTTCCCTGATAGAGACCAACCTTCGCTCCAATTCACTACGTTTTTCTATTAGCGACTGTTCTTTCTGTCTAAGGCCTGCTAGTTTGATATTCAAATTATGCGCGGTCTCGTAAGCTGCTTGAATATTTTCCTGGCTATGCTCTTCAAATTTTCTACTGACATCCATAAGCCTTTGCCTGGCCTTTTTTTCCTTAAGCTCCGTTGAGTCCACTTCATTTATAACTGCGCTAACCTCGCTACTAAGGGAGGCTAGCTGGTATTTAACTGTTTCTTCTTCTTTTCTTGCCTTTTCCGTAATTTCAAAAATATCATTTTTACCCTGTTCGATACTAGAAATCACTTGGTTAGTTATTTGTTCTAAATTTTCTAACTCCAGCTTCAAAGATATCACCTCAGCTTTCTATTAACTTTTCTACAAAAGATGGCAATATCCTGCAAAACTCGGCACATTAAAATAGCCCCAGCTTTTGCCAGGGCGTTAGTCTATAGTCCTAATTCTTTTCTTAATAAATCAACCTTATCTGTTTTTTCCCAAGTGAACTCCTCTCCCTGCCTTCCAAAGTGTCCGTAAGCTGCGGTCTTTTTAAAGATAGGTCGAGTTAGCTTAAGTTCTTTTATTATAGCTGCCGGTCTTAGGTCAAAAACCTTTTTAACAGCTTCTGTTATTTTAGCTGGATCTACCTTTTCTGTTCCGAAGGTCTCCACCATCAGCGATACAGGTTTTGCTACACCAATAGCATACGCTAGCTGTATTTCACATTTTTTTGCAAGTCCCGCAGCAACTATATTTTTTGCAACATAGCGAGCTGCATAAGCTGCTGATCGATCAACCTTAGTGGCGTCTTTACCTGAAAAAGCCCCTCCTCCGTGACGAGAGTAGCCTCCGTAAGTGTCCACAATTATTTTTCTTCCTGTAAGTCCTGCATCTCCTTGAGGTCCACCTATGACAAATTTACCAGTTGGGTTAACGAAAAAATTTGTGTTTTCATCAAGGTAATTTTCTGGAATAGTAGGTCTTATTACCTTTTCTATAATATCACTTTTAAGCTCTTCTAAAGTAACTTCAGAGCTATGTTGTGTTGAAACCACCACTGTATCAACTCTAACAGGAGTATCACCCTCGTATTCGATGGTCACCTGAGTTTTTCCGTCAGGTCTTAGATATTCTAGCACTCCGTCTTTCCTTACTGATGTTAGTTTCATAGACAGCTTGTGAGCTAATGAAATAGGTAGCGGCATAAGCTCTACGGTCTCATCACAGGCAAATCCAAACATCATACCTTGATCACCTGCTCCTATCTCATCCATTAGTTCTGTATGGCCTTCTTTTGATTCTAACGCTCTATCCACCCCTTGAGCAATATCTGGGGATTGCTCATCGATGGCGGTGAGAACAGCGCATGTTTCGCTGTCAAAGCCAAACTTAGCACGGGTATAACCTATGTCAGCTATAGTCTCCCGTACAATCTTGGGAATATCAACATAGCATTTTGTGCTGATTTCGCCAGAAACTAGCACAAGGCCTGTGGATACAGTTGTTTCGGCAGCAACTCTTGCATTGGGGTCCTTTGATAAAATTTCATCTAAAATCGAATCTGAAATTTGATCGGCAATTTTGTCGGGATGCCCCTCTGTCACCGACTCTGAAGTAAATAAAAATCTTTTGGTCATTTGTAAAAACCTCCTCATATAAAATAATGGTTTTTACAATAAAAAACTCTAGTTCGACAAAGAGACTGGCTCTTATCTTTCAGAGCATAAAAAAACTCTGTGGGATTTAGCACCACAAGTTAGGTTGCCGGGTTTCATCGGGCCCTTCCCTCCACCACTCTCGATAAGAATTTTTTATTGTAAGTATAGTCTAATCGAAATGAATATATTGCGTCAAGTAATTCCATAGATTATATCTATTTTGCTTTTTCGTCATCACTATAAAAGGGGCGACAAAAGCCTTGCTAGTGATTCTTTTATCTTATCTGTGATAGGCCTTTTAAGATATTCTTTCAAGATTACTTCTTTACTATTCCCTAAATCCTCCAAAAAATCTTTTGTAGCTTGGGCACAAATCTTTTTATCATATATAAATCCGTTAACCTCAAAAGAAAGTTCAAAGCTTCTGACATCAAGGTTGGCAGAGCCAATAGAGGTAAAATTGTCATCAACTATTATAACTTTACCATGAACGAACCCTTTTTCATATTGATATATCCTAACCCCTGCATCTAAAAGATCCTGAAAGTGGGATTTAGATGCCCAAAAAACCGTCTTATGATCCGGAATGCTAGGAACTAAAATTCTAACATCAATACCTGCAAGAGCTGCTGTTTTTAGAGCTACCAAAATACTTTCGTCAGGGATAAGATATGGAGTGGTTATATAAACTTTTTCTTTAGCATTAGCTATAGAGGCAAAGTATCCTTGTTGGATACCCGTCCAGTAAGAATCCGGCCCACTTGAAACTATCTGCATGGACACGTTTCCCTTTTTTTCAATTGGAGGATAATATTTTACGCTATTAACCTCGATATCTTGCTTTGAGACAAATTGCCAGTCTCTTAGAAATATTGTTTGCAATACATAAACCGATGCTCCCGCTACTTTTAAATGGGTATCTCTCCAAAAACCTCTTTTAGGGTCCTTACCTAGGTACTCGTCCCCTATGTTTAACCCACCTAAAAATCCTATCTTGCCATCTACTACTAAAATCTTGCGATGATTTCTATAGTTAAGTTTTTCACCTAAAAAAGGTAAACTAACTGGCAAAAAAGCTCTAACGTCAACACCAGCATCCTCTAAAGGTTTTAGAAAAGACTTTTTTAATTTCCAACTACCTACTGCGTCGTAGACTAGCCTAACGGGTATCCCTTCTTTTGCTTTGTCTATAAGAGCTTGTCTAAACTCTTCTCCTATATCGCTTTCTTTTATTATAAAAAACTCCACATGAACGTGACTTTTCGCCTCTTTTATGCAGCGGAGCATCTCAGAAAAGGCAGCAGAGCCGTTTTGCAAAATCTCTGCGTCATTTTCTGTGGTAAGTGGCGCGTGACTGCTATTTACAAATAACGGGATCATCTTTTTTGCTATGGAATCGTTAGAAAGACTTTTTACATATTCATTATGTTTAGTTAAAGGGATGTTACCTCGCAACAGCTGCTTTACAGCCTTATAATCGGATTTCCTCTTTTTAAGAAAAGTCTTTTTCTTCCGATGGGTTTGACCTAGATAAAGGTATAATAATATACCCAACCCCGGAAGAAAAAACAGCACTAAAATCCACGCTAAAGTTCGTGAAGGATCACGATTTTGCAGTAGCACAATTATACTAATTATAAATACTATAGCCAAAAACAAAGTCATCCAAAGCCAGCCCATAAGTCCAGCTCCCTCCATTACTTTCTATCATACAGGTGGTGCAAATTTCAATTCTATCTGCTTTCTACTTTCTGCTTTCTACTAGATACTAAATACTAATTAGCCACGGTAAAGATTACGATATTGGTTACATGAGTAGTGGTAATAAGTAATTTGAGGTCGGAAGTTGGTAACAAAGAACATAACATCCTATGCCCCTAGTAACAGCGAAGTTTTGGTGGTCATTGCCATATTGGCTAGCCAATTGCTGATGGGTTGACACAGTACGTTTTCGCGGCCAATTTGGGTTTGTGGGGTCTGGGGTCAGCCTGTCAAAATTAACTTTCTACAGTTCAAGAAAGATAATTTTAAAAGACCGACCCCTGCATTTGGGCCATCGGGTTCTAGATTTGATACCAGTTATGGATTACAGTAGCTGTCCGCTTTAGCCCGCGGACTTTAGGTGCGGGAGCAGACACTGCTCCCCTACAGTCAATTGGGGTCATCAGTTAGGGTATTAATTGGGGCTATCCATCTTCGGGACAGAGGGGACAGGTACGGCAGTCCCATTGGAAAACGATGGTACAGCATACCAGTCCCCCTTGTCCCTTGGTTTTGTCATTTGGGTTTTTCCTCTGCTGAAGGATTTGCTATATATTGGAGGGTTTGATTGAAGGCGGCGTCTTTTCTCCCTGTGAGTAAGGCTTTGACTTTGAGCTCGCTTCCATTCAACTTACAATTGACAATTAAGGTCAGAGTCCCGTTGGCAGAGCATCTGCTACCTGCTAAATGCTAAAACCTTAATTGGCCACGGTAACGTTTTTAACGATGGTTCAACAATTGTTTAACAATGGTTCAACGATTGTTCAGCTATTGTTCAGCGTCGACTCAAAGTTAAAGGTGTCGAACATGTGGAGAAACAGTCCATCGGGGTCATGATTTGATACCAGTTTAGGACCTCAGTAGCTGTCCGCTTTGGGGCGCGGACGTTAGGTGCGGGAGCAGGTACTGCTCCCCTACAAACCCGGAAATATATGCTAATCCTGAACTGACGGTGCTAGATACAGCAGTCAGTTGGTTAGTTGGTTAGTTGGTTAGTTGGACAGGATATCAAGAGCGGTTTGTTCTGCCTGGCAGTATTTGCTTTTACCACCTGCTAACTGCCAAATGCTAAAACCTAATTGGCCACGGTAAAGTTTTTAACGATAGTTTAACAATGGTTGAACAATGGTTTAACTATCGTTTTACTATCGTTTAACTACCTATTTAAACCTGGCCATTTTCGCTGGCCATCTACTGATGGGCGACACTGAGGTCGCCCCATACCTCTTCGAGAAGGTGCCATTTTGATTTTTCATTTGGGGCATCATTTTGGGTTTCAGACCCAGCATCAGTTCAGTATTTCAAATCTTTAGATCCTAGTCCCAGCATGTAGCTTATTTATACGTTTTCGCGGCCAATTAGGTTTTGGAATTTTTGACCTAGAGATATAATTTCTAACTTCTTCTTTTGCTACCCCGGGGAATAAAACCAGTGGGGGCTGGGGTCAGCCTGTCAAAATTAACTTTCTACAGTTCAAGAAAGGTAATTTTAAAAGGCCGACCCCTGCATTTGGGCCATCGGGGTCTAGATTTAATACCAGTTTGGGACCTCAGTAACTGTCCGCTTTAGCCCGCGGACGTTAGGTGCGGGAGCAGTAGTGCTGCTCCCCTACAGTCAATTGGGGTCATCAGTTGCGGTATTAATTGGGGCTATCCATCTTCGGGACAGAGGGGACAGGTACGGCAGTCCCATTGGAAAACGATGGGACTGCATACCAGTCCCCCTTGTCCCTTGGTTTTGTCGTTGGGGTCAGCATTTGACGATGGTTTAACAATGGTTTAACTATCGTTCAACTACTGTTCAACTACTGTTCAACTATTGTTAAACTACTGTTCGTCTACATCTACCGTTATACGTTACTATAGTATTCTATATTAATAACAGTGTTCCCTTTCTATCAGCTGGATAAGTCCTTTTTTTTGGCTGGTTAGTAAGGATTTGTTGCTATTTATGCAGCTAATGGCAGTTTCCTTGTCTGGAAATCTACTTTTCATTGCTTTTATACAGTAGCTTACTGTACTCACACTTGGAACCTGATATTTTAGTACCAGCTCCCAAGGTAGTAGCCTTGCAAAAATACAGAGAAACTTATCGCTTAAAACTACTTGTTTTAAAGTTTTATTTAAATTAAGGTCTTTAAAGTTATCAATATAATAGCGTTCACTTTCTAGTCTTTCTACTTTATTAATCATTATTTATCCCCCCACTTATGTTTATATCCACGTCTAAGTAAAGATGACAAAAATAGGAGGAAAAAATTCACGTAATGTTGAATATAACTTAATTAAACAAACCTGATTGACGGAGGTGTTATTAAAAATGGCCGCGAATCTAACACCACAATATTATGCCGCTGAAGAGGCTTACAAAAAGGCCACCACAACAGAGGAGAAAATAGCCCATTTAGAAGAGATGCTTGCTGTTATTCCTAAGCATAAAGGTACCGAAAAAATTCAGGGAGAACTACGTAAAAAACTATCTAAGCTGAAAAAAAGTGAGGATAAAGGTGGTAGCAAGAAAACAGTCAGTCCTTTTGTTATCGAAAAACAAGGAGCAGGCCAGGTTTTTTTGCTTGGATTCCCAAACTGTGGAAAATCGGCTTTTGTGGGAAAGCTTACCGCTGCTAAAACAGAAGAGCAACCTTATCCTTTTTCTACATTTACCCCAGTAGTTGGAATGCTCCCTTATCATGACGTATTTATCCAGCTAGTGGACACTCCTCCCATCGATCCTCAAGGGATATCCGGAGAGTTTGCCAGCGGTATTAAAAATGCCCATCTTTTAATTATTATGGTTGATTTTACAGACGGAGATTGCATTGAGCATATACCCAAAATTCAAAAGCTAATTGAGGAAAAAAGAATAATAAACCACAGTAATACACCTGGAGTTCAAGGGCTTCTTCCCTATAAAGTGCTTTGGGTAGGAAACAAGTTTGATAGCCCAGAAGCTATGGAAAACTTTGAAGTTGCTCAAGACCTTGTAGATGACTTTCCTGATTTTTACAAGATTTCAGTTAAAGACTCTCTAGGATTGGATAACTTGACGGAAGTTTTATTTCAAAAACTAGAAGTCAATAGAATTTATACCAAAGCTCCAGGAAAAGATCCTGACTTTTCAAAGCCTTTTACACTGCCTAAAGGAAGCACTATCTTAGACCTTGCAGAACAAATTCACAAAGACATAGCTGCAAACCTTGAAAAGGCTAGGGTATGGGGTTCTGCAAAGTTTGATGGACAATGGGTTAATCATGATCATGTACTACAAGATAAAGATGTAGTAGAACTTTCTTCAAACACCTAAAGTTTTTTTAGGTGTAACGTTCATCAAAATGTGGTAAAATAACATAGCACAAAAAAATTAACACCATTTAATTAAATGGTGTTAATTTATGCAATTATATATTTTTGGAGGTTAAGCTATGAAAGATATTTTTTCACCTAGAGGTTTGGCGTTAGGAGGCATGGTAGCTGCTTTATACATAGTGCTAACAGCTCCTTTTGCTCAGTTTACTATGGGTCCGATACAATTTAGAGTCGCCGAAGCTCTTACTGTGCTGCCTATAATTATGCCTCAATCAATCCTAGGAGTTTTTATAGGTTGTTTATTGGCAAACATTTTTGCTGGAGCCCATATACTTGATATAGTTGGTGGAAGCCTAATTACACTAGTTGCAGCGATACTAACCTACTATTTTAGAGGTTCTAAACTTGCATACTCATTCCCTATCGTGCTAAACGCTATATTTATTCCGATGATTTTGTATTACGCCTTCGCGGTTCCTTTTTTGCCTACTGTTTTGTCCATATTTATAAGCCAAGCCATCATTATATTGGGACTGGGTGTGCCGCTTATAGCTGTATTAAAACGACGCATTAAAAATTGGCAATAAGGAGGCTGTGTTAATGTTTGGAGAAGGAATGCTTATTTTAATTGCCATCATGGCATTGGCAGTTTTTACCCAGAATCAGTCAGTTGCTTATGCAGTTGCCATATTGCTAGTTCTAAAACTACTCCGGCTTAATAGCGCCATCGAATGGTTAGATGAGCAAGGTCTTAAATGGTCGATAATTTTTTTAACTGCAGCAATTTTGGCACCCTTTGCCTCTGGAAAGGTTTCTATTTCTGAGATTTATTCCAACATAAAAACTCCAGTTGGAATCACCGCTTTGTTGATGGGTTGCTTCGCCACTTACTTAGCTAGAGAAGGTGTTAACATGATGGATACTCGTCCTGACTTAGTCCCTGCCCTAATAGGCGGAACGATAATCGGGGTTTCTTTTTTTCAAGGTGTTGCTGTAGGGCCGTTAGTAGCCAGCGGGATTTTGGCATTTATATTTAGTATAGTAAACCGCTTTTTTAACTAAAAAGGGTTGTCTCTTAAGAGTATTTTCTTAAGAAGACAACCCTTTTTCTTATTATCTTCTGATAACAGTAATTTCTTTTTCACCTGTTATCACAGCATCTTCTGAGTCAACGCCATAAAACATAAATCTATACCTCCCACTTGCCCTAAGAGGTGGTATGTCAAGCTCATATATCTGCCCTGGACTTAAGGTTAACTCTATACCATCACTGTATAAAGGAGATGGTATTTGCATCCATTCATCGTCATCTTTAATATATACTTTCATTCCCAATGTGCTATCAGAAAACGTTATGTCGTGTAAGCGATCGTTAATAACAGTCAAACTAAGGCTCTCCCGTGGTCTAACCTCTGTTTTATCGCTCTTTACTTTTATTTTAGGATAGGGAGTTATAATTAAATTTACTTGTGCTGTGATTAGTTCATTAAAGTTTTCCTTTTCCCACCCTTCAAAGGTCAACTTATACTCCCCAGGATCCATGCCAGAGCAACGAATTTCCAAGTTTGCTACTTCTCCTGGTTTTAACGACAAAGACACAAGTTTAATATCTATGTCTGGATAATAACGCTCCCAAAGTCCTGATGATTTTCGCACAAACATATTTAACCCTAAAAAATTATCCCCAAACAAAATCTCATCATCGCTTTTGTTTTTTATGCAAACGTGAATTACTTCCTCCGATCCATATCTATCAAGGGAGGTTTTTACCTGCAAAAACTCAGGTTTTGTTGGTTCTAGTTTTGAATTGCCTAAGTTAGTTGCCAAAATAACTATTATAATGGCTATTGAAATGACCCCAAGAATAGGAGTAGTCTTCACTTTCCCCTCTCCCCTCTCATATCTTTAAGTTACACCCTCTAGCTAGCGTTTTAATTTGTTATCCTTATCCCCTTAACTTTCCCCAAAATAACATCTACAAGAAAAATACCCCTCTAATGTTATAGACGTTTTAACCTATCAAAAAGTTTCACCTTTTATAGTATTTTTTTATGAGATTTACAAACACATTAGTGCCCTTCCACAGCAAACTATCATCTATATCAAACTTGTGATGGTGGTGAGGGTAGCTTGTTTTTTCGGTGTTATTATTTGTCCCTAAGAAAAAGAATATCCCCGGTGCTTTGCGCAAAAATACTGCTACGTCCTCTCCGCCCATGCTAGGTTTTTCTATTTCCACAATCTGATCGGACTCTGTTACTTCAGATAGTTCCTCTTTAGCCCACTTTACTAATTCATCGTCATTTTTTACTGGTGGATATGGGTCTTTAAAGGTCAAATTATGCCTACCACCAAATGCGGCTGTAACCCCTTTAGCAATTTCATCTATGCTGCTATAAATACATTTTCCTATATCATCTGTCAAATATCTGGCAGTTCCTCTTAGCGTGACTTTATCAGGGATTATATTAGGGGCTGAACCACCCTTTATCTCCCCGATAGTTACTATGGCGTTGTCCGTGGGAGCTAGTCTTCTACTTTTAATTGTTTGCAAAGCAGTGATTACATGAGCTGATACCACCACAGGATCCACAGTTTCTTGAGGAACAGCTCCGTGCCCCCCTTTTCCATAGATATCTAATGAAAACTCAACTGCCGCAGCCATAGTAGGCTTTGCACTTAGACCGATTTTGTTGTACTTAACATCAGGGAAGATAGAGCCAACATGGCAGCCAAACACTGTTTCAAAAGGATATTCTTCATACAAGCCGTCATCTAACATAGCTTGAGCTCCTCCGTACCCTTCCTCACCTGGCTGGAAAATAAGTAGCAAATTGCCGTCTAGCTCTTCTTTGTGCTCAGTAAAATATTTTGCCACCCCTAAAGCCATAGCTATATGAGCATCATGACCGCAAGCGTGCATCCTGCCATCTATCTTGGATTTATAGGGGACATCATTAATTTGTTGAATGGGTAGTCCATCTATATCAGCGCGCAATGCCACAGTTTTATCGCAGCCACTATTTCCCTCAATCAGTGCTGCAATCCCCGTAGATGCAAATCTTTTTCGATTTGTTATACCCATTTTATCTAACTCTTGCTCAATCCTTGTTGATGTTTCTTCCACATCAAACCCCACGCCAGGATACTGATGAAAGTATCGACGCCACTGAGCAATAGTTTCTTGCATATCCAACATTTTCTCCTTCATCCTCCCACTCCTTTATCTATATTTTGCTAATTAAATATATATTCGACCAAAACCGACGTTATCCTTCCTAAACCACATTAAGTATTTATTATTAGTTTGAAATACCAAAACACCCCCGAAGAGTAGGGGGCCTGTAGCGAGGGGAATAGAAAAGTTCTAGGGCGTTAAAAAACCCCAGACCCACAACGTATATGTAATACGTGAGGAGTCTGGGATTTTTTGTCAACAACGAAGGCAGGCGCTTATTCGACCCCACCAAGGCTGCTTAGAAGTGCCTAGATTCTAGGCGCAATTTGCGACGCAGGGCGGGAGCGTATATATAATACGTGACTGGTCTGGGGCGCTAATTGCAACAACGAAGTCAGGCGCTTATCGACCCCACCAAGGCTGCTTAGAAGTGCCTAGATTCTAGGCGCTAAAAAATCCCAGGCCCGCAGCGTATATGTAATACGTGAGGAGTCTGGGATTTTTTTTGCAACAACGAAGATAGGTGCTTATAAGCAGCCGCTCGGCTGTGTTAGCCCCACTTACCCTTACCTATATGATTCTCAATCTCCGCCATAGCAGTTTGGCGCAAGAATTCTGCGCTTTCTTTGGCTTCAGTGAATAATTTTCTACAGCCTGGGTCTAGGTCATCGTCGATGCCTTGATCTGCTATGTCATTTATTGTTTCCATGGATGTGATTAAATCTTTTAAAAGGTAGTTTGTTTGACGGCTTCTGGTTATTTTATCTACGTGTTCCTTTTTTAGCTTTTCAAACTTTTCTTGTGGCGCTCCACATTTGGGACATTTTTCTGGGGCTTCATCTTCTGTATTTAGGTAGTTACAAACAGTGCATTTATACATTTATTATGTCCTCCTTTAGTAGTTTCTGCAAAGCTCCTCATAGTGTGCTTTGCTGTGGAAACATGCTGGGCAAAGTTCAGGAGGAGTAGTTCCTGTGTGAACATAGCCACAGTTTCTACATTTCCACTCGATTTTTTCTTCTCTCTTAAATACTTTACCCTCTTCTACCATATTTAATAAGTGTCTATAACGTTTTTCGTGTTCTTCTTCCACTTCTGCAACTTCTCTAAAGAAATCGGCAATTTTTTCAAATCCTTCTTCTCTTGCTGTTTTTTCAAACTCTGCATACATAGTGGTCCACTCATAGTTTTCACCTTCAGCCGCTGCTTTTAGGTGGTCTGTTGTGGTGGTGATTCCATTTAGATATTTAAAGATTTGCTTTGCATGAGCTTTTTCATTGTCAGCAGTCTCGGAAAACAGGCCTGAAATTTGCTCGTATCCTTCTTTTTTAGCTGCTTTAGCCCAGTACTCGTATTTATTCCTAGCCTGAGATTCTCCCGCAAAAGCTTCCCATAGATTCTTTTCTGTCTTACTTCCCTTTAAATTCATTAGATCCTCTCCTTTTTATATGAGTTCTTAATAGGAATTTTTCCTATTATTATACCTATTCTACAAAACGAGAATAATTCCTGCTAAATATTTAATTTTTTTTAAAAAAATTTCAATAACAATAGTTAAGCAGTAGCCAAACCACCGTTTAACTACTGCTTAACCACCGTTTAAATTATATGCTCACTGTGTCTATTTCATTCATTGACTCTACTATGTCATACATGTTTGTTATCTCGCCACCTATAAGCTTATCTTTTAGCTTATAGAAGTCTAAGCATATACCACAACTAGCTACTTTTGTACCTTTTTGCTGCAAATCCTTAATCGCGTCTAAAACTTCAGACCCCTCGCATGCTAAGCGAACACCGCTGTTTACAAAGGATATTCTTTTTGGATACGGCTGAGTTTCGGTAAGGGTAAAGAAAAAAGATTTCATTAACGCATTACCCAAAGTATCATCACCTTGGCCCAATTTATCGCTTTGAATGATTAAATGTTTTCCAACAGCTTCAGTTTTCTCCTGGCAAACGAGCTCCGCTTCTTCACCAGCTATGGTTATGTGAAAAAAACCGTCCTTTTCTTGGCACTGACTTTTAAAGCCTAATTTTGTACAAAGCTTAGTAACATTGTCCCGTGCCACCTCATTATCAACAATAGATGTAACTGGCAATCCTTTTTCTATGGCTTTTTTAGTATTTATAACAGGCTGCGGACAGTCCAACCCCTTGTTATCGACAATTCTCATTACTACGCCCTCCCTATGTTAAATTTTGTTTAATAATTTAAATTTTATATTTTCGCTTACTTTATTATGTATGTTATTTCAACAACGGAGTATTATCTACCTTTATTTATGTTATTAGTTTTTTTTATATAGTATTGAGAAGTGAAAACTTTCAACTGCATCCTAAGCCTTACTCGCAAATCACCTCTATCTTTTCCTTGTTTAATTTATAATTTATTGACTTGACACTGCCGGTCTCGCCGTCCATTTCTAAGGGCATGTCCCCGTTTAATGATCTTACCGTTACGGTTTTGCACTTATCAGCTGCAATTTTGGGATGACTTAGGTGAGTGCCCGAATATACCTTCCTCAAATTCCATAACAGCCTAGGTTTGGTCATTGCCTTAACTAGCACTAGATCCAGCAAACCGTCATCTAAAATCGCCTCCGGCGCTAGCTTCATCCCACCACCAAGGTACTTGCCATTTGCTACAGCAGCTAGATATACTTCCCCACTAAAAAAAAGTTTATTATCTAATATAATTTCTAAATCAAATGTGGGGCACTTTAACACGCTTAGCAAAGTTCCGAGTAAGTATGACAAAAATCCGCCGGAGGATTTAGTGGTGTGGTTTACCCGTCTAACTACAAACCCTCCTAGACCTACGTCTGATATGTTTATGCATCTTCTTATAATTTTTTGTCCTTGCTGAGAAATATACTCTCCCTCAATTACATCAGAAGGTTTAGCTTTTCCACTTTTTAAAGCCCTTATGGCATATTTTACATCTTTTGGGATTCCCATAGTACGTATAAAGTCACAACCTGTTCCTCTAGAAATGATTCCTAACTTTGCTTTGGGGTTAACTAAACTACCGTCATCTAAAAAGAATCCGTTTACCACTTCATTTACAGTTCCATCCCCTCCAACTGCCACAATTTTTTCATACCCTTTTCTAATAGCCTCCATGGCAATTTCATCGGCTTGATTAGGCGCAGAGGTCAGTTGGTAATCAAAATCATATTTTTCATCTTGCAGCATTTCTTTAATACGAGGCCAGTATTGAGCAGTGCTGCCATTGGCGGATTTAGGATTTATAACGAAAAAAAACTCCTTCATGGCTTTCCTCCTATGTAGATATTTATTTAAATAGTATTCTACACAGCAAGAATAATAACCTCTTTGAAGGAGTTTTGAAGATTTAATAATTTCTTTGGAACGTTGTTCCTCTGATTACATCAATATTGATGTCTATACCTATCTCTGCCTCTGGATAGTCGTCGCGCCACGTGCCCTGGTGATAATAGTCTGTCTGTTGGATTCTAACAAAATGTCCTAGCCCTAAGGGATCGGTATTAGCTTCTTGGAGCTTTTCAACTAATGCTGTACAGGCTAAAGTCAAATCTTTAGCGATATCTTCCGCAAAAATTTCAAAGCTCTCATCTTCTACAACCTCAACATCTCGCATTTGCACTTCCTCTACTCTCATTTTTACTTCCTTTATTATATCGATACTAACGTTTCCATCCACTACATCAACTTCTACTTTTCTGTCACTGGAGGTTATGGAGAATATGACCAATCCTTCTCCTAGATGTTCCCCATTTAGTTTGGTAGTCATGGTGGGGGTAGCTTGCCTATCCATTAAAAAATACAGTAATTTACTTTCATCAAAATCTAGTGTTGTTGCTAATTTGGCCTCCTCATCTAGCAGCGCCATTCCGCTAAAATAGGGGATTTCTTCGTTTTCTTCTATTTCAAACATAGGCATAAAGGGGTCCCGGCCTAATGAAAGAGTATGTGACCAAAGATCATGAAGGGATACATTAAGGCTAAATCCTTCATCACGCATCCACATTAAATTTTCATTAACAAAGGTCCCTATCCGCTGCTCCTCTGGTGGTTTTAAAGCAAGAATATCTTTGGGATCTCCTGGAAAGTAAATGACGCTACTTTGCACTTCTATTTCAGGGATTTGTCTCAAATCCTGCGTCTTTTCGATAAGACCATTTTCTGTAATATTTTCGCCGAATACGATAAGCTGTACCTTTCCAACCGCCATGTTTCTGTTGCGGTATCTTTGCCAGTTGTCCATAGCTCCGGCTAGCCCAAAGCCCGAGACAGTCATTACCCTAGTTTCATCTGCCGCTCTTTCACCAAACAGTGGCGTAACTGTGGTAAAACTCACCTTATCCGGATCTTCGTCAGGAAAGGTTTCAAATCCCATAGCTATAATGATCGCCAAATCATCAATTATATTTACTTCCTGTCTTAAACACCCCGTACATGTTAATAAAAGAACAATTACAATTATCAATACTTTCTTACTCATTTTTCACGCCCCTTATCTTGGCAACTATTATTAATATAATCGGTATAGCTACTATCAAAATTCCTCCATATAACGCAGTAGTACCTGCTAATTCCTCAACCTGCGGAGTGCTGTCAGGGTACCAAGCAGCTACTAACACAATAGGCCAACACGCTAGCGACCAAATGTCATGATAGTCTTTGTTAGTTAGGTGGGCCAGCGAAAAGGTTCCGGCAAAATATTGAATTCCTGCTACCAGCACAATTTTAGAAGTCCACATGTAAATAAACAAGGTGTCTAGCCTTTCAAATATTTCCATCTCAACAAGCTTCATGTGCTCTAAAAAGGGCCAATATATAAGCTCCACCTGCTCTACTCCCATCATCAAAACTACCACAGCGGTTATGGATGCATATATAAACCATACTGAACCGATAGCTAAAGTTGTAACCCTGCTAAAGCTTTTTTTATTGTTTATATATGGGTAGAAAATCAATATCAGCTCTATTCCTAAAAAAGCTAAAACAGCCTCTTGAGTTGCGATTAAAGGGGGCATAACTCCCCATTCTAACACCGGCAATAGATTTACATACTCGCCTGCAAAAGCTGGCTGAAAAAAAAGAAAAAAAAGCGGACCTGTGGCAAACATTATTACTATGGTAAAACGGCTCAGTGTACCTAACCCACAGCGGCTAAGATATACTATTATGGCTAAGTTGATAAACAAGATGAGTATTAGAGGGACAGTAATCTGAATGTAAATATACACTAACTCCATAAACATTCTTAAAACTGCTGCGGCAGTAATAAAGGTGTAAAGTGCATACAAGATTATGACAGCTGATCCTAGGTATTTACCTAGCACCAACACACTAGATTGAGCTAGGGTTTTGTCAGGAAACATTTTAGCATAGTAGATGCAAATTTGGCTGTAGATAAGAACCACTAAGGCAGCTATGGTTATGCTAATCCACCCGTCCCTTCCGGCTTCTGCCGTAACTTCCCGCGGCAAAGTTGTAACCCCAACCCCAACCATAGCCCCTATCAGAATTGCGTACCACTCAAACTGACTAATCTTTCTTTTTTCGTGTCTTTTCATCGTCGTTTTCCACTCCTATCTGCCGCCTTAAATTTTCAGTTTTTGCAGTTTGAACCGGTCGCCTTCTCATCCATCTAATAGGGGCCCTAAAAATATTGTCCCGTTGCTCAGAAAGCTTTAAGGGTGAGAAAGGTTGTAAAAAAGGCACTCCGAAGCTTTGAAGATTACAAATATGGATAAAGATAACCATCCAAGTAAGAACAAAACCAAATCCACCTAAAAGCCCCGAAGCAAAAAGCAAAGGAAACCTAAGCAATCTAACAGAAGAGGCCATGTTGTAGTTGGGTATTGCAAAACTACCCAACATAGTTGTGGCGGTAAATATAACTAAAATAGGGCTAATTAACCTAGCCTGAACAGCAGCCTCTCCTATTACAAGAGCTCCCACTATACCAATTGTTTGACCAATTGGTCCGGGTAGCCTTAAAGTAGCCTCCCTCAAAAACTCCACGATTACCTCTAATAGTAAAGCCTCCATAAATGGAGTAAAGGGAAGCTCCTCTCTTGTTTCCGCTATAGAAAAGATAATATCTATGGGTATCATCTCATACCGGAAGCTTGTCAAAATCACATATATTGCAGGCAGGCAGGTAGCTAGAAAAAAGCCTGCAAAACGAAATATTCGAGTTATAAAAGTGTAGATATACCGGTTATAATGATCCTCGGGAGAATGAAAAAATTGGGCTAAGGTCACGGGAAGTACTAAAGCAAAAGGGGTGTTGTCCACAAGTATTACCACCTTGCCTTCAAGTAGGTGGCCAACCGCCCTATCTGGACGTTCAGTATTTAATATTTGCGGAAAAATAGATATGGTCCGTTCTTCTATTAACTCCTCAATATAGCTACTTTCTAGCACTCCGTCTATATCTATCTTTTTTATCCGCTCTTCCACTTCCCGAACTACTGTGTCATCTGCGATGCTGGCAAAATAAGTTATTACTACATCAGTTTTACTTTGTCGCCCCACCTTAAAGTGCTTCATCTTAAGATCATTATTTTTAAGTCTTCTTCTGATTAGAGCTGTGTTAAATCTAAGAGTTTCAGTAAATCCCTCTCTAGGTCCCCTAATAGTTTGTTCGTTACTGGGCTCTTCCACCGACCGCCCTTCCCAACTTCTGATATCAATTGAAAAGGCGCCATTTATCCCATCTACAAATACCAGTGCCTCTCCACCTAATAAGGACTCCACTACATTGTCAAAGTCATCTTGTTCCTCTGCTTGGGCGGTGCTTAACAGGCTGTCATGTATATTTTGTTTGGAGTATCTCATGTCCTTAGATTTAGGTGCTAATACAGTGAGGGATTTGACAATATCTGCGCCAATGGTCTCTTGGGCAGCTAATCCATCGACGTAAACTATTAACACAGTTATGGAAGAGTCGGCAATTTTTATCTTTCGAAAGTCTATGTCGTCACAATCTTTAAAAAGGTTCTTTAAATAATCATGATTTTTTTTAAGCGAGCTGTATACTTTTTTACCGTTACTGCTATTGTTCATTGATTGAGTCATAGACTTTGGTGGAGACACTTTTCGTATTAACTTTTTTATCGCTCTTTTCATTTTCATGCCTCCTAAACAGTAAATGGTGATATTTCATAGTTTTTCCTTAAAAGTCAAAAAATAAACACCGCTGCCGAAATTAATCGGTAGCGATGTTTTAACAGTCCTCATCCTGAGAGTATCTAAACCCTTGCAAATCTATTAGGTTATGGTCTGACAGTTGTTTCATAATTTCATATAGGGATTCCTTTTTATGCTCGGGAAGTTCCCTAATAAATTGGTCTATCGTTTCCTCTGAAACCTTGGTGGTAAATTGAACATCTCCTAATCTAACCTCTCTCACTATATATGCTCCTCCTTAGTAGTTGATATAATTAGTTTGCTTAAGAGGATGCATCTATATTCCTTTTTTTATGAATATGCTACTGTTTTTCCACCATCTAAAACTTTTAAGTGCTTAGAGTTATTAGATATGGTCAACCACTTACAAAAAGATGTTATTGTCTCATCAAAGTTTTTACAGTGCACATACAAAGCAGCCGGCTCAACATACGGCCAGCCCTCGACATAAATAACGTTACCGGTTGGAGTAAGTAGCACCCATACCTCCACCTCTCCGCTATATAATCCATCAATAATATAGCTAGGTTTTCCAAACTGGTTTTTAATTCTATCTAAACAGTATTTAGAATCCCAAGAATAGTATTGATTTTTAAGCTTTGGGGATAGCCTTTTGAGTGAAAGAAGTGCATATTCACCCATCTCTTTTGCTTTTTCATCATACAAAACGGTGTAGGTAACTCCCTTTATACGGTGGCGCATGGATACCCTCCTAAAAATTTCTTGTTTAATAAAATTTATGCTTTTAGTTGCTTTTTTATTCTTTTACAGTATTTCATGATTTATGGAGCTAATCTCTACCTCATGCTCGCTATTGTCAATATAGTTAATTACTCTCTGTCTTAGCTTATCCAATTGTTGCAAATTTATCGAAACACTGCAAATTCCAAGCATAAATTTGTTTTTTTGCTCAGGAAAATGCTTTTGCGCCACCGACACATTAAACTTATTCCGAAGCTTTTCAGCTAAACTGTTACTAATATTACGCTTAACCTTTAAACTCTCGCACTGGTAAATAAGAAAATCCATTTCTAAATATAACACCCTCATGTTAAGCACAACCTTTCAGTAAAATATAAGATAATTGGCCACGGGAACCAAAATTTTAAGCGTTTTAAACCCTTATTGGCCGCGAAAACGTATAAATTAGCTATCTGCTGGGTCGCGGTTCCTTTTCCAAATTAGCTACATGCTGGGTCGGTGAGAGGATGGTTAACTATTTGCTAATTATAATGTCTTACAAAGATTTAAAAATGCTAGTAGTTATACTTATTCCAGACCCAGCATCATGACCTGCCCCCTGTCAAGTAGACAATGAAAATAATAAAAAAATTAAGCAGTTAACTGATATTGATATCGATATTCTATTGGACTTAATCCGCTCAGCTTTTTCTGTAGCCTGGTATGGTTATAGAAGTGGATATACTCGTCTATTGCATCTTTTAACTCTTTAAATGTTTGATAGTTGCCCTCTAAGTAATACTTTTCGACCTTTAGCTTACCAAAAAAACTTTCTATTGGTGCATTATCAAGGCAGTTTCCTGCTCTTGACATACTCTGTGTTATATTTGCAGCCTTTATTTTTTGTTTAAATCCATTGGAGGTATACTGGAAACCACGGTCACTATGGAGTAAAGGAGTCGCTCCAGGTGATTTTATCAAAGCCTTATCTAAGGTCTGAAATACTAGCTGATTATTATTAGAGTGGCTTACAACATATGAAACAATGGAGTTATCGTACAAGTCTAAAATAGCACTTAAATAAGCTTTTTTGTTGCCATATTTAAACTCTGTAATATCTGTTACCCATTTTTCATTTACCTTATCTGCTTTGAAGTTACGTTTTAATATGTTTTCCGCTATGTGTTCTGGTTTAGATTTACCATAGCGTTTCTTTTTTCTTCGGGTAATTGATTTTAGACCTGCAACTTTCATTAGGCGATGAACTCTTTTATGGTTTATCTTCTTTTGATATATACGGTCTAGGTACAACTTTAACACTCTATAACCATAAACACCTTTAAAACCATTATAGAGTAAAATCAGATCTTCCATAATTTGTTCGTTTTCTACTTCTAAATCAGTTTTTTTCTTGTCTAGCCATTTATAATAAGCAGAGCGAGTAACACCAGCTACCTCGCATAGCAATATTATTGGAAAATTGTCTTCCTCATTCAATTCTTTAATAACAATATATTTGTTTTCTTGTCTTACTCTATTTAAAGATTCCCCCTTTCTAAAGCCTTCAGCTTTTTTAAGAAAGCATTCTCCGCTCTTAATTTTTCGTTTTCTCTTTTTATTTTCTCCATTTCAAGTTTAGCTTTTTCTGTTGCTGTGAGTTCTTCTTCGCTTTTCTTACGACCACGTCCATCCTTTAATGCATCCTTGTTACCGGAGTTGTATTTTCTAACCCACTGATAAACTTGCTGGTAGGAGACCTGATAAGTTTTAGCAGTAAGTTCATAGTTATAATCGTTTTCAATGCAAAATAATACTATTTTAACTTTATCTTCAACAGATTTTCGTTTAGACATAGAGCAATCCATCCCTTCCATTTCTGTTACTGAATTTAATTTTCTATGTCCATTATACTTTTTTACCCACTTACGTAAAACACTATGATCAGTAATTCCATATTTTTTTGCTAAAAATCTTAAAGTATGTTCACCTGATAAATATTCTTTAATAGCATTTTCCTTTACTTTTTTAGAATACTCGACTGGCGCTTTACAATCGGCAAGTCCTTCTATACCAAGCCTTGAGAACTTATCTAACCACTCGCTTATAGTCCCTCTATTAATATTATATTTGTAAGCAATGCTAGTTTTTGGACTATCTCCGTTTTTGTATTCCTGTATGATATGATACCTTTCTTTGGCACTGTATTTATTTTTAGTGTTCAAAAATATTCCCCCTAACCAGTAGATTTTTTTATTTCAACTGTCTACTTTGTAGGGAGCATATCATTCTGCTGGGTCGCAGTTCCTTTTCCAAATTAGCTACATGCTGGGTCGGTGAGAGGATGGTTAACTATTTGCTAATTATAATGTCTTACAAAGAGCAATGTTTTTAAAAACACTAGTATTCCAGACCCAGCATCACATCTAGTTTCAATTGTCTAGATCTTAGACCAAGCAGAAAGAGCAAGTATCGACGTTTTCGTGGCCAAATAATGTTTTCACTTTAGAAGTTTTAGATTAAAAGCGTAAAAAAGGAGCCATAGGGCTCCTTTTTTTGTTATATTAGCTCTTCTAGCTCATCCATCAATCTGTTAAATACATCTATAGTCTTTTCGATAGGGTCTGGTTCTGTCATATCAACTCCTGCATTTTTCAGTAGGTTCATGGCATAATCGCTGCCGCCACCTTTTAAAAATGACATGTAGTTTTCTATGGCGTTTGGTTTATCTTGTAAAATGTCCTCAGCTATAGAAGTAGCTGCAGAAAATCCTGTTACATATTTAAACACATAATAGCTTCTGTAAAAATGGGGAATTCTTGCCCATTCCATGCTAATCGGTTCATCGATCACAGCATCTGGCCCAAAGTACTTCTCGTTAAGAGCTATCCAAAGTTGTTGTAGCGCCTCTGCTGTAACAGGGTTACCTTCTTCAACTAGTTCATGGGCTTTAAGCTCAAATTCAGCAAACATAGACTGGCGGAAAACCGTTCCCCTGATTGCTTCTAAGTATTGGTTAATTATATAAAATCTCTTTTCTTTATCGTTGTTTGTTTTCATAAGATAGTCGTTTAAAAGCGCTTCGTTGACCGTTGAAGCAACCTCAGCGGCAAAAATATTATAACGAGAGTAGGTAAATGGTTGGTTCTTTTGCGATAGATAACTGTGAATGGAGTGCCCCAGCTCATGCGCTAATGTAGAAGTTGAATTAAGTGTGTCATCGTAGTTAAGTAGTATATATGGTTTGGTTCCATAAGAGCCTGAAGAGTATGCCCCACTCCTTTTGCCTTTGTTTTCGTATACATCTACCCAGCCTTCTTCTAACCCTTTTTTCATAATAGAGGTGTACTCATCGCCTAGCTTTTCACAACCTTTTAATACCATCTTTTTAGCCTCTTCATATGGTATGTCCATGGATATATTGCTAGCTAAAGGAGTATAAACATCATACATATGTAGTTTGTCTAATCCTAACATCTTCTTTTTTAAAGATACATAGCGGTGCAACGATTTTATGTGTTTGTTAATGGTGTCTACCACATTATAATAGACAGCTTCAGGTATGTTATCAGGGAAGAGTGCAGCGTCTAAAGAGTTGTTGTGTTTTCTAGCCTTAGCATAGAAAATATCTCCCTTTATTCTAGCGCTATAGTTAGCAGCCAAAGTATTTTTAAACTTTTCATATGTTGAGTACATTGCTTCAAAAGCTTCTTTACGCACTCTGCGATCTTTTGACATCAAAAACTTAACATATCTACCGTGAGAAAGCTCCACTTTTTCGCCATTTTCATCTGTTACTAATGGGAACTGAATGTCAGCGTTGTTAAACATTCCAAAAACTGAAGCAGGTCCGTTGTTAAGCTCTTGTGAAAGGGATAGCAACCTTTCTTCTTCAATTGAAAGAGTGTGCGGCGCTTCTCTAAGAATATTTTCTAAGTAAAAATCATAAAACTTAAGTTTTGGCTCCTGCTCCATAAGCTTGGTAACTTTTTCTTCGCCTAAGGATAATATTTCAGGAGTTATAAAGGACGTGGCGGTCATGGCCTGGGAATATAAGCTTTCCGCCTTTTGATAGTAATTTTGATGCTCAGTATTAGAAGTGTCTTCATCTCGCTTAAGGCTGGTAAAGGTAAATACTTTACCAAGTTTTTCAGCTAGTTCATCTCTAAGCTGAAGACATTCTAATAAAGTTTTTCCGTCGTTAAGGTTGCCTTTAAAATCTGCAAATTTCTTAAGGTTTATTACTACGTTACGGTAGTCGGTCTCCCATTTATCCCAGCTTTCATAGATGTCTTCAACTTGCCACTTATACTTGCTGTCAATTTCACTTCTTAAAGGTAACGCTTTTGCCATAACTATCCCTCCACTTATTTAAAATATTTATCCCATAGCTCTTTAAGAGCTAATGAATACTACTTTCTAGTAAAATCAAATTTACAATTCACAATGGATAAGTTCAGTTGGACAGCAGACAGTTGGCCAGTTGGACAGGAAACCCTAACCATAAAACCACAGATTCTTCACTGCGTTCAGAATGACAAAGCACTAAAGGCCATTAACAACTGTTAAGCAGTAGTTTAAAATCGGTGTGAAGCAACGGGTTTCTCGATTGTTTAACTATGGTTTAACTACTGTTTAACTACTGTTCAACCACTGTTCAACCATCGTTCAACTACTGTTCAGCTATTCCCTTTAATCCTATCAGAACTTGCTAAACTTTGCAAAAACTTTTTTAAAAGAAAATCCTCCAACATGCCACAGGGCATCGTGGAGGATAGTAAAAAACTTAATAACTTAAACTGTCCTTTTAATTATATCGAAATCTTTCTTTTTTGTTAGCGCAAATTCTTTTATCGCTGTAGCTACACCATTATCATTATTGCTAAAGGTTATATGGTTAGCATTTTGCTTAGCTTCGTTTGTTCCATTTGCCATGGCTATAGCCATGCCCGCTTTTTTAAACATTGAAATATCGTTGGCGCTATCTCCAATTGCTATGGTTTTATCCAGCGGTACATTATAATACTCCGCTAGCCAGATTAACCCCTCACCTTTTGAAGCTTGCTCCGGGATGATTTCTAAATAACCGTAGTTACCAACAAAATGTGATTCAATACGGCATGAGAGATTGGCCAGTTTGCCCTCAATATTTTTGCAGCTCTTTTTGTCACCAACAACAAAAAACTTGTGTATATCGTAACCATCTTCGATAGTTAAACTTTTTTTAATACTTACCTTACTTTCTTTATAGTCCTTTAACATCCTAATAGTATTTTTAAAGGAAAATTTATTAGTCCCATTTAACATTTTTGCCAACTCTATTAAATTATTTCTCCCAAAAGATACTATGCCATCTAGGTGATAGCCTTGGATAAAAACTTCCTTTTCATTCTTGAGTATCTCTAACATCTTATTAACTGTATTTTTAGAAAAGCGGTGGCATTTTTTCAATTCCCCATTTTGAGGGTCCCGGATCATGCTACCGTTAGCAGTTATTAGAGGTGCTTTTATGTTAAGCTTTTTAGCAAAACAAAGGGCTGAGTGATAGCTCCTCCCCGTAGATAGAGTTACTATCATTCCTTGGGCGCTCGCAGTTTTAATAGCTTTTGCTGTCTTTTCTTGTATGTTCCCGCATTTATCTATCAACGTACCATCTATGTCAATAGCAATGATTTTATACATTCTCGCCACCTCCTTCTAGTTTTGATAATTGATCAATTTCTTTTAAAACATATCACATTATACAACATTTTATCGGCATGTTAAAGGATAAGATTTACTTTCCATATTTTTAGATATTTTTGTTAATTATTGTTTTCTTTTTTTTATGTTGATGTTATAATGCCATTAAACCATAAAAAAGGCAGAGTAGACGTCATGCGTTAAGTGCTGTGGGATGGGATGTAGCCTACAGACGAAAGGATTTTTCCTGCGGTATGACCGTCGCGTCCGCTGTGATAAGTTAAAAAACACTTATTTTTTTAACACGACGCCTGCCTCTCAAACAAAAAAGGAGGCTTTTTTTTATGAATGTTTTTAATTTTTTTGCAAACTTTTTAGTTAATTTTCACGAGTTAGGTTTCAATCTACAAATTTTGTGTTTTGGACTGTTGCTTCTACCACTCTTTTTAGCATCAATGGCTGTAAAGACAAATCTCAGCACTCAAACTAAAGCTTTTTGGATATGTTCCTTTCTCATAGGAACTTTTTCTCTGATTATGACCACAGATGCTTTTATTCAACATCAAGGTAACTTCTTTCGCAGTGAACCCATCTGGTTTTTTCTTACCTTAATTTTTAATGTAATCTTACCTATTGTATATATTATGACCATAGGTGTAAACAATGACAAAAAAATTCCTACCCAACATCTTGTATACGGAGCAATCTTGATGGCAACTAGTATCGCTCTTACTCGTCTAGTAAGCATACAGCTTCCTACTACAAGAATAGGATTTGGACCCATACCTATAATAACTGCAAGCATTTTATTAGGTCCTGCTACCGGTGCACTGGTAGGTGCAGGTTCTGATATAATTGGTATTATCATCGCTCCTCAAGGCGCTCCGATTTTTTGGATATTTATGGCACAAACTCTTTACGGAGTGATTCCGTTTTTTGTACTAAAATTATTTAAGGAAAAAACACCGTTAGCGTTTGCAGCTGCCACAGTGGTTACGCAGTTTGTGTGTGGTTCGCTCACTACCTACGGACTTGCAATCACCTTTGAATGGCCGCTAATTGAAACTTTTGTGACCAGAATGCCCGGCCAGCTTATTAACATGGGTGTTTATTCATTTGTTGTGTACCTTCTTAACGGCAAGGTCTTTAGCAAGATAGCCACTTCACCATTAACTGAAATTAAATAGCTTCTTAGCGCAAAATAGTACCTAGGAGGTAAATTATGGACATCAAAGAACTAAAAATAGGCACATTTTCCGAAGCAAAAAAGGAAATAGAGGCTGTCAAAGCTAGCCCTCCGTCTGTAAACCTTATGGCGGAAAAAAGCATATTTAAAACAATTAAAATAAACGATATGTCTACAACTGCTGCAAACATACTAAAGCAAGAGATGCTTTCAAGAGGTGGCGAGGCCGCTGTTAGCGAAAGAACTGTAAACTGCAAAGATAAAACTACAGACGTGGTTCTTATGGGAACTTTAAGACAGTTTAGAGAGGTGTCTAAGAAAATGCGTGGACAACCACTAGGACTTCCTGACCTTGGGAAATGGATAGAACAGATGGTATCTGAGGAAAAGAAAAAATAAAGAGATGGGCCTTTGCCCATCTCTTTATTTTTATTTAAAACCAATAGGCTGAGTATAGCTTACTCCACCTTGACCAATGACTTCTGCTCTTAGATAATTTTGCAGTCCTTTAGCGTTTTTATAATTTATAGATTCGCCTATGTGTATTATTTTTCCATTGGAAATCCACACTACTTTGTCATAGTTTTCAGCCTGGATAGAGACCATGTTGTCTTCTCTATCTACATCTACACTGTTGATAACCGGTGGTAACCCCACGGGGTTATCCACTGTACTTATAGAAGAAAAGTAAAACTGACCTTTAATCATGGCATTTTTTAGGTTTTGCTCTGAAAGCTCTGTCAGCAAAAAGACATTCCAGTCTCTACCAAGATGCTCATGTTTATGCATGTCATCATTAGAAAATCCCCAAACAAGATTATCAGCAGGCAAAATAGATAACACCTTATCCCAAAGCTTTAAATCATCAGAATATCTATTCCCTTGATTTATGGCTTCAAAGCCAATAAGGTTAGGATGCTTTTCATACAGCTCTGCATACCACCCAGCTGATGCGTTATATCTGCCTGGGTGGGCCATGACTACCAGCCCACCTTTTTCGCCTATTTCTGTTAAAACCTCTTTTTTGTTAGTTAGCGAGCTTTTGTAGTCTGTAAAATAACTTAACATATGATGATTATTTGAAATTTCATTTCCCTGTACCGAAAGCATGCCTACGCTATCTGTTTTGGTATAGTCACTCCATGGCCAGGTAACGTGATTATGGTCTGTAATTGATAAAATACCATAATCCCTATTGTAGTATTCTGCAATAACCTGATCAGGGTCTAGCTTTCCGTCACTATTAGTGGTATGACTGTGAAGGTTTGCCTTGTAATGCCCGCACCTCTCCCAATCAACGTCTTCATAAGGATTATATATTTGGGTTTGGGCAAAAGCCAAAGAGGCATTAATTGAAATAGCTAAACATAAAAATGTTGTGAGCACATAACAATACACGATAATTTTCTTCATCCTAAAACCCCTTTTTTAAACATATTGGTATTATTAGTATGTTTAAAAAAAGAGAAATCATAAGCACTGCGTTGATTAAGGGACAGGAGATTAAGGGCAAAGTCACGTTGTCAGTTGGTCAGGAGTTCTAGGGGGGTTTGTTTGGCAGTATTTGCTTTTGCTACCTGCTCACTGCTACCTGCTACCTGGCCGCGGTAAAGAATACGATATTGGCTACATGCTGGCTCCAAATCAATCCATCCTTTTTAACGATGGTTCAACGATTGTTTAACTATTGTTCAGCGTTGACTCAAAGTTAAAGCTGTCCCACATGTGGAGAAACAGCCCATCGGGGTCTGGATTTGATACCAACTTGGGACTGCAGTAGCTGTCCGCTTTGGATCGCGGACGTTAGGTGCGGGAGCAGGAGACTGCTCCCCTACGTGCAAACCCGGAAATATATTGCTAATCCTGAACTGACATATTTAAGTTCATAGATTCTTCACTTCGTTCACAATGACAAGCTACTTTGGGTTTCAGACCCAGCATCAGTTCAGTATTTCAAATCTTTAGATCCTAGTCCCAGCATGTAGCTTATTTATACGTTTTCGTGGCCAATTAGGTTTTGTTAGGGTCAGGGGTCAGCCTGTCAAAATTAACTTTCTACAGTTCAAGAAAGGTAATTTTAAAAGACCGACCCCTGCATTTTGGCCATCGGGGTCTGGATTTGATACCAATTTGGGACGTCAGTAGCTGTCCGCTTTGGACCGCGGACGTTAGGTGCGGGAGCAGAAACTGCTCCCCTACAGTCAATTAGGGTTATCAGTTGCTGCTATCCATCTTCGGGACGAGGGGACAGGTACGCAGTCCCATTGGGAATCGATGGTACAGCATACCAGTCCCCATTGTCCCTTGGTTTTTATGATTGGGTCATCATTTGGGGTTTTCACTTCCTGAAAGATTTGCTATATATTGGAGGGTTTGATTGAAGGCGGCGTCTTTTCTCCCTGTGGGTAAGGATTTGGCTTTGAGCTCGCTTCCATTAATATCAGAGACATGACAATGTCGACTCAAAGCCTAAGCTGTTCCACATGTGGAGAAACAGCTTAGGCTTCTTACAAACCCGGAAATATATGCTAATCCTGAACTGACATATTCAAGAACGGCCATATTCGCTGACCATTTACTGAGGGGGTACCATCTTGGTTTTGTCATTTGAAGCATCATTTTGGGTTTCAGACCCAGCATCAGTTCAGTATTTCAAATCTTTAGATCCTAGTCCCAGCATGTAGCTTATTTATACGTTTTCGTGGCCAATTAGGTTTTGTAGGGTCTGGGGTCAGCCTGTCAAAATTAACTTTCTACAGTTCAAGAAAGGTAATTTTAAAAGACCGACCCCTGCATTTGCGGTGCTTGGTACAGTCCATTGGGGTCTGGATTTGAAATCAGTTAGGGATTGCAGTAGCTGTCCGCTTTGGACCGCGGACGTTAGGTGCGGGAGCAGGAGACTGCCCCCCTACAGTCAATTAGGGTTATCAGTTGGTGCTATCCATCTTCGGGACAGAGGGGACAGGTACGGCAGTCCCATTGGGAATCGATGGTACAGCATACCAGTCCCCCTTGTCCCTTGGTTTTTATGATTGGGTCATCATTTGGTGCTTTCCCCTCTGCTGAAGGATTTGCTATATATTGGAGGGTTTGATTGAAGGCGGCGTCTTTTCTCCCTGTGGGTAAAGATTTGGCTTTGAGCTCGCTTCCATTAATATCAGAGACATGACAATGTCGACTCAAAGTTAAAGCTGTCCCACATGTGGAGAAACAGCTTAGGCTTCTTACAAACCCGGAAATATATGCTAATCCTGAACTGACATATTCAAGACCGGCCATATTCGCTGACCATTTACTGAGGGGGTACCATCTTGGTTTTGTCATTTGAAGCATCATTTTGGGTTTCAGACCCAGCATCAGTTCAGTATTTCAAATCTTTAGATCCTAGTCCCAGCATGTAGCTTATTTATACGTTTTCGTGGCCAATTAGGTTTTGTAGGGTCTGGGGTCAGCCTGTCAAAATTAACTTTCTACAGTTCAAGAAAGGTAATTTTAAAAGACCGACCCCTGCATTTGCAGTGCATGGTACAGTCCATCGGGGTCTGGACTTGATACCAGTTAGGGATTGCAGTAGCTATCCGCTTTAGACCGCGGACGTTAGGTGCGGGAGCAGGAGACTGCTCCCCTACAGTCAATTAGGGTTATCAGTGGGTGCTATCCATCTTCGGGACAGAGGGGACAGGTACGGCAGTCCCATTGGGAATCGATGGTACAGCATACCAGTCCCCCTTGTCCCTTGGCTTTGCGTTTGTTGCACGTATTTTTGGAAAAACACAGTTATAACTATTGTTTAACTATTGTTCAACTATGGTTCTGTTCACCATTCATTTGACTTCTGTTGACAAATATTGTAACTGGTGTTAGACTTTTGTGTAAATATTTGAAAAAAGGAGAGGGTATGTATTAAACAAGTTATTGATTGGGTAAAAAAGGGGTTTTTAACGTACAAAAGTAATTTTGGTTTGCTCACTCTATCCTTCGCTTTAGCGTCACTTATTCTTCTTGCCTTAACACATGCTATGGAGCTTACTGGGTTTTTCTTTTTGCCAACTATCATAATAGGCCCCATCATTTCTCTTGGTATGTGTAATGTAGCTCTTAGGGCGGCCAGAAATGAGCATTTTACAATTAGTTCTATATTTGAAACTAATGGCCAATATGGCAAAGCATTTGGTTTCTTTGCATTAGCAGTTCTCTTAATTGCGATAGGCCTTATTGCAATTGTAGCTATTGCTTTGACAATAAGCCCTTTTGTGATTTTAATTTTTGTAGCGGCTTTGCTATTGTGTATAGTCTTTTTCCTTTTTGTTTACTGGCTTTTAGCAGATACTCATGTAGACCTTGATTTTTATGACATTATTACAGACAGTATTGGTATAGCCAAAGAAAACTTCCTAAAAGTTGTCGCTATCATTATTATAACAGCGGCTTTAGATGTTTTTGCAATTATAGGGGAGGTAGCAGAGCTTTATCCTTTACTATTATTTAGGATTTTCACCATACCTATAACCTTTCTAATAGTTACTCATATGTATCTAGATTTATATCACACTGACACAGATAAAACCGTATAAAGAGAACCTTCAAGCAGTAGGAGAAGGAAGGACACATAAAAGGACAGCCAAAATCGGCTGTCCTTTTTATTTTAACCTTAAAAGGGTCCATACCCTATTAAGGTTGCTATCGTTATAGCTGTAATTCCGACCAAAGTCCAAATACCTAAAAGCGGCAAGACCCATTTTGCATAGCGCTCAAAGGGAATGTTAGCAATTGCTAAACTCGCCATTAGTGTTCCACCAGTGGGAGTAATTATGTTTGTAAATCCATCTCCATAATGGAATGCAAGCACCGCTGTTTGTCTTGTTATTCCTGCGATATCAGCAATAGGTGCCATAATTGGCATTGTTGTAGCAGCCTGCCCACTACCAGATGGAATAAGAACATTTAATATTAACTGAAAAACAAACATCCCATTTGCTGCTAACACTGTAGGAAGCGTTTGCAGTCCTAATCCTGCTGCATTAATGATGGTATCTACTATCATCCCTTGCTCTAAAACAACTAATATTCCTCTAGCAACCCCAACTACCAAAGCACCAAAGGTCAACTCCCTTGCACCTTCCACAAAGTTTGAAGCAGTCCCATTTATGCCTAACCGACCAACTAATCCAGCGACAATTCCGATAGCTAAGAAAACCCCCGCTATCTCATTTATATACCATTCTAGCTGGAATACACCATATATCATAGCTATAAATCCTAGCACAACAGCTACTAGTACTAGTGTATGCTTAGTTTCGTACTCCGGTATATTAGAGTCGTCAGCTTCGTCTGAGCTTGAAAGTTCTATATCTCGCACATAGCTTTTATCGGGATTTTTCTTAACTGCCTGGGCATACCTGTTTATATACCAAATTGTGACAATAAGTAATATCACATACCAAATCGTGCGATAAAGTAGCCCTGAAAATAGCGGCAGTTCAGCTATCTCTTGTGCAACACCTATAGTAAATGGGTTAAGCATTCCTGCTGAAAAACCCAATCTTGCGCCTATAGATACCAAAGCAAATCCCACCATAGCATCGTAGCCTAGCCTTCTACATAATAGCACAGCAATCGGAATAAAAGGTATGGTCTCCTCCGCTAATCCGAAGGTCGCACCGCCTATAGAAAACAGTAGTATCAAGGCAGGAAACAATAATCTCTCTCTTCCTTGCATCTTATCAACGGCAAGTCCTAACCCCGCGTCTATCGAGCCAGTGCCTCGAATTATGCCAAATGCGCCACCAACTATAAAGATAAACGCCACTATGTTTGCCGCATCTACTAACCCAAGCTGCACTGCCTGCAAAGTATCAAATACTCCAACAGGATCAGCTTCTACATATTGAAAAGATTCTGGATCAACCACAGTTCTTCCGGTTTCTGGGTCCTCCACCCTCTGGTATTCACCAGCTGGAACAATATGGGTAAGCACCGCAGCAAAAATGATTACCATAAAGAGCAGTGCATAAACATGAGGTATCTTTTTCAACTAACTCCACTCCTTCCGAAAATACTATACAAACAGTATTCCCGAAAAAAGAAAAGTGAATACACCTTAAAATTTGTTAGCTGATTTTTATTATTTAAGCGTCATCTTTTTATTAAAGTTTATATAATGAACTCTTCTTTTTAAAAGTAGTACAGTCCCTAAAAATAGTATCAAAGCCCCTTGGGCGATGTTGGGTAAAGTTTCGTTCATCGGTACAGACAAACCTACTGCCATTGTAGCGTTAATGGAAGCATGAAACAAAACACAAAGTAAAACACTTTTTGTCTTATCATAAAGCCAGGTTAAAAACGAACTAAAGCCGATGGCAGTTAGCGTATATGCCAAGAAAGAATTACCAAAGTGATTAGATCCTTGAATATAAAAAAGTGGCAAGTGCCACAACGCCCAAACTACCCCTATTATTAGATTAATTAGGAAAATATTTTTACAAACTTTAAAAAGCTCTGGCTGTAAAACCCCACGCCACCCTAACTCCTCTATCCCGCCAAAAATTATCGCTGAAGCTATGCTGGGAATAAAAAAATAAAGCGGACCTATAGGATTGTTAATAAAAAATTCCCTGTCTATTATAAATGCCATGCTAATCCCTAAAACCCCTAAAAGTACAGGTACTAGAAAAGCAAATAGAAAGTATTTGTAATTAACCTCTATTTTTAACACTTTAGAGTGAAACTCTTTTAAATCCTTTTTGTCAGTGGCTAAAATGGCAACATAAGCCCCTATGGTAGGTCCAATGCCCCCCATAAATAATAACAAAATACTTAGCGCACTTTCAAAGCTAGTTATATCGTGGTGGGTTAATAGCGCCAACAGCCACCAAAACCCCCATGTCAAAACAAAAGTAAAGCTTATAAAAATAATTGCTCTTTTGAACATACTCCCCCTCCTCGCCTAACTAATTATTTACCATTAAATCATATATACGTTGACTATCTCACAATCTAGAACCATTAAAATCAACGCCTACACTTTCCTATTTCTTAAATCACCTTGCGATACAGTTTGATGGTCTGTTGACTTCATATATTGTTAATATGTAATTCTATAGTGCATCAGGTATTTCCTCTTAACAAGACTACATCAAATTACTCCTTCGATAATTTGATTAAATTTTCACAAAAATATTGACAAATCATCTTCGTTTACCGTATAATTAAGTAACTTAATAATTAACTAGGTTAAATATATAAATTGGAGGTAATCTTATGGAATCCAGTAATGATGTTGCATATAAGCTTATGCAAGCCTTCATGCAGCTTAATCGACAGCGTCTCCACGCTACACCAATAGCAGAAATGAGGCATAGCGAATTAGTGGTGCTTCGCAATATTTCTAGATTAGATAATGGTCAGGGAGTTATGGTGTCTGAGCTTAGCGCTCTTTTAAAGGTATCTGCTCCTTCCATTACGCAGACTGTTAACAGCTTAGTAAAAAAAGAGCTAGTCAGACGTTGTGCTGACTCCGCTGACCGCAGGGCGGTAAGACTTTTTCTAACCGATAGCGGTGTTGAAAAACTAGAAGCTGCCTTTTTAGAGTTTAAATCTCAGTTTCAAGGACTTGTTAATCATATGGGCAAAAGCAGAAGTCAAGAGCTTATCGCCTTGCTAGAAGAGGCGTATGAATACTTCGAAAGTAATTAGATGATGAAGGGAGTTTACCTATGCTTAAGTTAATAAAGTTTTTAAAACCTTACCGGCTTATAATTTGTGCCATAGTACTGTTGGTTTTTATACAATCTTTATCTCAATTGTTTTTGCCTGGGCTAATGGCAGACATAGTGGATAATGGGATTGTAAGTGGTGACATAAATTATATCTTCAATGTGGGGCTTGTCATGATTTTAGTAACCTTAGGCGGAACCATATGTGCAATTGGAGCTAGTTTTTTAGCTTCCAAAACCGCTATTGGTTTTGGAAAGCAAGTTCGCAGTAGTTTATTTACCCACATTCAAAGTTTTTCTCTTAATGAGTATGATAAGTTTGGAGCTGCTTCTTTAATCACCAGGACCACTAACGACATCGTTCAGGTACAAATGGTTGTTCTTATGATGCTTAGAATGATGTTCACAGCCCCTCTGATGATGATTGGCGGCATTATAATGGCGGTTTCAAGAGACCCCCAGCTATCTATGGTAGTTTTTATAGTAATGCCTCTCCTTGTTTTAACAATCACAGTCATAGCAAAAAAAGGGCTGCCGCTATTTAAGGCTGTTCAAACAAAACTAGATAAACTTAACCGAGTTATGCGGGAAAACTTAACCGGCATCCGAGTGATCCGAGCATTTAATCGGATTGACCATGAACAAAACCGCTTTGATGTGGCCAACAAGGATTTAACTAACACCGCCATAAAAGTCAACAAACTAATGGCAGTTGCCATGCCGTTAATGACCTTGCTATTAAACCTTACCGCAGTAGCAACAATATGGTATGGCAGCTTCAGAGTCGATGCCGGCAGTATGCAAGTTGGAGATTTGATGGCATTTCTACAGTATATAATGTTTATCATGTTTTCGTTAATGATGGTATCCATGATGTTTGTTATGATTCCTAGGGCTATGGTCTCTGCAGATAGGGTTTCTAAAGTTTTAGAGGTTGAGCCAAAGATTAAAGATCCAGAAACTAAAAACAATCCAAAGAAGAAAAAAGGTCATATTGAATTTAAAAATGTCAGCTTCTATTATCCTGGGGCTGAAAAACCGGCTCTCAGCAACATCTCCTTTAGCGCAAAACCCGGTGAGGTGACTGCAATTATAGGAAGCACCGGCTCAGGTAAATCAACTTTAGTAAATCTAATGCCGCGCTTTTATGATGTTACTTGCGGAGATATTTTAATAAATGACGTCAGCATAAAAGATTTTTCTCAAAAACACCTGCGGGAGAAAATAGGTTACGTGCCCCAAAAAGCTTTGCTTTTTTCCGGAACTATTTCAGATAACATACGCTACGGTAAAGACAATGCCAGCGATGAAGAGGTACGCCATGCTGCTGAAACGGCGCAAGCTTTAGAGTTTATTTCTGATATGAAAGATGGATTTGAATCTGAAATAAACCAAGGAGGAGTAAACCTCTCCGGCGGACAGAAACAACGCCTTTCCATAGCGCGGGCTTTAATAAGAAAACCAGAGATTTATATATTTGATGATAGCTTTTCCGCATTAGATTTTAAGACTGATGCCCAGTTGCGCAAGGCGCTAAAATCTGAAACTAAAGATTCAACTCTTTTAATTGTTGGCCAAAGGGTGAGCAGTATAATGGATGCAGATAGAATAATCGTACTTGACCAAGGTAAGATAGCAGGAATGGGAACTCATAAAGAGCTTATGGAAAGCAGCGAGGTCTATCAACAAATTGTATTCTCTCAGCTTTCTAAGGAGGAGATCGCATGAGCCAAGAAAAGAATAAAAGACCACCAAAAGTGATGGGCGGGGGCAGGTTTGCTGGGGCTATGTCTCCATCTGAAAAACCCAAAGATTTTAAGGGCACTTTATTACGACTGACAAGCTACCTTAAGCCAAAGAAAGTTCAGCTTATTATTGTGCTAGTTATGTCTATCCTTAGCACAGCTTTCATGATTGTTTCTCCTAAGATTATGGGTTTAGCTACAACTAGACTATTTGATGGGGTGATGGAGCGAGTTCAAGGCAACCCAGAGGCCGCCATTGATTTTGATTACATTTTTAATATTTTGCTAGCGTTAGTAGGGTTATATATTTTTAGCTTTATATTTGGATTTGCTAAACAGTATATAATGGCTGATGTTGCTCAAAAGACAGTTTACCAGATGCGAAAAGAAGTAAAAGGCAAGCTTTCAAAGCTTCCCCTTAAGTTTTTTGACTCTAAAAGCCATGGCGAAATTCTTAGCCGCGTCACCAACGATGTTGATACAATCAGCCAAACACTACAGCAAAGCTTAACCCAGCTTATAACCGCAGTTGTTACATTAGTGGGTATCCTTGTTATGATGATAGTGATAAGTCCGTTAATGACATTAGTATGTTTATTTATTCTACCTGCTTCTTTCTATGTAACAAAGAAAATAACAACTCGCTCGCGAAAATACTTTGCCGGTCAGCAGAAAAAACTAGGGGAATTAAATGGCCATGTTGAAGAAATGTTTACAGGCCATAAAATAGTCAAAGCCTTTGGACGAGAAAAAGAGGCTATCGAGCAATTTGAAGATGTAAACGATAAGCTTTATGATTCTGCATGGAAGGCTCAGTTTATGTCGGGACTTTTGATGCCACTTATGACTTTCATCAACAATATTGGATATGTAATTGTCTGTGTAGCCGGGGGAGTGTTTGTAACTTCTGGTATGCTCCCTATAGGTGATGTCCAGGCCCTTATCCAGTACTCCAAGCAGTTCACCCAGCCAATATCACAAACGGCCAGCATCGCTAACATTCTTCAATCAACCATTGCTGCTGCAGAAAGAGTTTTTGAGTTATTAGATGAAAGCGAAGAACCTAAAGAAGATGTTAATGCAGTTCAGATTCCAAATCCTAAAGGTGAAGTATCTTTTGAAAAAGTGGAGTTTGGATATAAAAAGGATGAGGTTTTATTTGATGATATGAACATTCAAGTTAAACAAGGTGAAACCATAGCCATCGTGGGTCCAACAGGAGCTGGCAAAACAACTTTGGTTAACCTTCTAATGCGTTTTTACGATATTAACAGCGGTAAAATAACCGTCGATGGCCACGATATTCAACAGCTAAAACGAGGAGATTTGCGAAAAATTTTCGGCATGGTACTACAAGACACATGGCTGTTTAACGGAACTATTCGAGATAACATTGCCTATGGTCGCTTAGATGCCACAGAAGAGGATATTATTCAAGCTGCAAAAGCTGCTCATGCCGACCACTTTATACGCACCCTTCCAGATGGCTATGACACTGTGTTAAATGAAGAAGCTTCAAATATCTCTCAAGGTCAAAAACAGCTAATCACTATTGCCCGTGCAGTATTAGCAGACCCCACAATCCTAATTCTAGATGAAGCTACCAGCAGCGTTGATACCCGAACAGAAGAAATTATCCAAAAAGCTATGTCCCAGCTAATGAAGGGCAGAACTAGCTTCGTAATCGCCCACAGACTGTCCACCATACGCAACGCAGATATGATTTTAGTTATGAAAGAAGGGAAAGTAATAGAAAAAGGTACCCACCAAGAACTAATGGATCAAGAAAGCTTCTACAGAGGTCTTTACAACAGCCAATTTACAGGATCAGAATTAGTAAGCCGAGCTGGTTAAAAACTCACCAGAACTTACAACAAACAAAACTAAAAGGCGCTGTAAATATTGCCACGGCAATATTTACAGCGCCTTTTATCTATTTATCCAGTTCACCTGGCAAACCTCTAAGTTTAGCTATAACAACCAACATTATCGGCAAAATTATAGCAAATAAACCTCCCCACAAGCTTACTATGCTAGTTATCTGCTCTAATTCGGTTATATTTTCCGGATAAATAACAAATAGAAAAACAACTATTATACATATTGCTATCCAGATGTTATCATAATCTTTTTTGGTGACAGAGGTTAAAGAAAACACACTGCCGAATGTAAGAATCCCTGCTCCCACTGTGATCTGCGCAGACCAAAAGTACAGAAAAAAAGTATCCACTCTTTCAAGTACAGGTAGTCCAATAATTTTAAGAACTTCTACAAAAGGCCAATAAAACATCTCTACCTGTTCAACCCCCATTACAAAAAGGCTTGTAAAAAAAATTGCTGTATAAATTATGCCAACAATAATTATACCTAAGTAAGTAACTCTATATGGTGCATCTTTATTTTCAAGATAAGGATAAAAAACTAACACAACTAACTCTATAGTACTAAATGCAAAATATGCAGTAGGCAACGCTAAAAACGGCTCTGTAAAACCTTGCTCGAAAACCGGCAACATATGTATAACTTCTCCTTGTAGAATGGGAGAAACTAGCATAACAATAAGAGGTACCGTTAACATAAAAATCACCTCAGAAATCTTTGCAACAGTACCTAACCCACATTTAACCATATAAGCTATAACCAAGGTCGGGGTTATGGCAATTACCCATATCGGAGTAGTGATATCTAAATAAACTGAGCTAACCTCTAAGGAAGATCTAACTACTATACCAGCCACCGCCAAATAATATACCACAAAAACTATCATCACTAATGTACCTATCCATTTGCCCAAAACTAGTTTGATAGACTCAGCTAAAGTCATCTTGGGAAACAACCTAGCATAATACATGCATATGGACATATATATCAAGATAAGTAAAGTAGCAGCTATGATTGTAATCCAACCATCTCTCCCTGTCTCTGTAACTAGCTCGCGAGGTAAAGTAGTTATGGCAACGCCCACTAATATTCCAACTATCATAGCTATCCATTGCATTTGAGTTATGCTCTTGCCACTTTGGTTGCTCATCACCGGCTCACCCTTCATATCTAACCTTATATTTTCTTAGTTTTACCTTAAACAAAAAAAATACTACCGAGGTAGTATCTCTAGTTCAACTAGTTCAAACAAAAGGGTAGGCCGCTACCTATCTACGTAAACTCCTTGATAAGCAGACCTTTTTACACTATGACTTGCTTCTTTTAAATTAGCATTATTTAAGATAAGTTGTATCTCCTTAATTTCCATGCCATGTGAGGGTTCGATAGGCTCCTGGATTAAAAGCTTTCCTCCTTGCTTTAACTTTTTGACCAAATTCATAATAACCTCTTGCCTTTGAGCTGGAGTGATGTCATGTAAAACGGCGTTTATAGTGATTACGTCAAAGTATCCTTTGGGGATATCTTTGTTTTTAATATCTCCAACATAAAACTTTACGTTTTTAAATTTATTAAGTCTCTTTTTAGCCTTATTAGTCCAATAAGTCGAAGTATCTACACACCATAACTCGCCCCGGTAAGGCAATCTTTTTGCAAGTTCTCTAGCACCTAAACCTCCTCCTGAACCAAAATCTAAAACTTTTTCATCCCCTTTTAAATTGAAAGTATCATAGTATTTGCCATAAATAAATGGGGCTAAAAGGTTCATCAAGGTACTGTCTAATATGATATGCAAAAAACTAGGTTTTTCAAAATCATAGTCCTTGAATTCATAGTTACTCATAATCTACTCCTCCCTTATGATATCGACATCGCAAAAAACGGTATAAATCCACTTCCTACATACTCCAATTTTATAAGGTCTTTTGCAATCATCTAGATACTAACATATAATATGCTTGCCTTTATACTTGTATTAATAATGCTGACAAAATTATCTTAGATAGCAAATATATATTTCTATATGTTAAAAGCCGAGAGCTCTTATGCACTCGGCTTAACTTTTCTTTAGTTAGCTATATCCACTTGATATCCTCTTTCTGAAAGCTGCTCCACAATGCTGTTTTCGCCGGCAAGGTGCAATGAACCTACAACAACAAAATATGTATTACCGCTATCACTTTCTAATAACTCCTCGATGGCATCTGACATTTGTTCATCCCTGCCGTCTAAAAAGGCATTTTGAAACTCTTTATATGATTCAGTAGGGTAGTCTTGCATCATTTCATCTCTTGCCTGTGCAAATGCTTCCACATCCCCTTCTTGCCAGTACCTAATTAGCTCCTCTAGCTCTTCTTCTGACTCATCCACTTCATCTAAGGAGCTTTGTAAATAAATTGCTTGTGATTCATCAGATAATAAACTAAATGGATACAGCTGACTTGCTACAGTTTCTAGTCCAATTACTTCCATGTCCGCTGCCTGCTCTATAAAATAAGTTTCCACCCCATAATCAGAGCTCACCCCCGCTTGTTGTGCCATAACTTCTGATAACAACATAGCGCCGTACCATGGCTGAAACTGGTTTAAAACATCCTTTGTCATTCCAAAAGGTTTGACCAGCTCATATAGTTTTAAAAAGTCCTCTTCTGGCACAATGTCGGTCATAGATCTGCCGTCGTTAAAGACTGCTAACTCAACCATTTCTAGCCCAAGCTCAAACTCCGATACATTTACCATATCTAGCTCCATAGCCAAAACATCCGACTGAGTAAAAGCTTCCTCAACAGCATCATCTAACGGATACATTTCTTCATGGCCCATATGAACCGAACCAAATAAGTAAACTTGGTTTTCTCCTCCTGCAACCTCATAAAAAATCCCCTTAGATAATTGCTGGATTTCTTCGTTAGGTTGTTCGGCGTTTTCTACCTGTTGAGTTTCCTCCTTGTCTGCTCCACATGCTACTAAAGTCAATAGCATAACAATTAAAACAAAAACACTAAAAATTTTCCTAATCATACTGCTCCCCCTTACCAAATTCCCCTTCTTTTTAAAATCATGCAGGCAAAAAGAAGGGGCTAAGTTTTATAATATTATTTTTTCTTAATTTTAGACCAAGTGCAACTTTGATTGCCTTCCACCTAGATACTTTACTTCTCCAGCTGAAAAAGCCACAGTTTGCTCTAGCGGGATTGTAATTTCTTGTTGCCATTTTGTTAAGTATGTAACTACATTTAATTCTAAGGCATAGCAGGTATTGCTGTATAGTGGGTATTCTCCCGCCCCTGCCACTTTATCTTGTTTTTCATAAAGCCCTATTGTTGGGCCAGACCCATGGCCATGAAAACCAATAGGATGGGTATAAACTCTTGCTTTAAGTCCAGCTTGACAAGCTTCCTCTAAAGCATTAGCTAATATTTCGTTTCCTGTTCTGCCTGTAATAAACTCATTAGCAGTTATATCTTGAAGCTTATTCCCTTCCGCCAAAGCTTCTTCAAATTCCGATGGTGCCTCTTCCTCACCAGGCCTTCTAACATATGCTAGCTGCTGGGTATCTGTAGATAAACCCAAGTAATGCAGTCCTACATCACAATGGAGCAAGTCTCCACCTCTAATTACTGTATCAAACAGCGGTTTTTCTTCTCCTTGGCGCTGAACATCTACCGTTGGTTGGAACCATGCCCTAAGACCAAGATCGTGGATTCGCTGACGTATCCACCAAACTACATCTAAGGTTGTAGTTTGCCCTGGCACAATAACCTTGCTAGAAAAAGCCTCTGCAATTATATCATGGGCAATTCGATTAATTACGTGATAGGCTTCTAGCTCCTCTGGTATACGCTGCTCCAGCCAACCCACTGCTACTTTTTCCGCAGATATAACGTTAACGTCTAAACCTTTTAAAGCATCTAGTAAATTCTTGTGGTCAGTACTGCTCAAACCATCTGCCCCAGCAAATGTTTCGGAGATATTAACACCTATGGTTTTGGGATTTCTCTTTTTAACCACATTTCTTAAAAACAACCATTGGTCATCTTGCTTGTTCTGCCTTATGGAGTTATAAACTAAGTCCATTTCAGAGCCCGCAGGACCAAGATTCAACCTTTCAATAGTGCCATCTTCATTGCGGCTAAAAACTAATATAGTTCGGCGTCTTGCTGATAAAGCAGGAGCGGGTATCAGAGTAGACAAAATCTGATCTTCATTATTTTCCCGCGCTATCACTATCCACATATCAAGCTCTGCCCTCTCCATTAGCTCAGGCAGAATAGTTTTCATCCGAATGTTAAGCCAACGGTTAAGAGTTTCCCCCTGTTGCCTTAAAGACAATATTCTTTGCCTCAAATCTATCAGCTCCTCTCACTTATACACTTCGCTAAACTAAAGCAAAACTCCTCCAAAAATAACCAACTAAGCGAGAGTATAAAAGCACTACAGTTCCATTTCATTTAAGATATCCCGAAGACTTATAAGCTCATCTTTGGATAATGTTATGCCTTTTCCCATTTTTTCATGTCCTGGAGCCCAATCTCTCAAATCATACTTTGGCTCTCTCCCATTCCAGCTTATTAGGTTTAACTCCTTTGTCCATCCTTTAGGAGACTGAGATACCTCACCAAGCTGTTTTACTATATCATACTTAAAACTAGACATATTTTTTCCTCCCATATATGTATTCAAATTATATTTTACCATTATTATGGTTTGCTGTCTTATCTCCTTTAAAATTTCAACCATCTTTATAACAAATATTTAACCTTTGTTAACATAACTTATGCAGGGAATACTCTCTCTAAAACAGAATAAACTTTAAGGTGTTAAAATAGTTTTTTAGGTCCGGGGTGATTACGATGAACAAAGATGTAGCCGAAGAAAAAATAAGCAGCTTAGCTGATACCATATTTGCTTTTTCGCTAAAAAGGACTAACAACTGGCATGAGGCTGAGGACTTGTCCCAAGAAATTATAGTAAATTTGTATAGCTCTCTCCCCTCATTAAAAGACCCTAACCGGTTTTATGGCTGGATGTGGGCCGTAGCAAATAATGTATACAAAGGCTTTCTTAGAACACGTGAAAAGAATAAAACAGTCCCTTTGTATGATAGCTCCTCCTCCCCTAAGGTGGAGGACTGGGAAATCGATTATCTTCATAAAGAAGAAATTGGCCTTTTAAATAGGGAACTATCAGTATTATCGGGACTATATAGAGAAGCAATGGTGCTATACTATCTTGAAGATTATAGCTGTGAGGATATTGCCAAAAAGCTAAACATTAGCATAAACATGGTAAAACAATACTTGTTTAAATCTAGAAAGAAAGTGAAGGATGGGATGACTATGATTCGGCAAACAGGCGAGAAAAGCTTTAATCCCCAAAAATTTAGCATATATTATTGGGGAAACCAAGGTAACTACTGCGCTGACCTTTTTAAAAGAAAATTACCTGGCAACATCATGCTAGAACTATATAATCAGCCTATCACTTTAGAGCAGCTAAGTGTTGAACTTGGAGTATCCGCAGTGTATTTAGAGGATGAATTAAAGATCCTATATGATCATGGACTAGTTAAAAAAGTTAAAAATCATAGATTTCAGTCTAACATCGCTATATTCACCAAGCAGTTTGAAACAGAGTTGTCTAAAAAAACCGATGATGTATATACCGAAATAGCTGAGAGTTTACATTCTTTCATCAAACAAAATGAAAGCAAAATTAAAAGCATTGGATTTTACGGAAATAATATTGACCTTAATCAGCTAACATGGCAACTAGCTACCCACTGTCTCACAGAGGCTAGCATATATAGATTCTTATCAGATTATCTTAAGATGGTTAAAATGCCTCTTTTAAGCACTGGAAACCGCGGATTCCTATGGGGTTTGGAGCAGTATTTTCAAGATAATAAGTTTAACCCAGGTCTGGGAAACTACTCAGATAGCGTTGGAACAATTCGTTTTGTAGATTTTGCGCTATACCCCTTTTCCATTAAGTTATGGGATAAAAGCTTAGCTAAGCAGTTAACAGCTATCGTTAATAATAACAGCTATGCACCAACGGAAGATGAAAAAGAGAAGTTAGTGGAGCTAGTCCAACAGGGGCTTGTTAAACCCTCAAACGGTGAGCTTAAGCCTAATTTCCCAATCTTTACGCAAACGCAGTACCAAAAACTTTCAAACATTTTAAGTCCAATGCTAGAAAACTTGGATAAAATTTTGAACATCCATCAAGAAACAATTGAAAAAACTCTTAAAGATTTCGTTCCTGCACATCTAAAAAGTCAATTAAGACCTTTATCAGCCTTAAAGGCTGCAGAAGACTTTATCAGAAAACCTATGGAAATTTTATATAACAGGGGGTGCATTTATTACCCGGAAAATTCCAAAGAAATGCTGTCGATTTTAATGATATTAAATGAAAAAACCTATAAAAACAAAATCAACCAAAATAAAGCGGGCTGTTGATGCAGAAAATATTTTTTTATAAATTTTCAAAAGTTAGATAACCAATGTTCCTCTTTTGACACTATATTAGTAGAAGTGATAAAAGGAGGAGTTTAACATGAGTACAACAGCAACAGCAGTTAGCCCGGAATTAAACATTGACGAAAAAAAGGCTAACAAAATTGTAAAAACAAACATCGCCCTGCTGATTGCGGGCAAGCTAGTTTCATTGTTAGGAAGCAGCATCTATAGTTTTGCTATGAGTCTTTACATTTTACAGGTAACAGGTTCAGGGTTAAGTTTTTCGTTAAATTTAGCAATCTCTACTGTGCCCAGAGTAGTTTTTGGCGCAGTTTCTGGGGTGGTAGCTGATCGCTTTGATAGAAAGAAACTAGTGGTGAGTCTGGATATCTTGTCAGGGTTTATAATGATGGTTTTATTGGCTGTAGGTTTGATTGGTGAGTTAAGATTAGTCTATATTTATATAGCTACATTTTTATTGTCAACTTGTAGTACATTTTTTAACACCCCACTGACAGCCTCTATCCCTAATATAGTAGATGATAAAAATCTAACTAGAGCTAATTCTTTAAGTCAGTCTGCTGACTCCATAGCTACAATTGCCGGACCTTTCATTGGTGGGTTTATTTTTGCATTAGTTAACATCCACCTATTTTTGCTCATAAACGGATTGTCATTTATCTTCTCGGGCATATCTGAAAGTTTTATCGACTTTAATTTAAGGGATAAGCTTTGCGGTAAAAAGGAAAAAACAAGTGATGTACCTAAAGAGCGTGCATCAGATAAACTTAAAAAAACTTTTATTGTAGATTTAGTTGATGGGGTAAAATATATGATTAGCCAAAAATGGCTCATTGTATTCGGTCTTTTTGTAGTATTTTTCAACTTGTTTATAATGATAGGTCTAACCGTTCCTATTCCGTACATGGCAAACCAAGTTTGGGGCTTTACTCCACAACAATATGGGATTTTAAGTATGATGTTTCCCGCCGGTATGCTACTAGGTTCTCTTATACTTGCCCAGCTTCCCCAAGCAAAAAGTAACTACAGAAGAATTATGAGCTGTATTTTAACCTTTTCGGTAATGATTTTGCTAGCAGGTATAGTTGCATCGGATCTAATAATGCTTTCAAACGTTCAGTACCTTATAGTTCTTACATTTTTATATTTGGCGATGGCGGTTTCATCTATATTTATTAATGTGCCAGTAACGGTTACCATGCAAAAGCTTGTGCCTAACGATAAGCTAGGAAGAGTGTATGGCGCTTTAGGAACTTTGGCGATAGGATTATCACCAATTGGAGCGGTGGTTGCCGGGGCGTTGGTGGACTTGGTTAGTCCATGGATATTACCGTTTTCTTGTGGGGTTATCATGGTTGTTTTGACTTTTTTTATGAGTAAGATAAAAGAGATTAAATCCCTCTAGTCAGGGCGCTAATAAGGCCCCATCTTCTTTGTTGCTTCAAAAACCTCAGCTAGTCACGTATTATTTATACGCTCCGGCGCTGAGGTTTTTTCGCGCCGCGAATCTGGAACCTTCTTAGCGCCCTGACCCAGTTTGGGTTTTAAACCTTAGTAAAAAAAAGCTTTGGTTAGAGATAAAACCTACTTCTTTTTAATAATAAGACCCAAGCTCCTTAGTTAATTCAAAACCTACAGTTTACCACGTATTAACTATACGCTCCGGCGCTGAGGTTTTTTTGCGCCGCGAATCTGAGACCTTCTTAGCGCCCTGACCCAGTTTGGGTCTAATACATTAATAAAAATAAATTGATAAAACCTACTTCTTTTTAATAATAAGACCAAACTCCTTAGTTAATTCACAACCTACAGTTTGCCTCGTGTTAGTTATACGCTCCGGTGCTGAGGTTTTTTTGCGCCGCGAATCTGGGACCTTCTTAGCGCCCTGACCCAGTTTGGGTCTTGAAACCTAAAAATAATTGCTTTGGGTTAGAGATAAAACATATTTCTTTTAATAATAAAACCCAAACTCCTTGGTTAGTTCAAAACCTACAGTTTGCCACGTGTTAGTTATACGCTCCGGGGCTGTGGTTTTTATGTGCCGAGAATCTAAAACCTCCTTAGCGACCTGACCCAGTTTGGGGCTTAATACCCTTAATAAAAATAAATTCTTTGGTAAAGATAAAACCTACTTCTTTTTAATAATAAAACCCAAACTGCTTGGTTAATTCAAAACCTACAGTTTGCCACGTGTTAGTTATACGCTCCAGCGCTGTGTTTTTTGTGCTGGGAATCTGGAGCCTTCTTCGCGCCCTGACCCATTTGGGGCTTAATATCCTTAATAAAAATAAATTCTTTGGTAAAGATAAAACCTACTTCTTTTTAATAATAAAACCCAAACTGCTTGGTTAATTCAAAACCTACAGTTTGCCTCGTGTTAGTTATACGCTCCGGCGCTGTGTTTTTTTGTGCTGGGAATCTGGAGCCTTCTTCGCGCCCTGACCCAGTTTGGGGCTTAATATTTTTTAATAGGCGTTTTTATAACTGTTGTTTTTTTAAAAAGAGGTTGAAATTTCAAAATAATTATGATAGTGTCTAATTTAATTAGTAAAGTCAAACTTCAATCAGTGGGGGCTTACAGCCAGTTAACCTGCGGTAAAACTTGATTATAGGGGGATTTAATGAAAAAATCTGGGGTTTTTAAAGAGGTAATTAGATTTATTATTTTTCTTATGGTGGCGACATTTGTTCAAGAGATAGGGGTAAGTTTGGGTATAGAGAAGTTTAATCATCGACATCTTCATGATGGCTTCAGCTTACCAGCCTTTTTTTTAGACTTAATTAAGTTTACCATTGCCTATTCGATAGTTCATATTCCTAACTATCTTAAAAAGGAGAAAGAGAAAGGCAATGATTTTTCGTTTTTAAGAAGAGATAGTAAGTAGAAATGGGATTAAGAGAAAGAATTAGTTAGTCAGCTGAAGGAAGCTATGTATTTTTGACCGTACAGAACAGTATTTTTAATTGAGGCTGGGACATATATAGCCAAGACAAATTAGGAAACGGTTCTTATCATCGACTTTTGATGATTGGAACCGTTTTTTGCTGAATAAAACCACAGGGGTTTATACCTGCTGTATTTACCCTGAGATGGTCAGCGAATATGGCAGGTTTAAATAGGTCAGTTCAGGATTGACTGTAGGGGAGCAGTTTCTGCTCCCGCACCTTAACGTCCGCGGTCTGTTTATGGTAAAGTAAAAATACAATAAATGGCCGTCAAAAATACAAAAAGTAATTGCCAGTACAATCCAATCAATATATCCTTTTAAGTGACCACAACTTAAAAGGGGGAAAGGATGTGCTGACAATTACTCAATTAAATTATATACGAAAAATGTATTTTGAGAAAGGCCTAAGTTATTCTGAAATAGAACGACGCACTGGTCATAATTATCGCACAATTAAAAAGTACTTAGAAAAAGAAGATTTTAATGTAAAGCCTAAGAAAAAATCCGGTCCAACAAAATCGGACTTGATCAGACCCTATGTCAGAGAAATACTAGAAGAAGATAAGGATAAAAAGAAGAAATATCGACATACTGCCAAGAAAATACATGAGAGATTAAAGGTAGAACGTCCTGATAAATATCTGATTTCTGAGCGGACAATGCGAACTTTAGTAAAAGAAGAAAAGCAAAAGGTCTACAACACTGACGATTGTCATCTTGGTCTAGATCACCCTGGTGGAGAAGCTCAAGTTGATTTTGGAGAAATATATATTGTCGAAAATGGCACTAAGAAAAAAGCCCATGAGCTTGTGCTTTCCTTCCCTAAAAGCAATGCTGGGTTTTGCCAAGTTACTCGTAGTGAGACCATGGAGGCTTTATGTGAAGCTTTGATTAACATATTTAAATATATTAGCTTTACCCCAAACAAAATATGGTTTGACCAAATGGCAGCTGCTTGTATTAGAAAAAAAGATTCTAAAGGGCAGCCAGTTATGACAGAGAGATTTGCACGATTAGCCCTCCATTATGGCTTTGAGCCAGTGTTTTGCAACCCTGATAGTGGCAACGAAAAAGGTAATGTTGAAAAAAAAGTAGGTTACTTTCGAAAAAACCTTTTTGTGCCAGAACCAGAAATCAGTGACTTAGAAAAGTACAATTTTGACCTGCTTAATCGATGTTCCGAGGATAATCAGAGAAGTCATTACAAAGAACCAGGGACAATAAATGAGATATTTATAAAAGAGACTGAGCTTATGAAGACCACAACTAAGATAGACTTTGACTATGGAAAATTTGAAAAGAGAAGGGTCAATAAACTAGGGTATATAATTAATGATCATTGCTCATACTCTGTTTCGCCTAAGTATGTAGGCAGTTATGTATGGGTAAAAATTCTTGCTAACGAGTTGGTGATTTATGATAAAGACTATCGTGAGATAACAAGGCATAACAGGCTTTTTGAAAAGGGCAGAAAATCTACACATTGGATGGACTTTATCGACGTTATCGCAGCAAGACCAAGAGCATTAAAATATTCAGGGTTTTACTCTTTACTTCCGGATAATTGGAAGTCGTATACAAATGAAATGGATAATGAGGATTTAAAACAAAGTCTAAAGTTTTTAAAAATGTGCTTACTTGAAAAAGGTATGGCATTTGCGGAGAAGGTTTTAGCTGAAAACATAAGGAAATCTGTTAAAGAAACTGCTGCTTTATGGACAACTTACTACCGTCTTACAGAGGATGTCTCCGTTTACCACCAAATTCAATCACCCCCTGCTTTACCTCGCCTCCCAGACTATGACATCAGTGCAGAATCCTACAACTCACTTATGGGAGGAATGAGAGATGATAGATAAAATTAAATTTTACCAAAAAAAACTGAGCATATCCAATTCGCTAATGGATATATGTGACGGACTTGAGTTTAGATCTAAAGAACAATTTTTAATGGATTTACTTGAAGAGCTGTATAAAGAAAGATTAGAAAGAAGCCGAGAAAGGAAATTGAAAGCTGCTAAATTTCCAGTAGTAAAAACCTTAAATGGCTATGACTTTACAGATATTATTTTCCCTGAAAAGCTAACAATAGAACAGTTAAAAGGACTTAACTTTATTGAAAACAAGGAGAATCTAATCTTTTATGGTGGACCTGGCGCTGGTAAAACGCATTTAGGTATTGCTCTTGGAACCATGGCAATCAATAATCAGAAGTCTGTTCTCTTTTACACAGTACACTCCCTGATTAATGAATTAGTGAAGGCTAAAGAAGAACATTCTCATGAAAAGTTAATGAAGAAGATAGAAAAAGCTGACTTATTAATATTAGACGAATGGGGCTATTTGCCTCTACATCAAGAGGGAGCTAGGCTTTTATTTGAAGTTATCAGTCTTTGCTATGAACGAAAAAGCATCATAATTACTACTAATATGGAGTTTAACCACTGGAAAAATTTCTTGTTTGACGAGAAGTTAACAGTAGCAATAATTGACCGATTAGTTCATCATTCACACTTATTATTTTTCGATAGAGAAAGCCACAGAAAGAAGCATGCGTTAATGAAGCAAGGTTAAAATTAACAACCGGATTGTACTTGCATTTTTCTTGGCCATTTTTTGTATTTTCCTATTGCCAAAAACACGCGGTCTAAAGCGGACAGCTACTGAGGTCCCAAATTGGTTTCAAATCCAGACCCCGATGGTCCAAATGCAGGGGTCGGTCTTTGGGAAGTGAGAAGTGAGAAGTGGGTTAAATTTTACTAATTTGTCATGCGAAGCGCAGTGAAGAATCTTGCAATGATGAAAGCAGGGTGCAGAGGTGGTTTATGGTATAGCCCTTGACCTCCTGACCAAATGACCAACTGATTAACTGTCTCCTCATTTATCCTCTCACTTAAACAGGAATATTAGGTTTTTTTATCGAATAAGTTCAATTACGCAATTATTTTTTTAGCTTTATTTAATATTAGGATAGGGGGGAAGATATGAAAAAAGACAACATACGATTATACGGACTTTTAACTATATGGATAGCGGTATCTGTGCTTTTAGGATACCTAGCCCCCGATATTGACATGTTAGTTAGAAAGCATGGACAGCTAGAAGTGCCCGATGGATTCCCCACCCAGTTTGCTAAAGAACTATTAGAGGAAGATGATGGTTTTACAGGGGAAGAAATCTTATTATTATATAAGGATACCGAAAATGGCATAGCGCAGCATGAAGACCAAATAGAAAAAACATTAGATAAGTTCAAAGAAGACCCTGGTGATATTAAAGTCCACGATATCATCACCCCCTTTGACGGAGAGCAGCAAAGAAACCTTTTAGTTGATGAGTCAGAGAACATTTTACTAGCGGTAGTTGAGTTGGACATGACTACTGCAGAAATCTCCTTTATTCGCGATGAGCTGCAGGACAAAACTAGCATCAAAGGATTAACCAGTTATATCACTGGTGCTGCTATTATCGAAGATGATGTTTTAAGCACAACAGAGGAACGCCTAGGAGCTATCGAGTATCTGACAGTTGCTTTAGTGTACATAGTGCTGCTAGCAGTATTTCGCTCACCTATAGCGCCTTTGGTGCCGTTAATTACTTTGGGTTCGTCCTACTATTTGAGTATATCAATCGTTTCCTTGTTAATTGACAACCTTAACTTTCCCGTTTCTAACTTTTCTCAGGTTTTCGTGCTAACCGTAACCTTTGCTATAGGTACAGATTATGTAATACTGCTGATGACCAGATATCGAGAAGAGTTAGCTAATGGGAGCGATGACTATAGCACCGTAAAAAGAACCTTTAAATTAACACAAGGAGCTGTTTTATCTAGCGCTTTTACAGGGTTTGTAGGTTTTTTAGCTATCGGACTTGCAAATTTTAATCTCTATCAATCAGGGGTTGGCGTAGCAGTTGCGGTAGTTACCCTTATCCTAGCTATTTGGGTATGGGTTCCTATTATACTGAATTTGTTCGGGTCTAAGGTTTTCTGGCCTGCTAAATTGAACAAACAACAAAACGAGCACAAATTGTGGGGAAAACTCGGTCAGTTTGCCACCAACAAACCAGCTTTAGGTTTACTAATCTTATTAGTGATAGTACTACCTCTTTTTCTCAGTTTTGACAACCTGCGTTCCTTTCACTCCTTAGATGAGATTGATGATGATTACGGGTCTGTAAAAGCCTTTAGGATTATAGAAGATAAGTTTGGAGAAGGAGACTTCTTTTATCACATATTGACAATAGAAGCTAACGATCCTACTTGGGATGATTCCCAAAGAGTATCATATGTAGAGCTCTTATCGGATAACCTCTTAAAAATTGATGATGTAACAGAAGTTCGCTCGATTACAAGGCCGGAAGGCCTTAAAATCGACGAACTTAGGATTTCCTATCAAGCAGGAGAAGCAGCAGGTGAGCTTGATGAAGTATTAGATGGCATCAGAGATATGAAAAGCGGAGTGTCTGAAATGTCTTCTGAGCTTAGGTATGCTAAAGATGAGTTAAGGGCCGGCGAAGATGATTTACTCAGGCTTATTGACGGCACTAATGAATCAAAGCAAGGTGCACAGGACCTTCATCAAGGAATTAAAGAAACAAACCAAGGGGTAGAGCAAATATCCTGGCAGGTAGCATCAGCTTACCAGGACGCAGAAGGCTATTATAGTTTAGCTGACAGCATTCACGATCAATTTTTAGAGCTAACAGGTCAATCCAGCTCGATTTTCACCCCTATATTAGAGCTTTTTGAAGAAGTAGTTCATGAAATGGCAGTGCTTACTTATAGTCTCAGTGAGGTGTCTCAGGGCTTAGACGACCTCTCTTCTGGCTCTAAAGAGCTAAGTGATGGACTTTCTGAAGTCCATCAAGGACAAAAACTACTTTTAGAGCAATATGACGAGCTACTTAAAGGTTTAGAGGAGTTTTTGCAGGGCTTAGATCAGTTAGATGAAGGACTAGAAGAGTTATTTACTGGTATGGAAGAAATGCAAGATTTCCTTTTTGAGCTAGAAGACCAATCGGAAAATATTTTAGATGGATTCTTTATTCCAAAGTCTATCTACACAGATCAGTTACAAAAAGCTTGGGATAACTACGCAACCCCCAACAACGAAGTTGTACTGCTGCAAGTTGTAAGTGATACTAATCCCTATGGCATGCGAGCAATGGAGATTGTGGGGGAAATAGAAGAAATAACAGATTTCACATTAAAAGGTACGCCGTATGAAGAAGCACGGTATGCAGTCGATGGCCTTCCCAGCAACAACAGAGACTTAAAAGTGCTTTCTAGCGAAGATTTTTTCAGAACATCAATATATATGCTTATCGGTATTTTTATCGTACTTTCAGTTCTATTCAAATCCTTTATGATGCCTATCTACGCCATGGCGTCTTTAGGCGTAGCTTACATCGCCTCCCATGCTTTAGTGGAATTTATTTTTATCGATGGACTTGGATATCCTGGAGTTATGTGGTCCGTTCCATTTTTTACTTTTGTTATGCTAATGTCTATGGGTGTAGATTACTCTATATTTTTAATGGCACGTTTTAATGAGGAAATACAGAATTATAAAGTCCGTAGTAGAGAAAATATCAAAACAGCCATGGTTACTGCTATGAAAAAAGTGGGTTCAGCAGTTTTTTCCGCTGCAGTAATCCTTGCTTCTAGCTTTGCAGCGATGATGCTTTCTGGAGTGCTATCTCTATTGCAAATAGGAGCATGGATTATCATAGGATTGATGTTTTATATCTTAATACTACTGCCTATTTTCATACCGGCTGTAGCTATGTTTTTAGGTGAATACAATTGGTGGCCTTTTAACTTAATAAACTGGGATCCCAAAGAAAAAAGATTTACCTTAAAAAACAAAAGTAAATCCAGCGACCTAACCATATATATCGAAGGGGAAGTTTACAAGCCAGGCGAATATACAATCAAGGACGATACGCCCTTAAGCGAATTAATAAAGAAAGCCGGTGGTTTAACTCCAAGTGCAGACGTCTCAGAAATTAAAATTAGTTCTGAAGCAAATCAACAACTACTTAATATACCTTCAGTGGATAGTGCTAAATCTAAAAAAGCTCATAACCCTAATATGCTAAATGGGTATAATAAACATAGCACTAAAAAAGCTAGAAAGATAAGAAGAAAAAGCAGGATATAAAATAAACAGGCTGTCTCAAGTAGGAATATTTTTTCCTTAAGAGACAGCCTGTTTTGTATGCATGCTGAGTAACTCCAAGCCTTTATATAAAAAAACATCACTTTAAAAGTGATGTTAGCTTAATAAATTGTGGTGCGAGAGGGGGGAGTCGAACCCCCACACCTTGCGGCACTAGATCCTAAGTCTAGCGTGTCTGCCAGTTCCACCACTCTCGCACTTGGTGAGCCATCCGCGATTCGAACACGGGACACCCTGATTAAAAGTCAGGTGCTCTACCGACTGAGCTAATGGCTCAAATGGAGCCGACGATGGGACTCGAACCCGCAACCTGCTCATTACAAGTGAGCTGCTCTGCCAATTGAGCTACGTCGGCATATTAAGTTTAAATGGCGGAGCTGACGGGAGTCGAACCCGCGATCTCCTGCGTGACAGGCAGGCATGTTAACCACTACACCACAGCTCCTAATGGTCGGGGCGGAGGGATTTGAACCCCCGACCCTCTGGTCCCAAACCAGATGCGCTACCAAACTGCGCTACGCCCCGACAACAAAATTTAGTATATAACAAATTTAAGATATAGTCAATGGGGAATTTTAGTTTTTTTATTTTTGACCCTAAATAAAGATTAGAATAGTGGCTGCTATTCCCCTTTATAACTTAAGAAAAGTCACCAACTCCAAACGCAAAAAAATTACGTAGAGAAGGTGACTTTTTGCAATAAAGCTAAGTTAGCTAAACTGGACAAAGTTTCCTTTATCAAACACCAAGGTCTCGGTGCCGTCTTCTTTAATTCCCATTATCTCAAGGTCTTCTGTTCCAATCATAAAATCAACATGGGTTAGGGAGTCATTTGCGCCCACTTCTTTTAGCTCTTCTTTGCTCATGTCATCTCCGCCTTTTACGCAGCTTGAATAAGCTTTTCCTAAGGCAAAGTGGCACGATGCATTTTCATCGAATAAAGTGTTGTAAAATAATATGTTTTGGTTTGATATCGGTGAATCGTAAGGAACTAAGGCCACTTCACCTAATCTTTTTGCCCCATCGTCGGTGTTTAGCAGCTCTTTTAGAGAGTTTTCACCTTTTTTTGCTGTATAATCCACTACTAAGCCATCTTTGAAGGTTAAGGTGAAGTCATCTATAAGATTACCATTGTAATTTAGTGGTATGGAGCTTACTACTTTGCCATTTACTCCATCGAGCTTTGGCATGGTAAATACCTCTTCAGTAGGCATATTAGCCACAAAGGTGTATCCTTTTGGAGCCTCACTTCCACCGCCTACCCATACATGGTCTTTAGGTAGTTCGGTTGTGATGTCTGTTCCTAAGCTATTTTTAAACCTTAGCGACTTAAATTTATTTTCATTTAAAAATTTAAGTCTTGAATCTAAATCATTTTGATGCTGAACCCAAGCTTTAACCGGATCATCTTTATCTGCTCGTACAGCTTTAAAAATTGCCTCCCATAGCTTTTCCATAGCGTTTTCGGTGCTGTCATTAGGAAATACTTTTTTAGCCCATGCTTCGGTAGGTATAGATGCAACACACCATACATTTTTATTACTCATAAGCCTTGTTCTATAGGCTTCCAAAGCTATACTTCCCGCTTTGTTTTGTCGGCTTATTTTTTTAGGGTCCACATCCTTCATAAGTTCAGGGTCTGAGGCAGCAATGCTCAAAAAGGCTGCATCCTTTTCCGCAAGCTCATTCATTTGCTGCTTTGCCCAATTTGGAAACTCGTCAAATACTTCATCGTTAGCCATTTCATAACGAATTTTTGTCGATTTTTCATCATTCCATCTCATAACAACTTCTCTAGCTCCAGCCTCATAGGCTTTAATAGAGACGATTCTGGCAAATTCTGCGCAGTCAATTGGAGAGTTTATCACCAATACCTGGTTTTCTTGGATATTTATTCCGATTCGTACCAGCAAATCTGCATATCTCTCGATGTTTTTTGACACTTAAATTCCTCCCTTATTTGATTTAGATATTTATATGTAGCCATAGCACTTAATAGTATTTTACTATAACTAGACATGTTTTTCACGCTTCTTAAAGAAAACTTAAAATCTTTAAAGTTAAGTATTGTCGCTCCCATCTGCAGACCTTTGTTTTTCAACATGAATATCCTTGATAACTCCATCTACTATAGAAACTATCCTTAACCTTAGATCTCCCAACTTGAACTCTTTTCCTTCTCTTATTTCTTGTTCATCCTCTGGCAGACAATTGATTAGATCTTTTAGTACTTCCTTTTTTTGCGACGTTTTATTTTTCTTTTTTTTCACTATTGACATTTTTATAGCTCAACAAATCTTGTTTTTCCCTCAACAAATGCTTAGAATCAAGCAAATATTTCTTTACCGCAAAGACAATAGCAATCGCTGCAGCAGCTATTAACAGTTCTAGCATGGTTTCGCTATAAACAAGCATCTTACGAGCAATTGCAAAAAGAACAAGTTCTAGCACGCTAGTTGCAGAGTGGGTTAGTAACATTAGCACAAGCTCAATTCCGATAATCAAAAGTAAAGCTATACTCAAAAACTTTTGTAAAACCTCATAAATGTCATATATATCAGTTTGCGGAATTATTGCAAGGTAGCGCAACACAGAGCTTAAGGCAATTGTCACCCCCAGTAAAATTAGCACTGCCAAAACAACCTCTATCCCTGTAGCATAACGTAACAAACCTTTTCTAATCTTATCCACTATACCATCCCCATTCTATAATAGTCTTATAACCATCAGCTATATACTTGTTCGATAATTGCAATCTATCTCCTTTATATTTTTAGTAAAAAAACCTCCCTTAGTCCGGGAGGAAATCCTTTGCATAAGCTAAATTCTTTACTATATCACAAGGTCATTTTCTTTTTTAATTGCTATCACCTTAATTAATAACAATTTTAGCACTAATGCAAATAGCGCTATAACAAAGGAAGTAAAAATAATTGTAAACCCTAGCATTATTACACCTGGCGGCAAGGCATTTTGTAAGCCAAGATATAATGTTCCAGCAATGTAAGCTGCGATAACAGCACCAGCACAGTAGCTAATTATGCCCAGCGACTTTGCCGCCTTCTCGGTGAATGCACTTTCTTTTTGAATTAAATTTAACAACTTAAATGTTTGGAATATCCCTGCATAAAAAGGTATACAGGTTAAATAAATCCCAACCAAAATCGGATACTTCAAGTAGTCAGCTTCTGGAAAAAGCTCCACTGTAACGTCTGCCATATTCGGCAAAACAAATATACATAATGCAAGCACAATCATACTAGTTAACACTAGCAACCCATTTAAAGCCCCCAACAAAAACTTATTCATTATACCACCCCTTTTAATATTCTTATGTCTATTATACGGTATAATATTCTGAATTGCAATATATTTTTATCGTTATTCAATAAAGTTTAATTAAGAAACGAACGAAAACCCTAAGTATTTCACTAAATAAAAAAGTGCGGGATAAAAGTTCCCACACTTTTTTTATTGTATATTTAGTTGCTAAACTTTTATAAACTGCTCTACATCTAAAACAAATACAGTTGCTCCTCCAATGGTAAGCTCTATGGGAAGATTTCCACCTTCCGCCTTTTTCCCAAAAATAGGCGGAGTGTTTACTCTCTTATTATCCCGGCAATTAGCTTCGATAATATCCAAAACTGCGGAAACTTTGTTCTCTTCCACTCCTATCAGAACTGTGGAGTTGCCTTCTTTTAAAAAACCCCCGCTGCTAGATAGTAAAGTTACTGGATGTCCATTCTCCAGCAAATCATGACGAAGATTTGCGAAGTCCCTGCTTTCTAAGACCGCAACTATAAGTTTCACAAATATACCTCCTAAGTTATTTTATATATCAATTTTTTTACTTATTTCTTAAGATTTTCTCCTTGTTGCCCGCTTTTAGGCCTTATGTTTAGAAGGTTTAAATCTAACAAAATCTTTGTTTTCTCTTCGGGGAAAAACGTTGTACCCTCTACATAGTTATTCAACAGCTTTAAACAAAGACCTATCATACTACCTAAAATAGCTGCAGATACAAGTGTTCCTATATGCAAACCCTCGATAGCCCTAAAGAAAATTAAGCTAAAGCTTATAGATAGCGAAAATATCACCAAATCAAATCCAGTTTTAAACTTTGATATCCTTATATTCTTTACTAAGCAAATTTCTTTTACAAATGTATCAAATGGCAAAATTGGATAATTACTCTTTATAAAAGAAGCCACCCCGATAGATATAACTATAGACCCAAGTATAAATAACCCTACTTTTTCAATAAAGGCATCTGCAGAAACTGGTTCTAACATCATGTAAAACAAGTCTATAGCTGTTCCAAATAAAAATGCCACTAGAAAAGACATTAAATACTTTACCGTCAATCTTTTTACAATTACAGCTAGTAGCAAAAGGACTAGCCCATGTATTATATAGTTCCACATTCCAAAGCTAATCGCAGTAAATTGCAAACTAACTACATAAGGTAAAGATGTAGCTACCGATACACCTAAATCAGACTTAATCACTAGCACAACTCCAAGGCTCAAACATAGCAGACCTAGTATAAAGACAAAAACATTATTTACCCTTAACTTTTTCATGGAAGCCTCCCTATAAAGTAACTTGATAAAGTGAAACTTCAAGCCTTTAATTAGATTCTATATATGATCCGCATTTCCCTTTAATCAAAGTACAAATTAAATAAAGAGAAAACTCTCGGTTTATACGTGAAAAAGGGACGAGGATAATCCTAGTCCCAATTCTTTTTAGTAAAATAGGCAACTCCTAATGATCCTGGCCCCACATGGGCCCCAATCACAGGACCTATGGAGCATATAGGTAGTGTCTCACCTATGATTTTCTTTATTTTGTCTGCTAGTTCCTTAGCTTCCTGCTCGCAATTTATGTGATGTATTATGGCATCTCCAAACCCATATTCTTTAACGTCTTGGACAAAGATATCTACTATTTTATTTACAGTCTTTTTCTTACCTCTAATTTTAGTTATAACATCAGTTTTACCGTCAGTGACAGTAAGTATGGGTTTAATATTTAAAAAAGAACCCAAAAGCGCTGATGCCGCACCGATTCTACCACCTTTTTTCAGGTAATCCAGCGTATCTGGAGTAAAGATAAACCTGCTTTTAACTATATTTTTTTCTACTAAACTAACAACTTCATCTATTTTTTTACCTTCTTTTGCAGCTTTTGCAGCAGTTATGGCAGCAAAGCCTAGTTGCATACAGTTAGATCTAGAATCTATAAGTTTAATACTAGCTTCAGGATAATCCTTTAAAATCATATCCTTTACCATGTTAGCTGTGCTATATGTACCACTCATTTCAGACGAAATAAAAACCCCTATAATTTCCTCTCCACTTTTAATTATTTTCTCAAAGGTCTCGTATAATTCCTCTACAGAAGGCTGTGAAGACTTAGGAATCTCATCAGCAGCTTCAAGCTTTTCATAAAACTCTTTGTTGGTTATAGAGCTCTCTTTATACACTTCTCCACTCTCAAAAACAACACTTAAAGGCACAACAGATATATCATAAGATTTAACTATATCTTCTGGTATATAGGATGTGCTATCAACTACAACTTTTATGCCCAAAAAAAACACTCCTTTATTTAGTGAGTTTATTTTGTTTAATATATTATCATTTTTTCTAAACTTAGTAAACTATAATAAAAATACATAGAGAATATCTAAGTTATATGATAGAATTAATAAAGCAATAAATCAAAAATTAGACCGATGTAGCAGTCACTAAAGGAGGGTAAAGAATGAAAAAATACACATTAATAATTGCTTTATTTGCAGTGTTGATGATAGTAGGGTGTAGCAGTAATGATCCTGAAGATACTGCCCAAGAAATTTTAGAAGGAGATAACCCCAAGGTTCAAATAGAAATGGAAGATGGTGGAAAAATGGTGCTGGAGCTCTATCCTGCACATGCGCCTAAGACGGTGGAAAACTTCCTTGAACTAGCCTTATCTGGCTTTTATGACGGCTTAACATTTCATAGAATAATAGAAGGGTTTATGATTCAAGGTGGAGACCCCAACGGAGATGGCACCGGCGGAGCTCAAAGAACCATAACCGGTGAATTTGCAGATAATGGGTTTACTCAAAACACCCTAAACCACACAAAAGGCGTTATCTCCATGGCCCGAAGCCATGACCCTAACTCAGCTAGCAGTCAATTCTTTATCGTTCATGGCGATGAGGTGCCCCATCTTGATGGGGGTTATGCAGCCTTTGGAAAATTAATAGAAGGCGAAGAAACTCTAGACAATATTGCCGGCACAAAAGCGGACCAAAATGATGTAGTAATTAAAAGTATCACTGTGCTAAAAAACAATTAAATCAATTCAAAGGGGCTGCCTCAAAACAGGATTTTTCCTAAAGAAGGCGGCCCCTTTGTTTTTTTAATCCTTCATTCCTTAAAACTTTCTATGAAAATCAATTGCCTCAATATCAAAAACTCTCAGCGAGGACTTTGTGTCCGGTTCTAAAGCCAGCTTACCATATTTGTCAACTTGGCTTTTGTCTTTAGGCCCATGACTTAAAGAAGCCGCTCCACCGATACAACCACCTTTACAGGCCATACCTTCAACGAAGGTATTGTCGCAGCGATTAAACTTAAGTTTTTTCAGCACCTTATCACATTCATCGATCCCATCACAGCTTACAGGATTATATGGCACATCTAACTTCTCTTGTTTTATAACATTTCTCACGGCCTCTGTAAGGCCACCAGAGCGGGCAAAAATTCTTCCGTAGAAAGATGCGTTATCTAGCAATCCCTCTTCTAAGTTTTGTAACTCTATTTCTTTAGAATCTATCATAGCTGCAAGCTCTTCAAATGTTAAAACGAAATCTGTTGCTCCTTTAAGATCCTCTTGTTCTATCTCCATTTTTTTAGCAGTGCACGGCCCTATAAACACTACTTTTCCTTTTGGGTCTAGGTTTTTTATAAGCCTAGATACCGCTATCATAGGAGAAACCATGGTTGAAATATGTCCTTTAAGCTGCGGATATTCTTTTAAAATATATTGAACAAAGGAAGGACAACATGAACTGGTAATTGTTTTTTTGCTTTCTATATTTTCTGCGTACTCTTCGGTTTCTTTAACTGCAACCATGTCTGCACCTAGCGCAACTTCCACCACATCATGAAACCCTAGTTTTTTAATGCCATTTATTACTTGGCCTATACTAGCGTAAGTAAATTGGCTTGATATAGCTGGAGCTATGATTGCATAAATTTTATTGTTCTCATCTGCATTTTTTAGCAAATCTATAACATCGGTTATATATGATTTATCCATTATCGCACCAAAAGGACATTGATATACACACGCCCCGCACTGGATACACTTTTCATCATCTATAACCGCTTTTTTATCTTCGTTAATACTTATGGCATCCACTTTACATGCCTTTTTACAAGGTCGCATCACATCTATTATGGCGTTATATGGACATACATCTCTACATTTACCGCATTCAATACACTTTTGTCCATCTATTTTCGCCCTATGATGTACAAAATCAATGGCGCCAACAGGACAGGCAGAAATACAGCGGTGAGCTAAGCAGCCCCTACATGCTTCTGTAACTACATATCTAGTTGCAAAGCACTCATCACATGCCTCATCGATTACCTCAATATTATTACTATTATTTTCATTGCCACCTAAAGCTACTTTTATCCGCTCTAAGGTAACAACCCTATCTTTATGGATACAGCATCTTATCCTAGGTTCTGGACCTGGATCAATTATCTTTGGAATATTGGCAATTTCCTTTTCTAGATTTCCAGCAAATGCTGCTTTGGATATCTCTTTAAGGACCTCATACTTCATTTCTTGTACTTTATTGTCAAATTTTCTCATTTTTCCCTTCCTCTCCAAGTTAAGTATTAATCCCCTTAAAGTACCTCTTTTTCTAAAAATTCTTCCACTTTGTCAGCTGTTAGAGAATGGATAGGGCCATCATCTATTTTTACTGACACTGCTTTAGTGCATTCACCCAAACAAAATGCTGCCTTAAGTTCTACTTTATCTTCTAACTTTCTTTCCTCTAGTATTTTTTCAAACTTATTAATTACATCATATGCCCCTTTTAAATGACATGCACTGCCGATACATACATTTATCGTCTTCATTATAAATCCCCCTTTAGTTTTAATAAAAATCTATAGACACTTTTTTGCCCATGCCTTCTAACTGCTCTGCTATTCCCTGGATAACCTGGATTTTAATTCCTAAGTTAGGCAAGTCAGGGTTTTGGTGGGCTGGATTTATTGCCTGCCCTACATAAAATTTAATATGAGTACAATCCTCTATAAACATTTTAGTTAAAAGAGAAGCTCCATCTTTAGCTTTTAAATCCCAAGTAGATTCTTTTAAATGAGTGTCAACCAAATACTCTTCGATGTTTTCTAGCACCTTTGTAAGCGTAATTACCCCTTCTGTCACCAGATCTATACCTTCAATTTTGGCAATAGGAGGAACTTCAGAAGTTCCAGATTTTACATCAACTTTTATCTCCTTTTTTGTTTCTCTACTTATTATATTTGCCGCAGTTCCGCCACAAACCACCTTTTTCCCTCTAGAGTTTAAGAACTTATCTACTAGCAGATGGTCGTCATTTTTATCTTTAGGTGGACCGGAGAAGATTTGCAAGATTTCAGGTTGACGCATTTTTACAACAAAAGCTGATGTATCATCGCCTGGTTTTTCATTATATAAAAAGTTTGAAGTATCTATCAATCTTTTAGATATTACCTTGGCACACTTTTCAATCTTTGATTGCTTGATTAGGTATTCCGCTACATTTTCCCATTTCCACCCTAAGTTAAGCACGCCACCAACCCCTGCATGAATAGCGCCATCACTTACTAATATCAGCATATCCTCTTTTTTTAACTGGGTTTCACTTTCAAGAATTTTTTTGCCGTGCATGACTCTCTCTTTTTTTTCTAGTTCAACCAACCTGCTGTTTCTTATAAAGAAGACTGGTGGATTATCATACTCAATGATATGAGCTTTACCATTTTTTGATATTTTTAAAATCGCAAAGGTAGAATAAGCAAGTTTGCGGACGTTGCAGACAGGCAGGGTGCTCGCTATGGTTTCCACAGTCTCGTAGATGGTTGCCCCTCCTTTAAGCATCGTTCCAGCAATCTTTGTGGTCATGGTAGCTAAAATGTTTGCTTTGACGCCACTTCCTAAGCCGTCAGCTAATATTATTATAATATTTTCATCTGTTTCGATAACTTCAATGTTGTCCCCACATAACTCTTCATTGTGTTTATTTATATTGTCATAAGCATAGTCTAAAAAGAAGTCCATCACTCATTCCCCCGCTCCTCAATCACTATATCTTTAAGTTTTGTCAAGGCAACTTTTGTTTCTGCTGTAGTTTCGCCTAAAAGTCCAGCCACCTCTTGTGCTACTCTCATTTGTTTATCTATAACGCTTTGGGCCACATCTAGGGTGTTTTTCTTAACCCTAACTAACTCTTCTTTATTCTTTTCTTCAGAAGTTACGTCAGTCATTATTGTCATTAATACGCTTTGTTCCTTTAAATATATAATGTTGGCAATTAGGATAACTCCATGTTGAGAGTATTCTATTTTTTTGCCTATCATGTTGGATTTTGTCTCCAGCACCTTCTCAAAAATTTCTTCGGATATTACCTCGCCTATTCTTTTACCTTTGATTTTTTCTACATTTTTGTTAAATAACTTTTCAGATGCAGGGTTAAACTCTTTGACAGTTAAGTCAAAGCCGACCATAAAAATTGCATTAGGACTGTGGTCAAAAATTACATTCTTTAAACTTTCTGCTTTGGAACGCATATAAGGAAGGCACATATTAACATGGGAACTTCCTCTTAAAATGGATTCTGCCAACTCCCTACACGTACCATATCCGCAGGCGTTACAGTTAAGTTCATCTTCTTTTTTGTTTTTTCCCATGCTGTTTAGCACACCTAGGATCTGTGCGTTAGTGTACTGGTGCTCTTTAACCTCTTTAGCTGAAACCTTTCTACTAATATCAATAGGTTCTTTGCAAATGTTAGAACCTTCCTCATTATCACTTTTTTTAATATAATCTCTTACCCGTTTTTTTCTAACATGATAGCTGACTGCATCTTTAGGTATACCGGTGCCGTCAATACAGCCTCCAGCGCAGGACAGCATTTCCAGAAAAAGTCCGCTCAGCTCTCCTTTTTTAATGCTTTCTAGTAACTCTTTACACTGCTCTACCCCCGTCACAACCAGTTTTTCGAACCTTTTATTTTTCTCTTCCGCTAATTTTATTTTACATGGAATTAACTTCCCCTTGTTGGTTCCCTTTCTATCAAAAGGTTGAGGATCAAATTTTTGCAAATCCAAGCTCTCTTCCTCAAACCATTTTTGTAGTTCAACAAAGGTGAGTACAGAATTAATTATCCCTTCATATTGTGGTTCTTTAGCTTCTACTTTTTTTGCTATACAAGGACCAATGAAAACTACATATACATCCTCACCGTAAAACTGGCGTATGGATTTGCCATGGGCCACCATCGGTGATACAACCGGCATCATATATTTCTTAAGCTCGGGATAATATTTCTCAACTAGATAGTTAGCGGAAGGACAGCTTGTAGATATTAAATTATCTAGGGTTGAGTTTTCTGTATAATCCTCATAACTATCTAGTATCACATCAGCTCCAACCGCTGTTTCCTCCACTGCATAAAACCCTAGCTTTTTTAACGCAGAAACAATTTGCTCCCCTTCTTTTAACGAAAAAGCGCCTGGAAAAGAAGGAGCTAAGCTTGCTATAACCTTTTTATTAGATGACAAGGCATCCTTTACTTCCTGAACCTTATCTTTTATAAAAAAGCCGTCGTGCTCACAAGATACATAGCACTCGCCACAGGATATACAACGCTCTTCATCATTTTCCTGACGATCCCCAAATACAGAAATTGCCTTTGTATGACATGCTCTAATACATTTATAGCAATTTACGCACTTTTCTTCAGAAAAGCTGATAAAATTCATCCCCTCACCTCTTTTTGTTATTTTTTTCACATACTATGTTATATTATAACTCATTTTCTTTGTAAATCCAACCATAGCATTAAAAATTGTCCTAAAAATTTGCGTTAAATTAATAACCAAAGATACCACTTGCTTTTGCATGTGGTGTCTTTGGTTGAATTATCCTTTTCTAACTTAGCTTATATTTAAGTCCTTCCACTATCCGCTTAATAGCAATTAGAAACGCCGCTTCTCTTATGTCAACTTGGTTTTTCTGATGCATGTCAAATATATCTTTAAAGGCATTAACCATCATTTTTTCTAATTTCTGGGTAACTTCATCATAATCCCAATAGTACCCTGTTTTGTTTTGGACCCATTCAAAATAAGACACTGTTACGCCCCCGGCACTTGCTAAGATATCAGGAACAACTAATATCCCTTTTTTATATAATATCTTACTAGCTGCAGTAGTTGTTGGTCCATTTGCTGCTTCAGAAACTATTTTTGCTTTGATATTATGGACATTTTTTTCGGTGATTTGATTTTCTAAGGCAGCAGGTATTAAAACATCGCAATTTAACTCTAAAAGCTCTTCATTTGTTATAACCTTGCCACTTCCATATACCACAGAGCCTTTACTATTTTTAACTTCTAATAACTCTTTTGGATTTATTCCTTCGGGATTGAAAAGCCCTCCCCTGCTATCGCTAACACCTATAATTTTTGCTCCTGAATCAAATAGGATTTTTGCTAAGTTAAATCCAGCGTTTCCAAAGCCTTGGATACAAACTGTTGCCTTGTTTACCGACAAATTAAATTTTTTTAGCGCTTCTTTGGTTGTAATAAAACAACCCATTGCCGTTGCCTCATCCCTTGCTGCTGACCCACCCAAAATTAGGGGTTTGCCAGTTACCACACCGTAATCTGTATATCCCTTTAGTTTGCTAAACTCATCGACCATCCAAGCCATTACTTTTTCGTTGGTATAAACATCCGGTGCCGGTATATCTTTTTCGCTACCTACTATCGGAGCTATGCTTCTTATATACCCCCGTGCAATGCGCTCTAACTCTCCATAGGAAAGCTTTTTGGGGTTACAGTTCACTCCCCCTTTACCTCCACCAAAGGGAACGCCAACTAGGGCGCACTTTATGGTCATCCACATCGACAGGGCTTTAACCTCATCTGCAGTAACGAGAGGGTGAAATCTAATTCCGCCCTTAGCAGGACCTAGGGTGTCGTCGTGCTGCGATCTATAGCCTGTAAACACTTCAACCCTACCATCATCCATCCTCACAGGAAACGAAACCTCCATAACTCTTTCAGGCTGCTTTAAAATTTCATAATACCCTCTATCAACTTCAAGCTTTTCACAAGCTATCCTTATCTGTTTCTGAGCCTCTTCAAAAACATTTATACCTGTCAAACAGACACCTCCTTATTATCAAAACCTCTTTAACTAATATACATAATTTATATTCATTAAAAGACGTATTGTGCAGCAAAACTATTATATCAATAGTTATTTAATGCATAGATTATTAATGCCGGCTATCCCTAGCTAAGTGTTATACCACCGAAGTCTTTGCAAAAAAAGAACAAACGAGTAGCCTCAGCTTTGCTTAGGCTACTCGTTTTTATCATTATCTTCTTAAAATCAAAGCTTAGCTTTAATACTACTCTGCCATTTCCAAAGCGATTTTCATCATGTTTGTAAAGGCGTTTTGTCGCTCGTCAGAAGTTGTCTCTTCTTTTGTTGCTAAGTTATCTGAAACAGTAAGAATACATGCTGCTTTTTTGCCGGTTACCCTAGCATTATGGAAAAGTGCAAAAGCTTCCATTTCTACAGCTACGCAGCCGTGCTTGTCGTAAATTTCTTTATATTCATCAAAGTTTTCTCTATAAAATACATCAGAAGAATGAATTCTTTCTCTATGCATAGGGATATTAAGCTCATCGGCGTATTTTTGAAGCCTTTCGTTTAATTCTGGAGTTCCTTCGATAACATCACCTTCGTAACCGCCTTGCACTTTTGCAAAGCTAGACTCACTCCAGGCATCCTTTGCCAAAATCACATCATATAGCTTTACATCTGGAGTATATGCTCCACAAGAACCTATACGAATAATGTTTTCCACTCCGTAAAACTTGTAAAGCTCATAGGAATAAATTCCAATGCTTGGCATTCCCATACCACTTGCCATAACTGAAATTCTTCTTCCTTTGTAAGTACCGGTATATCCTAAAACATTTCTAACCTTGTTAAACTGTTTTACATCCTCTAAAAAAGTATCTGCAATGAATTTTGCTCGCAAAGGATCCCCCGGCATTAGCACTGTTTTTGCAATCTCGTCCTTATTTTTCGACTCAATATGTGGTGTTGGTAACATAATTTTTTCCTCCTCAAATACGATTTATATCCAACCTTTCTATAGACTGGATAATTGTAACAACTAAAACTATTGTAAGTAGAATTGTATCTAGTTTTTGCTAATTTTGCAAGGTTTATGTGTTAAAAAGTTGCTTTCTTGTAGTTTGTCTATACACTGTTGACAGTATAACTTCATCTGTTAGAATGAGTTTTAAGTTTGGATTGTAAAAGTGTGCCTTACAGCCATTTAATCTAGAAAATTTTAAAAATTGGAGTGAATTTATATCCATGTTTAAACCTACAGCACAACTTAAAATAGCACTAACACCTGACTGCAATAATGATTGTCCAATCTGTCTTAACAGTACTACACGCTCTAAAAATGGCAAACAGCCTAAGCTATCCTTCAGTAAAATTAAAGAGATAATCGACGAAGGCGCAAATTTAGGGATGATAGGAACTTACTGGAGTGGTGGCGAACCGTTAGTTGAATATAATAGCCTCCTTCATTTAATAGAGTATTCAAGCAAAAAGTCGATGCTTCCTACTATTGTAACAAACGGAGGGCTAATGGGAGCCTTCGGTAAGTACAAGGAGCTAAATAAAGATATCTTAACAAAAGCTGGGCTATACCATTTAGACACAAAAGAGATCGTAAAAAGCCTTAAAAATGCTGGTCTTAGCCGAATATACTTTAGCGTTGACAACAATCATACAACACTAGCAAAAGCAAACTCGGGAATTTATAATATCGTCCCTGTCCAAGTAGTATCTGACGTCATTGATGAGTTTTTAAATCAAGGCTACGGTCAAAAACATAGTCTAGACGCCATAGGTCATAGGCTTAGAGTTACCGCTACTTCTAGTGGTTTGTGGAGTAATTCTACCAATAAAATTTTGCAAGCGGCAATGGATCAACTTGATATGGAGATGGAGTATGTTTATTCAAATCAAACAAAGATGTATTCAAACTCAAAAGGAAAAGTGCTTCTTAAGCATCTAGAAGTTGCGGACATTGGAGATGCTGCAAGTTTAGATAACAGGAGGCTGGAAAATAAAGACAAAGAGCAACTTTTCAACATTAGCTGCCCCCACTTTATTCAAAGAGAAAACGCCTACGACAACGGAAAATATCATGGTGATTTATTTGTTGATTTTGATGGTGTTGTGTATACTTGTGGAAATCATGCCTATCCAATCGGCAATGTTTTAGAAGAATCCTTAACATCCATAATAGAAGGAGTTAACTTTCCAAATAAGACAAGTAACTTTTATTTAAATAGAAAGACCTTTAATGCACTATTACAGCTGTCCTCAGATACCAATGTACAGTCTAAAGCAATAGGACAAGCTTTCCGTTTAATAAACAATAAAAATCCTAAACTATTAGCTGACCTTAAAACCCAGTGCGGTGCTTGTAACAGTCTAGGAACCGACGAAGAATTGCAAAAAGCTTTTCTTAAGGTTTATGATAATTAAATAAGTTGGTTAGTTGGTTAGTTGGTTAGTTGGTTAGTTGGTCAGTTGGTCGTTCAAACCCATTCATTTTAACGATGGTCTAGCGATGGCTAAGCAATTGTTTAACAATAGTTTAACTATCGTTAAAACTATCGAGCGTCCTATCTTCGGGACAGAGGGGACAGGTACGGCAGTCCCCATTGTCCCTTGGTTTTGTCAATTGGGGTCTTCCCTCTGCTGAAGGATTTGCTATATATTGGAGGGGTTGATTGAAGGCGGCGTCTTTTCTCCCTGTGAGTAAGGCTTTGACTTTGAGCTATCTTGCATTAACGTCAGAGACATGACAATGTCGACTCAAAGTTAAAGATGTCGAACATGTGGAGAAACAGCTTAGGCTTCTTACAAACCCGGAAATATATGCTAATCCTGAACTGACGGTGCTAGATGCAGCAGTCAATTGGTTAGTTGGTTAGTTGGACAGGATATCAGGAGCGGTTTGTTCTGCCTGGCAGTATTTGCTTTTACCACCTGCTAACTGCCAAATACTAAATACTAATTAGCCACGGTAAAGATTACGAAATAAGTTACATGCTGGGTCCAAACCCATTCATATTAGATAACCATATTTGGAAGGACCCGGTTTTAAATGCAGAAGGTCTAAAATATAGGCACTGTTTTATTAAGCTGCATATTATTACGGCTGTACGCCGTGGCCATTGCACTTCTCACTTGGGGTGTGGGGTCAGCCTGTCAAAATTAACTTTCTACAGTTCAGGAAAGGTAATTTTAAAAGACCGACCCCTGCATTTGGGCCATCGGGGTCTGGATTTGATACCAGTTTGGGACCTCAAGTAGCTGTCCGCTTTGGGTCGCGGACGTTGTGTGCGGGAGCAGGAGACTGCTCCCCTACGTGCAAACCCGGAGATATATTGCTAATCCTGAACTAACATATTTAAGTTCATAGATTCTTCACTTCGTTCAGAATGACAAGCTACTTTGGGCTTCAGTCCCAGCATCAGTTCAGTATTTCAAATCTTTAGATCCTAGTCCCAGCATGTAGCTTATTTATACGTTTTCGTGGCCAATTAGGTTAGTGGGGTCTGGGGTCAGCCTGAGACCCCTGCATTTGGGTTTTTCCTCTGCTGAAGGATTTGCTATATATTGGAGGGGTTGATTGAAGGCGGCGTCTTTTCTCCCTGTGAGTAAGGCTTTGACTTTGAGCTGGCTTGCATTAACGTCAGAGACATGACAATGTCGACTCAAAGTTAAAGATGTCGAACATGTGGAGAAACAGCCCAGGCTTCTTACAAACCCGGAAATATATGCTAATCCTGAACTGACATATTAAATGCGTCCATATTCGCTGGCCATCTACTGATGGGGCGACACTGAGGTCGCCCCCTACCTCTTCGAGGGGGCCATCTTGATTTTGTCATCGGGGTCTGGATTTGATACCAGTTTGGGACCTCAGTAGCTGTCCGCTTTGGGGCGCGGACGTTAGGTGCGGGAGCAGGTACTGCTCCCCTACAGTCATTGGGGTCGTCAATTGGGGAGCATCATTTGGGCGCATTAATTGGGGGTCAATTGGGGGTAGCCATCTTCGGTGACAGCATACCAGTCCCTTGTGTCACCTGGGTTTTAACGATTATTCTCAGGGTAAATACAACAAGTATAAAGCCCTGCGGTTTTATCCAGTAAAAAGGTTCCAATCATCAAAAGTCGATGATCGGAACCTTTTTTTATTTGTTTTGGCTATATATGGTCCAGCCTTTTTTGTGTGTCAATGATAGATGCAACATCTGGTTAAGATAGCAGTTTAATATAGGTATTATAAGCCTTTTCAATTATCTCTTGATGATTATATCCCACATCACCTTCAAAGTGCTTTTCATGGATAATAACGCACAATATAGAGGAAGAAATGGCAAAATACCAGTCAAATAACGGAGGCTTTTCCTCAATAATTCCATCTTCTACACTCTTGTCCACTATCTTTTCATAAAATTGGAGGTTACTTTTTTGAAGTTCCTCAAAACTATCCTTCATCAAAGAGTTGAGAGACTTGTATAAGTGACTTCCTGACTCAGACATCGATATAAAGCCTAAAATAGTGCGATGCTTTTTCTCCATCAATGATAATACACTTTCTAACATTAGGGTATAGTTTTCTTTAAAGCTGCGCTCCTCGCCAAAAGAATCTTCTAGATGGTTAATCCACTTTTTAAGCATGTAAGTGATAGACTCAGCTATAAGCTGCTCTTTACTGCTAAAATACTCGTAAACTGTACCTTTGCCAATGTTAGCTTTTTCAGCTATGTCCACCACTTTGATTTTACTTACATCATCACTTTCATCTATAAGGCTTAAAGCAGCCTCATAGATGAATTCTTTTTTCTTTTCAGTGGGCATCAAAAACACTTCCTATCCTAAAGTATCTTTTCTATTAAATGCATCGTAAAGTACAGGTATTATTATAAGTGTCAACACAGTGGAGTATATTAACCCTCCAACTGCCGTAATTGCCATCGGCTGTATCATTTCCATACCCATGCCCACTCCTAAGGACATGGTTGATAGGGCTATTATTGTGGTTATAGCAGTCATAACAATTGGGCGCAACCTGGTGTTTCCAGCTAAAATAATTGCCTCTTTTTTTGCCATACCAGATTCCCGAAGTTTATTAATATAATCCACAAAAACAATTCCGTTATTTACAACCACACCTGCTAATATTATAAGTCCAACAAACCCAATTATGCTTACAGGGTTTCTAGTTATAATTAGCGCTAAGAAACCACCGGTAAATGCTAGCGGGATGGTAAACATAACGATAAACGGTGAAAGTAATGACTGAAACTGCGCTACCATTATAAGATAGATAAAGGTGATACCTAATGCCAGCATTAAGAACAGATCGGCAAATGCATCCATTATCATCTCCATCTCTCCACCTATGTCGATACGGTAACCTTCAGGTTGCTCATAGTCCGCCAGTGCATCTTCAATCTCATTACTAACAAGTCCAATGTTATAGCCTTCTTCAACCTCTGCGGATACTGTAACATATCTTTGCTGGCCTGAGCGGTTAATCGAAGAAAAACCTGTCGTTTCTTCGATGGAAGATATATCTGTAATTAACACTTCTTTACCTTGAGGAGATTCTATAGTTAATTGTTCTAGGTCTTCATATCCAACCCCTTCTTTACTTTCATCATCCATTACAAAAATATCGTAATCATCTAACCCAATAGATAAAGTAGTGGCCGCCCCGCTGTCGCTAAGCAGGCTGTTAACTTCTGCAAAAACTTGAGCCACTGTAAGTCCATGGGCTATACTCTTATCTTTGTCTACAACAATGCTGTACTCTGGAGAAGTTCTATCTAAGCCATCAGAAACATTTATGGTTCCTTCAACGCCATCAATTATTTCTGCAACTTCTTTTGCTGTTTGTTCTAAAACATCTAAATCTCTACCAACAATGCTTAGGGAAACTCCTGCACCAGTTGTAGCTGCCATATCCATGTTATCATCATTTACAGTTATCTCTGATTCAAAATGACTCGTAACATTCCTAATTTCTTGGGCCACTTCATTTGTTGGTCTACGTTCACTTTCATCTAGGAGAACATACATAGAAATAGACTCACTACTTCCGCCCATTCCCATCATGCCCCCACCTAAAAAGGCTCCAACTGTTTCTACCCCTTCTATGTTATAGATTAGATCCATGATTTCATCAGATTTCTCTGTAGCTTCTTCAAAAGTTGTATCCTCTTCTAGCTCCATGCTAACGCTAAGCTGACCGGTGTCAGTTGCAGGCATAAACTCTGTCCCTAATCCAAAGGCTCCGTAAATACTTCCTATAAATAACGCAACAGCAACTATTAACACAAGCCACTTTCTACGCAGCGAAAAGGTTAGAACCTTAGTGTATCTAACTTTGATTGCATCTAATATTTTGTGCTCTTTTTGCTTATTAGATGTCATTACATTAGAAGCTATCATTGGAACTAATGTTAGAGAAATAAGAAGACTTGCCACTAGTGAATAAGCTATGGTAAGACCCATGTCACCAAATATTTCTCTAGTCAATCCGTGGGTAAATAGTATCGGCACGAAAACAGAAACAGTTGTCAAAGTAGAAGCGGTAATCGCGCCTGCTACCTGTCTCGCACCTTCTATAGCAGCATCTTTTGCGTTTTTTCCTTCGTTTCTCATCCTGTAGATATTTTCAATTACAACGATGGAATTATCCACCAGCATCCCTACACCTAGGGCTAGGCCACCCATCGAAATAATGTTAAGCGAAACATTGCTAAAGTACATCATTACAAAAGCTGCAACCAAACTAACTGGGATTGCAAAACCTACAGCGATGGTAGGCTTAAAGTCTCTCAAAAATAACAATAAAATAAATATAGCAAGCACTGCACCAGCAATTAGGTTATTTGTTATGGAAGAGATAACCATATCGACATACTCGCCTTGGTCCATAAGGGAAGTCATGCTAACTTCTTCGTATGTGTCCATAATTTCATCCATGCGCTCTCGCACATCTTGAGCTACCCCTGCTGTAGAGTAATCTGTTTGTTTTTGGATATCTATTATTATTGCATCCTCACCATTAACCTTGGCGTAAGAATCATCAGAGCTGTTTATAACGTTAATTTCTGCTACGTCTTCTAGCACTATAGAAGAAATGCCTTCCATAGGAGAAGGAACAATTTTAAGGTTCTTTAATTCCTCTATATCTTCAATATCATCTCCGGTTCTTACTAAATAATCAACACCTTCTTCAATGATATATCCTGCTGGCATACTAAAATTTTGGCCTGATAGTATTCCAGAAACCATGTCTTTTGTGATATCTATTTCTAAAGAATTTCCTCCAAAATCACCTAACTGCTCTTTTGGCGATGGTTGCAAATCCTCTTGGTTTGGAGCAGCCATTTGGCTCATAATCTCCTGTTGTATTTCTTGGTTAACTTCGTCGATTTTATCCTGTCTTAGAATAACTTCAATCTGATGCTCACCTAAACCTGACGCAGTTACTGAAGCAACGCCCTCTACACTTTCAAGATCTAAAATTACATTATCCGTTATCATCTGTGACGCTTCCGCAGTAGTTTGACCCTCCACTGATGCTGCTATCGACATAACAGGCATCATATCGGGATTTAACCTCATTATTGTGGAAGATCCTACCTCATCAGGCATAGAAGCAGAAATCATATCTAAGTTCTCTCGTATTTCTATCATGGCAGAATCCATATTAGCAGTTTCTTCAAACTCTAAAATAATCAATGATAGATTCTCTTGAGATACAGAACTAACTTCACTAATATTACTTAAGGTGGCCATAGACTGTTCCATCGGCCTTGTTAATACACTTTCTACCTCCTCGGGACTAGCTCCTGCATAGGAAGTTGTAATCACAGTAAAAGGCAGGTTAATGTTCGGCATTAACTCAGTTGTCATATTGGCAAAAGACACCCAACCTAAAATTGCAATTATTATTACCGCTACTACTATGGTATGTGGTTTTTTTACACTAAATAAGGGCAGCAAGGCTTTTCACTCCATTTCTATAATTTACGTTATCTGACCGACCGGTCGGTCAGATAACGTAAATTATAGTATACCAGCCTATCATTGTCAACTATAAAAAGGGCTGTCTCAATTAACTGAGACAGCCCTTTTTAAAAGCAGGTTGTGGCTGCTTTAATGATTCTCGCATTCCCCTGCATGCTGATGTTTACGGCAAACAGAGCCAGTTGATCTAAGGTTTCCTTCTAAATAATCTTTTATAACATCATTAACATTTCCTGTGGCACCTGTAATTACTTGTATCCCTTTCTCATTAAAAATGTTAATAGCACTTTGTCCCATTCCGCCGGAAATAATTATGTTTACTCCTTGTTCGTTCAAAAAATTAGGTAAAAACCCTGGTTTATGCCCGGGGTTTGGAACAAATTCTTTTTTGTCAATTTCTCCTTCTTTTATATCATAAATACTAAAACCTTCACAATGCCCAAAATGGCCAGAAACAAAATCTTTTTCACTAGCTATAGCAATCTTTTGTGTCATTTTTCCATCTCCTTTTGTCTGTTTGCTTTTATCTAGTTTTAAGCTTGGTATGATAGGATTAAGCCACAAGGGATCTATGGTTTCTATCTCACCGTTGTCACAAGCAGAAGCTATTTTAGGTTCAATAGGTAGTCTAGCAATAGATTGGATATTATGCTTTGCCGCAATCTTTTTAATATCGCTTTCACCAAATATTTTATGCTCGTTATCACATTTAGAGCATTTAAAATATGCCATATTTTCTACCAACCCTAAAATAGGTATATTCATCTTGTCAGCCATAGTGACCGCTTTAGATACTATCATTGAAACAAGTTCTTGAGGTGATGTTACTATAACGATTCCATCTATATCTAAAGATTGAAAAGCTGTAAGAGGCACGTCACCGGTTCCAGGTGGCATGTCTATAAACATATAATCAATATCTTCCCATATGACGTCTGTCCAAAATTGTTTTACTATATTGCCTATAATCGGCCCCCGCCAAATCACTGGGTCAGTATCTTTTTCTAACAATAAATTTATAGACATAATGTCTATCCCTTCTTTACTTTTGGCAGGTTTTATTTCTTGCTCATTTCCAACGACATGTCCTTTTAGCCCAAACATTTTTGGGATAGACGGACCTGTTATGTCAGCGTCTAAAATAGCAGTTTTATAGTCTTTGTTTTTCATGCTGACAGCTAACATTGAGGTCACTAAAGACTTGCCTACCCCTCCTTTACCACTTACTATACCGATTACTTTTTTTACATTACTTTTAGGATGTAATTCTGCTTTTAAGTCTTCTATTGTTTGGTTTTCATTTTCTCTTTTTACATTACAGCTTGTATCCATTTAATTCCTCCTCGTTTGCAAATACTTTTTATAAATCTAATCTTCATTTGGTGTGTGTTTATAGCCATTTATCCTACCATAAACGCTATTAAAAATATCCTTTATTGCTTCTGCTGCTTCACCATCGCAATCTACAATGTTTTTACCGCTATTAACTACTTTTACCGCTTTATCATCAAACGGAATTCGTCCTGCAAAAAAGATTTGCTTTTTATCACAGTAGCGTTCTATCTCTTTACTTTTTTCTAGGTTTAAATCGTATTTATTGATACACAATGCTGTTTTTACCTGGAACTTTTCTGCAGTTTTGATGATACGTTTTATATCAGATAAGCCGGAAACCGAAGGTTCAGCTACAACAAGTACCATGTCCACCCCTTTTATAGAGGCAATAACTGGACACCCAATACCAGGCGACCCATCGATAATAGCTAAATCAGTTTTAATCGAAGGGGAGGTAATCTGTTTTTTGACCTCCGAAACCAACAGTCCTGAGGTTCCTCTACCCATCTTTAGTTGTGCAGTGGAAAAAACCTCGCTATCATCGTAAAGAGTCAACTGTCCAGCTATATCAGGTTGTAAGGTCACAGCTTTGTTAGGGCACACTAGTTCACAAACGCCACAGCCCTCGCATTGATATTCATTTACCTTATAGACTTCCGCCTTATAAATTGCATCAAACCTGCAATGCTGCATACATATCCCACATCTAACACATAGTAAATTATCAATCTTAGCCTTCGGCAATCCATAATAATCACTATTTTTAGGTTTTATGCCCTGATTTGTAACAAGGTGTAAATTGGGTGCATCAACATCGCAGTCTGCGTATACTTTTGCGTTATGCAATTTTATAAAAGCGCTAGCCACCGTTGTTTTTCCGGTTCCACCTTTGCCACTAAGGATTAATAACTTTTTCATGCTTTACCTCCTTAGCTACTCTAACATATAAATCAGAAAACATCTTTTTATAAAGTTTACTTTCTCTAACAGCTATCTGACCATCACCGTTTAACTTGCCTAGTCTATGGTCAAAAGGGATTTTTCCTACTACTGTTATGCCTTTTTCTTTACAAAATTCTTCTGCAGGATTTTTGTCTTTTAAACATTTATTAAGTACAACACCAAAAGGTTTGTTAAACAACTTCACTAGTTCATATACCATTTCTAAATTAGAAGCCCCAAATATTGTAGGCTCTGCTACTAAAATACAGTAATCGGCATCTTTAATGCTATCCATAACTACACAGGAGCTTCCTGGAGGGCAGTCAATGATGGTAGTACCAGGCTCTTTTCTACACATTTTTACAAGCTCACTAATTATCGGAACCCCTGATTGCTCGCCGGGGTTAAGAACCCCTGTTAAAACTTTAACATTTTCTGACTTGCCCTCACTAATTTTACCGATAGTCCTATCTTCTTCTGATATAGCCTTCTGAGGACATACAAGAGCACAACCACCACAACTGTGACATATATCTTCAAAAACCATCAGTTTTTCCTGAATATATGCTAAGGCATTAAAATTGCAAAATTTTACGCATAAGCGACACCCATTACAACTTTGTTCACAAACTTTAGGATGTTGAACAAATACATTTTTTTCATTTTCGGTGCTAGGCTTTAAAAAAAGATGACCGTTGGGTTCTTCAACATCACAGTCGACATAAAGTGAATTTTCTATCGCCGCAGCTAAGTTAACGGATAACATTGTCTTACCGGTGCCACCCTTGCCGCTTAGTACAGCTATCTGAGTTTTACCTTCCGCCATGATGGTGAAACCCCTTATGGACTTCATCTAGCTTATTCAATTTATTTTCTTGAAAGCTTTCAATGTTTTCTTGAGCTATAGGAGAATTAGATTTAAAAATCTCTATCTTAGCTGCCTTTAAAACATTTGCTGCCTTTTCTCCACATCTAGGTGTAATCACGGCATCTACTTTTTTATCTGTAATAATTTGTGCAGTCATAACTCCTGCTCCACCTTGTGTTCTAGAGGCAACACTTTCAAAGAAATTTTCGTTTTTTGTTTCTGTATCGTATATCAAAAAATATGGAGCTCTACCAAAAGAATCACAAACACTGCCCTTTAATGATTTTTCTTCCATAGGCATAACTATCTTCACTTTAAACTCCTCCTTTTTCAGCTGGTCAAGGCATAACCTTGACCAGATAAATACTATAGACTTTCTAGCTTACTATCAACAACTTTAAGCCTTGCTTTTAGCAAATCTTTTTCTCGTTTAAGATCTTCCTCTTTTTGATTTTCAAAACCTAAGCTATGTCCAAAACCTCTTTTTGCTCCTCTTCTTCGACCAAAACCTGCTCTAAAATATCTTTTCCCAATGCCGGTATTGTTACATATACCCAAACCTTTTCCTGTCATTGGACCTTTTGACATCGGTCCTGTACCGTTCATGTTAGGCATCGAGTTTCACCTCCTTTCATATTATTGTCATATGCCATTAACTGCATTATAACTTTATTATTGGCATATGTCAAATAACTTAAGGGGCGTCCTAAATAAAACAAAAACCTAGCGTGCACACCGCTAGGCTCTTAAACATATACGTCATTTTATGGGGATCTGTATTTCAGTTATATATTCATTTTCATATGCGGTCCCATGGATGTCTAGGCGATATATTTCCATGGCTTGTCCATTGACTTTATATCCTTCAGATTTTATATAATTCATAGCTTTGTCAAACATCTTTTGACTTTTATTATATCCACCTTTATAAATTAACGAGAGGTATTTGCCGCAGGGTAATATATGGTTATATATCTCTTGGTCATTCACTATAAAAAAGGCTTTTTCAAACGACGCATATTTTTTTTGCTCAAGCCCCTCTTTTGTAATAAACACTCCCATATCCTTATTACCAAATAAAAAAAGTCTTTGGTCATTTTGCCCTTCTATTTTTCTAAAAACTAAATCCACTTCGTTATCATCAGTTATATCATCTTCTAACAGCAAGATTTTTCTGCTTTTTATGTTCTTTATTTCTATTGTCTCTTCCTTTTGTATTTTTTTTAACTCTTTAATATGGTCAATTTTTTGTTTTAGATTGTTTTTTGTTCTTATAAGTGGTTCTATCTCTTTTTCAATTAACTCTACTTTCTTTTCCATCAGTTTTAAAGTATTACTTGCACTTCTTTCTTCTAGGTAGTTTTTTATTTGCCTTGTAGAAAAATTTAGCTTCCTCAGGTCTTTAATTATGTTGAGACGCCAAATATTATCTAGTGTATATATTCGGTAATCGTTGTTATCTCTTTTAGGTTTGATCAGGCCTTTTTCTTCGTAATATCGCAATGAGTCAGTACTAATATCATATAGCTTTGATATTTCTCCTATTGTATATGCTTTTTTCATTTTATCCCCCTTTTATAACTCTTTTTACTAAGCACTTCGTTACGTGCTGCTAATTTCAAACTGTATATTTTTTATTTTCCTTGACCTTGGTACAGTCCAAAGGTTTATAGTATTATCTGTACCTATTTTAATACAGCCAAGGAGGATATTTCAAATGAAACAAGAACAAAACTTAACAAAATTATTTTTAAAATATGCTATACCATCAATCTCTGCATTATGGTTTTTCTCTATTTACACTATGATTGATGGTATTTTTGTGGGAAGGGGAGTTGGCCCACTTGGCTTAGCTGCGGTAAATTTATCAATGCCCTTTATTACTACGGTATTCGCTGTAGCGCTGTTAGTAGCCGTTGGTTCATCTACATTGATCACATTTTATTTAGGAAAAGGCAACCAAAAGATTAGTGATAATATTTTTACGCTAAATTTTATAATATTATTGGTATTTGGTATAGCGCTAACTACCTTATCTCTATTGTTTTTAGAGGAGTTAGCACTTATATTAGGAGCAACACAAGAAACCTTGCCATATGTTTTAGACTATCTTAAAATTATTGTTTTATCTAGCACCTTTTTTATGATTGCATACTCTTTAGAGGTTTTAGTTAAAGCTGACGGTTTTCCTGCTTTATCTATTATTGTTGTTGTTTTGGCAGCAATAGTAAATATTTTCCTAGATTATCTGCTGGTAATTAGACTTAATTATGGTATGCAAGGAGCAGCTATCGCAACAGGGACTTCACAGTTTATCTCTTTTGTGGCTTTTCTAGCTTATTTCATCTTTGGCAATTCCCAACTTAAATTTATTAAACCTAAAATCCAATGGAGCCTTATCAGAAGAATTATTTCAATTGGAACCCCAGAGTCCTTAAATGAACTTTCAGCCGGTTTTACAGTTTTTGTTTTCAACTTCGTTATAGCAAGGGCAGTTGGTGCTGAAGGGTTAGCTTCTTTTGGAGTAATCATGTATATAAATAGTTTGGTGGTTATGACAATGATTGGAATAAACCAGGGTATCCAGCCAATTATTAGTTTTTACAATGGCAAAAACGAAACAAAGCCTATAAGCAAGATTCTTTCATTGGCCATCAAAACAAGTATAGGTTTTTGTGTTATGTTTTTTGCTATTTCACAGCTATTTACAGAGCAAGTTGTGTCTCTTTTTATAGACTCTAAAAACACAGACATCTACATGCTGTCTGTAAACAGCTTAAGGCTTTTTAGCTTTGGTTTTCTGTTATCTGGTTTTAATATAATAACCTCAGGATATTTTACAGCATTACGAAAAACTAAAAAAGCCACTATAATTTCTCTATTAAGAGGATATCTTGTAGTAACTATATCGGTTTTTGTGCTCCCCTTTATTTTTGGCGAGTTAGGGATTTGGCTGGCCCCATTTTTTTATGAGGGAATCACTTTGTTTTTCACAGCCTTTTTATTCTGGAAGGATAAAGAGGGGTTTGCTTCTCCTCCCTCATTAGTTGATTTTAGATAGTTTCGCTTTTTTAACAAAAATATAAGGTTATGGTATTATTAAATCAAAGAAACATCCATTTTCACAGCTAGTTATGCACATCATAAAACCCCTATACTAAACTGAGGTGATAGCAATTTGTACATTAATTTTTGCCTATAAGGTTCATCCCGAGTATGACTTGGTGTTTTTAGGAAATAGAGACGAATTCAAAAATCGGCCCACAGCCTTTTCTCATTTTTGGGACGACCATTCAGACATTTTAGCTGGCATTGATCTACTTAAAGGCGGGACCTGGACTGGGATTACTAAAAAGGGGCGAATTGCCTTTATCACTAATTACAGGGACTTTAACATACAGCGCGATCCTCTGCTTTCTAGGGGTTATCTGGTAAAAGACTTTTTGCTAAAAAATATTTCACCCTTTACTTACCTTAAAGAAGTTCAAAAAGAAAAAGACAAGTATGACCTATTTAACCTAATAGTTGGCAGCTTAGATGATTTATGCTACTACTCAAATGTAGAAAACAAAATAAAAAAGCTGACCCCTGGTTTATATGGACTCAGTAATGCCTTGTTAGATACGCCTTGGCCTAAAGTTGTTAAAGCTAAAAATCGACTATCTTCCCTATTAAAAATAGGTTTTTCTGTCCCGCAGCTTTTTGAGATACTTGACGACACTGAAATTCCACCAGATGAAAATTTGCCAGATACAGGCCTTACACTTGACAAAGAACGCATGCTCTCCCCAATCCATATCGATACTCCTACCTATGGGACGAGGATAAAAACAGTAATTTTAATTAACAAGTCCGGGGATGTTAAGTTTTATGAAAAAGGCTTAAACGACAATGGAAGTTGGGAGTTAAATAAGTTTAAGTTCACAATTTACTAAGGGGCATACCTTTAAATCAATAAATATATATAAAACAGCCAAAAGAGCTGGCCTAAAGTGGCCAGCTCTTTTGTTACCATTTATTCTGATGCACCCGGTCTTCTAAATACCTATCATTTTTTCCTTTATCCTCATCAGGATATCCCATAGGTATTAGAGCAAAAGGAACTATATCCTCGGGTATGCCTAAAAGCTTTCTAAAATCTTCTTCAAACTGCTCATTAGGGTGAACTCCCACCCAAACAGTACCTAAGCCCTTTTTGGTAGCTTCTAATAAAATATTTTGTGTAGCTGCAGCACAGTCTTGTGGCCAAAATCCTGCAATCCTCTCATTAGAAGGCTCAGCGCAAACTAAGATAGCTACAGGACTTTCTTTAACCATTTGTGCATAGGTATGAAACTTAGGGATCTTATCTAATACCTCCCTGTCATCAATAACTATAAAGTGCCATGGCTTGCAATTACATGCAGATGGTGCACACATTCCTGCCTTTAGTACTTGTTTGATCAAATCTTTTTCTACAGGTTTGTCTTTAAACTTTCGGATACTTCTTCTTTCAAACAATGGATCCAAGCTTACCCCTCCTTAATTTCTTATTATTAACCATTTTAACAAAGTGATATATTATTTCAAACTATTTTAGGTTACCTAAATCAGCTTATCTCACACCCCTCCCCTTATTACTGCGTTTAAGGCCTCACCTGGCCAAAACCCTAGAACTGGTGCATAATTAATTTATTAGATAAAATGGTTGTTTTTAGCTATAAAGTAGTCGTTTTTTCCTTTAGTATAGAAAAACCCCTATAAAACTCTATAGGGGTTCCGATGATTTATTAAGTTTTAAGTTTTAAAGAAACAGACCCACGAATAAAAAGCCTAACGCTAAAGATGTAATTATTGTTATAAGACCGGGAATCATAAAACTGTGATTAAATACGTATTTGCCTATTTTAGTAGTTCCAGTTTTGTCAAAACTTATGGCAGCTATTATTGGACCATAGTTTGGCAAGAAGAAATAACCATTAACCGCTGGAAACATCGCTATAAGTAGTACTGGACTTATACCTAAAGCTAATCCCAAAGGCATTAAAGCAACTGTTGTGGCCGCCTGGCTATTTAATAGAATAGACATGACAAATAGCGCAAATGCAAAAATCCAAGGAGCTGTTGTTACCATTCCTTCGATATGAGGCTCTATGGTATCCATGTTAGCTTGAAAGAAAGTGTCTCCCAGCCAAGCAATTCCTAAAATAGCAACAACTGCTATACAGCCTGCTCTAAATACACTGCCAGAAGCAACTTTTTCAGCATCTGCTTTACACACTATTAAGTTTAGTGCAGCAACCGACAACATCACAATTTGGATAGTCACCGGCATAGACATAACAGAATCTTCTCCAAAAGATGGACGAAGCTGCTCAAAACTTCCTAATACTACTATAGCAACAGCTGCCGCCAAAAAGAAAATCACTGATAACTTAGCTTCTTTAGTTATACTATCATTAGAGCTTTTGCTTTTAGACAGCTTAAGACCCTCTTGCAATTTTTTTTGATATACGGGGTCATCTTCAAGCTCTGCACCCTTTTTGTTAATAACAAATGCAGAAAACATAATACCAAGTAATGTGGCAGGTATCGTCACCATTAGAATCTGAGGTAAAGTAATGCCATAAGGAGATAAAATTCCTAATAAAGCAACAGTAGCTGCAGAAATTGGGCTAGCTACTATAGCTTGCTGAGAAGCAATAACCGCTATAGATAATGGCCTTTCAGGACGTACTTTTTGCTCATGGGCTACTTCAGAAATTACCGGCAATAGCGAGTATGCAACATGGCCGGTTCCGGCAAAGAAAGTGAAGCAGTAAGTGGCAAATGGCGCCATAAACGTTATAGCTTTAGGATTTTTTCTTAGCAATTTCTCTGCCACTTTAACTAAGTAGTCCATTCCTCCCGTTGCTTGCAAAGTTGCTGCCGCCGTTACTACTGCAAGAATCATTAGTATAACATCAATCGGAGGAGAGGTAGGCTCTAAGTTAAAACCAAAGGTTAAAATTGCAAGACCAACGCCACCCATAGCTCCTAAACCAATTCCTCCTAGTCTAGCTCCTATAAATATTGCTAAAAGAACAACTGCAAATTGTAAAAAAATCATTTTTTCACCCCTTATAGAAATATTTGTACTTAAATTAGCGAAACTACTTTCATAATTAAAAACCATAAGCTTTTGAATCTCTAAATTAGAAAGATAAAACTCCGACATCTCATATTTACACATAAGCTATAGAAGCGGTTCTTCGGCTTTTTGCTTTTTATCACCTCATTTCTTAAAAGTAATCAAATCATAAAAGCCTCCATGTAGAATATTTCACAAACACTTGTCTTTATGTTACCAAAGACACTTTGGTCGGTCAATGGGTATGTTATACACCCATTTTACTCCACACTATAGTACATAAATAACCTCTAGGAAGAATTATCAGCCTAGAGGTTATTTATATTAAAACATCTAAAAATCCCAGCACTTAAACTTTTATTAATCCATCTTTTAAAAGATAAGATATACGATCCTCACCTTTGTATTAGATGATAATGGCAATTTAACCCCCTAGTAACAGCTATAAAACCTATGTCCGGCTACTATTGACAGTGGTACAGCAACAACTGTAATCATTCCTAAACCTGTTAACAATAAATCTGCTTGAGGCGCTACAGTAAAGCTCTCATAAAAGTCTCCATCGATAGGTAGCGATATCTTTAGCCAATACAAAAAACCTATTAGCAAACCAAACGCACTTATATTAGCCACAGTTTTGCACTTTTTATTTTTAATTAGAGCTATAGCTGTACCGATAAAGAGTATTAGAATAACCATTAGTAGCATAAACAAGGTACTTTCCACGCTAGTAGCAGTCGATACAGTAGGTCCGCCCATCCCGATTTCAGCTCCTCCAAGCCACGCCAATATCATGAAACCTCCCATAAACATAATAACTACAAGTAACATAGCAACGTGGGCAAATAGCACCATAAATAAAGCTGTAGCGAATAAACTTACTACCACATACCAAGAACTTACTGGCACCAGCTCATATAACTTTCGATGGCCTTCAACTATTTGGTAGGTCATATATAGGGTAAAAAAAGGTAGCACAAAAAGTGAATCAAGCCCGAAAAAGCTCATTAAAAACGAAAGAATTATCCCCGCAAGAAAAATCGTCTTAATATTATATGTCGAAATGGAGTTAAGCAATAGCCTTTGATAAGCTATAAACCTTCTAATCATAAATCTCACCACCTACTTCATTTGAATAAACCATTATATCTTCAATAGTGGGCCTAGCCAGCTTTATCCCGCTTAAGGCGTTAAGCGCTTCTTTGTCTAAGGACAAACCTGTATAGCCGAATAAACTTTTCTTTACCCCTATAAGGTTATCTCTAAGAGTATCTGTCATGGCCGATTCTTCAACATTAACTACCGCAAACCTATCTAAAAGCTCATCTTTTTCCTCAGAAAAAACAATTCTGCCTCTATCAATCAAGGTTATAAAATCTGCAATCTTTTCAAGATCCGTAGTTATATGGGTAGAAAATAGCACTGATTTTTCCTCGTTTTGCATGATATCTAAAACCAAGTCTAAAATATCAGCCCTAGCTACTGGATCAATTCCTGCTGTAGGCTCATCTAATATTATTAGGTCCGGGTCATGAAACAGCGCCATAACAATTGAAAACTTAACCTGCATTCCTTTCGAGTAGTCGATAAACCTCTTATTAGGATCCAGCTTAAAACGCTCCATCAGCTCGAAAAACCTTTTTTCATAGTTCCCTTTATAAAAAGGAGCAAAGCTTTTATATATTTTTTTAGGTTTATAGCTGCCTGGGTATATATTTTCATCAAAAACGACACCTAGCTTGGCTTTAATAGCTTTTTCATTACCTACTAATTCTTTACCATGAAAAAACACCTTGCCTTTTTCCCTTTGAATCCTGTTAAGTATTGTCTTTATTAAAGTAGTTTTACCAGCACCGTTTTCTCCGATAAGCCCCATTATAGTCCCCTTTTGTACCGATAAATTTATATCTTGCAGTTTAAAACCTCCAACAGTTGCACTTAAGCCTTTAACATCCAACGCATTATCACTCATCTTTTTCCCCTCCATATAAATACTTGATTTCCTCCATAAGTTCATCCATAGATATATCAGAAGCCTGACAAAAATCTTTGATATCAACAAGCCGCTCGCGTAACATTTCTAAATGTATAACTTTTATTTGACTAACATCAATATCCTTAACAAACGATCCTCTACCTTGGATATTAACTATTATCCCGGCTTTTTCTAGTTCTTCATAAGCTCTTTTAACGGTAATTATACCTACCTTTAACTCTCGGGCAAGGCCCCTTATCGAAGGCAGCTGCTCACCTGCCGTTATTTTGCCAGATAAGATATTTTCTTTAACTTGCTTTTCAATCTGTTCGTAAATAGGCGTTTGAGAAAGCTTAGAAATAAGTATATTCAAGCCCCCACCTCCTTATACTGTAACTATACACTAGATACAGTGGAAAGTCAACGTCACCTTGCCATATTGTATTTATAATACCAGCAAACAGTGCAGCTACTACTATTGATGCTGACTTGTACCATCCACTAAACCCGTAAAAACCAGCGGCTACAATCCAGCCAGCTATATAATAACCATATAATAATAAGCTTAGCGCTGTAATTTGTTTCACCAGTCCTAAAGATTGGTCTATTATATCCATTTCTAATGAACTAGGAAAAATCCCTGTTATATAGATTATCGCAGATATAATAAGTCCAATTAAAATTATGGATAGTGCGACACCTCCTGCAGCTATAGCAGACCCGACAAAGTAATCCTTTCGAGTTACGCCATTTTTTATAAAGTAACCAAAAAAGTTGAAAAACAGTATTATTCCAATAACCAACATATAAATTTTAGACGGTTGGCTGATAAAATACATAAAATTGAAGTTTGCTTCTTGTACGTCAGAAGTAAAATAAAAAACTATAACTTGTATACCTAACAGAATACCAATATACCATAAGGTCCAACCCATCTGGATGCGGTACAAGCTGTTTGCCACCTTACCTTTTATGGAGTTGATTTGTAGATTCATAAGAGTCTTCCTCCTTTGTTAAGTAGATAAACAAATCTTGCAAAGATACAGAGCCTATCTCAAGCCCCTGCTTCTGAGCTTCCATCCGTTCTTTTTCATCTATTTCGCCATATACAGTTGCCGACTTTGTATTTCCAAGCTTTTGAGTCCTTAGTACATTCATTCCTTTAACAAACCTATCCACCTTAACTTCGTTGCCGGTAATAGAAGCGCCACGGCTAACTACCTCGTCATAAGGTCCATCTACAATAAGCGAACCTTTGTCTAAAATTAAAACATGATCAAATAAATATTCCATCTCTGAGACAAGGTGGGTGGATAAAATCATAATCCTTGGATTACGACTTTGCTCTTCAATAACCTCATTATAAAATTGTTCCCGAGTCGGTGCATCCATCCCTAGATATACTTCATCAAAAATAGTTAATGCGGAGCGATTGGCAAGGCCTAAAATGGCATTCAAAGAAGATTGCATTCCCTTTGATAACTTATTAATTGGTTTATCTAATGGGAGCTTAAACCTTTTAGCTAGCTTTTTGGCATATTCCAAGTCAAAATCAGGTCGATACAGCTGGGCAAACTCAAAATATCCCATTGCGCTCCACTCTTCAACACTGTAATCAGAGTCATAAACAAAGCTCACCTGGGGCATGACCCTACTATTTTCAAATGGCTCTTCTCCCCCAATTTTAATAAAACCCTGAGAAGGTGTTCTAAAGGATGCCATAAGAGACAGTAAAGATGTCTTTCCCGCTCCATTTCTACCTACTAAACCGTATATCTTCCCAGGCATAAGAGAAAAAGATATATCCTTTAAAGCCTCAAAATCACCATATTTTAGCGAAATACCACTAAACACAACATCAAGATTCATCATCATTACACTCCTTTACCTTTTTAATAGCACTTACAATCTCCTCTTCAGAAAGACCTAGCTTGTCAGCTTCTTGTATCATAGGTAGTACGTACTGCACAGAAAATGCGTCCTTTCTACTATTTAAAAGTTTGTCACGAGCTCCTTTTGCAACAAACATTCCTACCCCCCGTTTCTTATAAATAATGCCCTCTTCTACCAGCAAGTTGATGCCTTTAGATATAGTTATATGATTAACCTTATAAAACTGGACCATCTGTGTAGTAGAAGGAATCTGATCATGTTCCTTTAAGTCTCCATCAACAATTTGGTCTTCAATTCTCTCCTTAATCTGCAAAAAAATGGACTTATTTTCATGAAACAACTTACTCAATAACTTCACCACCTTATAAAAGTCGAGGTACTATACTTATATATACAAGTATAGTACCTCGACTTTTAAATGTCAACATAATTTTTCTCATTTTCAGAAAATAATTTAAGTTGGCTCAACAAAGGAAACCCTTAACTGTATTAGGGGTTAGATTTATAATGATCTGTGATTATTTGAACTAAATGAACAAAAAGATTTCTTAAGTACAAAAGATTGTTAAACTTTTAACAAGCACTTATACTTCTTTTGTAAGCTAAAATTTTAATCGGGAGGAATAATAATGAAAAAAACACTGATGTTATTACTTGCTGTTATGCTAATGGCTACTACAGTAGTAGGATGTGGTTCTGATGCCATATACAAATCGGGAACATATGAGGGAGTAGGCGAAGGATACTCCGGTAAAATAGTTGTTGAAGTGGAGGTATCAGATACAGAAATCAAAGAAGTAAAGATACTAGAATTTAATGATTCAGATTTTGCTTTAGAGCCTGCAAAGCAGCTTATCGAAGCTGTTATTGGTTCTAATAATACCGAGGTAGACGTAATTTCAGGTGCAACCGAAACGTCTAATGGAGTTTTAGAAGCAATTGAAGATGCTCTTTTAGATGCTAGAATTTCAGATGCCCCAGCTAAAACAAACAACAACCAAGAAGAAGAAGAATTAGAAGATCTTACAACAGATGTAGTTGTAATTGGAGCCGGTGGTGCAGGACTAACTGCTGCCATAGAAGCAAAAGCAAATGGTGCTGATGTAATAGTGGTAGAAAAAATGCCCTTAATTGGTGGAAACACTAAGCTAGCAACAGGAGGGCTAAATGCAGCCGAATCCAGCGTGCAAAGTGAGCTTGATATTACAGATAGCGTTGAGCTATTTATGGAAGATATAATGACTGGCGGAGGGGAAATTAACGACCAAGATTTAGTCGATATTTTAGCTAGCGAATCCGCTGAAACAGTTGACTGGCTGATAGAGCTAGGTGTAGATTTATCTGATATTGGTAGAATGGGTGGTGCAAGTGCAGATCGTACTCATCGTCCAACAGGTGGAGATCCAGTTGGTGATCACCTAGTTGAAATATTGTATGAAAATGCTACAAACATGGGTATAGAGGTGCTTCTAAATAGTGAAGTAATTGAAGTAACTGGCGATGATAACGGAGTTAGCGGCGTTATAGCAAAAACTGCAGGCGGCGAATTCAGTATAGACGCTAAGGCAGTCGTTATCGCTTCAGGTGGTTTTGGTGCCGATAATGAAGTTGTTGCTAGCTATGATGAAAGCCTAGAAGGATATGGTACAACTAACCACCCAGGGGCAACCGGAGATGCTTTAGGCTTTACCAAAAACCTAAACGTGGATTTTGTAGATATGAATGAAATTCAAACCCACCCAACTGTTATGCCATCAAATAATTTTATGATAACAGAAGCAGTAAGAGGAAACGGAGCTATCTTGGTGAATCGTGAGGGAGAAAGGTTTGTAAGTGAGTTAGGAAGTCGTGCAGAAGTATCTAATGCACAGCTAGAGCAAACCGGTTCAACTAGTTTTCTAGTCTTTGACCAGGGTATAAGGGAAAGTTTAGGAGCTATTGATGGATACTATAATAACGGATTTTTAGTAAAAGGCGAAACAATTTCAGACCTTGCAAGTGAACTAGATATAGAAGCTAGCGCGTTAGAAAGTACTATTGAAACCTACAATGGATATGTTGCATCAGAAAATGATGAAGACTACTCAAGACAAGATATGCCAAGAAGCCTAGAAACTGGCCCATATTATGCCGTAGAAGTAGGACCAGCTGTACACCATACTATGGGTGGAGTAAGGATCACAACAGAATCAGAAGTTTTAAACACTGATGGCAAAGTAATACCAGGCTTATATGCTGCCGGAGAGGTGACAGGTGCTATTCATGGTAACAATAGGCTTGGTGGAAATGCACTTACAGATATAACAGTTTTTGGAAGAATTGCAGGAGTAAATGCAGCAAAGTCATCTAACTAGTTTATTTAACACAAAAAAGGCTAAACTTTTATAAGTTTTAGCCTTTTTTGTGTTTCTATAAATTGGACTATAGTGAATTAGAAATAGCTAGTAATATTTTTTTTGTTTATGATAAAATAAAGTGTAACTTCATTTAGTGGGGACCTTCACCGCGCTGATTGTTAGTATGAAAGCAATAGACAATAGGAGATAATAACTATGAAAATTCAATATAAAATTACGTTAGCTATAGCGCTACTCATTATAGTACTAATTTTAGTACTAACAGTTTTTATGTATGGTAACTGGTATAGCTCTGTTCAAAAACAAGTGGCACTTGATGCTAAAGACCATGCTATTATAATAGCAGAACAAGAAGCACTCCAAAGAGCAATGATGTTGGATAACGGGTATATCTCGGTTAATAGAATGGTGGAAAGCATACACCTTAAAACAGGTATTCAGTATCTATATATTGTTAATATGGAGGGCAGGTATTTTGCCCATCCCATACCTGATAAAGTAAACACTTATCATAACCAAAACGATACTAAGTTGGATCCTTTGGTGTCCAGCCCTACCTACCATTATAGTTTATATAACGATGCAATGGTGGAAGCTTACGTGCCTATATATACCGATGGTATTCAAAGCGGTGCAGTTGTAGTCGGCATGTATAACGGAAGAATTTTACAAACCATAAAAGGTCATGCCTTTAGACTGGTTATGTTTTCTTCCTTAGCAATGATTTTAGGGGTTTTTATTGCTTACGGCTTATCTAAAAACATTAAAAAAAATATGTATGACTTAGAACCTGAAGCCATAGCTTTATTATTAAATCAACAAGAAACCGTTTTAGAACAAATCGGCGAAGGTATTGTAGCGACTAACCATATGGGAGAAATCTTGTTAATTAACGAAAACGCAAAAAACCTTTTAGAAATGCCTAACCTAAGACTTGGAATGAAGATAAATACTATCCCTATCTTTAAATTATTTGGAAAACTTCCTAAAAAAGACAATAAGTGTGAAGAAGAGTGGCGTATAAATGAAAACAAGATAGTTAAAGTACAAGTAGTTGATTTACAGAAAGTCAGTGAACGGCTGGGCTTTTTATATAAAATAGAAGATATGAGTTTAGTTAGACAACGGGCTGAGGAGCTGACTAATATGCAGCAACTGACTCAAGCTCTTAGGGCACAGAATCACGAGTTTATGAATAAGCTTCATACTATAACTGGTTTGATTCAACTAGATGAATATGATGAGGCTTTAAACTATATTGAAAAAATAACAAAAGCACGGAAAGCGATGGTAGACGCGCTTAATCAACGCATAAAGGTTCCTGCTGTGGCAGGGCTTATTTTAGCAAAACATTCAAAAGGAGCAGAACGAAAGATAGAGTTGATAATTGATGAAGAAGCTCATATTAGTAAAATTCCTAAAGGCGCACTAGAGGAAGACATTACTTCTATTATAGGTAATTTAATTGACAATGCCATGGATGTGCTGGCAAAAGAAGGGGGAGGAAAAATTTATCTAGACATGTACCAAGATAGTAAGCAATTCTCTATAACTGTTTGGGATGATGGGCCTGGAATGAGCGATACTTGCTTAGAAAAATGCTTTGAAAAAGGATTTAGTACTAAAGGCGAAGACCGGGGTTATGGACTTTATATAGTCAAAAATATTGTTGATTATTTAAATGGTCATTTAGAACTTAAAAATCAAGAAGGCTTATGTTGTAAAGTGTATTTACCAATGGAAAGAAAGGAAGTTTAACTTGAATATTTTAATTGTTGAAGATGATCCAATGGTAAGAGATATAAACGCTGGCTTTTTAAGAAAAATAAATTCTAACTATAAAATATACGAGGCCAGTGACGTTAAAAGTGCCAAAGAAGTAATTTTAAGCAATAGTTTAGATATAGTCTTGTTAGATATTTATTTAGGAGAAATAAATGGTCCAGCACTACTAAAATGGATCAGAGATAAAGAACTTAATGTGGATGTGATTTTAATAACAGCAGATAATAGTGCTGAAACTATAGAGATGGTATTACGTTTAGGAGCTATTGATTATATCATAAAGCCTTTCAATTTCGAGAGATTCAAACAGGCTTTAAATAATGTCATTAACAGACGTCGACAGCTAAAAAGTGGCGAAAAAATAACTCAAGACACCCTGGATAAGTGGATTAAAAAAGCTGGCGACAAAGACCTGGTTCAAGAAAAAGGTATAAATACTTCGACATACCAAACCATTAAAAAGTTTATCAAACAATCAAATGCCCCTTTGACTGCACAAAAAGTAAGTGATAGTACTGACTTAGCTAGGGTTACTGTTAGGCGTTATTTAGAGTATATGGTAGAAGAAGGCCTTGTAAAAGAAGAGCTTAATTATGGTAAAGTAGGCAGACCACAAAAAAGTTACTTGTGGATTGGAGTAGATTAACATGGAGAAAATTAAAATTGTCATTATTATTTTAGCAATGGTTCTAATCCCTATTTCATTGGCATATTGGTTCTTATTTGAACCAGCTATTAAAGTAGATGTAGTAGTTATAGGCGCAGGGGCTGGCGGGATGAGCGCCTCTTTAGAAGCTGAAAATCAAGGCTCTTCTGTAGTTTTGTTAGAAAAAATGCCTTATGTTGGTGGAAATACTGTACGTGCAACAGCAGGGATGAATGCAGTACTTACACCACAGCAAAAAGAAAGAGAAATCAAAGACAGTAAAAATATATTTTTAAATGATATATTAGAGTCAGGGCATGGATTAAATTCTGTTGAATTGATTGAAGTTTTAATAGACAATAGTGCTGATGCTGTAAGTTGGCTTACTGACCTAGGCGCAGATTTAGATGATGTAGGTATCTTAGCAGGCCATAGTAAAGCAAGAACTCATAGACCCTCAGGTGGTCAACCCATCGGCAGTGAGGTAGTAAAGACACTTAGCAGCGCAATACAAAAATCCAGTGTAGACTTAAGATTAGAACATAAGGCAGTAGAGATAGAGCTAGATAGAGACGATAAGGTTAAAAAGGTACAGGTTATTGATAACACAGGCAAAATCTATGATATAAAATGTAACAGTGTTGTGGTAGCCACAGGTGGATTTGGTGGAAGCAGTGAGCAGTTTGTTTATTACAATCCAAACCTAAAAGGTTATCATACAACCAATAGTCCTAGCGCTACAGGAGATTTTATTGAGTTAGCAGATAAAATAGGCGCAAAGTTTACTGATATGGAATATATCCAGACCCACCCTACTGTATCACCACACTATGGTATGTTAATCACAGAAGCTATCCGTGGTAACGGAGGCATACTTGTAAATAATCAGGGTGTTAGATTCGCCGATGAGATGAAAAACAGAGACCACCTCAGTGAAGACTTGTTGGCACAGCCTGACCGCGAGGTTTACTTGATATTTAATGAAGACATTCGTCAACCTCTTGCCGCAAGCGACGATTATATTGACATGAATATCGTTTTAAGCTCCGATACCATCGAAGAGCTAGCAAGATTAGGGTAGAGCCATCCACTCTTTCATATACAATAGATAAATATAACGGCTTCGTCAAAAACGAAAAAGATTTAGATTTTAACAGACAATCCTTAAGTACCCCTTTAACAGAAGGGCCGTTTTATGCCATCGAAGTTATACCAGGAGTTCACTATTGTATGGGCGGAATAGTTATAAACACCAATGCTCAAGTTATAGCAGATAACCAAGTTCCAATACCAGGCCTATTTGCAGCAGGGGAAGCTACCGGCGGCATTCATGGTTTAAACAGATTGGGTGGAAACTCATTATTAGATGCTATTGTCTATGGCAGAATAGCTGGTAAAAACGCCTCAAATGCATCAAAGTAACATACAAAAAAATAGTACAGGCATTACAAAACCTGCAGCTTCTTTTAGGAGCTGCAGGTTTTTAAGTTTTTCTAGCCTATTTTAAACTTGTATACCTGATGTGACTGGAGGAGTGATTACAGCTGGCATTTCGATATTATATTTTTTAAAGATTCCATAGGCAGTGATGCGCCCTGATTCATAAATAGTAGGCAATCCACTTCCTGGATTTGTCCCCCCTCCTACAAGCCACATGTTATCAAATTCCTCAAATCTATTTCTAGGTCTAAAAATTGTCAGCTGCCTTATGTTGTGAGCTAGGTTAAATGTAGCTCCATAACCTACTCTAAACCTTTTTTCCCAGTTCTTGGGAGTAACAACATCCTCAAACTCGATATGCTCCTCTATTCCATCAAGGCCTGCTCTTTCTTTCATCAGTCGTAAAATTTTCTTCTTAAATTCTTCTGTAGTTTTTTTATCCCAGTTTATTTCATTTTTTAAATTGGGCACAGGTACCAAAACATATAATGCAGAATGGTCTTTGGGCGCTAAATTATCGTCAGTAACACAGGGATTTTGGATATAAAAAGAAGGGTCATATGAAAAGTTACCTGACTCAATATCATCAAAGTTTCTTTTATAGTCTTCTGATATATAAATGCTGTGGTGTGGCAGGTGTTCGTATTTTTTATTTAATCCAAGATACATCATAAAAGTAGAGCATGAGTACTTTTTCTGCCTTAGTTTCTCATCTTTATATTTCTTGCGCTTTTCATCATCTATTAAATTTTGCATCCCCCAAGCGAAATCAGCATTCATCACTACTTCATCTAACTGCTGCTTTGTTCCATCTGACAGTTCTATTCCTTTAGCCTTTTTACCTTCAATTATTATTTTCTTTACATCGCAGCCTAGCTCTAACTTCCCGCCCATTTCTTTAAAGGCTTTTTCCATACCCTCAGATAATTGATGTAACCCTCCTTGAACATGGTATATACCGGAGCTATATTCCACAAAAGATAATATACTAAACACCGAAGGACAGTTCATTGGAGACATCCCTAAATACTTAGACTGAAATGTAAATCCAACCTTTATACGGTCGTCTTTAAAGTGTTTACCTAAATCATCCCAAAGAGTGGACCAAGGTCTTAACACTCCTAAAAATTTTAGTATATCTAAATTAAAGATATCATAAAACTTTTGATAATCTCCTTGCAACACGGGAAAGGTTTTTTCAAACTTTTTCTTGTTATCCTTCATATAATTTTCAAAACCATCTATATCCCCGGGAGATAGCTTGGAAATTTCCCTTTTTACCCTTTGGTAATTTTGACCGGGGTGAAAGGTGCTGCCATCCCTATAGTTTAGCCTATAGTACGGTTCGAGCAAGTTTAAGTTAACATAGTCATGTAGGTTTTTATTACACTTACTAAATATATCCTCTAAAATGTATGGCATCATTAAAAAAGTTGGGCCTATATCGAAGATATACTTTTCATCTTCATCTGTCAGCTTTCCGCAGCGCCCGCCAACAGATTGTTCCCTCTCATAAATTGTCACGTCTAAACCTTTTGATGCAAGCAACATCCCTACTGCTAATCCCCCAGGCCCACCTCCGATTATACCAATCTTCATCATCACCATCTCCTAATTAGTATTAGTTATCACTATTGTTATTCTATTTATATTCATAATATCCTGCAAGGTGTAAAGTTTTTTAGACAAAAAAAGGGCGGTTCTAAGTAAAAAAAAGTAGATTCACCCTGGCCTTGAACTGACACAACCCTTTTTTACGGCACGTTTTAACTTAATTCATGAAGTTTTTTTAATATAAAAAACATATGGTCTCTCTCTTCCTTTATTAAGTCATTAAAAAACTGATATAGTGCGGAGCTTTCTGGGAGTTGATTAGCTATTTCTTGATACATTAGTATAGAATCCTTTTCAGCTTGTAAAGCAAAGGTAAAAAGTTGCTTCCTTGTATCTAGCTTAGTTGATGTTTCTAACTCTGATCCATAGCGTGGCAGCAGTAATAGCTCTTCATTTACTGTTTGATTGCTAATAGTTTCTTTGCTAGCTAACAACTCCTCTAGTCTCTGAGCATGAACAGCTTCTTCATTTTGAAAGGTTTTTGCAACTTGGGCAATTTCACCTTCACTATGCTCTGCAATTTTTTCATAAACTTTTGCTGCCTCTAACTCTAAATGAATGAAATGTTTTAAACAATCTTTTAAATTCAAAGCTAACCACCCTTTGTAAATGATTTTCTTTGGATACTTCCCCATTGCTTGCTACCTTTTTTAAAGTTTAAAAAAGCTAAGAACCTCCACCACACTGTTATTTGCCTATAACCTACCTGCTCAAATAAGCTATATAGAAACAGTAAACATATTTCAACTAAGCTGTTATATCTTTTATAAGAAAGCTGTTCTAGTAAAATTCCTGAATAGGAAAATAACACTCCAAACAAAAACGCCACTAAAAATATATACAAAACTACGTTACTCAAAACGCTATAATAGATAGCCAGCCCTAGTATAATGTACCCTACTAATTCTATAACTGGACCTAACATTTCAACAAGGCAAAAGTATGGCATAGATAACATGCCAACTTTTCCATACCTAGGGTTAAAAAGCAGTTCCTTATGCTTGAGCATGCTGTCGATTAAACCTCGGTGCCAGCGTAACCGTTGGCTTTTTAGCCCTTTTAAGCTGTCAGGAGCTTGCGTCCAACAAACAGCGTCAGAAGCAAAGCTTATCTTATATGGGATCTTTTCTTTGATATATTCTTTGTGTAACCTCAAAATTAGCTCCATGTCTTCGCCAATTGTTTTTTTATAGCCACCAACCTTAATAACAGCAGACTTTTTGAAAAGCCCAAAAGCCCCAGAAATTATTAAAAGTGAGTTTAACGACTCCCAACCAACCCGACTGGTTAAAAAGGCACGAAAATACTCGATCACTTGAAATTTTTCCACCATTTTTTTAGGTAAGCTAGCTTTAACTAACTGACCATTTTCAATTTTACATCCGTTAGCAATTCTAACTATACCACCACTAGCAATTGTTTCTGAGTATTTTTGAAAAGGTTTAGCGACTTTTATTAACGCTTTCTTTTCTATAAAGCTATCGGCGTCAATAGCACAAAACAATGGAAACCTAGATACGTTAATTCCTGCATTTAAAGCATCTGCTTTGCCACCGTTTTCTTTATCTACGACTACTAAGTTAGGCCTATCAAAAGATGAGTAAACACCCCGTACATGTTCAGAAGGAACTTGATTATTTAGTTCTACGTTGACTCTGCGAAGGTTATAAAATGAGATAACTCGCTGCAATGTGTCATCTTTAGAGCCATCATTAACCACAATTATTTCAAATTTGGGATAATCAAGATCTAAGAGAGATTGAATGCTATCGATAATAGTTTCCCGCTCATTGTATGCAGGTACTAGTATTGATATTGGCTTTGTATAATCACTGACTGCCGTTATATCGGTACCGCTGATTTTCAAAAACTTCTTTAATCTATCTAATGATAGGATTATTATAGTTATGTAAAATAAGTTTACCATCAAAAAGTAAATAAGCATTCCTATACTGTAATGGTGGATTATAGTTTTAATTAACTCATTCATTCCCATGCACCGAATATCCTTTCACTGTTTGATAAACCGATTGATTGGCATTTAGAATATAATATGCAAGATTTGCGCTTTTCTTGTTTGAGCTTTTCAAAGATATATCTACCAAGGCTTCTACACCTTCTACACCCATCCTTGCAAGGGCCTCGACAGCATTAAATCTAACCCACCACCAGTTGTCATTTGCCATATCCTTTAAAATATAAATAACATCGCTATGCGAAAACCTGTACATTGCCTTAGCGATAGCCGATCTTACCTGCCACATTTCCTCTTTAAAATATAGTTCTTTTAATGAAGGTAAAAAGCTTAAATCTCCTAAGTGAGCTAATGTGTTTACAGTAGCTATCCTTACCTCCATGGAATCATCATAAAGGTATTTCATTAACTTTTTACTTTTTTTATATCCTTTAATATCACTGGCATTTTTCAAACCCCTAATTAAAACTACCTTGCCTATCTCAGTTGATTGTTCCTCTAAAATCTCTACCATCTGATCTGTCGAAAGGCTTAAATTGTCTACCATCTCTGTTATTCTATCTCGCTGGATGCCAGATTCAGTAACAGAACCTAAAAACTCTTCTTTTTGCTCTAAGCTTAAGTTTAGCTTTGAGATAGCATAATAGCAAGCGTAGCGTTTATCAAAATTTTTATCCTTCGTTCCCAGAACTAACAAAGGATAAGCATGTATGCTTCCCGTCATACCTAACTTCTTTATAACTGAAAATGTAAGATTTCTTTTACCTTTATTTATAAGGTAACTATGATAATCTAGCTTTTCAATTAAATAGGAGATATCCTCACCTTGCTCCTGACTGTAATTTAAAAGAATATCTAACACAACTTCTTGCCCAAATCTATTTTTTAGTTTTGGTTTTAAGCCCCCTAGGGTTTTACCGCTGTTTTCGATATAAGCTAATACATAAGGTTCCATTTCGCTATATACCTTAGCGTAACGGTTTTGCTTTATTTTCTCTTTAATAGAGATAAAAAAAGTAAAAAACAAAATAGCTATGTTGACTATACTTAAAATAGCTATGCAAATATAAATAATAAAAAGTACTGTAGAGGACATAATTTCTCCACCTTTAAATTTATTTTGCCTGTTTTATCCGACAACACAATCTCTTCCATTTTGTTTAGCTTGATAAAGATTTTTATCTACAGCTTCTATAAGGTGGTCATAATCACTTATATTGGCTTCTTTTGCTGTTACTACACCAAAGCTTGATGTCAGCTTGATATTGATATCTTTGTAACTAAATTCTTTTTCCTTTACTACTCTTCGTACTCTATCCGCTATTTTAAGAGCTTCCTTTTTGTCAGTTCCAGGAAGGCAGATTAAAAACTCCTCTCCACCAAACCTAGCTACCCACCCTTTATTTTCTCTAGTATTATTCTTAACGCGCAGGGCAAACTCCCTTAAAACATAATCTCCAGCGCTATGCCCATACGTATCATTAACATTCTTAAAGTGGTCTATATCTCCCATGATAATAGACAAGGGCTCACTGCTTATATGAGTGGTGAGTAGCTCTACAGGCAACCTTTCCATTATGTATCTCTTGTTATAAACTTTAGTAAGTTCGTCAGTTACAACAGCTAGATTGGCTTTGTCTAACAAAAACTTCATTTCTATACTATCTTTAAGCTCTCCTTCGCCTAAAACCATACTTTTTGTCACATCCTTCAAAAGCTCCACCACGACTTTTGAGTGTCCTATATTTACTGGAACTGCCGTTGTCATAAAAACCTTATCATCGGTGTATTCCATTTTGATAATTGTATCATCTTCATTATAGGCTCTAGTAGAGACACAATTTTGACAAACGGTGTTTTTTGTCCAAAAACTATAGCACGACTCTTCTTTTTCAGTAAAAATATCTCCACCTTTGTTAATTAAAACTTTTTTCTTTATGGGGTCTATAATTCTCATAATCTGATACATTTTATCAAACGAAGTTAGCTTTTCCACCACTTTTTCTAGGTTTTGTTGAGATATACTCATGAACTTCTCCCCCTTTAAGCCCGTAACAGTTTCCATTCTTATTAAGTGCTATTATATCACCACATAATTTTTGCGACAATATATAAACCACTACTTTTTTAACTACCCTCTTTAAAATCGTGTACCTATACTTAGCACGATAGCAGCCTATATTATCCACAAAATCAGCAGCTCCAAAATGGAACTGCTGATTTTTATATACTCTGGCACTCAGGTCTATAACCGTAAGTCATTTTATGTAGTATAAAGATATGAATTTGGCAGAAAACTTGGCAGCTAGGCAACCTAGTTGCCAACCAACTCCAGAGAATGCCTTTATTTAAAAAACAGCAGTTACACAAATGCCTGTTTTTAACTGTTTATAGAATATTCTTTTTATTGGCATGATTTGTGCATTACTTTTAGCTAAATACCATAAGGAGGGTGTTCTATGTAAAAGTCACAGAACTTGCTGATTTATCCTACAGTTTGTCAGCATTATTTCCTTATCCCAACATAATCGAGGAGGTGACTATAACTAGTAATACATTCAAGCATTTGCTTTCTATATGGAAGGTTATAAACAATCAAAAAGGAGCGTTTTGAATGAAAAAAACTTTTCGTCTCTTAGCATTAGTGTTATCTTTAGCGATGATTTTTAGCGGTTTTGCAATATCTGATGTAGCATACGCTGACCAAATAAATATAATGCTAACTAAAGGTGAGTACCCCGTAACAGATTCTGAGCTCATGGGTGGAGGCAATAGCATCGACGACTACCAGCTGGGTTTTTATCCTCCTGTTGCTTTAAGTGATCAACCTGACGGATTTGAAGGCTGGCTAATGATGTATTCCGTGGAAGAACTAGAAGATGTATGGGAATATATTCAAGACCTCTCAGAAGAAGATATATCTGATTATTCGGAAACAGATGGTGCTAACCGTATTTATAAAATAACAAATTTCGGCTGGGCTGATGGAGCAGCAAACACGTTTCGAAGCGGACAACGAGATGTTGTTACCGGAAAGGATTTTGGACCAGGGTTATATTACCCGTATGTGGCAACATTAGTTGATGGAGAAATAGTTGGGCTAACTCAGGTAGACTCAATTGATATAACCCCTTACCCTAAAAATGTCAACATAAGCTATGGCAAGGAAGAAAGCCAGGTTACCAATTACGAAGTTAATTTTGAATCATATAATGACCCTAGAATTAAAAGAAACTTTATTTTCTTTACAGAAGCTGGTTTATACGATGTAGAAGATCAGTTAGAGGATCAAACTCTAACGGATTTTGAGCATTGGAACGACGAAAACCTTGGCATTCTCACCGAAGAAATGACTGGACCTATCTCTTTACGAGAGGAGCAAAAGGACTTTTATACCGGTGATGATTTTGGAGAAGGACTGTATTACGTCTATGTAGTGGCAGTTGGAGAAGATGGAAAGCTTGGCATAACCCAGTCTATAGAGATGGTTATTACAAAGCCTAGCCCTGATGTTCCTGAAAGTCCCATCGGAGATGGCAAAGGAACTATATACCCGATCGGCGGAGGTGCTTCGTTAGGTGATTTAGCGGTTAGAGAAATTTTTGAGGATATTAGAACGAGAGCTGGTGGCACAGAAGATTATGACCCAAAAATTGCGGTAATTAGTAGCTCTAGAGACTCACTATACACAGTTTATAATTACTTTCACTGGGATGACCCCGACTTTGGTTCAGAGAAAAATCATTTTAAAGATATGGGATTTGAGCCTATTTACATTCCATTAGCTATAAACTCAAGAGATTATGTAGCCAATCATGAATATTGGGCAGATCTTGTGAAGACTGCGGATGCGGTTTACCTAATGGGTGGAGACCAGTATAAGCATGTGCGTTCTCTTTTTAATGATGATGGAACTGAAACAGAAATTGTAAATAGTATTGAGCACGTTTATAACCGAGGTGGAGTTGTGGCAGGGACTAGTGCAGGGATGCATTTTATGAGTGACCCTGTTTTTGGAGTGGGTAATTCCTACGACTCTTTTTATCATAATAAGACAGAAGAGTTTTCCATAACAGATATTCCCGAAAGTGGTTTTTTAAACCCAACAAACCCGGGAAATAATTTAATAGTAAGTGGCAAAAGCTTGATTTTAGAAGACGTACTCACCGATACTCACTTCGACGCAAGAGGACGGTTGGGCCGCCTAATGGTAGGACTGAGAGATACCGGTAAAGATATCGGTCTTGGTGGAGATGAAGGAACTGCTATGGCTGTTCAAAAATTAGACAACGGTGAATATGAAGGTGTTGTGATCGGACTTCATGGTTTCTTTATATTAGACGCTTCCAAAGCCGATTTTAGTGATTCTAACGATGATTTTTTCGAAGCTGAGGGTTTAAAACTTCACTACCTAACCCATGGTGATCGCTACAACTTTGACACAAAAGAGGTAACCCCGGCCAAAGATAAGGTGCTAATTGAAAGCCCTGACAAAGACTTATACGTAACTGAAGATGTTTTTGCTCCCTACGAAACCACTAAAACTCTTATCGGGTTAGCCCACTCTGCAGAAAATACTGTAGAGGCAATGGTTGCAAAACCTGGTGATTTTACGGACTCCGATCCATCTTTTTCATTGACCCTAACGCAAGGTGGTAATGCTAAAGCTTATACTTCCCAGTCCCCATATTACTCCTCAAATAATAATGCAGGAGACGAAATACTTGATGGTTATTATAAAACAACCATGGCTAATATAGGGGTTAACTTGTCCTTGGCAGAAGAGGAGCAAGAAGAGGAAAAAGCATTTGCCATTGAAAAAATAGAGCTGCGGGAAGGCTCTGATTATACTCAGTATATACACTTTACAAGGCCAGTAGATCCCGATACCATCACACCCGATAACATCGTTCTCGTAGGCAATGAATACTATTATGACGACGACCCTGTGCTACGCTCAGATTTTGATGATCAGGTAATTATTGAATTTAACGACCCTAGGCAAAAGGGTAATGAAATTCATATAAAAAATGTTAAAGACTTAGATGGCAACACTCTCTTAGAGCAGATATGGACTTTTGATGGTGAAAACTGGATTAAGGATGAACTATCTCAACCTGAAGACCCTAAGGAGCCTGAAGAACCTGAAAAACCTGAAGACCCCGAAAAGCCCGAAGACCCTGGGAAGCCTGAAGACCCTGAGAAGCCCGAAGATGATGAAGAATCGGGTAAAAAAGGAGACGGCGAGTCAATTCCTCAAACAGGCGATCAGAAAAACCACGTACTGTGGTTTACCTTAGCAAGCTTTTCAACAATCGGCATTATAGCAATCAATAACAAGAAGAAGAAAAAAAGAGCAAGTTAAATTGACAAATATAAGAGGCTGTCGATAAACCGACAGCCTCTTATATTTGTCAAAAAGTAAAATAGCTATCTACTCCCTAGCTTTTTTAAAAGTATAAGCTTCAGTAACTACTAGTATTACTAGTATTACTAAAGAGATAACCACCGTTGCGATTATTGAAGGATATCTACCATTAAAACCAGCTTCAGATACATGCTTTGCCAATATCCCTATAAAGCTCCAATTATTACCAGACCATATAGAATATCTTTGTTTCTTTTTATTATTGTTACCGCTATAGCTAGACCAATAATAATGGCTATAGCGGTTAAAATTTGTCCAGATAATCCAAGTCCGTCCCAGCCTACACTAACCATTAAAGTGAAGACATTTGCTATGGTAGCCACCGTTATCCACCCAAAATATATGCTAAAGGGGTATTTTAAAAACACTCTATCTCTACGATCAAGCTTGCTTTGGTTTAATTCACTGTATATCAGTATTAAGCTAACCAAAATAACAACCATTAACACCATAGATACACCTATAAGGTAGTAGTGCCATGCAAAAATCCATAGTATATTTGCTATGGATGATATTGTAAAGTACACCCCTACTTTTTTAAGCAAATCACCTTTATAATTACCAGCCTTGTGAAAAAGACCCAGTTGATAAACTGTGTACCCTGCAAGCGAGATATAAATAACCCCCCAGATAGCAAAAGTAAATCCTGCCGGTGCAAAGAGGTTTTCAAAAGCTTCAGATACATCACCAGTTTCCACATCATTTATTGGAATTATGTTTGCCAGAAGGTTAACCAAAACCATTGCTAAAAATGATAGAGTAACAATAGTTTTTATTAAGGCGCTCCCTTTTGTACTCATTGCTTCACTCCTCCGTAAGAATACAATTGTATTTATGGTAAGTTTATTCCACTTTTAAGGTATTGCAATATTATACCCCTACTCTCTTTTTTCATAAAGCTAAAGGTTATGACTATTTCAATTCAACCTGCACTTAAAATCCTTTCTTCCAGTAACGCCTCCCTTAGATAAAAGAGGATGTCCTTGTTTCACAAAACCCCTTATAAATTTATACCTTTATAGTATTTTAATCATCATCTAAATTAGTAATAATTTCCCTACTTTTTTCTGCGATTAGCTCAGCTTTGTCCAGATGAATATAATGCCCCGCATCCAATATAAAAAATTCTCCCCCAGTTGCATTTGCATAAGCGATTAAACTATCCTTCCAGTATTCTTCTTCGTTTTCACCAGAAATGAAAATATGAAAAGGTATATCAGGTTTTCCTAGCTCAGAAACTTTTTTAGAGTTATGTGGTAGCATATCAGACTCTTCCCACATATTTTTTGTTTGAACCCGTCTATAAAAAATTGTTCTAGCAACTTTAGCTTGCTCATCTGTTAAGTGTCCTTTCGCCATAGCGTGAAAGTTGTTATCAAAAACTTCTGGCTGGTTTCGCACAAGTCCACTATTAATCAAAAAACCTACCACACGTGAAAAAGAAGGATCTTCCCCAGTTTTCTCATAATACTCTGGGACAAGTGAGTCCAAACCCACAATTGCTTTAACTTCTTCTGGATAAAGATTGGCCCAATGTATCGCCTCTAAACCAGACAATGAATGAGGATACAAAATGTAAGGAGGTTTGTGGCCTGAAAGCTTAAGTGCGGTACGAGTTTCCTCTAAAACAACTTCAACGCTTCTAGAACTAGATGTTATATCACTCCAACCATATCCTGCTCGCTCCACTACAGCAATTTTATAATCGGTTGATAATTTTTCATAAAGAACCTGGAAGTCATATACTGGCGAGCTAGTTCCAAGCCCCGACATAAAAACTAGTGTTTCTTCACCTTCCCCTTCTGTATAAACATGCAATTGGTTACCATCATCATTAACATCCACAAGAATACCCGGTGCAGGATACTCTTCCTTTTCCTGTTCCACTAGTCTCCTATGTTCAACATAGCTACCTACAACTATAAAAGTTATAGCCAAAACTACCAAAAGGGGGATAGCTATTAAAGTCCATTTAAATATTCTTCTCTTATTCATTTTTCTACACCTCTCTTTTTTTTTAAGATTTAAGCTTCTTAGATCTATCTTACTAAATCCTTAAAAAAGTTTGAAGTGATATAGCTCATAAATACCATGACTTACCTCACGGAACATTTGTCCGATATTGCTTACTCCTTAGAAAAAGAGCCACCAGCTTATAAATAAACCCACAGTTTGGTCAAATCATGCTAGCTCAGAAATCCTTATTAACTACAACCCATCTAGAATACAACACAACAAAAAGCCCAACGAGAAATTAAATTCCCGTTGGGCTAATTTTCTTAGCAAGGTTGTGTATTTTTAGTGTGTATATTCCACTTTCTTTTTGGTGTAATTTGTATAATGATCACGTACATAAAACAGCATGCCGATCAAAACTGCTGGGAAAATCCACCCAAAACCCTGAGCAGACAACGGCAACCCCTGTACTATTGGAGTTAAAACAGGAATTGGTAAAATAAATGTGCCCATCACATCAATTACGCTGATCAATACGGTAGAAAACACAGCGCCTTTGTACACTGCTGCACTTTTTATATGCTTATCTAAAAAGGCTAAGGCTACTAGCACAATAATCATAGGGTATAAAATTAGCAAAATGGGCTCTGCAAAAGTGATAATTCTATCTACACCCATGTTGGAAATCCCCATGCTCACAACGGCAGTAGCAATACAAATAGCTTTATATCCTAACTTTCCATTAGAAGCCTTGCTGAAAAATTCCCCAGCAGTGGCGGTCAGTCCAATTGAGGTAGTTAAGCACGCCATTCCCACAGCAACCCCCAATAAGCCTTGCCCCAATGTCCCTAAAAGATTATTTGTAATTTGAATTATTAACTCAGGCCTAGATAAGTCCATTGGCAGATCTCCAGCTGTGGCCCCTAAATAAGCTAGCCCCCCATATATAATGGCTAGCCCTGCTGCAGCTACCATTCCCGCTCGCACAGTAATTTCTGAGATTTCCTTGGTTTTTGTATATCCCTTGGCTCGAATGGCCCCTATTATAATTCCTCCTAAAATAGTGGCCCCCATGGCATCCATGGTTTGGTACCCTTCAGAAAATCCGTTTGAAAAAGAGATATTTATCCCTGTATCTATAAGTATTCCTTGGGGCTGTAAAACTCCCTTTGCGATAATAGTAATCATAGTTAAAAGAAGAACTGGCGTAAGCACTTTCCCGATATTATCAATTAAAGAAGAAGGCTTTAGTACAAATATCAACACGAACATAAAATATATAGCTGAAAAAATAATAGGATTAAAATTAGGAAAAAATGGAGCAATGGCCATCTCATAAGTAGTGGCACTTGTTCTTGGAATAGCAACCAATGGCCCTAGGGTTAGAATTACCCCACAGGCTAAAAACCTTCCAAACTTACTGTTGACCTTAGAAGCCAAGCTTTCTAAATCTCCTCCAGACTTCGAAACTGCAATAATACCTAAAAGTGGCAGACCAACTCCTGTTAATAAAAAGCCAAGAATTGCTGGGACCACCTGTACACCTGCCCCTTGCCCTAAGGCCGGGGGGAAAATTAAATTACCTGCACCAAAAAACATAGCAAATAACGCAAATCCAACTATCAAAATATCTTTTCTTTTTTGGGTCATAATAGTTCCTCCAGTTGTTTAAAAATTTTATATAACTTTCCCCCATCTAGTTTTAAGTAAAGCTAAATTAAGAAAGATATAAGGACATATTTTCTTGATACTCAATCATTTATCTTGTTTTGAAATATTGGTAACTTCCTTCCTGCGAGTTTGTGTTTTTTTTCACTTTCTTCCCCAAAAAAAGAATTATACCTCCATAAGAAGTATAATTTTCAATAAAATTTCCTCATATGAAATAACTTTTGTTGAAATTTCCACTGATAAGTCCAAAACTGGCTCTTAGTTTGCTTCAACCTGCATTTTTTAATGATTTGATATTTACTAACATTATATAATGTGTTTAGTAATAATGCAATAAGTTGTTGTGTATTTTAACGCCATATTATAAGAGTTGTTTTATTCTGTATTATCTGTATATATTAACTGTTATAGCGCAAAATTGCTGCTTAATTATCCCTAATGCCTAAGCACAAATTTAAAATGTCTCTAAATGTTTATATCAGTAAAATAGCGAAAACCCTTAGATTTGATTGATTGCACTTATCTAACTAACGTTAATAATCCCCTTGACTTAATATAAAAACAAACTAAAATATCAAGTATGAGGTGATAATATGTTTAGTAACAGTTATAAAATAACAGATAGTCAAACATGGCAGGGTAGAGTTGACAGTAAAGACAATTATGATGCCTTTAGATGGCATCAGTGGGTTGAGATTTTAGATTTAAGACGGGATGATTTAACACCATATGAAGGTAAGTTAGGGTTTGCTTTTATAGGTTTTTGTTGTGACGAAGGAGTCAAAAAAAACAAAGGCAGAACTGGTGCCGCAAATGGACCTAAGGCTATTAGAAAAGAGTTATCTAGCCTTCCCTGTAGGTTTACTAAAGAGGTGAAGCTCTTTGATGCTGGGGATATATTCTATGAAGACAGCTTGGAAAAAACCCAAGAGCAATTGAACATGGCAGTAAAAAAGGTGTTAGACTTAAACCTTTTCCCTATTGTGCTGGGGGGAGGGCATGAAGTAGCTTTTGGTAGTTATAAAGGTATTTTAGAGCATTTAAAACAAAAATATAAAAAGCCTAACATAGGCATAATTAACTTTGACGCTCACTTTGATTTGCGACCATACCCCGATGGCGGCAGCTCAGGAAGTATGTTCCATCAAATTGCAGATATTTGTAAGCAGCAAGAACTAGATTTTAACTACTTATGTCTAGGTATCCAAAAACATAGTAACACTAGAGAGCTTTTTAGCACTGCAGATAATCTAGGCGTTAAGTATGTTCTAGCTAAGGATATTATCCATAATGATATATGGAGCACATTAGAAAAGATAGATGATTTTCTAAGAATGAAAGGAGAATTTTACATTACCATATGCTCCGACGTTTTTTCATCCTCTGTAGCTCCAGGAGTAAGCTCGACCCAGCCTCTAGGATTAGAACCTGAAAAAGTTATCCGCTTTATTAAGTATATTCTAAGAACCAAAAAAATCATCGGCTTTGATGTAGCGGAAGTTGCTCCGCGATTTGACCAAGATAACACCACAGCCAACCTAGTATCAGTATTGATATTTGCCTTAGTGACAACAATGGCCGACAATCATAATCTGTCTTGGTAGTTGTAGCACCTCCATCCTCAAATGGCTGTACATGTTCAAAAATATCAAAAAAAGTGTAGTAGGATTATTCCTACCACACTTTTTTTATTAAACACCGCTCCCAGCTTATCTACAAGCCAAATAAGTCTGAAACATCTTGATCGTCTATCACCCTTTTGCTTTTTTTGTCAGCATTTTTAAGTAGCGAGTCCATTTTCTGTTCTATGGTTTTACTCATCAATAAACGGAAGTTTATATCCCTTAGTTTAAAAAACAATGTAGGATCTTCGTCAAATTTGGCTCCTATACCGTACAACACTGCAGTTACATGCTTGCACATATTAGCCCAATCATAACAGCTACAGTGAAGTTCTATTTCGTATTCCGCCGGAAAAAGCCCTTCATCCTGCATAGTAAAAATTTCTGCTAACTGCTTTGGAAACTTGCCTTTAGCTAGTTCTTCAAAGCTATCAATTTTTTGACCACATGAATTAACTATATAATCCCATCTATCATCCTCAAGTGGCTCTATAAAAATCTCCACTTCATAGGGCGATCTGCCGCTCCCTTGAACTAGGGCATTTACTTTGCCTTTTTCGATCTGCAAATCCAGCACAGCCCCCTGCCTAACATAGCTGCGACCTCGGCTTAACCTGTTTGTATAGTCGGCATAAATCTCTAAATTTTTATTCCAGGCCTTCCCCCACCAAGTTGTAGAAATGTTTCTTCCCTCCACTACAATTGGTTTTATATCTGGATTTTTCTTTTTAAGCTTTTCCACTTGTTTTTGTATCTTAGCTCTTTTATCTGCCGCCGAAACATATTTGGGATATCCTTTGTATCTAGACATTAGCTTTCACCTGCCTGCGGTAAAGTAAACAGCTCCATCAGCTCATCATTATCTAATTCAGTGATCCATTTTTCTTTTGAAGATGTAACAACATCACTTGCTAACTTACTTTTTCCTGTAATCATACCATCTATTTTCTCCTCGATAGTTCCAGATGTTATCAGCTTGTGGACCATGACATTTTTTTGCTGACCTATTCTAAAGGCACGGTCCGTTGCTTGATTTTCCACAGCTGGGTTCCACCAACGATCAAAATGGATTACATGGTTGGCAGAGGTTAAGTTTAACCCTACCCCTCCAGCCTTTAAAGAAAGAACCATAAAGGGAACATACTCCTGGCCGTTGAACTTTTCCACAAGCTCAGTCCGCTTTTTAGCAGGTGTGCCGCCATGTAAAGTAAGTCCCTTGCGATTAAATATCTTCTCTAGGTGGTCAGCAATAGGGCCAGTCATTTCTCTAAACTGGGTAAACACTAACACCCTTTCTCTCTTATTATAAATGGTTTCACATATATCCTGAAGCCTTTCGAATTTGCCGCTTTGAGCTTTGCTATATGTGTTTTGACCTAGGTATTGGTCGGGATGATTACATATCTGCTTAAATTTTGTGATACTTGCCAGCACCAAACCTTTCCTCTCAATACCAACAGAATCTTGTAGTTTTTCCTCCAGCTCCTCAACTAACTTACTGTATAACACCGCTTGCTTTTTAGAAAGAGAGGCATAAGTTTTCATCTCCATTTTTTCCGGCAGGTCTGATATTACTTTTTTATCGGTCTTAAGGCGACGCAAAATAAACGGGTTGACCACAGATCGGAGTTTGGAGTAGCCTTGCTGTGAATGTTTCAATCCTTTAGTAAACCGCTTAAATTCTTGGGCATTTCCAAGTAGTCCGGGGTTTAAAAAGTCAAATAGCGACCATAAATCAGAAAGACTGTTTTCGATAGGAGTACCGGTTAAAGCTATTTTTGATTTTGCCTCTAGTTGTTTTACTGATTTAGTTTGCTTAGTGCCGGGATTTTTGATAGCTTGTGCCTCATCTAATATAACTAGATCCCATTTAACTGTCTGTAGCTCTTCTTTTCGCACCGCCATGCCATAGGTAGTTACATATAGGTTGATATTTTCATTTTGCAAATCCACTTCTTCCTTGCTACTGTATACCATTTTATATTTTAGCTTAGGAGCAAAATTTTCAATTTCTTTTTGCCAATTACCCATCAGCGATGCAGGTATTATTAATAGGTTTTTTGCTGATTTTGTTTGCCGAATGTGCTCTAAAAGGGCGATAACTTGTACCGTTTTGCCTAAGCCCATATCATCAGCTAAGCAAGCACCAAACCCTAAGTCTTTCATATACCGAAGCCAGTTTACTCCCTCATGTTGGTAGTTACGAAGTTTTGCCTTAAAATCATCACCAAGGGGGGTGGTTTCTATTAACCTTGGTCTGTTCATCTTAGACGTAACACTTTCAAGCCACTGTCCATTACTTATTTCAAGGTCCACATCTTCTTCTACGTTAAGAAGTTCACCGCCATTTAACTGCATACGAATAGCTTCTGCTATGTTATACTCCCCTGTTTGTAATAATCCTTTTGCCTTTTCGTATGCCTCAAGAGTTGAACGTAACTTATCTTGATCCACCTCTATCCATTTTCCTTTTATATACGATAACCCGTCGGTTTCAGCTAGCAGCTTTTTTAACTCTGCCTCAGTCAATTTCTCATCACCTAAATAAAGCTGTGGGCTAAAATTTAGCAGCGCATCCATACCTACCTGTGATGGCTCATCTTCTCCTACTTTTAAAGAAATCTTTAGTGAATTTCTTTTCTTTTTCCACCAATTAGGTATTCTGCAAAGAATTCCGCACTCTTCATAAGTAGGGATTTCTTTTAAAAAGGTGTAAGCTTCCTCACTGGTAAGCTTAAGAGGGCTAAAAAGCTCTCCACTTTCAACTAGTTCAGATATAAACTCACTTTTTTCAGCTGCTTTACTTACCGTCGATAGCAGATTAAGTATTTTATCATCTTGGTTTTTAAATTCATAAAGGGCATTTTTTAGCGGCGTATTTATGATTTTTTTCTGCCTTTTATCTTCTGTGCTGTAAGTTGCCAAAAAGGCAAAAGGGTGCTCACTTAATTTGTTTTCAACTAAATGAAAATACACCCTTCCTACTACATTTATTTCGGAGTTATGTTCTAGCAGAAACTCTTCCACTGTGCCAGAATAATCTTTGATTTCATCGGCAAACACTTCTGTTAGCTTGCGATAATTTTCTTCAATCCACTTAGCGTTTATAAATTCTTGTCCGATAACAAAGGGCATACCATCTAAAATCTTACCCAGTCCATCCTCCGAAGGTATTATAACAGCATTCTCACGACTAAGCTCAATATCAGCAGTTTTTGAAATATTTGTTATAAAATCAACCGCTACAGTGTGTAAAAAGCTTAACGAATCAGACCAGCTTTTATCACTGTCAGTAAACCCTAAATAAAAAAGCATCTTATAAGGGTTTTCTAAATAATCTTTATAAATTTTTTCCTCAAATCCATTATCACTTGAGGGACCTTTTTTACTAATAAAGTCAAGCTTAAACCCTTGTTGTGTAAAACAAACTATTAACTTTTTTCCTTTTGTTTTATTCCCCATATTCCACCAGCCTACCTTATAAAGTTTACTTGTCCACCTACCATCTGATTCTTTCCCCGCAAAGGGGCCTCTCTTTTAAATCTAAATATTACAACATTACCGCTCTGGCCAGCATCTTTTTACTGTTCTTCATTCAACGTACAAATTACAGAATTTATCCTCTTTTTTACCTTTTTATAATCTATCTTCTTCCACTCCATTAAAAAAGGAACGTATTGCTTTCTTCCAGAGGTTTCTATTTTATCTAAAAGCAGCAAAATCAGCTCTCGATTTCTATCCTTAAGCTGCTTTGCAAACTCATACTCTTTAGTAAAGCAAACTTCGTTTATTTGTTCTAGTAGCTCGTCGGAATATATATCCTTTTCTATCTCCCAACCTTTTGGTGTATACACAAGCAAAGGAAGCCTATAGTCATATTCGATATCAAGGTAACCGTTTTTTATACACCAGTTTACTTTTGCCAAAACATCATCAATCTTTTGGCCGCTAAAATATCCATATACAGGACTTTTATCTAACTTTAACTCATAAATTTTCTTTTCTTTAGACCCTTTGAGTACTTTGGCTAATAAACTTCTTCCCCCTGAAAAAATTAAGTCATCAGCACCTCTTATAATTGCTTTAATCTCCGCCTTAGGAAGTTTTTTAATGCCTTTAGTGTCAAGGTTGACCTTAACTTTATTTACCCGCCTACCGATATGCTCGCCCTCCTTTTTTTATGCTTTTGTATTGTTCGCAGATCATTTATGTATACTTACTTTACTGAAAAAAACATTACCAGTCAATTTCTTCGGGATAGTCTGAAGAAACAATTAATTCACTGGGGTGGCAGTTATACTCTTTTGCCTTGTCAATAATGTTAGCCTTTAAGTTTTGGTACTCATCTCCCTTTTCTGCTATCCGCTTGCCCATTATTGATATGTTTTTTAATTTTTTATCCTTACTCATCTTTAAAAACCTAATATTTAAAACATCGATATATTGAGTAAAATAGTACCTAAAATACCCACTATTTCTTGCCATACAATTCTCCAGCCTGGTGAAAGTGGTTGCCTTTAAAATGTTTTTAAGCTCTGAAATTATCATAGACTGAAACTTACGGGTTACAGCTACAGATTTATCCCACTGCCGGTTCTTTAGCTTATCCCCGCTAAGCGCTATAAAATCATTAAGTACCATAAAAACAAAAAGAACCTCCGTCCACAAAACTTCCACCTTATAATAAACATTTTTCTTTGACACTATAGTTGAGTTTTCTAGCATTTTTTGTTCATTCATTCCATTATCCACTAACTCAATACTCCTATGCCCCATAAAAGCATGACGCAAATCATAACACACCCCAAGCACTCTTATGCGGGATGAATCATAACCTATAAATTCTCCCTCTTCCCCCACTATATCGTGTAAAGCAAGGTATAATTCATTTAAATCCTCATAATCTCCACTTATGGAAACACCTGTGTTATTGGGAGTATTTTTAACAATAAGCATAAATAACCTCTCCTTATATATAGTAATCGTCCCCTCTTACTTAGGCACTACTTCATTTATCAACTCATCGAACAAGCTTATTTGCTGTTTTTCCTCCAGCCGGTTTAGAGCCTCTGGATCTTTATCTTGGAAAAAGGCGTGATGTATTTCCTTTTCTTTGTCTATAATCAATTTGTCGTTTGTTTCTGCCTCTCTTAGTCTTAAGCTATAGACTATAGGGAAATAATTCCTTATGAAGCTACCTTCGCTGTGGGCAGTTAACGCTATTACCTGAAATCCTAACTTCTCCGCGATAAAAAATACCGGGTCTAACACATGGTCGCTTGAAGCTTTGCCAAATGGGTTGTCCACTATCACAGTGCGATTGGCTTTGTTTTTAGTGATTAGCCCCTGCCGCTTTTCAGCCAAATAGTTTAATATCCCTAAAAACAGCGTCATGTTCTTGCTCCATTTTTCCCCTCCCGACCATTGATTGGAGCTTTGCCAGCTGGAAAATCTAGAGCTTATGGCATTGTCGTTGGTCACCTTTCGACAGTTCACCTTTATTTTTTCATCCCTTAAGATAACCGATAACAGCTGCTTGGCATCTAACCACTTTTCTATGTCTTTGCGAATAAGTGTGTGGTTGTCACTTCCGTCATCTTCTTTGTACCTATCGCTATCAAGCTGCTCTACCATCCAAGTTATATGTTGTCTGACCGCTTCTTTTCCTTCTTGAATAGTCCATTTAGGTATTACAAACTGAAAGACTTCCTTCCACTTGTCACCAATTTTTATTCTGGTCTTTTTAGGAATAACTTTAAGCTCCTCTGTCAAGGTTTGCAAATAAGTTACTAGGTGTTCAATAAACTGCTTTAAATCTTTGTCATGCTCTCTTATATCGTCCTCCCATATTCGGATGCTGTTTGATATGCTTTTTTCCATTTTTGCTTGCCAATCCAAAACCAGCGGAAAACTATCCTTTTGCGAGACCCCAGCTTCTGTCAGTTTTCTTCGCTTTGGATCGTTAATCTCTTCTGCACAAAATCTTAGAAAGCTTTGTTTTTTCCTAGTTAACTGTTCTTGGGCTGCAGTTAAGGTTTGTTGCAGATCCCTTAGCTTTTCTAAACAGGTATCGATTATCTCTTCCCGTTTATACGGCAAGTTTCTTAAGGTATACTCCTCTAGCTCTACAGTGGGAACGGTTTTGCCTAAAAACTGAAATTTACCATTTTCTATTTCCATATCTTTAATTAGTTTTTCCAACTGCTGATTTTGAGCTTTTAGCTTGTCAGCCTCTTCTTTATTCTCCTGTTTGCGTGTGTTTAATTGTACTTTTTCCACATCTATACTGTCTTTTACCTCAGCAAGTGTCATTGTAAAGGCTACCTTCTCGCTATACAGCTCATAGAATTGCCCTTCGTAAACATCGTACTGATTTTGTAGTTTTTCGTATTCTTTTTCTAGATTTGTAAGCTTCTTTTTTTCCGCTTCTAAAATAGGGTTAAGCTCTTTTTCTTTTTGATAAAGAGCATCTAATTGTTCTTCACCGTATACCTCAAAAACCACCTCTTCATCTATAGGGTAACGGCACTTGTCTCTTTTTCTTTTTAAATCGTTTTGATGCCCCTTTAACATTTTCGTCGTTTCATTTATCTTGTCCTGGTAATGTTTTATATCCCCTTGTCTATCATGGAGCTGGTCGTACAAGTTTTCCCGTTGTTTAACTAAAGCCTCTTTACTAAAGTCTCCTAAAATAGGGGAAAGTGGCTGCACTTCTTCATAATACCTATCTTTGGTTAGCTCCAACTTGCGGCGGTGAAGGTCTTTGCCCTTCCCCTTTTTATCCCAAATACTTTCTTGCAGCTGTTTTATACTTTTTTTCGTATTAGTCAGCTTAGCTACAACTTCTTTTTGAGCCAACTCCTTTTGATCTATCTCAGACTTTATTACTTTTATTTCTTTTTCTTTGGCTATTATTTCCATAGCTAATTTAACCCAATTATTTAGCACATTTATTTCATCTTTATTGCTGCTAATAGTATCTGTTAAGCTTTTTACTTCTAGATCTATCTGCTGTAAGCGACTTTCACTATTTTCAATCTGCTGCTTTGTTTTTGCAATAGATTCCTTAAACTGAGCTAATTTTTTTTGTAGGTCCTTGTAATAGTCATAGGAGTAGCTATCAAAAAACTTGCGCAAATTCATTAAAATTGTGTTGCAAGCGCTTACCTGCTGCTCCTTTTCTTTCCTTTTATTTGTTATTAACTGCAACTCATTTTCTATCTGATGCTTCCAATTCTCAAATTTTTGTTGGTTAACGTTTTCCTGCCACAGCTTAGGCAAAAAAATCAATTCGTTGTTACTTTTTTCCCCTTTGATTAAGTTAAATGCCTGCTTTTGACCTAGCACTATAACAGGATAAGTTATCTTTTCATCGATTGACTTTAGCTTCTCCTGCAAAATATCCATCTCTTTATCTTCTACCACAATGGAAACAGGCCAGTATGGGTAGTCCTCTAACAACTGACTTTCCTGCTGTCCAGAAGCTTTGGCAGCTCGCTGGATGTAGGTTACTCCTGTTTCGATATAATCAAACTCTCTTTTCCAGCTATCCACCCACTGCTCCAGCTTCGGCTGTGGAGTAAAGTGTTTGCTATGTCCGTAGTCGTCTTTTGACCTGCCAGCTACCCGCTCTTTTAGCAAAGCGTCTTCCTTCTCATTTAAAAGCCGCTCTACCTTATCTTCAAAGAAGTTACAGATAGAGCTTTCTTTGGTATAAATAGAGTCCATGCTGTGCCACCGGTCATTATACTGCAAAATTTGCTCCATCAACGCTTTTTGTTCTTTTGCTACATCATCAAGTTTTTGTTGCAAAGTAGCAATTTGGGTATTTAGGCTTTCTTTTTCTTTTCTCTGCTTGGACAAATCCAGGTCAAGCTGGCTTTTCTCATGTTGTAGCTCTTTTATGTTATTGCTGCTCTTTACATTTTTTTCTTCCAACTCACCTACTTTGTTGTTCCACTGGTATAGCTTGCTGTTAATATCATCATTAGGTGAGAGGTTGTAAAGATTACTTCTTTTTTCTTGAATATCCTTTTCTGTTGTACTCAGCTGTCCTCTTTTTTCATTTATTTCTTTTAGCAACTGCTGGTTTTGCTCGCTTAGATTCTCCCACACTTCTTCTTCATTTTTATGTCGGTTCTCCATGAGCTTTTGCTGTCTGCCTATTTCTACTATATCTTGGTTTAAGCGTTTTTCTATATTTACGTAATATCCCTTTAACTTCTTGCCATTTTCTTCAAGACTTGATCGGATTTCCTTAATATCTACTTTTGTCTCTAACTGTTTAAGCTGCTGACTTGTGTCTTTTATAACTTCCTGTTGCAGCTTTATTTTGCCTTTTAAGTCAGCTATTTCTAAGTTTTCAATTTCATTTTCTACCCTTTGATATTCATCGTTTACTTTACTAAACTCTTTTTGCTGCTGCTCAAGTTTTTGTTGAGCATGGTCTAACCCCTGCTCAAACTTTGCTAAGTCATAAGATTTTTCCTTTCTTTGCACTTCTTTATATAGCTTGTCTAACTCTTCTGCCTCTTTGATTGCAGCTTCAATGTCTTTGCCTATATCATCTTTTTCACTTTCTAAATACTGAAATAACGCTTTTGTATGCTGTTTTTCAGCGTTTAAACTAGCTGCAACATCGTCATAGCCTTTATACACCTGAACATAGTCCTCAATTTTTAGCTGTATCTTTTTGCTTTCCTCTATCTTATCCTTTAGCTGTCTATGCTTTTTAAACCTTTCTCGCTGCCCCTCAAAGGTTTTGACAAAGCTTTTGCTTCCTCCAGTGGAAATAGCATCTTCCACTACAGGAATCAGTAGCCGATCTACAAGTTGGGTTGTGGTTTTACAATTTTCAAAGTAACCTTCCACTCCACCTTCAGCACTGTTAATCCGAGCTATACTACGCCACTGTTGGGGAATAATTTTATAGTTCTGCTCTAAATAGTCATGATACTCCTTTATGGTTTTAAAGGTTTTTGCATTCATGCTTCGCTTTTGCATCTGCTGTTGGTAATCGCTAATCTCACCTTTGCTGGCAGGCCTTTTCCCGCCTCCCACAGTGTCTTGAACAAAGGGAATAGTTTCGATGTTATGCTTGTCCTCGCAGTCATACTCATAGGTATAGCGATAAGAATCTAGCTTATTATTGTTTAAAAATAGAGTCACGGCAGTTAGCAAATAGGTTCGAGGGGAATCATTTAAAATCCATTCGATAGCTATATGACAGGGGTTTCCCTCTAGCAGCAGCGTATCCTTTATCTTCCGTTCCTCTAAATCATGGTGAGGCAGAATCGCTTGGAGTACCGTTTGCACTAACACAGTTTTCCCCCCGCCATTTTCTAGTAAGATAGCGCCGTTATATCCATCAAATAAAAATATATCATCATTAAACCGCTTGCCGCCGTTTTCATATACTACGTTAGTTAAGCGTATCTTGGATATCGATGGCATCTTCATCCTCCCTTTCTTCCTCAAGGCCATATATAAAATCTAAAATTCCTCTGTTAAAATCATATTCCATGTAGTACCTTTGCACAATTATCTTGGCCTTTTGAGTAAGCTCTATTTCATCATTTCCTAAGTCGTTAATTAGTTCTTGTTTTTCTAAAAATCTTTTGGTTATATATAAAGAGCTTAGCCTACTGGCAACATTAGCCTGCTGCTTTTTTACATGCTCCTTTAAATCATCTAACGCCTCCCATTTTTCTATAATATCTATCCAATTATACTGATACTTCTTTTCTAGCTCCTTTAGCTTTTCTGTACCATGTTCATTTATGGAAAAAATTCTTTGGTTTAACTGACTTAGCCACTCTTCCATAGTGATAAAATCCCTTGTGGGGTTCATAGATTGATAGCCGTCATAAAACTCTCCAAAAAGAACAATAGTTGCTACATACATCAAATAAATATCTGAGTTTTTAGCGTTCGTAGGCAGATAGTCCTTTTTTATGGTTTCGTTGCTTATATGAAACATCGAAGAACTTGCCTTGGGAATCATGTAAATCAAGTCCCCTGCAACAACTAAAACGCAATCAACCTGATCGACGAATTGGTCCACCAGAGCCCGGATGTTATCATCTGCCAAGTACTGTTTTAAATCCTCTTCATATGCCACTGAACCTGCAGCAAGCTTAGAATATATTTTAAAAGCTTTAGTCACCTGATTGTTATCATAACCCAAAATTTCTCTCCTCCAATCTTATGGCCATATCCTGCATTTTAAATCTATCCCTGACAGTTATTAGTTTTTTAGGAATTTCCCGTACACTTAACCGTTGGTACCGAGTTTTAAGTAGCGCTATTACCTCTTTAAGCATCTTTTCTTTTTCATGTGAATTGTTATCTAAAGCTAACGGAGATTTTTGGTGCAACATTATAAAAAAGTGAGCAAAAAGGGGCTGGCTTAAGATATTTTCATAATTGTTTTTGGCCATGTAATCCACCACTTCAGCTAAGGTTATTTCATTTTCACCGTCCATAGCCTTTAGTACTATCTCACCTATAAATCTTAGGTTTTGCTGTTGCGCTTTTAACTCTTTTTGCCGTTCATCCTCAGCTTTCATGTTCATAAACTCCACTGTTTTGTTTTCCTGCTCACGATTTGTAATCCGCTGCGGCGCAAAAACAGACAAAGGGGACCACGTTTTGTTATGCTGAAGATACAAAAAAGGTTTAGCCAAGGTCTTGCTACTTTCCAGCGGTAAGGGCGAGGAAAACATTCGGGAAACTAATTCCTGTTTAAAGTTAAATGAGTCAACCCCTACATAGTACAGTGATTCCTGGGCTGACTGCAAAGTGGTTGTTTTAAGCTCCACACTCTTTTGCAAAAGCACCGTGTGAAAGGAGTGGACTTGCTCTAACTGTTGCTGAATTTTAACCATAAACTTGTAGGCTCTTTCATCCTTCTCATTTTTTATTCCATAAAATAAGGTATCTCTTGCCTCTTTTACAAAACCCCTTAACTCCTCAAACTCATCACTTTCCCGAGTTAATCTATTGTTAATATCCTCAACAAGCTCTTTGTATCTTTTATAAGTCTTTTCATCTAGGATGTTCCGCTGTACTTCCTGCTTAATTTTGACAATACGCTCCTCGAGAGTTTCCACAGCTATCCGCATTTCGTCAATTTGCCTTAAGGCACTGACAAACTCCCCTTTTTCCAGCTGCTTTCTTAAAAGCAATTGACTTATAGATAGCTGAAATTCGCTAAAGTATTCTTTTGTAGCAAATATAAGCTCTAAGCCATCATCGTCCAATTTATAATATTGCTTGTTAGTCTTTATATCAGACCTGCCCGCCTGCAAAATAGAGTATTCCACCGTTTGCTGCTGTCTGTCCTGCCAGTTATAAAAGCTTCTGCTATTTCTTGTTCCCCGGGGCGGACGAAAAATCTCAATAATCTCTCGGGCTATTTTCTCAAAGCCCTCTTTGTCTAAATCTATCTCACCGTCATTTACATTATAAAGAAAATCAGCAAGCTCTTCACTTCCTGTTTTATTATTGCGGATAAGCATGTTCTCAAAAAAGAACAGCAAAGTTAAAATCCCTAACCCAAAAAAGTCTACCTCCTTTTGAGAGTTATCTTTTCTTTTTTTGCTTTGCAGCTTATAAAGGCAGTCAAAAAGAGCAATCCTCTGCACCCGCTCTCTATAATTTTCGGTGATGGTTTTTATGTCTAAATCCATTTCATTTCCTCCATAACCTTAACTATATCATCCCTACCTAACCCCTCTTGAGGGTAATAGTAGCCGCCTGCTAGTAGTTTTTCTATCTTTGCAGCTTCATCTTTGTTAAAGTGTTTTGTAAATTTGTCTAAAGCCTCTCTGTTTTGCTTTTGATTTTTCTTGCCGCTGGTAGCTGGTTTTGTCAAAAGCATCTGGTAAAAGCCGGCTGCAGGTAGTACCTTTTGCTTTGCAAAAACCCCACTCCATATAGATAGCCCTTCCCAATCTAAATCGCCAAAATAATAAAACCTATGGCCCTTATCTGGCAGGGATAGTTGTTTTTGTAAAAGGTTAATATTACCTATTATCTTCCAACCACTTCCATATATTAACGAAGTTAAGAGACTTTCTTCTAAAAATTGCTGAAACTCATAAAAAGTAGCCTTGTTTTCCACAATTAAATGAATATATGGCGGGGTAAAATTTTTAGGGTTTACAGCAACCATCAAAGGATCGGCATTATGCACAATTCTTAGTTTGTCGTAAACTGCTAGCCGCTTGAGTAAGCTTTTGCCCCCTTTAAAATCAATCCACTTTTCATCACCTGTTATTTGGTAGGAACGTTCTGCAGCAGATACCTCCTTTTGGGGGACACCGCTATATTTGAAATATTTGTTGACTAACTTAATAAAAGGCAAATCTTTTTGCCACTGACTTTCAGAGCTAGAAAAGTAATAACTTAAATCAATTAGAGGATGGCTAGAAAGCTTAAACTTTTGAATATCATCGACAAGCTGATCTTTAAACGCTAATTTGTTAATTCTATATGTATTGTAAAGGGGGATTTCTTTATTGTTAGTGTAGTGGGATTTAACCGGCCTAAGCAAACCTTTCTGCTCTAAAGACTGAATAACATTAGCAAAGTCATTATAAGATACCTCACCGCTAAACAACCCATAAAGCTCGTTAAGCTTAACTGTAGTTCTTTTTTTTGATTTTAGAAACATTATAACTTTTTGTTGCATAATTTTACCCACTTTTTTGCTCATTATATCACCTTCTACTTTTTTTCTTCCTTTTTAAAAAACTTACCACAATATAGTTTTCGCCGATAGTTGCTGAAATCCTTTAGATATTTAAGCTTGTAGCTTAGATTTTATTTTCTGTCAATAATTTTCTTTTTAGATGTTTATTTGGAGCCAATGCTTCTGTCTACATTATTTAGTTGCCTTGTCTTTATATAGGTAGGGCGGCCCAAATTAGCTAGCAAATAACTTTCCCAAAAAAGCATATAAAAACAGTCCGGATGACAATCATCCGAACTGTTTTTATTGTTTATTCTTTTGAAATTAACTCTTCCATGTAACCTCGAACTTGAGAAACTCTAAGCCCTACAATAACTTGGAGACTTTCTCCAGAGCGAACAACCCCAGCGGCTCCAATTTCCATAAACTCATCGTCGCTAGCTACTTTGCTAGCATCTTTAACTTTTACCCTAAGCCTGGTAGCACAGTTGGTGATGCTCTCGATGTTATCTTTGGTTCCTAAAGCCTTTAGGTATTCTATTGCTAAATTTTCATCGATGCTACCACTTTTAGATCCTGCTTTTTTGCTTGCTTTATAATCTTTTTTAGTTTTTAGGGATATGTTTTTATCTCCCCGGCCTGGAGTTGCATAATTAAATTTGGTAATTAAGGCCTTGAAGATAACAACGTATAATGCCATAAACCCAAAGCCCACAACCACCTGCATAATGTAAACCATATAGTGGTTTGCTCCTAATGGCAGCCAGTTTTGGAAGATAAAATCAATCAATCCAGTTTGGAAGTTCCCTGATAGACCGATAATATAAAGAACAGTGGCCATACTTGCTGATAACAGCGCGTGAATCAAAAACAGTAATGGTGCCACAAATAAGAAGGTAAATTCAATTGGCTCCGTTATACCGGTTAATATGGCGGTAGCTACTGCAGGTATTAAAAGACCAAGAACTTTTTTCTTATTTTCTGGTTTAGCTGAAAGGTACATAGCTATCGCTGCTCCGGTGGTGCCAAATGTCTTACCCATACCAGTGAGCATCAGCCCACCTTGTGGGAAAAGGGTGGTTAAGCTCTCAGTTGAGTTAGCAAAGGAGGAAAGGTTTTGAATCCAATAATTTACTGTACCTCCGTCCACTGCGATCGGTCCATAAAATACCGGTCCATAGATAAAATGGTGCAAACCCGTAGGAATCAAAATTCTTTCAAGAAATGTAAAGCTGAAAACTCCTGCTGCTCCAGCATCAACCATAAAGCTTTGCATTCCATAGATTCCACTTTGCACTGAAGGCCAAACTACTAAAGTTATTAGTGCAGCTAAAATTGTTATAGGGAAAAGAATAATTACAACTAATGGAGTTCCTTTAAAGCTTTGCAACATATTAGGCACTTCTTTGTCGTAATATTTGTTATGAATCCATACAGCCAATGACGCTGCAAGAATAGCACCAATTAGATTAGTATCTAGCGTTAGAACACCCGCCACTTCAGTAAGCCCTAAAGCGCCAGCTTCATAGTTATCTACACCAAAGTTGCTGCCAAAATGGCTAAGTGTCGCTCCGATAAAATAGTTGAAGGTAAGGTAGGTAATATATGCTGTTAAGCAGGCTCTGCCAGACTCTTTTTTAGCCAATGTTATTGGAATACCTAACACAAAAATTATCGGTAAATTACTGAAAATTACCAGAGATGTTTGCAAAAAGATATCCACTATTTTTGTGTACGTTGCCCCCTCTACTGCAAAGGGAAAAAGTTGTGGGTTTTGCAAAATAACAGTTAGTCCTAATAAGATACCTGCAAAAGGCAAAAGAAGTGCAGGAAAAAACATGGCACCACCAAATCTTTGAACTTTTTCTTTAATTTTACCTTTCATAATCGAACCTCCTAAATTTTATTTTAAAACTGGAAAATAATCTTTATTGGCTTCAATTAGGTCGTCTAAAATTTTTCGGGCTAGCGGGGCATCAACTATCGTACGGTTTAAAGTTAAAGCTTCAAGGGCTAGTTGGTATGAATTTTCAAAATATGCATCTACTGTCAATTGTTCATAGGCTAGTTGCCCTTCGATTAAACCTTTTTGGAACCTTGGAATTTCTCCTACAGAGAATGCTTTTGGACCCTCGTTTGTCAGCTGAGCTGGAACCTCTACCATAGCATCTTTGGGAAGGTTAGAAATAATACCGTTGTTTGGAACTATCACTATATATGTTTCTTTATTGTTGTATGCTATGGACGCAGCTACACGGACCATGTAACGACCATGAATATCCGCCTCTAACTCATGACCTTCGGTGCTGTTTGCACTTATTAAGCTTTTTGCAAGTTTTTGCACTCTTTTCTCACGACCGTTTATGACCTGTCTTGCTCTAGTGTTTTCTATGTCTTCTTTTTCCACCATTTTCGAAGGATATAAATAGTATTGCAGGTAGGTGTTAGGCAAATATTGCGGGAAATCTCTTAGCATTACTTCTACTTGCTTAAAGGTTTGTATCCATGATGGGTCATTTAAAATCTCTGCATCTTTTGGAATAAACCCTTGATTTAAAATTGAGTTTTTAATCTTATCCGTTAAATCATTTCCTTGTTTGTCTGAGATTTTTGTAAACCAACCAAAGTGGTTTAAACCAAAATACTCTGGTACTAAATCAAAAATCTCACAGCCAAGTATTTTTGCATAACTTACCATAATAGCTGCAGGCATATCACAGATGTTTAAGATTTTTTTATCTTCTGGAAATTCTCTTTTTAACGCCTCTGCAACTATAGCCGCAGGGTTAGTGTAGTTAAGCACCCATGCATCTGGAGCATACTTTCTCACATCATTAATTATTTCAATCATATCCTTGATGGAACGCATTCCATAAGCAAAACCACCTGGACCACAAGTTTCTTGACCGACTACTCCATTTGATAGAGGTATTTTCTCATCTAGCTCCCTCATCTTTAGTCCGCCAGTTCTTATTTGAACAAAGACAAAATCGGCACCTTGATAAGCCTCCTTTTTATCCGTTGTGTAGCAAAACTCTTCCAATTCAGGGTATTTATCCCTAAGCAAAACCTCCGTAGCTTTAGCTACAGGTTCTTGACGCTTAGCGTCAGTGTCATAAAATGTAATGGATTTAAGTGGGAATACTTCTTTCTCTGCTACTAGACTCATCATCATCCCGATAGTATAAGTACTACCGGCACCAACTATTGTTAGGTTTTGTTTTTTCATTATTTATCCTCCTTGTATTATAGTTGTATTGCTATAAGTATAATACAAGTCGAGAAAACATTCAAGGGTAATTTGCAAAAAATTAAAATAAGTTGGCGAGCATTGTCAAACTAGAGTCATTTAACCAAGCAATCCAACCTGCAAGCGAAGTCTTCGTTGTTTGCACTTTATTAATTTTCACTAATATAGTACTATGGTATATAGATAATTAAACACTAGTAGCTGGAGGAAAAACTATGAAAAGAAATGCAAATCCTTTATATATACAAGTTAAAAATCAAATCAAGCAGTATATCGCTGATAGTAACCTGGTGGCAGGCGATATTTTGCCTTCGGAGAGTTGTTTAGCTGAGCGTTATAATGTTAGTCGCGTGACGGTAAGGATGGCGATAAAGCAACTGCAAAAAGAACAATTAGTATACAAAGTCAAAGGCAGCGGGACATATATAAAGGAACTTAACCACGGTAAGTTGATTGGTTTTACTGAAGAAGTTAAAAAATGGGGTAAAAAGGTGGACAGCGAGGTTTTAGATTTTAAGGTAATAAAAGCCGATGAAAAAGTTAGTGATTATTTAAAAGTGCCAAAAAAAGACCTGTGTTACTATATCGAAAGGGTGCGAAAAATTAACGGTGAAAGTGCTGTGTTAGAAATTTGTTATATGCCCGTAGATTTATTTGAAGATTTATCTATCGATATTTTGGAAAAATCTAAATACAGTTATATCGAAGATCACAAAAAATTGACTATAGATAAAAGTTGTCAAAAAATCATACCTACTAACCCTAATAAGCTAGTACAACTGGTGCTAGGGCTTGAAAAAGAAAGTCCAATCCTTCAAGTAGACTCTCAGGCCTTTTTACAAAATCAAAGGGTGTTTGAATATACCATTCACTACTACCATCCAAAACTGTATAACTATCACATAGTAGTAGAACGTTAATTTTATTGTACATTGGCAAAGTGTAATAAGTTTTTAGGTAATTGGGCCTTGACCTACAATAAAAAAGCAAGGGTGTCCTGACTTAGTCGGCTGGACACCCTTGCTTTTTTATTTACTATTAACTGTTATTTTCTTGGGAATTATTAGATTGCTCTTTTAAGTCACTTTCTTGTTGATTACTGCTATCTAGCTTAAATTGACGGACAGCAGTGGTCATTTCATCTGCTAGTTCTGACAGTGTGTAACTGGCAGTTGAAATTTCGGCCATAGCTGCTGTTTGTTCTTCTACAGATGCCGAGATTTCCTCTGTGCTTGCAGCATTTTGCTGAGCGATGGCGGAGATGCGCTCGATTAAGGTGAGAATTTCATCGCGCTTTTTAAGCATTTGCCCGCCAGAGTGGTTAAGGTTTTTGATATCTTCTTTCATCTCTTCTAAGTACTTTTGTATATCGTCAAACCCTTCTTTTGTCTGCAGTGCTTGTTCTTCCTGTTTTGCTGTAATTTGATCAATCTTTTCCATATCATTAACGGCATTGTCTACCTTTATTGATAATCCTTCTATAATTTTCGCAATATCTAAGGTAAACTGGTTTGATTGTTCAGATAGCTTGCGTATTTCGTCAGCTACCACTGCAAACCCTTTGCCAGACTCTCCTGCCCGTGCAGCCTCGATGGCGGCATTTAATGCTAAAAGACTAGTTTGTTCTGCTATATCTTGAATCATACTACTGGCATTTTCAATTTCTTCTGTGCTTTTTTTGGTGTCTATAACCACCCCTTTAAAACTGCTTGTTACCTCTCTGTTTTCTTTTGTGGTAGCTAACAAGCCTTCCATGGAGTGTTGACCTCGCTGTTGGTATTTATCTACACTTTCCACGCCCTCATTAAGGTGTTTCAAATATTCCTGGTCGGTGGTGATATAACTTCCTAATTCATTTATAGCAGTAGCACCATCTGTGGTTTCTGCAGCCTGCTCTGATGTACTGTTGGCTATTTCTTCTATAGCCCTTGCTACCTCATCAGATGCTTTAGATGAATCTTTACTTGTTGATGTTAGTTGTTGAGAAGAAGAAGCTAACTCCTCCGATGCTTGGGAAATTTTTTGTATTAAGGAAATCATATTTTTTTGCATTTGATTACCAGCATTAACCATATCGCCGATTTCATCTTTACGCTTTGCGCATTTTAACAACTTCTTGTCTTCTATTTGTGTCAGATCGTATTGGGCTAACTTTTTAAGGTTGTTTGCCACAGCCATTATAGGATTAGAGATGGTAAAGGCTATCCAAGTAGCTGCCACTGTACTTAACAGTACTGCTAAAATTAGTATTAAAATAGATACATTTCGGAAAGTGTCCATCCCTGCTAATAGCTGTCCCCAATGAATTTCTAGCATTAGATTCCAACCTTGAGTGTTAGAAATTGGAGAGTTTAACAAAACGGTGCGCTCTCCTCCAATTTCAACATCGAGTAAGCCGGATCTAGTTTGATTAATATCACCGACAGTAATATCACTGTAGTAATCACCTGCACCTAACTTTTGCCCCACCATATCTCCATCAGGGTGTGCTAAGATAGTTCCGTCTTCTCCTAACAGCCATCCAAAACCAGCGCCGCTAACGCTGATATCTTCAAGTAGCATGGTTAAATCACTTAGATAAATAGAACCAGATATCGCCCCCACACGCTCTCCTTGTTCATTATCGATGCCATGGGCAATAACTACCAGCATCCGGCCATCCATCGAGCTTGGAAAAGGGTTGGTGATATAGTAATCCTCTCCTTCTTCAAAGATGGCGCTCATATACTCGCTGCTACTAAAGTCATAAGTTTGAAGGTCTGCGTCATAGGCCTGTCCATCTGGAAAAACCAACGACAAAGTACTAAAGTCAGTGTTTTGTAAAACATTCATAAGAAACGGACTAGATTTTTCTGGTTCCATTTCTTTTATATCTTGGTTTTGGCTTATAACATAAGCTTCTGAAATTTTCCTTTCTAACAGACTTTCAATATTTTGTGAATAGCTATCAATAATTTCCGTGTTTAAATTCTCCGATAAGTCATTAGCCATAGAAGTAGCCGTGATGTATAGGATCATCCCTACCCCGCTAAGGAGCAAAAGTGACACCACTAAAAATGTTGCCGTGATTTTACCTTTTAAACCTCTCATCATTATCATCCTTTCTTAAGTTTTCCGATCAAATTACTCTCATTTTGAAACAAAAGCCTTGGTTCTATTATAAAACTTATTAATTCAAAACCACCAGTGCCTTAATACGCCGACAACTAAACTTAGAATAATTTGATTTAATAATTTTATTCGGTAAACTTGTCGAAAAACCTCTAATTTAGTCAGACTTTTGATAAGTAACTCATAACCCCACCATCTTTATTTCAAATAGTCTTTCCTGTCACTTATATAATCTTGTTGCTTGTTGGTTATGTAAAAGCTATAATTATTGTATAAGTTTCAATTAAAAAGTTTTGAGGAGGAATATGCTTTGAAAAAAGGTGACTTTGAAAGCAACGAGGATATTTTACGAGCTTTTAAACTTGTACTACCTTATATTAACAGGATTGTTCATGATGATATGGCGGTGGGCCTTACTGACTTAGAAGAATACGTAGGGTATTTCCGTGCAGATAATTTTGAGCTAGACCTACCAGAGGGCAAACCTGTTGCAGGCATTTCTACGATTGAGCAGTGTATAAAAGAGCAAAAAGACACCATAGATAACGTTCCGCCAAGTGTGTATGGCCGGGCAATTAAAACTATTTTCACCCCTATATATGGGGTAAATAATGAAGTCATCGGCACTTTAAGTTCAGGAATCGACTTTGAAAACAATAAACAGCTTGTAAAAAGTGTTGAGGATGTTTCAGAAGTTACTCAACAAGTCACAGAAAGTATGGGGGAGCTAGCTGCAGCATCAGAAAACTTAGCTGATTCAGGTCAATATTTAGTTAAAGAGGTCGATGAATTGACAAAAAAGCAAAAAGATTCACTAAGTATCTTAGAAATGATAAAAGTGATATCGACCCAAACCAACCTACTAGGATTAAATGCCTCAATTGAAGCTGCTAGATCTGGGGAACATGGCCGAGGTTTTGCCGTGGTAGCTGAAGAAGTAAGAAAGTTGGCGGTTAATTCTCAAGATGCTGTTAAGCAGATTGAGGCTATTATAAGCGACATGAACAAAAGTATATCGACAGTCAGCGAAAACATAGAAGCAGTAGGAGCAATAAGCGAAGAGCAAGCAGCTACATCACAGGAAGTTTTGGCAAGCACTGAGCAAATCAATCAAACAATTAAAGAGCTAACAGATTTTCTTGAAAGGTATAAATAACATTAAAGCAATACTTCTATAAGTGAAGGGCTAACTATACAGTCTATGTAATGTGCTATGACTGTTCTAATTGGTTAGCTCTTTTAGTTTACTTAAAACCTGCTTTTTAGGCATTGGTTTTGCAATGTAATATCCTTGAACCCGGGCACTAGCAATGCTGGCAAAATATTCGTATTGCTTTTTAGTCTCTACTCCCTCTATCACTAATTCTAAATTCATTATTTTAGCCATTTCGATAACAGTAGTGACCAGATGTTTTTTTCTGCTGTCTCTTTCTATATCATCAACAAAAGATTTGTCTATCTTTATGGTGTCAATAGGAAGCTTTGTTAAATAACTTAGGGATGAATAACCTGTCCCAAAATCATCAATAGCTACTTTTATCCCTTTATCTCTAAGTTTTGATAATGTAGAATAAATCACCTCATAAGATTCCACCATAATGGATTCTGTAACTTCAATCTCTAAAAAACTATAATCTACATCATAGCGGTCCAATGTCTCAAATACTAAATCCACAAAATTTTCTTGTATTAGCTGAACCGGAGAAATGTTAACTGATATTTTCACTCCTTTGCTTTCTTCATTTTGACATGTTTTTATAAACTTACATGACTCCTCCAGCACCCATTGTCCTATTTTTATTATCTCTTGGCCTTCTTCTGCTATCTCTATAAAATCACCCGGCGAAACAAACCCCAGCTTAGGGTTATTCCACCTAATCAGAGCCTCTACACCCCATGCCATATTTTCTTGTACATATACCTGCGGTTGAAAGTGCAGATAAAACTCATTATTATCTACAGCCCCCCTTAGCATTTCCGTTATTTCTTTTCTTTTCGTTAAATTTTGTAACATGTTATCATTAAATACAGTCAGTGTACCTTTTTGGGTTGCTTTTGACCTATACATTGCTATATCACTCTTTTTAAGAAGTTCGTCGGCTTTTGTGCCATCATATGGATAGCTAGCTAATCCCATGCTAAAAGATATATCTAAAGGAGCTTCTTCTATCTGTACAGGTTCTTCAAACCTTTTAGCTAAAAGTTCTATCAAATCGGTGGTCTTGTTATCTTTATCTTTTTTTTCAAAAATAGTCATTATAATAAATTCATCTCCACCAATCCGGTAAAGCTCTCCATAAGGTTCAAGCACCTTTTTTTATCTCCTTTGATACCTTTTGGATTACCTTATCGCCGAAAATATGCCCCATGGTATCGTTTACAAGTTTAAAGTTATCAATATCTAAGATAATTATATCCATTTTTTTAACGTTATTGTCTTGAGTTAGCTTTTTAAAGTCTTTTACAAAGCTAGCTTTGTTGGGAACTTTTGTCAAAAAATCATGATACGCTATAAACTTTAACTCTTCTTGGGCATTTGCCAATTCTTCATAGGTAGTGTGCAATTCGTCAAACTGAGCTTGTAATTCTTCGTCGGATGCAGCAAGCTCATCATATAGTTCAATCTGAGTTCTATTCTTATTTTCTAGCATCTTTTTCAAAAACACTGTCCGCTTAAGATAGTACGATAAAATTAGTATAAACACCACCAAAAATATTAACACTATAACAGCGCTATAAACATATTGGTAGTGTGTATCTAGCAAGGTTAGAGGCTTATTGACTATAGCAAAATCTTCAGGAACTTGGAACTTTTTAATCCCCAATTTTTCCATGGCATAGTAGTCCACCTGCCTAGTTAAAGATTTTGTTTTTTCAAAAGGTATTGAGTCAGCATCTACACCCGATAAAATTGTTTCGGCATATTCAAACGCTAACCTTCCTTGTTGTTCGCCACTTATGAGACTACCACCTAATACACCCGAGCCCATTTGAAACTCATAAAGTGCAAACATAGGTATATCTTTAGTATTTTTTGTTATATACTTTATATTTTCTTTAAATCCCATTATAGTTTTTTCTTTATCATTATAAAAAACCGTCATTAACACCGCGCTACTTGGTGGAAGGTTATTTATATTCTTAACTATTTCGTCAACATGGCTCTCGTTACTCTCGATTAAATTAACATCTAAAAACCTCTCTTTAATACTTGCCATCGCTGCAGAACCCATAGAAATTCCACTTTCAGTATCATCATAAATAACATAGATATTCTCAAGTTCAGGATACAAAGCTTCTGCTAATTCTAAAGTTCTCTCAATATCAACCTCTTCTATCACTCCAGTAATACCTGACTGGTTTGCAGTAAATTTTTCAGCGTTACTTTCACTTACACCGGTAAAAACAATAGGGGCATTATCAAACAGCCTATCTCTATATGTTATAGCAAACTCTACCGCTGCATCATCTGTCGCTATGATAACATCTATATCAGTATCCTTATATTTATATTTCATTAAATCATACTTTAAATTTATACTCTCTTGATTGGGATAGTTTTTCCAGTCGAGATATTCCACAAATATCTCGGTTCTTTTATCGCTATCAGCAGCACCTTTAAAAATCCCTTTATTTTGGGAGTCTGTCCACTTAAGTCCTGGATGATATGAATGTATAACTAAAATATTGTTGTTTTTATCTATAGAGTATACCTTCTGACCACAGATAAACGTGTACATACTAACAACTAACAACACAACAGCAAAAGCAACACTCAAACATTTTCTCATGTCGCGCCCCTTTCTTACAAATTTAACTGCAGTTTTTACCTTTTTTTCACTACTTGCCTTACCCTTAAATTAATGCTTATTTCCATTACCATATTGAGAAGTAAAAGTTTTGATCATCAACAACTAAAATCCTCATAATGGCACCACAGTTTAAAAGTATTTCGTAACTGAATATTCAAAAATTATTATTGACTTTATTCGACATTAACAACTAAGTATCCTTTATCAAATTAGTTCTTCTCCCAGATAATCTTACGTAACACCAAAATAGTGAGAAATCTTGAATAGTTTGGTTGCGTTTTTTATACACGTACGATACCATGGCTTCAGTGGTTTTCTTTACTTATACTTTATCAGTTAAAAGTGTAAGTAGAGTCTACAGGAAATTAAAGCTAACAAAATTAGTTCTAAACTTGACTCTGTACCAAGATACAGGCTTTATAATTATTTAAGGGGAGGGATAGTATGGCAGGGTTATACTAATACTGATAAAACCTACCGACCTATTATTGAATCAACAGGAACCATTTTCGGTTCAACGTTTTAACCTCCTTGTTTTATCGCCCTCTTTAACGCTTTAAAGTAAAGACTTCGGTAGCTATCATCGAGCACATTGAACTAATATAGGTTCAATGTGCTCGATGATAGCTACCTATTTTTTTACGTTCTTTTATATGTCCTGTTGCTCATCACTTAAAATTCTTAACTTTTCGCAAACTGCTGAAGTCTGGGTAGTATAGCCAATTAAAATGCGACGAAAATAATAAAAGAAATTTATTCTTCATTTCCGTTAAAAATAAAAATGGCATGCTTTTTGCTTTTTTCTAAAGTGAAGTATATTTGAATTAGGAAAGGTTTAAAATAATCAAAAGGAGGCTATATTTATGTTTAAACGACTTACTAATTTTTTCGTGTCAATTGTCCAAAAGTATTTACCAGACCCGTTTTTGTTTGCAATTTTACTCACATTAATTGTATTTATTGGAGGTGTTTTTGCAACTGATAGCACTCCTATAAATATGATAGACCATTGGGGAAGTGGATTTTGGGGTCTATTAGCATTTTCAATGCAAATGGCTTTAGTACTTGTTTTAGGTCACGTTATGGCAAGTAGCGCTCCAGTAAAAAAAGTTCTTAAGTCCATAGCATCAATACCTAGCTCTCCGGGCTCATCAATTATAATAGTATCTTTAGTTTCAGCTGTAGCTTGTTGGGTTAACTGGGGCTTTGGTCTTGTTGTAGGTGCACTGTTAGCAAAAGAAGTTGCACGCATTCAAAAAGGAGTAGATTACAGACTGCTTATTGCCAGTGCTTACTCCGGATTTTTAGTATGGCATGCTGGCATTTCAGGCTCTATGCCACTAACCATAGCTACTGAAGGGCACGACTTTCAAGACGTTACCGGTTTAGTTAGCACAAGTGAAACAATTTTTAGCAGTACAAACCTTATCATAAGTATTGTGTTAATAGCACTATTACCAATAATTAATAGACTTATGATGCCACAAAGCAAAGATGTCGTAGAAGTTGATCCTAAGCTACTAGAAGATGATTTGCCTGAAGCTACCACAAAAAAGCACCAAACACCTGCAGAATTTCTTGAAAACTTTAGCCTTATATCCTTTGTAATTGGCTTTATGGGTGTTGTATATATAGTATACTATTTCGCCATTGAAGGCGGCTCTCTTGACTTAAACATCGTCAACTTCATCTTCTTATTTATGGGAATTTTGTTCCACAAAACCCCGAAAAACTATTTGCACGCTTTAAGGCAGGCTGTTAAAGGTGCTGGAGGAATACTTATTCAATTTCCGTTTTACGCCGGTATAATGGGGATGATGGTTGAATCTGGCTTAGCAGCGCAAATGACAGAACTGTTTATCAACATCTCCACAGAAACCACTTTTCCTCTTTTTGCCTTTTTAAGTGCAGGTATAGTTAACTTTTTTGTTCCGTCCGGTGGAGGACAATGGGCAGTTCAAGCACCAATAATGATCCCAGCGTCTATAGAAACTGGAGTTGAAATCTCCAAAACAGTTATTGCTCTTTCTTGGGGCGATGCATGGACTAATATGATTCAACCATTTTGGGCGCTACCTGCTTTAGGAATTGCCGGTTTAGGTGCTAGGGATATCATGGGATATTGTTTAATGATTTTATTTATATCAGGTATTGTTATTTCTTTAGGTTTAGTACTTTTATAACAAATGTTATAAACTTTCCTAATTTGAATTATTCTAATAGCAAAGGAGTGGTTTTATATGAACAAGGTTGTTTCTTTAAATGATGCAGCAGAAAAGTTAAACAATAATCAAAGCTTATTGGTGGGTGGTTTCTTAAATGTTGGCACACCTGAAACTTTGATAGATGTAATTTTAGAAAAAGGTTTAAAAGACTTGGAGATTATCGGAAACGACACTGGATTCCCCGACAAAGGAGTAGGCAAGCTAGTTGCTAATAAAAGGGTAAAAAAAGTTGTGGCTACACATATTGGCACAAACCCAGAAACAGGAAAGCAAATGCACGCCAAAGAAACTGAAGTAGTGTTGGTTCCACAGGGCACCTTAGCGGAGCAAATTCGAGCTGGCGGAGCTGGATTAGGGGGTATCCTTACTGCTACCGGCATTGGAACTGTAGTAGAAGAAAATAAAGAAAAAGTTTTAGTAGATGGCAAAGAATATTTGTTAGAAAAACCTATTGTAGCTGATGTAGCCCTGATTAAGGCCTACAAAGCAGACAAACATGGTAATCTTGTCTATAGAAAAGCAGCTAGAAACTTTAACCCAATTATGGCTACAGCAGCAAAGCTAGTTATAGCAGAAGTAGAGCATGTGGTTGAGGAAATAGACCCGGATGAGATCATGACTCCAGGAGTATTTGTGGATATAGTAGTGGAGGTGGGAACTAATGGATAAGCTAAAAAAAAGAGAGTTAATTGTAAAGCGAGTAGCTCAGGAGTTTAATGATGGCGATATTGTAAACCTTGGTATAGGTATGCCCACCATGGTAGCTAACTTTATTCCAAAAAATATTGATATAGTACTACAATCAGAAAATGGTTTTGTGGGACTAGGCCCCGCTCCCAAAGAAGGAGAGGAAGACAAAGATCTTACAAACGCTGGCGGGCAGCCAGTAACTATAAACCCTGGCGGTGTCTTTTTCGACAGCGCCACCTCATTTGCCATTATTCGTGGCGGGCATGTAGACGCCACCGTGCTAGGCGCTTTAGAAGTTGATGAAGAAGGCAACCTTGCAAACTGGATGGTCCCTGGCAAAATAGTTCCAGGTATGGGAGGAGCTATGGATTTAGTTCAAGGTGCAAAAAAAGTTATCATAGCTATGGAGCATATCTCAAAAACCAAAAGTCCAAAAATATTAAAAAAATGTAACCTGCCGTTAACTGCTGCAAAAGAGGTGGACTTAATTGTCACAGACATGGCTGTTATTGAAGTTACAAGTGATGGATTAGTGTTAAAAGAGGTTGCTGAGCACACAACATTAGAAGAAGTAAAAAGCAATACAGAAGCAGATCTTATTATACCTGATTCAATAAAATCATTTGGGGTTTAAATAAACAAGGAGGTATTCATTATGCAAGAAGCTGTAATCGTCAGCGCTACAAGAACTCCTATAGGAAACTTTGGCGGAAGTTTAGCTAAACTTTCCGCAATAGACATAGGAGTAATAGCTGCAAAAGAAGCTATAAAAAGGGCTGGCATTAAGCCTGAGCAAGTTGACGAAACAATAATTGGCAATGTGTTGTCTGCTGGTTTAGGACAAAACCCAGCCAGACAAATAGCAGTAAACGCAAAAATCCCTTATCCTTCACCAGCAATGACCGTTAATAAAGTTTGCGGTTCCGGTCTTAGGGCTGTATCCCTAGCAGCACAGTCAATTATGCTAGGAGATTCAGAGATTATACTAGCAGGTGGTACCGAAAGCATGAGTAATGCTCCATATACAATACCTAAAGCCCGTTGGGGCCAAAAGATGGGGCATGGACAAGTAAAAGACACTCTACTCTGCGATGGATTGACAGACGCCTTTAACGAATACCACATGGGAATAACAGCGGAAAATATCGCTGAAAAATGGAGCATCTCTCGTGCAGAACAAGATGAGTTTGCCAAAGAAAGTCAGCATAAGGCCTATAAAGCTCAACAAGAGGGTAAGTTTGTCGAGGAAATTGTACCTGTAGAGATACCCCAGCGGAAAAAAGCTCCAATTATTTTTGCTGAGGATGAATTTATAAAGCCAGACGTAGATATAGAAAAACTATCAAAGCTAAGGCCAGCTTTTAAAAAAGATGGAACAGTAACCGCAGCGAATTCTTCTGGAATTAATGATGGCGCTTCCATGTTAATAATCATGTCCGCTAAAAAAGCAGAAGAACTAAATATTAAACCACTAGCCACCATCACTTCTTACGCTCAAGCTGGGTTGGAGCCTGAGTTTATGGGGTATGGTCCTGTTCCTGCTACTAAGCTAGCTCTTAAAAAAGGTGCCTTACAAATAAGCGATATCGACCTAATCGAAGCTAATGAAGCTTTTGCCACACAATCTTTGGCAGTAGCAAAGGATTTAGGCCTTGATAAAAGCAAAGTCAACGTAAACGGCGGAGCCATTGCCCTTGGGCACCCCATCGGCGCATCTGGGGCTAGAATTTTAACCACCTTACTTTATGAAATGAAACGCCAAGACCTTAAAAGGGGACTTGCAACGTTATGTATCGGCGGAGGCCAAGGTGTTAGTTTAATTGTAGAAAGAAAATAAAGACATAGAAAGTAATTAAAAAATATGTAGCGCAAATCACATTAGATTTAGCGCTACATATTTTTTATAATTCACAACTATTCAAGCTCCACTTTTATTTCCCAAAATCTTTCCATTTTAGTTTGTCATTTTTATCAATTCACTTATTTTTTCTAAAACTATTTTATGTTGTTCTTCCCTTGTGATAGTACTTTCCTCATCACCCTTTTGTAAACCATAATATCCAAAGTTTGAGTGATTTCCCCCATCTAGTTCTACATACACCGTATGCTGGGGCAACAGTGATTTCGTTTTAATGTACTTATCTACATCAATTATACTATCTAAGGTAGCATTTATGGATAACACATCTACTTCAAATTCCGAAAGATCGCTTCTATCGCTGGGATATGCCCCAAAGAAAAAAATCCCTTCTATATTTTCTGGATTGGTTTTTACATACATAGAAGCTGTAGCACCACCTAAAGAATGTCCCCCTATATACCACTTATTACCGTCATCATATTCCCCAACTATACTATCAAAGGCCCTGGCATTTAATATTGGTAGATTTAAAGGCATTTTAGGGATAAAAACTTTTATCCCCTGCTTTGAAAGCATTTGACCTAAAACAGCATATGCTTCTGACTGAACTAAACCACCCTGATAAAGTACCAGGTTAGCTATAGGTTCTTCTTCTGGGTTAATAATAATTGTCCTATCCTGTATCGTTACATTGCCCATTTCCATAACTTTTAAAGCTTCATCCATTGCTTTATAGGTTCTGAAATTAATAAATCCCGTAAAACTTCCGACAAATATTATAAACACAGCAACAAATACCTTTAATTTTTTCTTTATGTAGGCCATAGCCATACTCAATATAAATATAGATAAAATAGCCGTTAATATTACTGGTGTATATTTTCCACCAAAGTCAAATGGAGAAATATGCTTAAACAAAATCCCAAAATAAGCCCATATAATTACCCCACCGTAGGCTAGGTCTTTATTTATAATTATGGTCAACAGTCCAATAACTAAACCCACTATTAATATAATTACCGTCCATGTTACATCCTCTAGCCCAAATCGACCCCAACTAATACTCACTAAATAGGTGGTTATATTGGCTATGGTAGCCACTGTAATCCATCCAAAGTAAATACTAAAAGATGTTCTTATAAAGAATTTATCACGGGGGCACAGTTTAAACCTTCTTAATATGTATTGGATTTTAATAAGAGTTAAAAGAATTGTCATCATTAAAAGCACACTGGCTGCTATGTTAAAATTGTGCCATGCAAAAATCCACAGGACGTTTGCCAATGAAGAGATTATAAAGTACGGGGCTATTTTTTGAAATATCCTCTCACTTGTCAGCTGCCTTCTAAATAAACCAAACTGGTACAGTACGTATGCCCCTAAAAGTAAATATATAACTGCCCAAATTCCAAAAGTAAAGCCCGCTGGGGCAAAAAGGTTAGGATAGCTATCAGAAACTTCACCAGTTGTCACCCCAAAAATGGGAATAATATTAGCTAAGGCATTTGTTATAATAACCCCTAAATAGGCCATAGCCACAGAAACTTTGTAAGCTGTATGCTTTCTAGTAAACATGAGTAAACCCTCCCTAAACACTTTTTCGCAGCTATATCAAATCCCAGCATATATAATTAATTATAGACTATTATTTTCCGCAACACCTTTTATACTTTTTACCGCTGCCACAAGGGCAGGGCTTATTTCTGCTGAAATTTTGCTGTGTTTTTGTGCTATCCTTTGTGTTATCAACTGCTAGACGCAATCCGTTATTAGTTTCAAAAGAGTTTGGTAACTCTTGCTTTTTTTCAGCTAGTTCTATTGGCTTATGACCTTTTAACATCCACATCCTAGTGTGTTTTTTTAACTCAATTATCAAACTTGTAATACTTTGGGCTACCTCAGTATTGGGAACTTCTATATACCTTTCTAGATATTTTAGAATTTCTTCAACCTTTCTACCATTTTGAGTTAGCAGCGATGTGTTTAGCACCATACCTTCAGCCTCTTCTTGTTCCATATCGTAGTATGTAATAAAAAATCTAACAAACTTTCTAAAAGCAGAATTTTTATCAATATAACCTGCCTCACCTGCTTGTTCTAACTCTTCATAACTAAAGTGGTAAAAATCAATATTCTTTTTAGATTTTTGCTCTGCATAAATTTTTTCAGGCTCAATAGCACCCTTATTATAATAGTAATTCTCACCTATTCGAAAATTATCATAAAACTTGCTTGCAAGGTCAGTTACACCTAAAAAGATAACATATTCTGATTGCCTTAGCATTGTGTACTTAAACATAAAATCCATATGTTGGTTAAACCCTAATACTCCGTAATAGTTTAAAAGCCCATTGGTTATTCTAATCCATTCTGAATTTCTTTTTAATATTTCATTAAAAGTTTTATCTTTACTAAGTTTTTCTATTTTAGAAATCAACTCTTTTGGCACAACATAATAGCATTTTCCTTCATCAACTATAGTAAAAAGTATGCCAAATTGACCAAAGTGTTTTCTTATAAAAGAAGAAGGTTTGCATTTTTTAACACCACTATTTTTTACAATGTCATAGATATAATCAAATTGCTTTTTATCAAAGTAAGATAGGCAATATTCTACATGATTCGGTATCTCCTCCACTAAGACTTCTATTAACTCCTTCTTCCTCAACTTACTTACACCCTTTAAGTATAGCCTTTGCCTAATCTTAGTCAGCTCATCCTTTGTTAGTGTGTTCAGCACCCGCTCTAAGGTATAAGGAGGTTTTAATTTGGGATATTCAGTCGGCCCATTAATAGCTTCCAAAGATCTAAATATCAGAGAGTGCATTTCCTCATTACTGTTAATTTTATACTTATTAAATATTTGATTAATCAACAGATTTTGTGAATCTGTAGGTTCTTTAGGAAAAGCTCGCAATATAATCAAATCCTCTAATGATAGTAAGTTTTCGTCCATAGAAATAACTCCTTTTATATTTTACAAAATCTCACACATGCAAAATCAAAAACTTCTTCTGCATCTTAAAAAGCCCCATCCGCAATTTCCTTTATCTATCTTTTATCTTCATAAAACTTAAAACCACCCTTACCACTTTTTTTCACTTCATACATTTTAGAATCTGCATTTTTTAGTAATGATTCACTATCTGCACCATTATCAGGATAAATTGCAACACCAATAGAAGAATTTACATAGCATTCATTGTCACCTATATACATTACTTCTTGCAATTCCTTATGGATTTTTTCAACTACATTGCTTATCGCATCTTTATCTCCAATACCTCGTAAAAGCGCTGAGTATTCATCTCCGCCCATTCTTGCCGCTGTGTCTGATTTTCGAATGCACTTTTGGACCCTTTGTCCTACAGTTATCAAAACCTCATCTCCAGCCTCATGACCATACTTGTCATTAATATATTTAAACCCATCTAAATCAATAAAAAGTAGCGCAAACTGAGTATTATCTCTTTCACTTTCAACAACTAGTCTCTCTAGTCGTTCCAAAAACAACCTTCTATTAGGAATTCCCGTTAACTGATCATAGTTAGCTTGTTTTTCCAACTTCATTTGTAGTTTTTTTCGGTCGGTAATATCTGTTGATGAACCTACAATATGTGACACTTTATCATCTTCGAAAATAGGGGTTAAAGTTGTTGACCAAATACGTTCTCCGCCAGGTAAATTTAGCTCTTCTTCATATGTGATGTTTTTCTTGGCTACAACACATTTTTTATAGTTTTCTGAAACAACATCGCCCATTTCTTGGCCAAGCAAGTCTTGTGGAGATTTATTCCTTATTTGTTCAAAAAGAATACCTGTTTTATTTTGATGGGCAAGATTATTTCGAACATACCTAAATTCACCATTTTCAAACACTTCTATCAAAAACATAGCATCCTGAGTGCCATTAAATATCTTTTCATATTCTTTAGTTAATCTTGAAATCTCTTTTTCTATTTCTTTTAAATCTGTTATATCAGTATGTGCTCCCAACATACGTATCGCTTTTCCATTTTCATCTCTTATAGCTAAGCCTCTACACCTTATCCATACAGTAGAACCATTTTTGTGTTTATATCGTACAATTTGATCATATGGATAATTAGGATCTGCACAGTGTTTTTTTAGGTTTTCTATGGCTAACTTTAAATCTTCTTGAAAAATAATATCTTGCCATTCACTTACCAAGTGCTTTTTATCTTCTGAACTATAACCAAGTGTTTCCCAAAATTTAGGGCTCATCCATTCCATTTGAGGATTCTCTAAATCCCAATACCAAATTCCATCTAAAGATCCTGATTGTATAAATTCAAAAATACTTTTATCTTTTTTAATTAAAGCATATAATTCATCTTTTAAATAAATCCCTTCCATAAATAACGTCTCCTTTCTATCAACTTGCTACATATTTCATAGTTAAGACACTACCACCTTATTTCTTCCTTCCATTTTTGCCTTATACATAGCATCATCTGCCCGCTTAATAAAGTTTTCAGTTTTTTCTTTTGCCATCAACTCAGCAACGCCAAAGCTAGCCGTCACCACTTCCGAAAGCTTATCAAACTGAAAATTCTGTAACTCTTCTCTCATTCTTTCCGCTATTTTCCCAGCTTCTTCCTCGGCAGTGTCTGGTAACACCAGTAAAAATTCCTCTCCTCCATATCGTGCTACTAAATCCTTATTCCTACTGCGACCTTTTAGTATTTTTACAAAGTCTTTCAACACATCATCACCCACACAATGACCATAGCTATCATTTATCTTTTTAAATGTATCAATATCTGCCATAATAATAGATAAAGGTTTTGCTACTTCCTTAGAAGTTTCCGCAAGAGCAGGTAACATTTCGTTTATATACCTACGATTAAAAGCGCCTGTTAATCCATCAGTATTACTGAGTTCTTTAATCGTAGCATTAGTTTTTTCTAATTCAATTGTTTTTTTTGTTAATTCCCTTGTTAAATTAGTTAATTCATCATTAATAGTAGCCATCTTTTCTGTAATGTCAGAGCTATATAAGGGAAGCTTTTCGCCCACCATCAAATAGCCCTCTTCTAAATGCAAAATAGTCCAGCTGAAAAATATAAATAAATTTTCCGCAACTTTAGTTTCCCTCTTTATTTGTTCTTTTCTGCCTTTTATCGGCAGCTTTTCTGTGGGGATTTTTTGCTTTAAAAACGATTGAAACTCTTGCCCAATAGGCTTTACTACTTGATTAACCATTTTTAAAAAACCTTGGTTGCAGTCTTGAATAATTAACTGGCGGTCTACTAAAACCACCGCGAGCCTAGACAACTCATCTAAATACTCGAAAAGTATGTCCTGATGCTTATAATTCTTTAGTCTAAGTTTTTTCATTATCAGCCCACCAACCTCTCGCTAGCTTAATGGCCTCCTCTACATCCCCTCCCCAGCCGTCAGCTCCCATTTGCTCCCATAGATTTGGGGAGTAGGCAAAGGCAAGACCACCAACCATGATTTTTAAATCTGTATCGCCAAATTCCTTGCGTACTCTTTCAACTATATGTTGTGTAGCATCTAAATTAAAAGGCATGGCTGTTGAGATGGCTAGAATGTTGGGGGAAATTTTTTCTATGTTCAGTAATAGCTCTTCAATGGGAACATTAGCACCCATGTAGTGTACATCCCATCCATCAAATTCTAAAGCGTCAGCTATCATTCTTCCTCCTACTTCATGGAATTCATTAGGACTACAGGTGACAATTACCTTTCCCTTTTCTTTTTCATAAACATAAAATTTGTTGTATACTGAAGCCATAACTCTACCTGCTATAGCTGTAGCTAGGTGCTCCTCCGCCACTGAGATTTGCCCATACTCCCACAATCGACCGATTTCATATAAAGCAGGCTGTAAAATACCCAGATAAAACCTTTTTATATCTTTTTTTTGAATAAAAAGAAACTCCTTTGTTATATTCATACACTCTATATGGTCTCCGTCTAGTAATGCGTGTAAAAACCTCTCTTTGATTTTTGGGAAGTTGTTATCAGAAAAACCCACTACATTTGCTTCATCTTTCGATGCCAGCAGTACCTCTTGGTGAAGTTTGCCCATAGTTACATACACAGGAGTAATTGCCTTTGCAGTCAAGGGGGTAAGGATTTTTCCAATTGCTTCTTGCCATGCCTCTAAGCTTTTAATAAAATATTCTGGCAAAAAATCTCTTGCCATATAACTTCGGTATATCCCTGGCAACACTCTTGCTAGCATTTCAAAATCATTAAACTTAAATACATTTGTCATAAACTCTACATGATTTCTATTATTGTTATACATTAATTCTTTTGGACTTTCGCCAAGATACTGATCAATTTTGGGGTGCGCTTCCATTTTTAAATTAACATACTCCATTAAATCCTCTTTTTTTTCTTCGTATTCTCTAACTGCACCATTAGGTATCTTATCTAACCTTCTAAGTTCATAAAGAAGCTTTTCCAAATTAACCCCTCCACCAACTTTTGACTTAATATTATGTATATTGTTTTTATTCTATATTAATGGCAAATATCCTTCATGAAAAGAATACTATAAATATTCTCTATTTTACCAGGCTTTGTGCCACTACAAATCCGCTGCCCCCATTTATTTATCTGCATTTCTGGGGGACACCTTCTCTATAGCCGGTTTCCAACCTAAATCTGCAGACTTTTTATAACATTTAAACGCTTCTTCTTTGTCCACATATGTTCCATAACCAAACTCATAACAATTTCCAAGTTTATATAGGCCCCTAGGGTTTTCTGCTTTTGCTGCTTTAAAAAACCACTTATAAGCCATGCTATAATCCTTGTCAACACCATCCCCATAACAATAGCATAGACCTAAATTATGTTGGGCATCAGAATTATTCTGACTAGCTGCTTTTTTATACCACTTTACTTCTTCTGTATGATTTGTTTTTGTGCCCTGTCCCAATCCGTAGCACAACCCAAGCTCATACTGCGCTACTATATCTCCCCTATTGGCAGCTTTTTGAAAATATTCAAAAGCCATATCGTAATCTCTTTTTACACCATATCCTCTTTTGTAAAATTGCCCTAATATCCTCTCGGATTTACCATCCCCATGTTCAGCCGCCCTTTTATACCAATTAAAAGATGCTTTAAGATTTTTTTCGACACCTGTGCCGTTTTTATATAATAATCCAAGATTTCTTTGAGCTTTTACTAATCCTTGTTCAGCTGCTTTTTCAGTCCACTTAAATGCCGTCTCCAATTTTTTTTCTACACCTTGGCCGTAGCTATATAAATATCCCAGTGCATTCATAGCATTGGCGTGACCATTTTCTGCTGATCTTTTTATATATTTATATGCTTCTTTATAATTTTTCTTGTCATGATAGTAAATCCCTAGATTATATTGACTTTCGGCATTTCTGTCCGATAGAGCAATTACTTTTTCTAAGGCTGCTATTTCCTCAGTGTCCCCGTATAAAATCTTTTCATATTCTACTAACGCTTTATCCAAGTCTTTTTTTACACCTCGACCTAGCTCATAAGCTTCTGCCACTACGTATTTGGCATTTTTGTATCCTGATTCTGCAAGACTAATAACTCTATTGCGGGCCAGCAGACTTTTTTGACTAAGAGCTTTTTGGTACCAGTATAACGCTTTTTCTTTATCTTGTGGAACCAGCTTGCCTTCTTCATAGACAATTCCTAGTTTAAACTGAGAGTTTAACTTTCCTTCTTCTGCTTCTTTGCTATTTTGTTTTAATTCCTTTAAAGACTCTATCACCTCTGATACAGATAATTCCCCTTGCTTTTTAGCTTTTTCATACAAATCTACAGACCGATCTATATCTGAACTTACATAAATACCCAAACGATAAAAATCTCCCAAACGTATAGTCGAAGGAGTATGCCCCTGAGAGTCTAATTCAGTATGAATGGCATATGCTTCTTCTAAATTGTCATTTTTTAACAAATCTTCTGCTCTATTGTATTCTTGGTCACAAATGGACTCCTCTACTTTTTCACTTGTATGCCCATTTGCCTCAGCATTAGGATTTAATACAACTTGCTCTAATTCTTCTATTTCCTCAAACATGCCCGGTGAAATAGATTCTTTGCCAAACGTTAAAACAGCATTTTTCAGATCTATAAGGGTTTTGCTATTAAGAGACATTCTATGAAGAGGAGTCAGATCGGTGGCATGGCCATAATTATTTCTTGCAATTCTAAGTTGATTTAACGCATTTTTTTCATTACTTTCAAATTCTAGTTGAAGCTGATCATCGTACAGTAATAGTGCACTAGCAAAAGTAACATCTATATCTTTTTTTGAATAATTCCCATTATTTTTGTTCAAAAATGCATTATACTTCTCGAAGTTCTTATTAGTCCTGTTGTTACTATCTTGTGTATAAGCTGTTACATAGGGCACTAAGTATTGCTCAAACCACTTGTCACCATACTTTTCACTAAGCTTATGTTCTACTAAATCCTGAAAAAACTTATTTAATAGCAATAATATTCTTTCTTGTACAGATAATATCATAAAACCATCCTTTCTACTTGTTAACTATATCTTCTACCGCCAAAGCATTAATTTACCGGCATCAACTGAAATTTGTGTTCATTTTTAATGCTAGTATTATTTATTTAACAGCAGGCTATCATTTTCCTGCTTTTTTGTATCTTCGGTTATTTGCTTTATAATATATAAAGTAAATTTATAAAAAAATTTAAACCCTTATAACTACCTCTTAAAAATCTTTACTTGAGCTTATATTTCTAATAATATTGACTATATAGATGAGCCCATAATAGTATGGTTTAATATTTTAAAGGGAAGTGATAATGTGAAAAAGCCAATACAAATAGGTGTTAGCAAGTGCTTGCTAGGGGATAAGGTTAGGTGGGATGGTGGACATAAAAAAAATTCTTTTATAACCAATGTTCTAGCTAATTATTTTGAGTTTATTTCCTTTTGTCCAGAAGTTGAATGTGGTCTACCAACCCCTAGAGAAACTATGAGGCTAGAAGGTGATCTGGAATCTCCACAGCTTATCACAAACAAGACAAAAAAGGACTTAACTCAACATATGCAGGCCTATAGCACAGATAAAACTCAAAGCTTAAAAAGCCTTAATTTATGTGGTCTTATACTTAAAAAAGATTCTCCAAGCTGCGGGTTGCATAGAGTCAAAGTTTATACTTCCCCGGTAAACTCAGTTAGACAAGGAAGGGGTATTTTTGCAGCTACTTTTTCTAAGGCTTTACCTTATTTACCTATGGAAGAGGAGGGTAGACTTCAAGACGCCGCTTTAAAGGAGAATTTCCTTGAAAGAGTTTTCTGTCACCATCGGTGGAATGAATTTTTGGAAAATAATCCAACCTATAAAGAGCTAGTGGCATTTCACACACAGCATAAGCTTTTGATTATGTCCCACAGTATCGCGCATTATAAGTATCTGGGAAAACTAGTGGCTAAAAGCAAAGAAATAGATAGGGATATATTAATCAACGATTACTACGTAAAACTGATGCAAGCCTTGAGCATAAAGGCCACAGTAAGAAAGCATAGAAATGTTCTTTTACATATAATGGGACATTTTAAAAGATTTATAAATGAAGATGAAAAAGCAGAGCTACTGGAGCTAATTAATAGATTTGCTAACGGCACGGCTCCCCTAATAGTCCCCCTGACTTTAGTTAACCACTATGTTAGAAAATATAATATTGAGTATCTGTCACAACAATATTATCTAAACTCCCATCCTGGTGAATTAATGTTGCGAAATAATGTATAAACAAACAACCATCACTTCAGAAAAAGTGATGGTTGTTTGTTTTATATATAATGGATACAACAGTCACCGTCCCTATTTGCACGTGCCATCTGACTGTATTTTGTAAAAATTTTATGATTGGTGGTAAACTAACTCGCTAGCAAAGTAGCCTAACTAGTAAATTTATAGGGCGGCATTTACACTAGGCATAAAGCGACGAGATCCTTAAAAAGTTCCAATACCACATTCAGTCACCGTTTCCATTTAACCGTCTTTATAACTTTATCCAAAAATGCCGTTAAGGACTAACAAGCAAACAAAGCCTACAGCCCATGCAATAGTAGTTGTTACTGACCATACCCTTATTTGCTCTTTTACGTCTTTGATTCCAAGCGTGCGGTTAACAACCCAGAAATAGCTGTCGTTGAAATAGGAAAACACTAGCGAACCAACGCAAGCTGCTAATGCGGCAAACACTGGGTCCACTCCAAGACTACCCACCATTGGAGCAGTTATACTAGCTGCTGTTAACATAGCAACAGTACCGCTACCTTGAATCAGTCTAACCATTGAAGCAATAGCAAATGGCACTAAAATTCCTGGTATTCCGATACCGGCTAACCATAATGCTATTTCTTCACCTAAACCACTTTCGCCGATAATTCTACCTAAGGCTCCACCACCACCGGTTACTAAAATGATAATACCGGCAGATTTAATGCCTTCTTCCATATTTTCAATTGTTACTTCCCTAGTAAACCCTTTTGCTAGCCCAAAGATTGCAATTAAAAGACCTATTGCTACAGCTATAACAGGGGCTCCTAAAAATTCAATCATCGGATGTACAAAGTTTTCTAACTCATTAATATCAGCGTAAGCTGTCATTGTTGTATTAACTAAAATTAAAATAATTGGTACTAAAATAGGTAATATAGACATGAAAAACGATGGTAATGTTTTATTGTCATCCATATCAAGATTTCCATAGTCAGGCTGCTGAAATTGCGGCCTTATCCATTCACCTTCCTTATCACCCGGAAGCTGATAAATCTTTTTACCTACCCAACTGCCATATATCATTCCCGCAGCGGTCATTGGCACAGCTAATATAAGTCCCCATAACAGAATGCTTCCGATGCCCACGCCAAATATTGCAGCGACACCTACAGGGCCTGGAGTAGGTGGAACTAAAGAGTGAGTTATAACAAGTCCCAATGCCAAAGCAATACCAAGGGAAATAACTGATTTTTTTATTTTCCTAGAAATAGCTTTTGCTAAGGGTGAAAGAACAACAAACCCTGAATCACAAAAGATTGGAATAGAAACAATAAATCCAGTCAATGCCATGGCGATTTCCTCTCGGCCCTTACCAAGCATCTTAGTAAAGGTTTTTGCCATTCTTTCTGCAGCACCAGACATTTCAAATATTTGTCCCATCATAACACCAAAACCAATTATAATACCGATATTACCTAAGGTTGATCCAAATCCTGTTTGAATATGTTCCACTACTTCACCTGGTGCTACTCCGTTAGTAAGTCCAATAATTGAGGCTGAAATTATTAAAGCCAAAAACACATGGATCTTTGTCTTTAAAATAAATACAAATAGTAACACAAGACCTAATAAAAGACCTAAAATCCCAAAAGATGTAGACATATGATACTCCTCCTTAAAAATATTATATTTTTTTGCTGGTGCCCCACATTAAGTAGGGCACCAAATTAGTTGCTTGATAAGATGAGTTTAAATAATTCTATTAAATCATTACTATCTTTTAAAGTTAGGTCCATACTTTGCGCCAAGCTTGATAGCTTCAATTAAGCTGACAGCACTTGCCTTAGCGGTTCCCGCTATATCAAAGGCGGTACCATGGTCCACTGATGTCCTTAAAAAAGGAAGGTTATTTGTAATAGCTATCGTCCTTTCAAAATCCACCATTTTTGTCGCTATATGACCCTGATCGTGGTAAAGAGATAGCACTGCATCATACTTTCCATTTAAAGCTATATGAAATACCGAATCAGCTGGTATAATGCCTTCTACCTTATAACCATCTTTTTGAGCTCGCTCTATAGCAGGGGCAATCTGCGCTACTTCCTCATCGCCAAATAAACCGTTTTCTCCGCTATGAGGGTTTAGACCAGCAACTGCTATCGAGCCTCCCTTAACTCCTAATCGCTCTAAAGCCTTTGAACATCTAACAATATAATCATATACCCTTTCCTCAGTAACCATATCACAAGCCTTACGCAGCGAAACATGACGGGAAAGGAAAAACACCCTTAGGTTTCTGACTTCAAACATCGTAAGCGGATCATCTGTATCGGTAAGGTCTGCAAGCATTTCAGTATGACCGATATAGTTAACCCCTCCAGCAGCTAAAGCTTCTTTGTTAATTGGGGTTGTAGCAACTACATCAACCTCTCCATCTAAGGCAAGATCTACAGACTTTTTAATATATTCAAAGGCTGCCTTACCTGCAGCACCCTGAACTTTTCCTAGCTTTAGTTTTTTTATATCTACATTAGCTAAATCAATTAGATTTAACACACCAGGTTGATATCTTCCCTCACTAACTTTAGTAACCTCGTTGATTTCTAAGTTATTAAATCCGGTAATTTTGGCAGCTTGCTCTAATGTATCTCTATCACCAATAACTACCACCTTGCCTTCTTCATGTAAGCTGTCTTCTGCTATGGCTTTTACCACTATCTCTGGCCCTATGCCAGCTGGGTCTCCCATGGGAACTGCAATATACGCTTTACTCATCTATCTTCTCCTCCTTATTGGAATATTGATTTGTAGAAATTTTAGTTAATAGATATTCCAGCGCAGTAATCATCGCCTTAGAATCACCTATTAAACCACCCTTAGTTATAATTGGAGTGTTTTCATAACTACCACCTAGTATCTTTCCGTAGGCTGCTAATGGCAACACCTCATCTTTAACTTCTATCCCTGCTGACTGAAGGCTGTGACACACAGCAACAGTTACATCACCACCGCTTGTATACAACCCACCAATTTTGCCCTTGCTTTCTTCCATAACTCTTTTGGTTATCTCTCCAAGCCCCTTAGTAATCCGACTAGCCACATCATCTTCTGAAATCTTTAGTTCTTTTGCTATTTGGGGTAAATTCAACACACCGTCTTTGTTTTTGGTGGTTGCTACTCCAATGATTTTGTAACTAACCATATTCTGCACTAACTTGTTTGTTGCTCGTTCAATTTCTTTTTCTTTGGTATCATCATAGATTAAGTCCTTAGGTGATACTTTTACTGTTAACGGCCTATGCTTTAACTTTAGCTCTTCTAACTGACCTCTAGTAACATCGGTTACGCTTCCCACCACAAACATAGTTTTTTGTCCCAAAGATTTCTTCTTACTATCCTCTAGGATTTGGGAAGCAAGGGCGGATGTAAATGGTCCCGGGTCCACCGATATAGCATTAATTTTACTTTCCCTAGTCGCCTTTGCTATTTCTTTTATATCCTCATCAGTGGTTGCATCCACCACAACAATTCTGTTGCCCAATTCCCTTTGTTTTGCAAGCTGAACAGCTATAGTAGCGCTACCTTTTAACACTACTTTTAAGGGAATAAAGCCTAAAGAATAGTCTGTTTGCTCTTGAATTAGCTGTGGAATATATGATTGACTAATGGGAGTTTTAGGGTCTTGAGCCACGGCAGTTTTCTCCAGCGGCAAAGAATCAACAGTCAGATACCCCCCGACAGATGTCCTGCCCGATGAAGGAAAAGAACAAACCACGATAGCCATATGATCTTCTAAAATATCCAAAAGGGCCTCAGTTTCAGCTCCAATATTCCCTCTCAATGTGGAATCAATTCTATTGGCAAATAAAGAAACATCATCACCTTTAAAAAACTGGGCAACACTTTGCACACGTTGATAAGCACTTTCTGCACCAATAGCTCTACTATCAGTGCTTATAGATATTACTTCGCAGTTATTATCTTTAGAGTATCTATCAATATTAAGATAAGTTCCAGTTTTAAATCCCTTCCTAGCCAGTAGCACTCCAGTAGCATTGGCACCTGTTAAATCGTCAGCTATGATTACCACCTTTGACATCTTTTACGCCTCCTATATTAAACAATTGTAGCTTTAATTGATTCTTGTTCTGAGTTTATAGTGTCTATTAAGTTTTGTGGAAGGTCAGAATCGGTTATTACCACATCTAAATCCCTTAAATCTACCACCTTAGCAAAGCTTTTTTTGCCAAACTTGGAGCTATCAGCCACTAGCACCTTTTTCTCACCTGCTGAAAGCATTCTCTTTTTCAATTCAGCTTTATCTAAGGTTGGGGTTGTTATCCCGGCTACAACATCCACTGCAGAAGTTCCTACAAAGGCTATGTCGGCATATAGCTCACTAAAAAACCTTAACGCCGCCGATCCAAAACATGCACCGGTGTTTTTTTGTATCTCCCCACCACTACAATAAACGTCAACTTCTTGTTGGGAAAGATAAGAGGCAATTAACAGGTCGTTTGTAACAACCTTTATATTTTTAAACTTATCCAGTCTTTTTGCAATCGCCATATTAGTTGTCCCTGCATCTAAAATTATGGTATATCCATCCTCTATTAAAGTTGCAGCTTGATCTGCTATTTTTTCCTTAGCTTCTGTGTTTTCCTGCTTTTTTTCATCATATGGAATTTCTTGAGTTAGCTTTTCACCTAACACAGCTCCACCGTGGGTTCTTGTTAGAACCTCCTCTTTTTCAAGCTGTTGAAGGTCCCTTCTTATAGTCATAGGTGATACATTGAGTTTAGCCGCCACCTCATCAACTACTATCTTTTCGTCTCTTTTAAGCACTTCAATGATTTCTTTACGTCGCTCTGCTGGCAACATTAAAACCACCCCCCTCGCAAACATAAACAAACAAACTGTTTGTTCTTTTATGTTCGGTTTTGTTTTTATGTGTTCATTATATAGGTTGTATTCTGTTTTTTCAATGATTGTTTTCAAAAAATTGTGTGATATTTATCACTATCCTTTATTTTTGGGCGTTACCCCCTCTAAAAATCTTGAATTTTTTTATTATAAAAAAACACCACCTTTTATAAAAGTGGTGTTTTCATGGTTTAAGGCTTGTTTTACTCTGCCTTTTCCCTAATAAATAGAGGAACTACAGTATTGAAATATCAGAAGTCTTACCCCAAGAATTTTTAGTGCGCCTTTGCTATAAAATTGTGGTCATTGTGCTCCATATTGTACCCCCTAGATTATACACTTTTCTTTAGTTTTAATACAATTGACCCCCCTCCATATAATGATAAAAGACTATCAAATTTAAATTAAATATATATATTGCATCTTGCAATATATATATTGCATTTACTGTTTATAAATGTTAGCATGGTATTGAATTTAAAATGTTGGGAGGGATGGTTATACCTGCACAAAATATCAAGCTTAAATTAGCTAGAACTGCTAAGCAGTTGTCTCAACAACAGCTAGCTGAAAGGGTAGAAGTTACAAGGCAAACTATCAGTTTAATTGAGCAAGGGAAATACAATCCCAGCCTAAAACTTTGCATATCAATATGTAAAGCTTTAGATAAAACCCTAGACGACATTTTTTGGGATGACAGTTTATAAGGAGGATTTATATGTTTAAAAAAGTAAAAGATGAACGAGTAGAGCAACAAGTTGACAAGGTTGTAAATCAAGTTATGATGATTTTTTTGTTCGGGCTGCTTCTTGATAATTTTTATCGCCTTATAGTATTAGAAGTTCCTTTTAATGAGGTAGCTATTACCTTTTTTACTTGGTTAATAGGTTCCTTATATTTTGTAATCAGACTAGTTTATATGGGAATACTGCAGCCAATAGTTAGCTACAAAAAAGATTTCCAAAAAATTAAAAAGGCCGCTTTTTTGCAGGGACTTTTGGCTTCTACTTTATTTGGATTGTTATATGCTATCTTTATAGAGAATGATTTTAACTTAAAAATTATATTTCTAACCCTCTTTTTCTTTTTAGGTACCGTAGCTGTTAATTTAGCTATGGTCAAGCTGTCATACAAACGGCAAAATAAAGATAGTGATTACCAATAATAAGATGCTTTTCATTTTTGAAGCACTTTATAAAAAGTCTTGTTGTTCTTTATAATTTTAATAAAAAAAAGATAGCCCCCTAATCCTTTAAGGGACACATTTTAATCTTAGGTATTAATTTTAGGAGGCTGTACTTATGAAAGCTAGGTTAATGAATATTTTGCACTTATGATAGTAGGTTTTTTAGTAGCATGTGCTCTACTGAATCTATTGGTTCCAAAGATATCTTCTATGAAGTAAGTGGTGGAGAAAATACGTTAAATCAACTTGAGCCGTGGTATGCTGCTATGATTCTAGCAGAAGTTGCCATAGAGCAAAGCTGACTTTTGCCCCTTGCCCTATCCTTGGTTTTATAACTTGCTCTTTGCCGTAATAGCTTGAGGACTATTCTTAAACAGCTAATAACTGGGACTTTGTGTGATCAGCCTTTGTCGTACTTGTTAGTAGAGTGATCACCATATGGCTTTGAAAGATTTTGCTCACTAGCTATGCAGCGGTAAAAATCGCAATATTACAGACAGGCTTTCTCTCCTTAAAAGCTAGTTATTATCTAAATTAACAAAAAGTTTAGTAATTATAATTGTAATCATTTAAGCAATAAGATATACTATCTTTATACCCCAAAGGGGTATAAAGATAGTATAAAACTATGCTTGCAACTAAGCTAATCTTAAAAATACTTAAAATAAATAAAAGGATGTGATCAATTATGTCAACAAGGTATGACATTGCTATAGTCGGGAGTGGTCCGGCCGGCTTATCTGCTGCATTAAATGCTAAAATAAGAGGCAAAAATTTTATTATTTTTGGCTCTGACGATCTAAGTAATAAATTAATCAAAGCTAAGCAAATAGATAATTATTTAGGTTTCCCAAATGTCAGCGGAATAGAGTTAAAAAACAGTTTTGTTAATCACCTAAATAAGATGGATATAAATATCACCAATGAGAAAATTAACAACATCTACGCTATGGGTGATTACTATGCTTTAATGGCCAACGACCAGGTATATGAAGCATCAACTATTATACTAGCTTCAGGTGTTAATTTTGGTAAACCTTTTAAAGGTGAGGAGGAATTTTTAGGAAAAGGAGTGGGATATTGTGCAACCTGTGACGCCGCTTTATATAAAAACAAGATTGTAGCAGTAATAGCCCAAAATAAAAAGGATGAGTCGGAGGCAAATTTTTTGTCCACTGTAGCTTCTAAAGTTTATTACATTCCTATGTATAAAGAAGAAATAAGCGTAAATAAAGACATCGAGGTAGTTAAAGATATCCCTCTAAAAATAACAGGTGTAAACAAGGCCGATCAACTAGTGCTGAAAAACACAAACCTTGACATAGATGGGGTTTTTATACTGCGTGATAGTATATCACCAGCTCATCTTGTTCCTGGGTTAAGTGTAAAAAACAATCATGTTGAAGTTGATAACAATATGAAAACTAATCTAGACGGTTGTTTTGCTGCTGGGGATATTGTGGGTCAACCGCACCAATACATTAAGGCAGCCGGCGAAGGAAATATAGCTGCATTATCAGCTTGCTCATATCTAGATAGCAAGGATAAATAAAAGTAGGGCTAAAATCCATATCGGTCTGAAATATTGTAATTTTTTGCCTTCAGCCATGAATCGGTGAAAATTCCAACATTGCAATCCTGCCCCAGATGTTTTTCTCCACAAGGAGCTGTCGTCATATGATATATTTCCTTATTCTACTTCTTTTTCTTTTTTATCCCAATTCCAAGGTGGTTTATTAATTAGACCGTTGGCATAAGGAATGTAAATTGAAATTATAGCTGCTACCGCTAAAAACATTTGGTACCATAATAACGGTATAATATTTAACGGTGAAACCTGTCCTCCAGACAGTGTGCCTATAAGCAGCATCTGGGCTCCATAAGGTATTGCCCCCTGCATGACGCATGCAAAAATATCCAGCATTGCTGCACTTCTTCTAGGATCAATCTTATATTTATTACTAATTTCTTTAACAATAGGCCCATTTATTATAATAGCTACTGTGTTGTTAGCAACAGCAGCATCTGTTAATGAAACTAAAGCCGCTATTCCTAGTTCTGCAGATTTAGTTCCTTTAATAAGTTTTTGGACTTTATCTAGCAAAAATTGCACTCCCCCGGCTTTAGTTACCATAGCTGCCAGTCCGCCTGTAAACATGGATAACAAAAAAATCTCAAACATTCCACTAAAACCTTGATAAGTTTGTTGCGCAAATGTAAGTACAGACAACTGACTATAAAAAATACCTATAACTCCTGAGATAAAAATACCGCCAGTTAACACAACAAAAACATTCATTCCAGCTATAGCAGCTACTAGTACAAAGATGTAAGGAATAACTTTTGTCAAATTATACTCATATGTTTCCATCTCTACAACTGTCTCTGGGTTCCCAAAGAAAATTAATAGTACAATTGTTAGTAAAGCTGCTGGTAAGACTATCAACAAGTTAACTCTAAATTTATCTTTCATAGCAACACCTTGAGTTCGTGTAGCCGCAATAGTTGTATCAGAAATTATTGATAAGTTGTCGCCACACATACATCCCCCTAGCACTGCAGCTAAAGTAAAAGCTAAGTCAGTACCAGCTGCGTTAGCAACTCCCACTGCAATGGGACCCACTGCTGCAATAGAACCCATAGATGATCCAGTTGCCACAGAAACAAATGCGGAAATTATAAATAGCCCCGCAGTTACATACTGTGCGGGCACATAGGTTAGCCCTAAGTTTACAGTAGATTCAATTCCCCCCATAGCTTCGGTTACCGCAGCAAATCCACCTGCTAACAGATAAATAATACACATAATAATAATATCTTCATTGCCACAACCTTTTATAAAGTCTTCAATTTTTTCTCTAACAGTACCTTTAAACACAATAAAAGCCGATACAACTCCACATAAAGCAGCAATAGGTGCTGGAAACTCATAAAATGCCATGTCTACACCTTGAACTTCTAAAATAACCCCAGCCCCCAAAAATACTGTTACAAAAATAAAAAACGGTAACAATGCCCATCCATTAGATTTTTGATTCTTATTTTCTCCCATTTAATCATCTCCTGTTTCCAATAATAGTCATCTTTGTCAAGAGCGCTAAGTTAATCCACTAAAAAAACACTCCCCCAAAGATAAGAAGTGTTTTAGATCCTAAGATACTATTTTCTTCTTATCTTTCAGCTTTAAAGCTGTAGGATTTAGCACATTTCCAGTTTTAACTGGCTGTTGCCGGGTTTCATAGGGCCAGTCCCTCCACCTCTCTTGATAAGAAATATTAAGTTTTTCTAAATACAAAAAATCCTTCCTAACATCATGTAGGAAGGATTTTTTAACAAACTAATCCGTTCTTATCGATGTTAGCAGAACCACCTTATTATAAAATAGGTTGGCATAGGTTCAACGAGCTAACTCTCTCCCCTATTCTTGATAAGCTATTTTTATTTTAAATTATGATAACAGTTATTTAAAAGGATGTCAAACACTTGAGGAAAATTGATAGTGTCAAGAGTGATTCACATGTGATAATGTCTCAACCATCAATTATCCAAAAGATTTTCCTAATAACAATCTGGCCTACTACATATACAAAACAGAATCAATGTGTCCTTGTTGGTATAGAGCTTCCCTGTGAGCCTCTGAAATGTATGAGTTTTGCTCACAAGCTATGGAGCGGCGACAGTTGCAATATTCAGGCCTGATATATGGAAACTATCAGGCCCTTTAGATTACCATTTTACGGTCTTATTAGGTCAAACTGTGAAAGGGGTATATTTCTGGCAACCCCAAATAGCACCACAACTATCAACAACACCCAAACGCCTTTAGAAGACAAAGAAAACTGGGGAAGGGATTTGCCAGATAACACTAAAGCAATGCTTGAAGCTATATACCACAATAGTAGCGGTGTAAATAATACTGCTAAAACATTATGAGACATCGCTGCTAAAAAATTCCCTTGTATCATTTGAGTCAAAGCTCTAATGGTGCCGCAGCCGGGGCAGTATATGCCTGTTATCTCCCTAATGAGACAAGTCATCATAGTGTAAGGTGTAGCGGGGTGATAGATAGAAGAAGTAAAACCAATTGACCTTGTAAATAATTATAAATATATACCATTTTTTATTGGGCTTATAATTTTAGTAGAAATTTTACTATCAGTTAGTAATGCTTTTGGTATTTTGATGTTTGCGTTTCTTTTTGGAGTTTTTTTGATATCTAGGTATTTATTTTTTATACATTATATGGTCGATAAAGATAAAGGGGTTTTTTATTCATTAAGTAAAAGCTGGGAGTTAACAACTGATAAAGGGTTTAAATTATTTTTGTTTTTAATATTAGTTTTTCTAGTTGTTTTTACTCCAGTTTTTCTTAGTTATAATGTAGGAACAATGCTATTTATAATTTTATTGAGAGCTGTTTTTGCCTTTATTACATTTCCTTTAGCAGTGATGGCCACAATTTATTTATATCGTGAATTCAATCAAGAGGATTAAGTACGTATTCCCCAGTGCAACTAAGGCCCCTTGTTAAAAGTCAAATTACCACTCAACATCTTCAGGATAGTCTAATGTGACACTTAGCTCATCATCAAGGTGGCAGTCGTACTCCTCTGCTTGGGCTATAAAATCAAAAACACCACTTTGCATAGTGGTGTTTTTGCTGTTGCAATATTCAAAGGGCTGACCCAGATGGTTTGCCCTCTATATTTTCTATTTGAAATCTCTTATTAGCTAACATAAAACCTCCCCCTTAAAAAGCAATACACTTAATAAAGTAGATATCATAGCTACAGAAATCGCTGCATAGCTTACAGGCAAACTAAAAGCTAAATAGATAACGCCAATGAATATTATATAGAATATGATAAAAAGTTTAGGCTTTCTGATTGTTAAAATAGATAAAGTCGGTATCATCCAATTAATAGCAACTAAAGAAATAAGCACTCTTGTAGTTTCTGTAAGAAAAATTAAATACCCACCAAAAAAGATTAGAGAGATGATTGTCGGAATGATAAGTATGGTCTTAAAAACAACGTTAAAATCCAAGGGTAATATAAACCCATTATCAATGTTGCTAAAAATAGTAGAGTAGTGGTTTCTAAATAAGTTAATTAAACTTAAAGAAATAGCTACAAAACCTAACAACATAAGGTTAGGAACAAAAGCTTTTACTATTGCAGTAATTGTAATTAAATTAACAATTAAAATAAGCCAAACTGCTACTTTCATCCTTAAAAACGATACAACCTCTTTTAAAAGTAAACCCTTCCAGCCTGCCATATATCTTCTTCCTAAGATCTTATTATTTTTCTTGCCTTTCTTAGCTTCATTTGCTAAAGTTTGCAAACCAGCCCAATTATCTTCCAAGAAATACTTTTTACTTAAATAAATAAATCTACAGTCGCTTAGAAATTTGGGGTGATTCATATTAAAATTGAATTTTAAAAACACCCATACTAAGACAGTAGATAGCAGCATTAGTATTAAAAAGCTAAAATCCATAGTCATAAAGATTGACCACAGTACCATAGCGGATATAATTCGAACTAATAATTTACCTTTAAACTCAAAGCTATAGTAAATCAAGCTCAGAAATTGGCAGCTACACATAAGAAAAAGTAAGTTCAAAAATCTAAACCAAGCTTCAGATAAGTCAAAAGCTCCTAAGAATGTGAGGAAGGCTAATATGCCTAGTGAGATAATGGAGTTACTTAAAAAAAGCAAAGCAAACTTCATTAGATATAAGTGTGAAGATTTTATTGAACTACCCAGTATATAGTAATAACTAGGCAAAGAAAAATATATACAAGGTTTTTTATCCCAAACTGTCTTATGAAATATAAATATAGTGATAAGTAAGGATAATATAAACCTCCCGTTTTCTTGCACCATTTTATTGTCTATTAAAAGATCCACGTTACCAATGATAATTGCCCCACCGATTAGGATTGCAAGCAAGTATTTTGCTACTTTCTTAAAATTAGCTACATAAAACCTCCACTTTATTTTTAAAATAACTTTAATTAATCCGTACATGTTTCATCTTCCTTTGATTGAGCTAATAACTGCATAAACACGGTCTCAAGGGAGTGAGAGCCACCTGGGCATAAATTAGATTTTCTAATAAGACTTTCTTTTGTACCATGTCCAATTATTTCCCCTTTATTTAAGCAAATGTACCGATCACAAAAGGTTTCCGCTAAATCTAAAAGATGAGTAGACACCAAGATGCTTTTGTTATCCTTTTTTTGCTCTAAAAACAACTCTTTTAGTACCCATATTTGCTTTGGATCCAAAGCAGTGAAAGGCTCGTCTGCTAAAAGAACATCAAACTTTCTAAGTAATGAGCATGCTATTTGTAGTTTTTGCTTTGTCCCCTTAGACAATTTATCCGGCAGTTTGTTCTTATGTTCATATAATTCTAGCTTATCAATAATATAATTTACTGATTCATTAGCTTCTTTTTGTGTATAGTTATAAAGCATGCAAATAAAAAACAAGTGTTCTTCTAATGTTAATTCTTCAAAATATACCGGTTCGTCAGGCAGGTAAGAAATGTTTAGCTTATTTTGGCTTAAAAGCTTTATGTTTTTGCCTTTAAAGTAAACATCCCCACTATCTGGAGTGATATATTTCATCATTGTCTGAATCGCTGTAGTTTTACCTGCACCATTAGGGCCAATTAGCCCCACTATTTCACCTTCCTTAATGGCAAAAGAAACCTCATCTAAGGCTTTGACAGCATCATAATATTTAGAGATATTTTTAAACTCTAGTAGTTTATCCTCCATAACAATCCCCCCTTATTCTAAAATACTTAACACAACTCAACCGCTTGTTTCCAGTAACATTTTTTAGTATTCATCTCATATGCAATCCCAGGACACCGTTCCCATTTGAACAGCCTAACCCGGGTCTGTGTCCTAAAGAATATCAAAAGGGTAAAGGTATTGTTTCCCTTACCTCTATTTCTTCCTTTCTTTCATAAAATAGTCTATCAAGTTTTTCAAATATGTAGTTGTCACTAATTAAATTGTAACTGTCAGTTCCTAGGTTATCGTCTAATGATAAGTGTATTGATCTCTCACCTACTACCAAAACATAATAATCTAATTCGTCACCGCCATTTCTATAATATAACCTCATCACATACTTTCTTGTTCCAACTCCTATAAACGTTTCTTTTAATTCCATAGCAGCTAAATTATTATTAACCTGCTCTATTGTTTTATCATCCTCAACCTTAAGTTTCCTAACGATGTTTTTATCTTCCCTATCCGAAAGGTCACGAATTGTAATTTTTTCAATCTTTCTTTCTAAAACTTCTCCTGCTGCCACCTTAAAAGTGGTGTGTCTCGTTTGATCATACACAAATAAAAATACTATAGTTAAACTCAAAAATATAGAAAGCACCACTAAAAAAAATTGCTTTTTATTGCTGATAAGCAATAAACCTCTTGCAGCTGCTATCAACTTAGCTATAATACCTACTAAAGGAACCAATACAGAGAGAATTATCATTTCAAAATAATAATCAGTAAACAAAATAAAGATTGCTAAGCTTATCATTAAAATGCCAAGTAAAAAATTAAACAGCTTTTTTAATCCCCGAGCTTCTTCTTCTTGTCCTTCCTCCATTTTTGTGCCCAAAAAATAATTCATGCTTCTTTTTCTATTTACAAAAACATCAAACAACAAAATTACTCCGGATAATAATAAAGGAGCACCTGAAAAGAAATCTTGTAAACTAGGCAAGTTATCAACTCCTTTGCAATACAGTTGCCAATATCACGCAATTGCATTTACTATTTGCACCCCATTTTACCCCAATAGCAAGTTTGAATATAAATATCTATGTGCCTAAATATTTTTATATCTCTCTAAAAACACCACTTAAAAAGTGGTGTTTCTGCAAATAATAGGCACAAAATTCTCGTCCCCGTTTGCACAATCTTATTCATAATAAGGCAATTCATCTTCAGAAACTTTCTCAGCAGGAACGCCTTCAATTAAATCTAGCCCTACGCCACCGAGGTCAGCCTGAGTTTTATAATTAAAAAGTTTAGGAGATTTGATAATTCCATCCTTTACTCCTATATCAGCATAAATAACATCAACATAGGAGTTATCTGCAAGGTGAAAGCGGAAACTTGTAACTTGCACCCCCTCAGGTGCCACTTTGTTATTAACCTTGTAATCAAGACTTGTAATAGTAAGTAAGACATGATCTATTTTTTCTTTGTCTGCAATAACAAATTTCTCAGCATCTGATGTATCTGAATACCTAAACACCTCTAGCTGCTTAACATCATGGGTATCAAAGTCAAAAACTATCTTTTCATCCCCATTTTTTTCACACCCAACAAGGCCAATAAGCAAAGCGCTACAAAGGGCCAATACCATAAAACCCTTCTTAATTTTAACCAACGGCCAACCCTCCCGTTATTTACTTTTACTTAAACTTTCGTTGTAACTTCCACCCTTTTTGAAACTTTATATTCCCCTCTTGCCTGTAAAATAAAGGTCTATCCTAATAAATAGAGGAACTCCAGTATTGAAATATCAAAAGTCTTACCTTGCACTTACCTTGCCCCCTCAAATCTAATTAGAATTTAACCCAAACACTCTAGTTCCCAGCTTTTCTTTTGTTATCTGCTCAAGATGTATTACTTCTTCTTTTAAAGATGAGTTAGGAACAACGTTCAATATACTAAATCTGAATTTTTTATACCTTAATGGATCATCCTTTAACAGTTCAATTAGGATTTTGTTTCCACCATGCTTTGATTGAATATAATTACTCCATCTGCCCCATAACCCCTCTTTACCATAAGCGGATCCTATATATTGCTGCCCGGTAGTTGTGTCAAGTATTAGATACACCCCATACACATTTGAGAGCATCATTTTCCACTGCTTGTTCACATCTGGATGCATAACAATCTTTTCTAATTCATCAAAATCTAGAAGTACATTTTCATAACCTAAAAATGTTTTTGCATACCCTTCAGGTAATATTTCAATGATATCTTTATCAAGTCTTTTCTGACACCACGTTACCGTAGATCCTCCCCAATCAATAACCAATCTCTCTTCTAAATCAGCCAGAGAATTTTCTCTAATAAGATCATAGTGAAAGTACGGTCCTGGCCCCCAGTTTTCTAAGTCAATAATAGGATGAAGTATATCTGGAAGGTTCATAACCTGCTGCACTTTATTTACTTTATAGACACCTTGTAGTACTGCTTTTCTTCCTTCTGTAGCTCTAAACGAAATGATATATTCAGCATCCTTAAAAACTTCTGTCTTCTGATAGGATTGATATAATTCAAATTCCCCTAAATCAACAAGGACTTTTATTTCTTTCCTATTAGTCGTATGCCTAATCACTTTAATTTTTTTATGGTTAAATCCCTTTAATTTCAGAATATCAGCTAGTTGCATTTTATCTCCTCCCTCCTTAAGCCCAAGCGAAATACAATTCCTTTTATGCGAATCTTTTATGGCTTTTCAAACTTGATTATTTTTGTTTATACGCCTAACCTAAATTATAAAATATTTCCAAAATTTTATCAATGAATTAGGTTTCTGTATGTGAGATTAGTATGTTGTACAAAAAATGTCAGGTGACAGGAGTTTAACCTGTCACCTGACATTTTTGTGCGATGCTCTTAAGTTATCTTATTTTTACTCTTCTAACTTCCCAATAATTTCTTTACAAAATGCCGGCAGATCATCTGGCTTTCTTGATGTAACTAAATTACCATCTACAACTACTACCTCATCTAAAAATTTCCCTCCAGCGTTAATAACATCAACTTTAATTGAAGCCGCAGCGGTAGCTTTTTTGCCTTTTAATATATCTGCACTTGCTAACACCCATAAAGCATGGCAAATAGCTGCCACAACGCCTCCTTGGTCTGATATAACTTTAACTAAATTCACCATATCATTATCTCTGCGCATGTAGTCAGGTGCAAAACCACCGGGAACAATAACTGCATCAAAGTCCTTTGGATCAACATCTTTAGCAGCTACATCTTCTTTTGCAGAAAGGCCAGACTTTCCTTCATAGATACTTTTTCTACCGGTCCCTATGACTGTCACTTCATACCCAGCCTCAATCATACGATAGTATGGATACCAAAATTCTTGCTCATTGTACAAATCTTCTAAAAGCAAAGCCACTTTTTTTGACATGGTAACACTCCTTTAGAATATTGTCTAAAACAACCTTCTTTTTTTAATCCAAAAATCCTTCCTACTGTGAAAATTTGATACTTAATTTTTATAGCTCTTAAACGTAAATGGCAACAAGGTAGAAATGGATAGATAAAAATATTATATATAGTGAACAAGTCAATGGTTATGTTAATAAAACTGCATAGAGCCAAGGTCCCTGTCCCCTTGGCTCTATATTTTTAAATGCTGCTCTTTATTTCTTCTTTTATTTCCTGTATCTGATTTAACGATTTATCACTTTTTTGTACTGCTATTACTTGCTTATATAAAGCTGCCCCTTTTTTGTGCTCCATCAAGTTGTTCTCCAGACAATGCTCTAGCACATATATTAAATCTTGGGTAACGGTGACAATGTCTTTATTCAGTTGATTATCTAATATGTTAGACACATCTTCAGATACAGCTACCTTTAGCCATTCATCTTCCTTTCTTATAAAACGATCAATTTCATCTATAATATCTTTTTTTATACTACATTTTGCTGCCCTGCTATTTTCTAAAAGATGCTCTTTCTTTGTTGGCCCTATCAACGCTACTTCTATGCCTTCCTTGTGTATTACCCAACAAATGGCTAACTGGACCGGTGTAACCCCACAATTTTCGCTAATCTCTTTTAGCTTTTTGTATTTCCGTAGAGCTGACTTAAGCTTAGATCTTTTAAACTGTGGATCGATTGCCCTAATATCACCGGGTAAAAATTTAGTAGCATGATTTATTTCCCCCGATAAGATCCCTCTGCCAGTTACACTAAAACCCATTATGTCAAAGCCATACTTTTTATGAAGTGGATACAACTGCGTATAACTAGAGTTATTAATTACACTAATTTCTGATAAAACAGTAGATACATCCCCTACCTTTAAATATTCTAGCATTCTTCCCATAGGCAAATGACCTATACCGTAGCTTCTTATCAGCCCAGCTTCTTTAAGACTTTCCAAACCCTCTACTGTCTCTTCAACCGTTGTCTTTGGATCATCATAATGGATTTGATAAATATCTAAATAATCTGTGCCAAGCTTTTTTAGACTTTCCTTGCATGACGCAATAACATTCCTCTTGGATAGGTCTGGTATATTGCCTGCTACAAGACCAACCTTAGATGCTACTACAACCTCGTGTCTAAAAGGTGCAATAGCTTTTCCTAATATTTCTTCAGTACCCTCATAACTACTGGCGGTATCAAATACCTTTATCCCCTGAGTAAACGCCGTTTGAATTAAGTCTATACCTTGTTTTTCATTAATCTTACTCCCGTAAGCTCCACCCAATCCATAGCACCCAAACCCTATAGAAGAAAAAGGTAGTTTCGCCAGCTCTTTTCTGAGCATTTTATGACTCCTCCCCTTTTTTAAATTCTTCAATTTTGCAAAGCAACTTGTTTAAATGCCCCTTAACTTTTGCTAACTCCTTTTCTTTTTTTAATATATCGTCATGCTTTTTAGCAACTTCCTTTTGCAATTTATCAATTTCATCCTTATCTATATGCTGTGTATTAATTGCTTTATCTATTTTTTTATCTATAGCCATAACCTTTTTAATCTCAGACAAAGAAAACATCATCTCCTTCATACGCAGAACAAAGATCAAATCGTCAATATCCTTTTCGGTATAACACCTTCTATTGCCGACTCTCCCAGGAACAACTAACCCCAGCCTTTCGTAATACCTCAAAGTTTCAATATTAATTCTATACCTTTGAGACACTTCACCAATTAACATAAATAATCACCTCCTAGCTTTAGTATATAACCTGTACCTAACTACAGGTCAAGGAATTCTAAAAGAAAAAGCAGATAGTCCCATTGGGATTATCTGCTTTTTCTTTTAGGTGTTTCAACTCTGACTTAAACAAGTAGAAAATAGGGAATCAGAATATTAAAAGCGTGACTTCAAAATTCTGCGACTAAAGCAGAAAGTTAATGGGTATGTTAATAATAATTGGGACAAGGTTCCTGTCCCCTTGGCTCATTGCTGACTCCTTCTTTACTGTGGCCAGCTAACAGAGATGGTTATCGAAAACGATTTATTCTCCCTTAAAACGAGTTTGTTTCAAAATTTTGAACCAAACTCGTCTTTTTGAGTGAAAATTCTTTTCCTTTAGTGAAATCCAGTCAGATTTCAGTAGCCTCCTAAAATACTGGACTTCCAACAACCATATTAAATTCTATCTTAGTCCATCTTTGCCCTCTGCTTCTTCTATGGTTAATCCACCTACTCTTGGATGGGGTCTTCCACAATTGGTGACAGATAGTATTAGCACTAACTCATTATCTCTAGGAGCATCTGGTATGCTCACTTCCATAGCATCAAAATGAGTCCTTACATATGCAGCGTCTTTATAATGTAAAGGTACATCTATAGCTGCACCTGGGTATCCCATTTTTTTAGCCGATGGAATAATTGACTTTCCTCCAGCTAAACCAGCTCTGAAAGGTTTCCCTAACTTTGGATGCAACACTGCTGCAGCGTGCTCTAACTCGCCATTTCCTCCTACAATTGCCGCCTTACCATAATTTTGAGCCTCTGATTCATCTATGTTTGCAGCAGTTAAAGCTTTTTCTACCATTAAAGGAGCAATTTTTTCACTCCAATCTGCTAATTCTGACAGATCCTCTTGATATTTTCCTGCAAATGGATTTTCAATTACAACTGCCACCGATACTTTTTTTTGTGGGTTTCCTTCAATGGGTTTTTCTCCATCAATTTTAGGCTCTTCCACCCAAGTATAAAACTTTCTAATTTTCATTATCGTTTCCTACTTTTTAAAGTTAAATAGCCTTGATATCTATTTCATTAGGAATCTTAACCATATGTTTTCCAACAGCTATGAATACCCCTTGAATTACCTGCTTATTTAAAAGCTTTTCTGCGACGTCACAACCATTCATCAAAGCTTTAAGCTTCTCATCTTCCTGTAGGTTATTAGCTTTTAAGGTAACTAATTGCCCTGCTATATCTGTTTCACTATCAATTTCATCAGCGTAACATCTCACAATATTAGGCGAATTTACATCAGTACTATTAGCTACAAGTGTAGCACTAACATCAGCAGTAGCCGCATCACTAGCTAAAGTAACTGCTAAATCTGCTATCCCCTTGGAAAAACTTCTTCCACCTAACCCACTGGTGCAAACCCCTCTTATGTTAGCTTTAGGAGCTATGGTGACAATATAGCTAGGCTCGTTATTCCCTTTAAGCGGTATACCTACATTAATAGGGTTGTCCACATCTGTCAAAGCAATATCGCCACCATTGTTTACTATTATCCTTTGACAACCAAGCTCTAAAGCTTTTTCTAAAGCGATATCTGAAAAGGAGCCTGCAACAGCTGAAAGAGGAGTCATGAAGCTATCGCTACATTTTTCTACAGCCTTTAACATCTTCTGTAGTGCTATAGGGGCTTCTTCTATGGGTGCTTCAAGTTTTTTTTGCCCTTTAACATATGGTATATAATTAAGGGTTTTATGAAACTGCCCTAATACATGCTCTGCAACTTCTAAGGCCAAGTTTGGCTTTTTTTTATTATCTATAGATAAATCTAACACCATACGAATAGGACCTTGTTCAACATAAACTCTATCATCCTTGAGTTTTTCAATCATATTATTCACCTAGGTTGAATTTTTTATTAAGTTCCTCTCTTGTCATTATGTGGCCTTTGTGTCCACCAATCTCATCATACTTTTTACGGGTCATAGTGTACTCCACTGGTGCCACCGTTGCTGGTGTGGGAACCCATGTTGTAGCATCAGGAACCATTTTGCCAACATCAACCATGAAGTTTATACCACCGCCTGGAAGGACAAATGCTGGTGCTCCTCCCAATGTCATTAAAACTTCATCATTGTGAATAGCTTCGGTTAATTTCCGAGGCATGCTTGATACTCCTGCTCTAGCGCTTCCACCGGTTCCTCCTGTATATATAACTGAAACTGAAGATTGTTCACAGGTTTGAGCCATTATATTAGTAACTTCTTTTACATCTTCAGGCATAAGGATTTCTTTTACGCTACCATCGGATTGAACTTCTAAAACCGCTGCTTTTTGACCGGTGGTTTCAGTAACTAAGATTTTATAACCTGGTTTGGCTATATTCATATCTACATCAGCCACAGCATCTACAGGATCTGTTATATCAGTTCCACCCCAACCATGTCCCTGTTTACCAAAATACCTTCCTCTGGTACTTTTAACACCATTGGGAGTTACGCCGCTGTATTGCATTCCCACTTCTCCTCCAGCAAAATGCTCTGACAGTAAACCTATAACATGATAATCTAATATAATTGCTTCTTGTGCTACTTTTGACATATGAGTTGCAAACAAACCAATTGCCGCACTTCCACATCCAACTCTCATAAGCGTATCTGTTTTTCCATCGATAACTGGAAGCTGACCTTGTTGTAATTCTAGGGTACTTCCATCTTCAACCTTTAAAGTGACTTTTCTGGAGTTAGCCAAATCTACAATTGTCTTTGCTACTATAAATCCATCATTTCCATTACTTAATAAATTTGCGCCACCCACCGTCAGCATCTTAGAACCATATTCTTCAGTGGTAACCATTCCCACCACTTTACCATCTCTTTTTACTTTTGCGCCCTCTTCTCCTATATGCATATTAGTATCAATTTTTACTTTTACTCCGCTGTAGCTAAGGGGAGCTTCTGTAACTACAGTCACGACATCCACGTCATCTACTTTTTCTTGAACTATTGCAGGGGCAGGACGGCAACAAGGATAGGTACTTCCGCTACCAACTGCTGTAATTATAGGCTTATAAGGTAACTTCTCATTCGATTTCTTTGTTAAACTATCCACAACTAACTTTCTATTTCTAATGATTTCATTACGATCATTTACATATCTGGCGCACGCACCCGTCTTCCCTGGGGCAATGGCACAACTAACCGGACAATTTGTACAAGATAATGCGTCTGAAGACTGTTTTGAATCTTTCTCTATTGCATCAAACGGGCAAACTCTTACACATATTCCACAAGCTACACAATTTTCATTTGTATATGCTTTTTTGTCAACAACCTCAATTGCCTCTAGTGGACAGTTTTTAACACATATATTACAACCTTTACATTTATCTAAAATAATTGTAATAATTGTTATCCCCCCTATTTTTGAATTAGTTCCGCTGGAGTAGAAGCAGGCGGAGTATTTCTGCTCTTGGCAAATAACACTTCTCCATCAACTAAAGCCATTGATATTCCTGGTAAGTCCCCTTGCTCTAAAGCACCTAATGCATTTTTACCCATTGACCCTAGCGGTGTATCCATAATAACAATGTCTGCCTCTTTTCCTTCTTCTATGACCCCTACATCTAGTCCATATACTTTTGCTGTGTTTCCAGTAGCAAAGCAAATCGCTTCTTCAGCAGTTGCTTCGGTTTCCGCTGCTACATAAGCAAGTGTTCTCAAAATACCTAAAGGTATAACTCCCGAACCAGATGGAGAGTCGTTGCCCACAATAATTCTTTCTGTTTGCCCTTTATCTATTGCTTTATTAACAGTTTGCCTCAAGATTTTATAATTACCACATTGAACTATTTCTAATGCCATGTTGGTATTATCGATAATTTTTTCAACTTCTTCTAATGACACAGCTGTAGGCCCACCATTTATATGGGACACAACATCAGGGTCGGTTTTTATAACATCATCTGAAGTTATGGTACTGCTGCCAGGAATGGATGTTCCACCAGTATGCATCATTACTTTAAACCCATGCTTTTTTGCACATGCTACCAGTGGCGCTGCTTCCTCGGGGTCCTTTACCGAGCCGAGACCAACCTCACCAACTAGCCATACTCCTTCATTAGCCATTTCAATAAAGTCTTTTTCTGTAAGTCCTTTTTCTAAAATCACTGCACCTCCATGAAGCTTTACACCTCCTGGCCTTGCTTTTGAAGATTTATTTGCCAGTATAGCTAGTGCTTTCGCTCCTGATGGATTCTTAGGACGACCAGGTGTGTGTGGCTCTCCAGCAGAAATCATAGTGGTGACACCGCCATGAAGAGAGCTGTTAATAAAGCCCATTGTGTTTTGTCTTGGGGTATAATCTCCCAAAACAGGGTGGGCATGTGAATCAATAAATCCTGGGGCTACCGTTGTGTCTTTTGCATCTATAATTTTTTGGCAGTTAAATTGGTCTAACAACTCTTCGTTACCGATTTTTTTAATTTTACCATTTTGAACTATAATGGTACTTGCTTTTAATATGGGGTTATTTATATCTCCTGTAACTAAAACACCAATATTTTTAATTGCCAACGTAGTTACCATCTCTTCATCTCCCCTTGCATTTAGTTTATTCCTTCACAAACTTATCCTCTAAATCCGCAAAATCTCCTAAACCTACCAACTCATTAAACTCAGAAAATGTTATCATTTCATCGGTATAATTTTCAGTTGTTTTATCTGATTTAAGCTTGCTCATCAATCCGAACATTGCCTTTGCGTAAACATAAGTTGAAGCTGTTGGGTAAATAACCAACCCGTAACCTAAGTCTTGAAGCTGATCATTAGTCAAAAGAGGGGTTCTACCTCCTTCAACCATGTTAGCCAAGGTTGGGACGCTAAGCTCTTTGTGGATTCTTTCCATTTCCTCCTTTGTTTCTAATGACTCTACGAAAATAACATCCGCTCCTGCACTTTCATATGCTTTAGCTCTTTTAATCGCTTCATCTATACCATGTACTGTTCTTGCATCAGTCCTAGCTACAATAACCAATTCTTCATCTTTCCTAGCAGCTTTTGCCGCTTTTATTTTTCCTACCATCTCATCCATAGAAATTACTTTTCTGCCTAACATATGCCCACATCTTTTGGGCGCCACTTGATCCTCTAGCTGAACTCCTGCTACCCCTGCTGCTTCATACTCCTCAACAGTTCTCATTACTGTTATAGCATTGCCAAAACCTGTGTCAGCATCTGCTATAACTGGCACTTCAACAGCAGACACCATCTTCCTAGCTCTATCTAGCATTTCAGTCATACTTAATAGTCCAATGTCTGGTTTCCCCAACGCACTTGCCGCTTGTCCATATCCAGTCATATAAACTGCCTCAAAGCCTGTTTTTTCAATCACTCTAGCTGTTAAAGCGTCGTGAGCTCCTGGAGCTACCAAGATTTCTTCTGAATTCAATAGTTTTCTCAGTTGGGTCGTCTTTTTCATTCTGTTTAATTCCTCCTAATTTATTTTTGGTTATAGGCGATTCGCGATTGCTTATTTCACAACGCTTGATAAAAGACTTTTACATTTATAATTTCAAAAAAAATTGGGTTTCTACTGTTAAATGCACGGCCTTACTACCATTTAAAATGACATGCAGTTTATTTTAGTGCTGTGGTGTCCAAATGGGTCGGTCGGCACATAGACCGACCTCTTCTGCTAAAGTGGAGTTGGATTAGCTGATTCTTTTCTTAACAATAGTTAGATTGACATGCTATTTCGTTGAGTCACTTTAGCAATTACCTATTTTTTTATTAAATTGATTTATAAGAATATCAAAAGCGTATTCTTCATCCACTTGTGAAATTATTCCCCCTGTAAAAAGCAAGTAGTTTGAATCAATTAATACTTCAGGCTCCTTTGGCAAAAGGGAAGTTCCTTTATCTTTTAGTGCATTTTTTACTATATTTTTACAATCTTGTTGTGTTCTATTAGCAAAAATTCCTCCAACAGCAACTATGGTATCTACGTTTCGCAAATCTCTACCTACGGGCATTCCCGGTACTACACCTGTCACTGGGTCATGATAGGTTGATATATAACCGGCATGCCTTTTCAGTGCTATTTCTACTGCTGTCTCAGCTAGAAAAGTATCAAACTGATATTGTTGTTTGTCTTTAGGTATATGCTCGGGGTTTTCTTCCACTTCCTTACAATAGTCAATGAATGACTTTAATGTTTGTTCATCTGTTATTTGCCTTTTTTGCAATATACCTTTGGGATTAACTGTATCCAAAATACTCATAGCGCTAATTCGCATACCTAAATTGCCTTCAACTGTACGATAAGACACTTGTTTTTCGTTGCTAACTATTAAACCTATTTCTTCTGTTTTTAAATCTGCCAATCTTGGAACTACTGAATGTACATCGGTGGTTGCTCCGCCTAAGTCAACCACAATAATTTCTCCTAAACCTTTTTGTGAATATGTTCCTTTAGAAAGCAGCTCTGCTGCCATTAAAACCGCTCCAGGAGTAGGCATTATTTTATCGTTCGTTAGTTGATTTTGTAGCAAATTTACTCCTTGTGCTTGTGTTATTTGCTTTATAAACTCCTTGTGTATTACTTCCCTGGCTTCCTTGGCTTTTAATTGATGGATGGTCGGCATTATATTGGCTACTCTCACACAAGATATGTTCGCTTTTATTAATATTTGTTCCGCCTTCTTTTGAGCCGCAATATTGCCTGCTAACACAACTATTCCGTCTATTTTACAATCAGCTAGAAGCTGGGCATTCTCCAGCAACGAAGTTTCATCTCCAAAATCTGTTCCCCCTGCCAGCAAAATTATATCAGGGGCTGTCTCTTTTAATATTTGTATTCTGTAAGATGGGGGGTCTTCATTAGAAACTATTTCTAATATTTTAGCTCCTGAGTTCATTGCCACCTCTTTAGCAGCTTTTGCTGTTACCCTTGACATATATCCCATGGCAACCATTTTTAGACCACCTGCTGCACTGCTAGATGCTAAAATATTATCGACATCTATTTCACTTTCTGTGATTTTTTGTTTGATAAAATTTTGACCCTTTGCTATTCCTTGTTGAACGTTTTTAATTGTTGTTGGACTTTGCACACTGCAAACAAGCTTTTTTTTGCTAAATAGTCTCTGTTTTGTGTAAGTACTACCTATGTCAATTACCAAGTAATCAAATTTAGACATTTTATTACCCTCTTTTCGTTGTATAACAGTCCCCTTCCATTATTCTTCTTGCCGTCCTGTTAATTACCGCTTTGTTTAACTCCCATCCTTCTTTTGCTTTGCTAGCTGTTACATCAATTGTAATTACACCAGCAGGATGACCTATCCTTAAAACGTCTTGCCGGCCTCTGTTTTTGTCTTTCATAACTTCATTAACAACTGTTCCTTCAACTCTAGCCGCTGCTCCTGTACAAATTGTTGCAGTTCCAGCATATGTTTTGTGTACCACCTGCATAAACATAAGTCTAGATACAAAGTCCACCTCTGATTGGTCAATAGGCGTTCCTTTTGTAAAATCTTTATAATTTTGTGCCTCAGATACTAAAGCTAACATTGGAAAGGCTGGAACTTCATCCACTGCTTTCTCCCAACTGTCAACAAGTCCCATCATTGTTGCAGCTTTACCCCTGATTTCCTCTAATGTTTTCAACAGGCTTTTGTTTTCATCAATTTCAGCTGGTGTTTCTGTACCTTTCAGATTTAAGTCTTCAGCTTTTACAAAAACCATTGGATTTGCTGCATCCACTAACGACGCAGTGACTTGTCCATAATTTTGTACCGAAATTTTATCAACTACGTTGTCTGTTGGTAGTAACTTGCCAGTTTTTGAACCTTGAGTGTCGGAAAAATCTATAGCAATAGGTGCACCTGTTCCCGGAACTCCAGCAATACTGAAGTCACCTATCACTTTTGCTTTGCCATGATCCACTTCCACTTTTTCAACTAAAATTTTTCCTGTATTTGTATTATGCACTCTCACCGTTGTAACAGGTTTAACCGCATTAACATAACCTTCGTCAACTGCGAAAGGCGCAACTCCAGCAGAGATATTGCCACAGTTGCCAGAATAATCTATTTTAGGAGCTGTATACGAAACTTGTCCAAACGTATAGTCCACATCTGCATCTTCTCTAGACGAGGGGCCTATTATAGCAAGCTTGCTTGTCAATGGGTCTGCCCCCCCTAAACCATCTATTTGTCTTACATCTGGACTGCCAAATATTTTTAATATAAGCTTGTCCCGTTGTTTCTTGTCAGTAGGCAAATCCGAATCTTTGATGAATATTCCCTTACTTGTACCTGCCCTCATTATCACGACTTTAGTGTTATGTTGTTCCACTACTTATCACCTCAAACTTATTTTTTTAATTGTTCTTCAATCCATTCTGCGCATTTTGTGACATCGCTACCTGGACCAAAAAAGGCATCAACGCCTAAGAAATTTGTTCCCTCATTAGCTATTTTCTCTTCATAAGATGCATGCTCTTCTTCTTTTTCTGCTAGCCTTCCGCCAGCTAATAAAACTACATCATCTCTTAACTTTAACTCTCTTAAACGTTTGTCTACCCTAGGAAACAGCGTTGAACCCATTCCTAGTAAGTTGCTCACACCAACTACGCTAGCTTTTGTCTCCGCTGCAACTTCTGCTACCGTTTCCGGCAAGTTCATTCCTCTTAAAAAGATAACTTCATAACCTGCTTTTTGAATTGCTTCTTTTACCATATTTATTCCAACAACATGGGCATCCGCCCCAACTGTAGCTAAAAGCACTTTTTCTTTTTTGGTAACAACATACTCTTTTTCCGCTTTTACATTATCCTTTGTAATAGGCATATGTTTTTGAGGTACATCGCATGGAGTGTATCCTTCAAGGTAGCGCCTAATACCATCACTATCTCTATTTGTTTTTACAAATCTTTTTAAATCCCAACCACCAGCTCTAGGTGCATCTAAAATTCCCTTTCGCCCGGCTTCTACTATCAAGTCAATTAACTCTTTGTCGTCAAATGATTTCCAGAATTCTTCTGTTATTTCTTCTGGTTGAAGTAAAGTATCTCTCTCCAAAGCAGCTGTAAGTATAGCCAATGCTTCTGTTTTTATTTCTTCCTTTCTAGCGTTTATAAAAGGATCATTAATTTCCATTCTATAGGTGTTATTAAACACATCTTGAGTTGCCCAAATAGCTTTTGCCATAGAATTGCCAGTAGGAATGCCCACATTTTCAGCAGCTTTTGGTCGGTAAAAATTAGCTCCAGCTAATTTAGCGGTCATTGCCATTCTGGCAAAGTGTGCTTGTTCTGCTATTAAGTCAGCCGGTGGGTTCTGAAAAGTCTCTGGCACTGCTACAATAAATTCACTCCAAATTATCTCACGATATGCTTTAATCAAGGCTAAGTCTGCCAGTACGTTTATTCCGCCTACATTCATTTGTATGGCGCTCAAAGCTCTATCCAATCCTGCTTTGATTGCTAAACCTTCAGACAATAAGCACATTGCTAAAGCCATACCATCTGTACCCATAATGTTATTTATATGTTTATGAGTATCTAACTGAACAAACATATTATTTTCAGCACAAATCTGCAAAGCTTTATATCCATTTGCCACCTTTGTTCTAAAATCATGGATACCTCGACCGCCAAAGTGAACGTGTATTACAGGTCCTAAATCTGTTCCATCAAATCCTGCAATTAATGCATTAATCACATTTAAATGAGTAGTGTCTCCAGTAGCGTTTATTCTCAGTGGATGCTTAGCACCTCCACCCATTTTAACGAATTCCCGCTCACCTTTTGGAGTTATTCCACCTTTGCCCCTTGACTGCTCTATTAGTTCTAAGCCATCTAAAGGGTCAATATGCCTTGTAGCTTCTGAGTGAACAAATTGAAACAAACTAATTCCAAGTTTTTCTGCTATATCATACATGTGTTGTGATTCTTCAAATGTTTCCTGTGCACTATTTCTTCCCAAAATAGGATTTTGTACTGGTTTGCCAGTTTCAATGGCTTGTCTTCCTAGCTCAGTTAAGCGATATCCACTACGCTTTACTCCATTTATTTCTCTGGGATAAGCCTCTGGCAATCCTTGAACGTCTCCATTTTCATCAATATAAGGCATTTTTACATCAAAAGCCTTTTCATAAGCTTTTATACGCTCAATTTCCTCTTTTATTATTTTTTCAGTTTTTGGTCTTGAGCTAGCCATTTTTACACCCCTTCTCATTTAACTTATTGATTACTTTGTTGATGAGCCCTCCAGCTTGTAAAGTCTCCAAAGTTACGTCAGTAAGCTCATTAAGTTGATATGATTTGTTTTTGTTTATATTTGTAACTTTTAATTTATCAATATCAACTTCTAGTACATCACCATCACTCAAATCTTCTTTTATTTCATCTACATAATCACTGGTCAAAACTGGCAACCCAATATTTATGGCATTTCTCCTAAATATCCTTGCAAACGACTTAGCTATTATAACGCCTACACCGGATTGTCTAATAGCAACCGGAGCCTGTTCTCTACTAGAGCCACAGCCAAAATTTTCACCAGCCAAAATAATATCTCCTTTGTTTACTAATTCAGCAAATTTAGGAATACAACTACCTTTTAATGCAAAGTTTTTAAGTTCTTCTTCTGGGCTAGACATAGCATATCCAGGCAAAATCTGATCGGTATCTACATCATCTTTGAAGCAAAAAACATTTCCTTTAATTTTCTCCATATCTATACCTCCAAAGGAATTACCGTTCCAGGTCTCACTATATAACCTTTGACAGCACTTTCTGCTACAACCCTCGGTGATGCCAAATAAATTTTCGCGTCTTTGTGGCCCATTCTTCCTGGAAAGTTTCTGTTTGTTGTAGTTATTGCAACATCACCTTTATTTAGTAATCCTTGATGGGCACCAAAACAAGGACCACAACCAGGATTGATAATAATCGCTCCTGCATCTCTGATTATTTTGCATAGACCGTTTTCTTCCATTTTGTCCAATACTTTTTTTGAAGCCGGTACTACTATTAATGTAACATCATCACTAGCCTTCCTGTCCTTTAAAACATTTGCTATTATTTCCATGTCTGAATATCTACCATTAGTACAACTGCCTACAACCACTTGATTTATTTTTGTACCTTCTATTTCCTCAACAGGTTTTATATTAGCTGGAGAGGATGGACAGGCAGCTACCGGCTTTATATCTTCCGCAGAAATACAGGTGATATCAGATACTTCACCAATTTTTTCGGTATCCATTTCTTTTTCTTGATCTATATAGCCAATCATAGCTCCCTTTTCAATCATCATATTTGCTATGGTCATTTTTTCTTCTACAGTTAAATTTAGTATGGTCTCTCCAGTAAAAATTACTCCTTTATCAGTAAATCCATTAGTGCCAAATTTACCGATAACATGAAGAATTATGTCCTTGGCATAAACACCTTTTTTAAGCTGTCCCTCTATTTTTATCAAATGGGTTTGAGGAACTTCAATGTCTATTGTTCCCAGTGCCATAACAGCGGCTAATTCTGTTGACCCCACTGGTAATGCTAATGCACCATAAGCTCCAGCAGTACACGTATGAGAGTCTGCACCAACAACCACATCTCCTGTATCACAAAGCTTTTCTTCTCTTAGAACCTGATGGATAACTCCTTCTGATTTATCAAATAGCTTTACACCAAATTGATTAGAAAATTCCTTGATATAGTTATGCTGTTCTCTTGACTCCACAGTAGAGCAGGGGATACAATGGTCCATCACAAAAGCTACTTTGTCCTTATTAAACACTCTATCAATGTTTATGGACTTAAACTGCTTTATCGCCATAGGGGCTGTCACATCATGTGCTATAGCTAAATCCACACTGATCGTTACTTCATCGCCCACTTTAACAAAATCCTTATTTGCTTTTTGTGCTATTATTTTCTCAATTATATTCATGGTTGCACCCCCTACTCCTCCACTACTACTATTGAAAGTTCTTGAGCTACCTTTCTCGCCTGTTCTATAGAAGGCGTTGCATCTCTTAAAACTAGACGACCTCCACCTCTATTTAACGCATCAACAGCATAAGTCCCTTCGCTTGTTTCAATAGTTACTTTTTGTACCTGATGTTCTTTAGCTTTAACTATATCTACTTCAATTCCTGTACGCTCAATTGACTCCATTACTTGCCTATACATTTTATAATCATTTGTTGAGGCACCAAAAACAGCTCCCATTAAGGTTCCGGGAATGTTAATCCCCCTACGGTCAAATAACTCCCCGTATAACTCTATTTTGACTTTCTTTATTTGCCCTTTAGATAAATGATGGGCGATTCTACCAGTATTTGTAGGTGAGCCAACCGCTTGAGAACTACCTCCTACTACCGCTTCTCCTAACGTTTCATAGATTGGCTTTGCTCCTTTAGCAAGTTTTTTGGCCACTTGCTTAGACGTTTCCAATGTTTCCTGGATATCTAGTTTTTCTTGCTCTTTAATGGGCTGGTCTATAAGTTTTTCTACTTCTTGCTTTGTTTTGAAAAATGGTCTCATAAAATCATTTACCGTCGGCACAATATGTTTAGCTGAAATAGGATGCGCTTCTGTCGCCATTGCTAACATAACATCTATTGGCACATTTACTTCAATATCTGTTTTGATAGCTAACTGTGCCGATAGTACTCCAATCAAAATTGCTCCACCTATATGGGTAGCACAAAGGCCAGGAACCATTACTCTTGGAGTACAAGGAACTGCAATGGTTGGAGATATGGATAGTACCATGGCTCTTTCCATATCTTTTGGACTTCCACCATTTATGTGTACTGCTGCAGCTGCTATAGCTGCAGCTCCAGCTCCAAAACCTTCCATGTTACATCCTGTAGTTATTTTGCCAACTCTAAACATTGAACCTATCTTTAGAATCAAGGCTGTTGTTTCTCTCACTTCATTTTTACTATATCCAGTATCCTGCATAGCTTTGATGAAACCAGTATAAGGACAAGAGTCGCCTGTACCAGCACAAGGGTTTAAACCTATTTCATGATTTCCCACTTGAGCAGCCAGTGTATATTTTAAAATCTTATTGACGAATTCATCTTCAAATAATGTGTTTTCTTCATTGTTTAGTTGAGCTCCTGTGCTGCCTAAAAGCAAACTCTGTCCTGTATCTAAACCAATGTCAATTGCCTTTAAATTGTGAGCAAACTGATTATATGATTCAGTTAAAACTTCTTCCTTCGTTTTATTTGTTTCATTTTGAGCTTCTGCTAAAATCACATCTACTACTTTCACCTTATCTTTTTCCGCTATTTCTAATGTCTCTCCAAGTGTCAAAGGTGTTTTTGAAGCTATGCTTTTTTTAAGGTCCATTATTTATTCTCACCTTCCCTAACTTGCACTTCCGCCCATTTTTCATAGGTTTTTACTATTGCTGAAATATCTTTTTGACCGTTACCCTCAGCTTTAGCAACTTCATATAATTGCTGTGTTAGGTTTCCTACAAGTAGCGGCAACTCTAAATCCTTAGCAGTATCAATTGCCAGCTGTAAATCTTTATGCTGTAAATCAATCATAAATCCTGGCTCAAAATTACCCTTAGCGATAAACTTTTTATATTTTGCCTCAAGAGCATATGAGTTTCCAGAGCTTTGAGATATTACATCATACAATACATCTGCATCTAAACCAGCTTTTACACCTAAAGCCAATGCTTCTGATGCAGCCACCATGTTGACACCTAACAACAAATTATTAACTAATTTAACAGTGTCGCCAGCTCCCACATCTCCTACATGTTTTATGGATTTACCCATACATTGTAAAAGAGGCATAACCTTCTCTAAGGCTTCCTCTTTTCCTCCAACCATAATAGTAAGAGCACCTTTTAAAGCTCCTGCTTGCCCACCACTAACCGGAGCATCCATCACTTCTACTTGCTTTTTCGCTGCTTGCTTTGCTATATCTTTTATTGTTTTAGGGGTTATACTACTAAAATCAACTATTATACTATTAGGTTTTGCACCTGCTAAAACACCATTTTCCCCTAACAACGTCATTTGTACAATTTTCGAGTTTGGAAGAGATGTCATAATAACATCCGCTTTTTCAGCCAACTGTTTAGGAGACTCGGCTATTTCAGCTCCTAAGCCTTTAAATTCTTCCAAAACGGTTTGGTTTATATCAAAAACCGTCAGTTTGTAATCATTTTTCATAAGATTCGCAGCCATTCCTTTTCCCATTACTCCAAGTCCTATAAATCCTAATCTCATGTTATTCCCTCCATATTATAAAACTATTTTACGCTCAAGCAATAAAGCGAAAACTTAAATCAGCGGAAGTTTTATCCTTCTCCCACTGATTTTTAGTTAAGTGAATCAGGACATTAGCGTCCGTTATCTCCCGCCTAAATAGATTTATTTTTTTCTCTATTTTGAGGCGGGAGTTTTACAGACAGCTATCTGTGATAAATATTCTAATTAAATTTCCTTAATATATATTAAATTTAGATTTATAGTTAAAGAATTAATTAAAAGCGATTGAAAGAAGTAGTACTTTAAAACTTTAAAGATTGGATTTAAAACCTTAAGCCTTTTAATTTTTAAGTAAATATACGGATATATTTTTATATTTTGAAATAAACGATAAAGCCAATATTCATTTTTATGGCTTTATCGTTTAATAGCTTCAGCTAATCATTACCTGATTTGTTAAACAGGTTGCATCAAAAATATCCTTTATCGTAAGCCATCCTCACCTTTTGCTTCTTCTATTGTTAACCCACCAATTCTAGGATGAGGTCTGCCGCAATCTGTAATCGCAAGTATCAATACGATTTCGCTATCTCTGGGAGCATCCGGAACTCTAAATTCAATGGCATCAAAATGAGTTCTCACATAAGCAGCATCCTTATAGTGAATAGGTACATCAATTGCTGTTCCAGGGAACCCCATCTTTTTAGCTGAAGGTATTATTGATTTACCTCCTCCAATAGCCTTTCTAAAAGGTTTGCCTAGCTTAGGATGTAAGCATGCCGCTGCATGTTCTAGTTCTCCACGACCACCAACAATGGCCGCTTTACCATAACTTTCGACATGAGTTAATCCTGCTGCATCTTTAGCTTTTTTGGTTAATATGGGGGCTAACTTTTCGCTCCAATCATACAACAACGAAAGGTCTTCTTGAAATTTATCTATAAAAGGATTTTCTATCACTGCTGCAGCTACAGCTCTTTTTTGAACTTTTGACACTTCTTTAACTCCGTCTTTATTTATTTCCTCTACGAGTGTATAATATTTTCTTACCTTTAAATCCATATCAATTCTCCTTTTATCTTAAATTTATTTAAGCTTTTACTTCAGACTTATCAGTAGATACATTCTTACATACTAGTTTGCCTAGTACAACATAGATAACAAAACTTGTCCCCATACCAATTACTGGAGGGATAAAGAAGTTTGCCTGTAAAGCAATAAATCCTGTTATTCCACCTGCAAGCCAAGCTATTATACCAAACCAATTAACAACTTTTTCTGAATTAGGGCTTTTTACTATCGCTTCTTCAGCTATTATCAATCCTGGTACAGGCGTAATCAGAACGCTGAGGTTGGATATAATTGGGATAATATGGTCATATATTCCTAGTGCCGCAAAAAGCGCTGCTAGCCCAGATATTCCTACTGCAATATTTTTATGTGTTATTTTCCCATAGAAGGATGTTTCTTTAATGATATTTTGTAAAGCTAAGCTTGCACCATAAATGTTATTGTCCTGAGTTGTCCAAAGACAAAATATGGCTGCTACAAAAGCTATTAAAGATAAGCCTAAAGCTGCCATTGCTGCAGTAAAGTCACCATATCCGGTTGATATTGCAACTAACGCTCCCGCAAATTGCAAGCCAAAACAACCAATAACAAATGCTATAGCACCTGCAATTAAAACATGACTCTCTTTCTTAGCAAACCTACACACGTCTGGAGTTATTACTGCTCCAAAGACCCATCCACCAACCACTGCTGCACTGCCTGCAGTAAAAGTTATTGGCTCTACTGGAACATATTCAGTAATACCTTCAAAACCAGAGGTATGAATTCCAACAGCTATAACACCAGCAGCAGACATTATTAAAGCTGCAGGAACTCCCAGTGCACTTATAAAGTGAAGACCTTTAAAACCTCTTATAGCCGACTGCATCCATAATAATATACAAATTACAGCAGTTACGGGTATTGACAAAAACCACCATCCAAAAGTTGTATCAATCAATCTTGCAAAAATATCCCCATTTAAGGATATCCAAGTAACAGCTGAAATTGCTAATAGAATGGAGAAAATACTTGAACCACTTTTACCAAAAGCCCTTCTTGATAAGAACGCTGTTGATAATCCAGTTCTAAAAGCAAATATACCAGTTGCTACCACTATGCATATCAAGACAAGGTTCCCCGCCAATAAGGCTAGCATAGCTTCCGAAAAGCTTAATCCAATAGCAACATTCCCACCAATAACAAAATTAGAAAGAGCTATTGGATATCCTGCTAATACAATGATTAAACTTAGTAAGCTTTTTCTCTTAGAATCTGGAACCCTTTCAAAAGCATGTTCATATGCATCATGTTGATTTTGATTTTGTTTTTCATTCATTGTCAAGTTCCTCCTTTAATATTTATAGATTATTGCAAATATGCTCTCCTAACTCACCTCCTTTAGTGATATCAATTTTTAACAAAATTCAAATTTCCATTATTATTGTAGGATATATGCCCTAACCAAATATCTTTTTCTGAAGGAAAATCTTCATTGTAATATGATCCTCTACTTTCTCTTCTATATTTTGAAGACTTAATAACAAGCTTTGACACTTCAATCATATTGTATAGTTCTAACCAGTTTTTCAGATTATTGGGTTTTATTGTTTCAATCTCCAGGAGTAAATCATTTACAACAGATTCTGCCTCGCTAAGAGAAGTCATAGATCTTACAATGCCTACATTCTCCCACATAACTTTTCTTAATCTATTTTCGAAATTTAACAAATGTGATTTCCCTATATCAGGTATTTGTTTTAAAAAAATATTTCTAATATCTGTCGATTGGATCTGATTTTTAATGGCAAAGTGAGCAGCATTTTGACCAACAATTGGCCCGAATACTGCTAATTCTGTTAGCGCATTGCCTCCAAGTCTATTTGCCCCATGGATGCCTCCAGACACTTCTCCACAACTAAACAAACCTTTCATACTCGTCTTTCCATCTGGTTTTTGTATTACACCACCCATAAAATAGTGAGCAACTGGCTTAATTTTATATTTTCTTCCTTTATTATTCATGAAAATATTATATAAGTCATTACACTCTTCCTGTAAATAGGTTAAGTCACAACCACTCAAATCAAGATAACTTTCTGCATGTTTAAACATTTCTTTTGCTAATATATCCCTGTTTTCTAGCTCTCGTTTAGGATATTTATTCATGAACCTTTCACCATTTTTGTTTAATAATTTTGCGCCTTTTTCAAATATCCCTGGAAATATGTCATGTTCTTTGGGTTCACATATCCTATATGGATAAAATTGAACAAATTCCATATCTCTAATTGAAACATTTGATCTTTTTGCTATTGCATAGCCATCTCCTGTTAAATCATTCGTATTACTAGTTTCTGAATAAATTTTACCGCCACCACCTGTTGCTAGTACCACTGATTTAGCTCTAATAATGAACAGTTCGTTACCTTTCTCCAAAATTGCTCCACAAACTTTATTTTTATGACTAATTAAGTCCACAGCCATATAACCTTCTAGAAATCTTACACCTGTTTTTCGTATTAAATGTTTTAAAACGGGGTGACATAAATGTTTTCCTTGCTTTGGTTTGGTGGTAGCAAAATTTTTGTATTTATCACCTTTTATGGTTTTATATTTAAAGTTTAAATTTTTGTTAATGAGCGCTAACTCCTCCACACTCTTAGCACCTTTTTCAACTAAAACATCTACTAATGAAGTGTCATTTATATATCTACCACTACTAATTAAATTTTGTTTATAACTTTGCTTATCCTGTTTCTCTTGCGGTGCAAACCTATGAACTGCCTTTGATACAACAGAAGCTCCTGATCTGCCGATTTTTTTTTTGGATACCATACATACATCTACACCATTACTATCTGCTTCAATCGCTGCAAGCATAGCAGCCATGCCTCCACCTAAAATCAGCACATCTACGTAACCAAGATTTTTTGTCTTATTATACATAACATCTCCTCAAAAAACTCGGGTTTTCGTTATTTTATAACTTTGCTTTTTCTTACTGCTGGTGGTGTGTTTTTACTTTTTTCAAACATAATTTTGCCATCAACAATTACATTAGATATACCACATAAGTCTCCTGCTGCTAAAGCCTCGATGCTATTTGAACCAACGGACCCCATAGGTGCATCCATTATAACAAAATCTGCTTCTCTTCCCTTTTCAATTTTACCAACATTCAATTCATAAACATCTGCAGTATTCCCAGTTGCCATACAAACTGCCTTCTCAGCAGGAATATTACAAACTGAAGCCAAATACGATACTACCCTTAAAATACTAAGAGGTATTATCCCAGTTCCTGATGGAGAATCGTTACCGATAATAAATCTATGCAACTGATTTTTTTCAACAGCATACTCCACTGCTTCTTTCATTACTTTGGAATTTCCACAGTGAACTATTTCTAGGATAAAATCTGTCTCGTCTATCAGTTTTTTCACATCTTCAATAGGTATAGATGTTGGTCCGCCATTTACATGAGAAACTACTGTAGGCTTAGCGGTTACAACATCTTCAAAACCAATAGTACTACTACCAGGAATTGAGGTTCCACCAGTATGCATCATAACCTTCATGCCGTATTTTTTTGCCATTTCAATTAAGGGTGCTGCTTCACTAGGATCTTTTACAGTGCCTAAACCAACCTCACCTACTAACCAAACCCCTTCTTTTTTAAGGTCTATAAAATCTCTTTCTGTAAAGCCTTGTTCCAAAATAACTGCTCCACCATGCAACTTTACTCCACCTGGTCTAACATTTTGAGAGCTTTTATGAGCCAATATTGCCAAAGCCTTAGCTCCTGAGACATCCTTGGGTCTGCCTGGTGTGTGTGGTTCGCCAGCAGAAATCATGGTGGTGACCCCTCCATGAAGAGAGCTATTAATAAATCCTACTGTGTTTTGCCTAGGTGTGAAGTCACCTAATACGGGATGCGTATGAGAGTCAATAAAACCAGGTGCAACTGTTGTGCCATTTGCGTCTATTACCTTATCGCACTGATATTTCGAAATTAATTCTTGTCCACCTATAGCTTCAATTTTTCCGTTAATCACAATAATAGTATTATCTTTTGATAATGGTGCGTCCAAATCACCTGTTATTAACAGTCCAATATTTTTAATTGCAAGTGCTGACATAGTTTTAAGCCTCCTTGTTTTTTTTAGAATTTTTGTGTGTTTTCAAACCTTTTAACTTTTTAACTACATCCCTCCCAAATTTTTATTAGTACTATTTTGCACTTGCAATTACCTAGTGCAAGTTCTATGCCACTTTTAAAGTAGTATAAAACGAAAACTTCATTCAATGGGAGTTTTTATCTTTCTCCCACTGATTGTTAGTTGAGTGAATCAGGACATTAGCGTCCGTTATCTCCCGCCTAAGTAGATTTTTTTCTCTATTTTGAGGCGAGGGTTTTACGAACGGTTATCTGCGATAAAAAAAGGTTTTTGTACCACTAAGTACAAAAACCTTTTCAACTCTGAAAGAACTACTTTATTAAAATTTCTTAAAATTTAATAAAAGCAGGCATTATTCTATTTTTTCACTTTTGCAATGGTTTTTCACATTTGAAGTTTAACTGTCCTTAATATCTAAATCCCTCATCCTTCGCCATAAAGTTGTAGTGCTAATCTTCAAAGACTCTGCTACTTTTGACTTAACTCCATTGTGTTGTTTCAAGGCGTTTTCAATGATTTTCTTTTCATAACCAGCCAGCATACTTTTTAAATCTTCATGTTCTACTTTGTTTTGGTTGCTGCTGTCAATTAACTTACTTGGTAGATGCTCTTTTGTTATAATGTTGTTATTTCCTATAACATTGAAAACCCTTTCAACACAATTTGTTAACTCCCTAACATTTCCTGGCCAGTTGTACTCGACCATAAAGTGCAATGCCTCTTCATCAATATCTTCCACAAATTTGCCAAAATCAATATTCATCTTTTTTATGGTGTTTCTTACTATGTCAGGGATGTCCTCTTTTATGTGTCGCAGTGGCGGCAAGAATATATCTACTACATTCAATCGGTAATATAAGTCCTCTCTAAAATCCCCTTTTTGAACCATTTGTTCTAAGCCCTTATTCGTAGCAGAAACTACTCTTATATCTAAGGAAATAACTTTATTGGAACCTATTCTTTTAACTTCTCTTTCTTGTAACACCCTTAAAATCTTAGATTGCAAGTCTAAATCCATTTCGCTGATTTCATCTAAAAAAATTGTGCCTCCATTAGCTTGTTCAAAAACCCCAGCAGCTCCTCCTTTTTTAGCCCCTGTAAAGGCACCCTCTTCATAGCCAAAGAAATTACTTTCCATTAAATTGGGGGGAATAGCAGCACAGTTAATTGCTACAAAAGGTTTTGTTTTGCGTTCACTCAAATTGTGTATTGACTGAGCAAACAATTCTTTGCCCGTACCAGTTTCACCATAAATCAATACACTAGAAATGGACTCCCCTGCGATCTTTGTTATTTTTTTTGCTTTCTCTATAGGAGCAGACTTGCCTATTATGTCTGATAGACTATATTTAGCATTTTGGTGTTTTTTTACTTCATTTATCAGTCTTTGGTTTTTAATTGTAGTATCCTCGTTATTAAAACCAAAACCAAACTCTTTTGTAATAGGGATGCGCACAGCTTTTGCTCCATTTATATAGTTTGAATCCCCTATCTTTGGTTTTCCACTAACCATCGCTTCCCTAGCGTCTTTGCTTACAGTCCCTAAATAACCTTCCTTTATTTTTCCATGAGAACTGACAGTTGCGACTCTAACACCTTCTTTATCAAACACCACTGCCTCTCCTCCAGCTGCACGAGAAATAAAAGGAAGGGATTGAATCAACGCTTCTTTTAGCCTGTTATTACTCCTTATTCTCTCAATATTACTACTGCAAAGAACATAATCATCAATAGGTATACACCAAGCCTGTGCTCCCTTTTCAATTTCTGAGCATCCCGAAACAGCAGTTCCTTTTTTAGCAGCTTTTGCAGCTGAATCATAGAAAACATTAACTAGCTCAGTTACCTCTTCTCCAGCAGAGTCAATAGTTTTAATCCTTCTTCCCTCTTTATCTGTAACAGCAGCATATCCCCCTGATATCTTAGCTATAATTGGCAAAGAGTCTAAAAGCAATTGCAAGGTATTTTGACGGTTCATTGATTATCCCCCCATGGCTCAATTTCGTCTAGTTTACATAATGCTTGTTCTGCCTTCTTTTTAAAAAACCTTTATTAATTTAATGATGTAAATTATAGAATTGTTTCCAAATTTATACATTACACTCACCTGCCACCTCCCAGTCTTTATGTGAAAACAAATTCTAGATTTACTTTGACTTATTATACACTAAAAATATAAAAACCTCCAAATAAGGCAGATGCTAAGATTGTGTCAAGGCACTGTAGGTTTAAAAAAAGAACCTCCTCTCCACAATATATATAACATTTAACAAGACCATGGCTGCCTTGATCCGTCCAGTCTACCAATGCTTCTCTGCGGCGCCACTGTTATAATCTCTGGGCTCACCAGGAACATTAGGTTTAAATGCTAATTTTATTATTAAAGCCTATTAGCGCTACTCTTGTTAGGTTTGCACCATTTCCCATTACTGTAACCACTAAACTTTCTTTGCCCCATTTAGGCTCCATGCCATAGGGCGACTGGCTCAAGCGGGATAATAAAGCATCCCACATGTCCTTCTGCACTGTATACTATCTCAGTTGTATGCTCTCATAAAAACAAACCTCGTTGGTTTGTAACATCATCGCTCTGGATTGTAATCCTAACTACCATAAAGACATTCGGCTCCTATATATGACGTGGGCCATATAAGTTAGAAAAGTTAATGATTATATTAACAAAGTCTGGGGCAAAGTTGCTGTCCCCTTGAAATCACATTTGTACTTGTTGGCGTGAAAAAATGGACAAGGTCTAAACACCTTGTCCAAAATAACTAATTATACTTTACATTGTGGCTTTTACACCACTGTATTGCTATATCTTTTAAAGCTTCTTCTTTATATTTATACCATTTATCTGCAATACCAAACCGTATTATATCATCTTTAAATCTTCTAAAGGCTCCTCTTTTCTGTATTGAGTTTAATAACTGACTTCTTATGTCCCCTTCTTGGTTATAACAAAAAGCTTCCATTATGCTATACTCGTGTATTACAAACTCAGACGGCAATGGAATGTAGTTTTCCTCTTCATCTTCTATAACTTCTTGCGCTACCTTAACACTATCTTTTTGCCAATCTGGCAGTGTTTCAATACCCTCTTCATTTTCTGCATGTCTAATATCTTCAGCAGATAACACCACAACTTCTGCCGTTTTCAACTTAAATATGGACTATCATCATCACTTTGCAACTCCATAGCTTCCACAATCTCATCTAAACTTGCCACAACGCTCATGAAAATCCCTCCTAGCACATATTTCGATATTAGGGATAAAACTCCTCTATTTATCAATAAAGTCTATCCTAATAAATAAAGAGAGGTCAAGTATTGAAATATCAAAAGCCTGACCCCCTTTTTTACATTTTAGAGGCAACGTCCTTTTTATGGAAATTGATAGGTTGGAAAATTAATGCTTGTATTGATAAGGCATTTAGACAAAAAGGGATATCCTTGTACAAATACCTTGCTTTAACTACTTTATCTAGTATTGCAATATTGCAGGCCTGACCCGGAGGTTTTGCTCTTTTCCCATTATATGGTGGATAAAGATAAAGGGTGTTTTATTCATTAAGTAAACGCTGGGAGTTAACAACTGATAAAGGGTTTAAATTATTTTTGTTTTTAATATTAGTTTTTCTAGTTGTTTTTACTCCAGTTTTTCTAGTTGTTTTTACTCCAGTTTTTCTTAGTTATAATGTAGGAACAATGCTATTTATAATTTTATTGAGAGCTGTTTTTGCCTTTATTACATTTCCTTTAGCAGTGATGGCCACAATTTATTTATATCGTGGATTCAACCATCTATCTGCCTAAATGTTCTAACCGCAAAGGCTCGGGCCGGTATGCATAAACCTAGCCCTAAAATTTCTACTGTTCCGCTCTAAAGTCTAAAGGTATATACTCAAACCCTCGCTCTTTGGCAAAATTCTTCAACATAGACTCATGCATTTCTTTTAGTTCATGAGACTCTTCATAAAGGACAACTGCCTTGTCTAAAATATTATTTCTTCCTGCCTTATACTCTTTTGATTGCATAACAGTAGCTTCCACATATAACTTCCAACTCTCAATATAAGAATTATGAATTTCCATAATCTCATCATGATTTACCATAACTGAAGTCACACCTTCTAAAGCTTTCTCTGCTGTAGGTTTGAAGTCATCTATAAAGTCTTCCATATATTCTTCTGGGCTGGAATAGATATGCTTATTAGAGAAATCTAAGCTATATTGAAAAAAATATGGTGCAAAGGTATCTAGCACCTGCTCAATATAACTTTCATAAGCCTTATCGTCAGAAAGCACTATCTTCTTTTCATCATAAGTGTCAGCAGGTTTGTCACCATTTAAGTCCTCTACCTTTGCTTCATTCTGATTTTTAAAATCTTCTTCCTTAGATCCATTACATCCTACTGTCAAAACAATAATTAGTAAGGCTATAAGTGTTAAACTGATTTTTTTCATACAGTCACCTCTTTTGATACTTATTTACATCATTTTGAATTTTTAAAGAGCATGTAAGCAGCACAATTTTTATTTCATTCGCAAAACAAGCAGGCATAAAATTCCTCTTTTTTCTATAATTTTCATTCCTTATCCAAACTTGCCGTTCTTAGAGATTTTTAAACCCTAAAAATAAGTTGGCAAAGATAGATTTCATAAAACAATAGCTATAGCTGCTGATTTATGAAATCTTCTTTAAAGTTCCCCCTTGCTTTAAAAATAGTGGTTCAAATCAATACCAATATAAATTTTGCTTACTTCGCCGTGCCTCTGACTAAAAATGACCTTAGCTTCCCCTTGTTTTACAGTCATTCCACTTATAGACGGATCTCTTAGCCCAAATGATAGATACCCAACATCATCTGACATCGTAAAATTAAGATCTTCATCCAATCCTACTTTGCCGTATAAGCCTGCAAGATTTTCTACTGTATCTATCTCCTCTATAGGAAAGGATTTAATAACTTCCATAAAGTCATCTCCTACCTGTATTCCTCGTACACCTTTTGAGATTGGTGCTTCTGAAATAGATGAGGTAATTGTTATGTTGCTTAAAACAAAATCATCATCTGCCTCAACAAAGCTTGCACCACCTTTTTCTTCGAAAAACAGATTTTTTCTCACTAAACCGTCCTCCGCATCAGAAATCTCACGGTGATCAGGTTCGCCAAAATATTGAATAATCTCCTCTGGAGAAACCATTAAGTGTTTTACATCTTCAAAGGTAAACCTTGTGCCGGGGAAAACTTCTTTATGATTTTCTAAATACTCCTCAATCTCCCATACTGTCACCTCTTGTATTTTGACCAGACCATCATTTACTGATGACTCGCTAGAGGGGGGTTCATTGGAACTTGCAGGCGGCTCATTTGTACAGCCTACCATTAACACTAGTAATAATAATATTAATGTTATGTTAAATATACTTCTTGACATCGTTATCATCTCCTTTACTACTCTTGGGTGTCAAACCTTCCCACAAACTCAGCATTTATTAGCTCAATCTTGTATTTATTATCAAACGCTACACCCAACCAACTTTTTATTTCCCCTTCTACATGATTATCTAGAGCGCACATTAAGCATTCTTTCCATATACCTTCCTATAAGCTTAAGATTCTTTTTACCCTACTCTAGTTAGGCCCCTTCTATACGTGCTAATCAAGTCCCATACTATTATTCTATGTTGAGGATAATTTCTCCTTTATACCCATTCGGTTTGCGTTAAGATGAATAAAAACTAATAGCGAAATAAGCAGCCAAACTGCTGTTCGATGATTCGAAATTCATCTTCCAAGTGATGCTTTTTGCTTCCTTTATAAAAGCCTTCCGGAGTACTTCTTTTGTATTTTTAGCATTGCTATGACAAATATAGCTACCCCGGCTACAAGTATGGAAGCTGCGATATTAGTTGAAATAATTGGGAGAAAACTTATTGAACCATTAAGTAGCATCCAAATACCTAATATGAAAATTGATTTTCCAACGGCACGGCTATAGCCATCCATATCTTCAATATTATCTAGGTGGTATCCATGTATTAGGCTTGTTTTTTGTTTTTTCCATATTAACCAACCGATAACAAGGCATACTACTGCTGCTATAGTAAGTATGATAAAGTAAGTTAACATATTAATCCCTCCTTAATATATTTATATTCTAACCCCTTCTTTAGAATTCTTTAACATAAACTCTTTGTACTCTTGTCTGACCCTGGGTGGCTTGCATAGGTAAAAACAGCGATAAAAAGGGCCAGAATATCAGAGGCCTGCCCCTATGTTTTATTCCATTTATACTGTTATGGTGCACCTTCTTTGGTGTGCATCAGTTATTAGGACCTTATAACTTGACATCTAACTTATGCCCTATTTCTTCAAATGCTTCTCTTCAATAAATTTATCAAAATCACCTTCAATATTTTGCAAGCGCAAGTCATTGTATTTTTCATACTGCTCCACGGCCAGTTTATCCGCCACTTCTCTTTTAACTCTTCCCGGATTATCCAATATCTCATGTTCATTAAACTCTAAGAAAGCGTTAAGCTTTTGAATCCAATCTTGCATATACATCGGCTTTTTGCGCTCAGCTTGAAGCTCTGCATAGTCTAGGTACATAGTTACAATTCGATTTAAGGATTTTAGTTCTTTTTCATCTAGGTAATTTTTAGCAACAGTAACATCTTGCTTTCTAACTTTATCCCCCTTCCACGAATATAACCCCATATTATTCTTCTTAGCATCAGCCCTATTTGCAATAAGTTCAGCAGCGGTTTGCCCATGTATGGCGAAATGCAACTTGTTTTGTACAGTAGCAAAAAACTCCTTGGTGACTTCAGCTTTTGGGTCATAATCCACTGAGGTAGAATAGATATCTGTAATCTTTTGATAAAACCTTCTTTCAGAAGTACGAATATCCCGTATCCGGTCAAGTAACTCATCAAAATAATCTTGACCAAAACCTCGCATATCTTTAAGCCGCTCATCATCCATAGTAAATCCTTTTACAAGGTATTCGTTTAAGCGTTCCGTAGCCCAGCGTCTAAATTGTGTCCCCCTATGAGATCGCACTCTGTATCCGACAGCTATAATTAGCTCTAAGTTGTAATGTCTAGTATTTCTTTTTACTTTTCTATTCCCCTCTTTTCCAACTTGTAAGTAAAATTTACAAGTTGAGTCTTCTAATAACTCTTCCTCTTTATAGATGTTCTTAATATGTATAGTAATATTTTGAGTTGAAGTTTGATATAGCTCAGCAATTGCTCTTTGAGTCATCCACACATTGCCATTATCCAATCTGACATCAATTTTTGTATTCCCATCTTCTGTTTGGTAGATTAGCATGTTTGTTTCCTTTGGCATATGCCTCTCCCCTTTTACTTTATATTTAGTATAATTTTACCAAACATTTGTTCTTGCGACAACTCAAAAGATTTATTTTAGTCTATTTGCTCCACCTTAATTGTTTGTATGCTCTCATAAGAACCCAAACCTCATTGGGTTGTAACATCATCGCTCTGGATTGTAATCCTAAATACCAGAAAGCACTCGGCTCCTATATATGAAATGGTTCATATAAGTGAGAAAAGTTAATGATTATATTAACAAAGTCTGGAACAAGGTTCCTGTCCCCCCTTGGCTCTAATTTACTGTTCAACGGTGAGAATTGCAATATTGCAAGCATGACCCGGATGTTTTGCATAAATACGTTGGTAACGTGATTGTCATCCTGAGCTTTAGCGAAGGATCTGGGGTTTATTCCCTATCCCTGGATCTATAAGTCTTTTATAGCAGCAAATACATTTCAACGCAATTAATAATAAAAAATTGGACAAGGTTTTAACACCTTGTCCAGAATAACTAATTATACTTTATATTGTGGCTTTTACACCACTGTATTGCTATATCTTTTAAAGCTTCTTCTTTATATTTATACCATTTATCTGCAATACCAAACCGTATTATATCATCCTTAAATCTTCTGAAGGCTCCTCTTTTCTGTATTGAGTTTAATAACTGACTTCTTATGTCCCCTTCTTGGTTATAACAAAAAGCTTCCATTATGCTATACTCGTGTATTACAAACTCAGACGGCAATGGAATGTAGTTTTCCTCTTCATCTTTTATAACTTCTTGTGCTATCTCAACACTATATTTTTGCCAATCTGGCAGTGTTTCAGTATCTACTTCGTCTTCTGCATACCTAATATCTTCAGCAGATAACACCACAACTTCTCCCGTTTTCAAACTTAAATATGGACTATCATCATCACTTTGCAACTCCATAGCTTCCACAATCTCATCTAAACTTGCCACAACGCTCATGAAAATCCCTCCTAGCACATATTTCGATATTAGGGATAAAACTCCTCTATTTATCAATAAAGTCTATTATAATAAATAAAGGGAGGTCAAGTATTGAAATATCAAAAGCCTGAACATCCCGTACGTTTTGTCAAGTTTCTTTATAATATGTTTATTTTTAACTTTTTTTCTTTTAAATGGATATAGTTGAACATAAGTTCCCTTAGTTTAGAAAAAGTGCTTTTTAAAAATTACGCAGCTTTACTTGTTTCTTTTTCACGACGTTCATATTTTCTATTGTTTTTGATCATACTCCATATTACTCTTGTTAAATGCCGTCCTAAGGACCGCAGAGCTTGATTGTATTTCTTGCCTTCATCACATTTTTTTTGGAAGTAAACTTTAGATTCATCAACCCTTCGCACATGATGCTGCAGTGCTTGCATCATAGCTTTTTTCGCATGTTTGTTAACTTGTTTAGGTGATTTTGTTCCTTCATATAGGCCAGAACTATTGTCAAGAGGAGCCATACCTAGGTAGATTGCTAACCCAGCCTCAGAGTCAAACCTACTAATTGTACCTATTTCTGCAGCTATTATTCCAGAACAAATAGGGCCAAAGCCTGGTATGCTTCGAATAAGAGAGCCCAATCTTGACTGCCTAACTAATGATTTGATTTGTTTTTCTAATTCAATTAACCTTTCTTTAAGGGCTAATAAGCGCGAAGCATCTTCTGCTATCATAGGGCCTACCCACTCTACTTCTGAGCCAAAGCTAGCTTCCTCTTGCCACCTTTGTAACTTTTTAGCATGTCCTTTACCAACACCTTGAATCTTGAGTATTGTCGGTAATCTAAGTCTTTTTAACTTACGCAAGTCCGGACGACAGCTCAAAAAGCGCAGTACATAAAAGGCATCCACAGATGCAAACATTTTCAAAAAACCTGGGCATACAGATTGCAGATCTGCTTGCATTCTATTTTGTATTATAACTTTTTCTTTAACTATCTGATGGCGACGGCGACTAATACGTTTTAATTTAGTTTCAATCTCAGATGTGTTATGCACTTCTTGAAGCACTTCCTTGCCTTGTTCCATCATTGGGGCCATCATCATAAGGGTGACTATTTGTCTTGCATCCATGCGGTCATTTTTCTCTGGTGTAGCGAAGATTTCTTTAAAACGGGCAAACTTTAGGTTATTAACATTTAGTAACATGTACCCTTTATCTTTAACCATTTGATCTAATGGCCGAGCATGGCCATTAGTCCCCTCCATACCAACAACTATGTCTGATACTTCATAAGCTTGTACAAAAGATGTTATTTGATTAAAGAAATACCTAAACCCTTTCTGGCTATGGGGTATCTCAAAATCCTTTAAAATATCTCCTGCTAAGCCTATAGCTACATGATGATTGTAATAACCTACGTCTACACCAACTATCATCTGCTGACCTTGCATCATTCTCCCTCCTATTTTTTATTTGCACCCAATTAAAGTTGTAATCCAACGTTACGTCTACTAGCAGAGCCACTTCCCGTAGGACGGCATCATCCCGGTCAACGTTACGGACACAACAAAAACGAGGGCGGCATTTCAGGACTGAGTTAACTCATTTCTGAGCAACTGACCCCGCGAGCCACACCCTCGTTTGCTAATCATTATATCAGTTTATATTATAATTTAAAGGGGTGTGACTCAATTTTTTAAAGAATCAGACCCCTTTAATCACAAATTTATACGTAATATATTAGGGGTCTATCTCATATTTCCATGGTAGACCCCAATGTTTTGCACTTCTGTAAAGGAAGTTTATGGAGACAAGGCTTACTTTAGAAAGAACATACTTGATAGTATAAATGGTATTAGTGCAAAACCGTATATTCCAGTAAGTGAAATGGCGTATAAGATTGATGAAGAGAGGTTTAGCTACAATAAAGATTCCGATGAGTGGTTTTGTAGTGAAGGAAATAGTACCGTTAAGAAAAAACATAGAAAAACTAAAAAAGGTAAAGAGAGCTATAGATATTACTTTGAAAGAGAAAAATGCAAATCGTGCCTTAAAAGGTCAGAGTGTATTAAAGGAAAAAATATAGCTAAAATTTTAGATATAGGAATTAATACACCTGAGTTCTATCAATATAGTCAGGAGCAAAAAGAGCCTGAGTTTAAACAGAAATATAAAAGCCGTGCTTGCCAGGAATGGAAAAATGGCGAAATGAAAAACAGTCATGGTCTAGACCGTGCCCGAGGGTACGGTCTAAGAAGCGTGGACACACAGGTCAAACTTACTGCCATAGCAGTTAATTTAAAGAGGATAGCAGGGATAATATCCTCTTTAAATATGGACTTTTTGTTATATATCTTAAAAAGCTATAATAAAAAAACAATTTATGTTTGCTAAGGGTAAGAAACTATTTTAAAACCTGACTTTTTCAGTGGCCTCTTCCTGTCCCCTCGTCCCACTAGCATAAGCAGCATCACAAAGAATTGCATGCTTAAGCAGAAATTTCAGAACTGTTTTGGCAATATCATCGTTGTATTTATTTCCTAATATGTGAGTAAACATGGTATACCCCTTAAAACTCTAACCATGACTTCAGCACCTTTTTTAACATCCTTTAATTTAAGTTTATATAATTTATTTTTATTCATATCATCCTTCCAAACTATAATCTTCTAAGATTATGATAACTAACTGTAAGTCCCGACCGTTAGGCAAAGTCTATCCGGTAGTTTTCTCAGATCCCTGCCATAAACATCGGAAAAGTCAATGCTTATACTAATAAAAAGTGGGACAAGGTTCCTGTCCCCTTGGCTCTTAATAAGGGACTAGAAGATTGGACTGAACTACTCGGTGACCCAGCTTTAACTACAGCTGTTTTAGATAGAATCACCCATAGATGCGAGTTATTTAACATGTCAGGTAAAAGTTATAGATTAGCACACAGAGAATCATTTTTTGAAGAAAAATCTAAAGAATAGCTGGAAAAAGATTAGGGAAAATTATTTGCCAAAATTTATCCAATTCTACTTGCCAGTTACAGTAGTGCTTACTTTTAGATTTTGACATAATTTTATCTCCTTAGGTTTAGTGTCGTAACTTCATTATTGCATTTATTTTCTTATACGACAACTATCCTAACACATAGGGCCCTTTCCCCTTCTAAGTTGTGGCCACTTAAAAGGATATAATAATTGGATTGTACTGGCAATTACTTTTTGTATTTTGACGGCCATTTATTGTATTTTTACTTTACCATAAACAGGTCCCAATAGGTGAGTGTTTTCATAACCTAAACGCTCATCCATTTCAGCTTCAAAAACTTCTTGCAGCGTGTCTTTAAACAAGTCTTTTAAGCTTGCTTGAACCTCTTCTACACTATTACATTCCTTTGCCAACTCTTTGTTTTTACTTTGCATAATTGAACCATCTCCTTTGTTTATCCAATTACACAAAGTTTATTACGCTCTCTCTTTAGCAATGGGGCTACCCGGTGGAGAGCTTATCTTGGTTATCTCTGTGCTATTCATAATCTATACAGCACCAATAGGAGCTTGGGCAATAAACTTCTTTGCTGATCGTCTGTTGACTAAAAGTACTGGTGCATCGGTTGAGGAAAGGTAGAGTTTGCTTTGTCAAGATTACACACGAAAAACACCACTATTTGAAGCCAAAAAGTGGTGTTTTTTAAATTTATTTCACTAACAAACTACACATGAGAAATAATTAGCTCCAAATTACCGTTCACTTCAACTTCCTTTCGGGTTTTAGGTATTATAAAATGGCTGTTAGCCGATATATGGATATTGTCTACGTAACCTTCACCTTTTACTACACTTACATTAAGAAACGGTTTATCATTATGGATTATATGTTGTCCCGCAATATCCATTTTAAAGACAGTAAAGTATTCATCCTTCACCAATAGCTCGCACTTAGCTTTATCATATTCAGTTATTTTGCCGTTTCTCTTTGTTTGGCGGTGTGGCACATTTATGACGTTAATGCTATCTTCTAGATGGAGCTGTCTTGGTAATCCATTTTCCAACCTATCATAGTCATATAATCTGTATGTTACATCGCTGGGTTGCTGAGTCTCTAAAATTACAGTTCCTTTGCCTATACCATGAACAGTGCCAGCAGGTATGTGATAGAAATCTCCCGGCTTAATCTTAACTTTATATAATAATTGCAGCCATTTTCCGTTGCGAATTTTGTCAACTAGTTCATCTTTGCTGCAAGCAGTATGGCCTAAGGTTATTTCTGCATTCTTGACACAATCGATGATGTACCAGCATTCTGTTTTGCCTAAACTTCCTTCATGCTGCTTTGCATATACATCGTCTGGATGAACTTGTATACTCAAGTCATCCTCTGCGGTAATTACTTTCGTTAGCATTGGAAAAGATTCGCAATCAATATTTCCAAAAAGCTCCCTTTGATTTTCCCACAACCATTGTAGTGTTTTACCAGCAAAAGGTCCATTTTTAATGCTACAAACTTTGTTTTCATGGGCACTTATAACCCAATCTTCGTTGCCCCACATTTTGGGGACTTTTACTTTATTTAAGAATATTATGTCGTCTTTTTTCATGCTACAACCTACTTTCCATGCTAATCTAATTGTAACTGCTGACTCAAAACCAGTGTTTATTATGATTTTATAAACTTATGGCTCTTAACGTCGTTGCTAACAAATTTACTATACTTAATTTCACCACTTAGTTTTGGACTATCTGACATATCAGGATTATTTGTTTTTAATATCTTTACATTGTGGTCTCTAATGTTTTGTTCAGCCATGTTTATATTATAGATATTTTTGAACAAATGCCTATTATAGCTTAGGCTTATTGCTTCTTTAGTTTTCTTAGTAGGATTAAAGACTCTCACAACATAACCTTCGCCGTCTTCAGAACATTTAAAGGTGCTGTTTAACAGGTTTTCACCTTCAATAACTGTCAAACAATCAGACCATACTCCTTGGCTTTCATACTCCGGATATGATATTCCAGTAATTTTGTTGGTGTAGCCGTGAGCTACAGAATGATAGTCTAAATCTTTATTTATTGGCATAAAAGCATATTCAGCCACTCTATTTCCTAACAGTTGCGCATCTGGTGTAGCACACATCGCACCACTTCTTCTTCCCTTTCTGTATTTCAAGTTTTCATTACCCATGTACCCCACACTGCTTAATAAAGTGATAGCCAACGTTGTAACTTCTTCTTGCAAAATTTCATATTGTGGTAATCCCTTGTTCATTATTATAAAACCTGTTCCATCATTTGACTTTAATCCGCTAAATTTATGTTGATTGAATATAGGATAATAGCGCTCTGACCAGTTTGATTCTTCGCTTTCCTTAGTTTGCTCAAACACATTTTCTCGAACAATTTCTCCAAATTGATTATCGGCAAAATTATTGTCAATCTTTTCGTCAAATTTAAATAAAACTTGGATACGATGGTTTTCAGCGGTATTTTCAATGAAAGTTTTAAAATCAACATATTTTATACCTTTTGTAAGGGTAATAACGGTTAGCAAATCAAGTTCAACCATATCTTTGATTCTGACTTTATTATTTGTTGTTTTGGGAACTTTCAAAGTATATTTGACCTCTAGAGATGCAGTTATAGGAGTGTCCTCAGTAATTTTTATACTCTTTAACTTGTCAATAGAGCGTATTTCATAATCCTCATATGGCGGAGAATAATCATATTCGTCACCGGCGTTACCATTGTTTCTGAAAATATGTTGGTTTTTATATACTTTGTTATTTATTTTGTCGCATATTGTAATGGCTCCATTATTTTCTACTTCAACTCTAATATAACTGTTTTCTAATATGTTATTTGCTTTAACAAGGGATTCATCAATTTCTTTTTTGTCATCACTTTCCCGCAAGTAATATGTTTTGTAACCAATTCCTTTTGATTTAGCAATAAATTTAACTTTATACTTATAATAGTAGTCGTCGGGCAAAGGGGTTAGTGAGACCTTTAAGTCTTTTAAATTTATTTGCTCACAACTCTCTTTTATATAATATACTTCGTTACCTTTTTCATCTACTAAAGTGAAGTTTTTACTCTTTGAGTAAACATCTACCTCTATTAATTCCTTTGTTTCACCTATAAATCCAGAGTAAATAATTATAGGTCGACCAGCACCATCCTTATAGTTTATTAGTGAATGAAGAGTTTGAAAGTTTTCGTCAACAAGATAATCTCCTATTTGGTCGGCATATTCAATTCGCATTTCCATTTCCTTATGAATTATGTCAGTACACACATTACAAATGGAATCATGAGCATGATTTTCAACAATGTAGCGCCAACCTCTATTTATTATATCAATATTTTTAATATCTTTTTCCAAGGAAACAAGTGCGTTTAAAGGTTCAACCAAATTTTCATACTTTCGTTCAACATCATAATTTTTTCGTTTTATATCCAGTCTTGTAGCTCCTATGCTATTATGAACCCTACTATGCTTTCCTTTTCTAAGTTCACCAGTAAGAACTTCCATTTGATTTCTAAAAGGGAGCAAATCTTTAAAAAATTCCTCTGGAGAAGAAACTCTGAAACTATACTGCTCATCTTTATAGTATGAGTTTAATTCTTTTGCTGCTTTTACTAGATGCTTTTTGGGGTAACATTGATCACTACCACTCATCAACAAAATGTTGCCGTTTATACTTCTACTTTCCAGAAACTCTAAATTTTTTTGAACTTCTGTAACATTTTTTTCTATATCTTCACTTAAAAACATTCCATTGCCATATCCTGATGGCATCCAAGCTGCAATAACTTCGCTATTGCCACTTCCTCTCCAGACGAATTCATTATGTTTTACATCATCATCTGCTATTCCTCTATAAAATAAGACGGTGTTGATATCAAAACCGTTAAGGATTGTTGGAATACATGAACTCTGACCGAATGAATCTGGCAAGTAACCTATATTCAAGGAAGTGCCATAACTGTCTGAAATATGTTTGCTAATAAGCAAATTTCTGATTAAACTTTCACCACTTGGTAAAAACGTATCTGGTTGAACATACCATGGACCAGGTATAATTCTGCCCTCACAAATATATTTTTTCAAGGTTGATTCCATGTGAGGCTTTACAACTTAAATCGCTTATTATAGGTGTCTATTTTTTTCAAATATAGTAAAAGGGGAGAGGTATAATGAATTATGAGTTTAAAGAGAACGAAGTAATGATGGTTGACCTTCATACATTCAATATCTTCGATGCCCAAGTTTATTTAGAAAGATTAGTTACAGCAGTTAACGCAAGAGTAATCAAAGAAATTATAATAATACACGGTCACAGGCGTGGGAAAAAGCTACAAAAATTTGTGAGAACTGAGTTTAAAAACTCTAAAATTGAACGAAAACTGCTAAGTTTAAACCCAGGCAGAACTAGCTTTATCTTAAAACAAGTAAACTAAATAAGGAGTGTTTTTATGAATAAAGAAACTGTTAGATGGATTGTGAATTTGAGTAAGACAAACTTAGGCGGTCTGTATTAACCACCATCATTAGTCCTATTCAAATTTACTAATCAAAATCAATCACTTATTACAAGTGTCTATAAATAGATTACCATAATTATACTTTATGTACAATACTTTTTTTGTTTTTTTCTGAATTTTTTATAACCTATTTCAAATTAGCAGATTTTTATTTAAAAAGAACTATCTCTTATTATTCTGTTTAATAATTTAAGACAGTTCTTTTTTGATTCTCTGATATTTGGTTGTTTTACGCTTATCTATTTATTTTTTTATTAAAATCACCTTTTGACAGATAATGGGTACAAAAGTCACCGTCCCCATTTGCACAAACCGGGCATTTATTAGCCCAAGTAAACATTTTCATTATGCCATTGTAGGTAGTTGTGTCCTGGTTGGTGTTCTTTTGTTTTTGGTAGTATTGATAGCTTTTGGCCGTGGTATGTGTAGTATTCTTTGCCGTTTCCGAAGTCTTCTTTTATTCTTCTGCTTACTTCTATGTTTAGCTGCTTGTCTATTGTTATATATCCTCTATCAAATAGAGTGTGTAGGTCTCTTCTTAGAAGTAGGCCGTTTTTTACTTCATGGGGGCCTTTTAAGCTATATGGTTTTATGTGAGCTGCTTCTAGCACTGGCAAAGTTTTTTCTCCTGTAATGCTGCATCTTCTTTGGTATGCGTCAGTTATTAGAACCTTAAATGCTCCTTGCCCTATTCTTGGTTTTATATTTTGTTCTTTGCCGTAGTAGATTTGTGGGGACTGCGCTTTAACAGCTGATAGGTGGGGGCTTTGTCTAGTCAGTCTTTGTTGTACTTGTTGGTATAGAGATCGTCCATATGGCTCTGAAGTGTCGTAAGTTTTGCCCTGTACGATATTTTTACTCCAATTTTTCGGAACCGGAATCCAATCACTTTCGTCAAAGTAAAATGGGTTAGATAGAATAATGCAGCCTATGTAAGGGTCTGGATCAGATAAGCGACTTGTCTTTCTGTATTTATAAACTCGTTCATTAAGTTCAGTTAAACTGTTAGCGCCATTAGCCACGCCAAAAGCTTCCCACGCTAATGAGGATGGCAAAATAGAAAACTTTAAAAAGAACCCGCCACCTACTATATAATCGTTAGGGCTATGAAGTTTAAATAAAAACAACTCCCCTTCATTCAAAGCCTTAAAATTGATTTTACCCCCAGGCTTCCAGAAGTTGATTTCATCACAGTTTTCCCTTTTTAGAGTTTTGAACCAGCTATAATCCGTTATACCAACATACATTTTCATAGGCATTTCCTCCATGTGTTGTGTTTGTGTCTTAACTTTAAGAAATGTCCTTTTTATGGAAGTTGAAAGGTTGGAAAATTAATGGTTGTATTGATAAGGTAGTTGGACAAGAAGGACGAATTTTTGTTCAACTACCTTGCTTTTAATACTTTGCCTAGTATTGCGTGTTTGCAAGCCTGACCTGGAAATTTTCAAAGTTTTACCCTTTGCCCCTACAAAAATTTTATTCATCAAGCTCCTTTAAACCTTTAAAGTAACCCTTCCTTCAGTCTCCTCTACTTTATTCTCTTCCAGCATATTTCCAAATGCTTCTTCAAGCTTTTTTTGAATCTTTGACCCCATCCTGTTGTATCCGTATTGTCTCGCTGTTACTTGAAAAAGGCTCTCTTTAGTTATTCCATAGCTTACTGATATTATTTTCAGCATAGCGCTTATAAGTTCATCAGGGCTTATGTGTTCTACTGCTCTTACTACATCATCTTCACCTGGGATTCTTGGAACAACTGATTCATAGTTCTTAGGATATAAAAAGTCGCCTTTTTGAATTAAACTTCTACTCATTTTGCTAATCCCAGAGTCAACTTGGCGGCGGATTTTTACTGTAGCTTTCTTATTGCCATAAAATGGTGCAATGCGTTTGCAAAGTAATTCAAAATGTATTGGATACTCATATTCCACTACATGCTCAATTATATTACATATGTCCCTTGTTGGATAACCGCTCCGCGGTACTTCAGATATATTTGCTTCTTTATAAGCGGGAAAATCAAATCCATTGTTATTGCCTTCTTCAAGCTGGCCTGTTGTTATAACTTCAGTTTCTAGATATTGCTCTTCAAACTTGTCACTTTGGAATTGTTTATTTGCAAGCGTACTTTCGAATAAAGTATCTTCATTGTACTCACTGATTGCATTATTTATTACCTCAACTAGCTTTTCCCCTTCTGTCACTGAGTCCTTAATCCAGTCTGTTGACCAAACCCGATAAATCTTCCAACCCATATTTTCAAGAACATCCTGCCGCAAACGGTCACGTTCTCTAGCTGTTCGCGAAGAATGATAAGTAGCTCCGTCACATTCAATTCCAATAACAAAACGTCCATCAAGTGTAGGATGCTTTATAGCCATGTCTATGCGATACCCAGAACAACCAACCTGTGTAGCTACCCTAAAGCCTTTTGATACTAAAAAGTCGTATACCGCCTCCTCAAAAGGTGATTCTAGGTTAACTACCTTGTCATAGGTTAATTCCTTTTCTAATGTTCTTGGTCCATTAATTGCAAACTCAATGTATGCTCTAAGCAACTTTACTCCCTCAGAATTAGTTTTTTCTAGCTCTATATCTGTAGGATGAATAGAGCCTACCAGTTTAACATTATATTTTGCCCTTGTTATTGCTACATTTAACCTACGATATCCTCCTTCCCTGCTTAGCGGTCCAAAATTCATATACATCACACCACTTGCATCTTTAGCATAGCCAATACTAAAAATTATTGTATCTCTTTCATCACCTTGTACATTCTCTAGATTTTTTATAAAAAATGGTTCATCTTTATCTTCTTTAAAAAACTCTTCATATTGCGGGTTTTGTAGTCGTAACTTTCTAATCTCAGAATCTACTGCCTGTTGTTGTGCTCCACTAAATGTAATAACCCCCAGAGAACGGCCCGGACTTTTTTGCAAATGTTCAAATACAAGGCAAGCCACTCTTTTTGCTTCAATAACATTGTTTCTTTTTTTACTGCGGTCATATACTCCATCTTTTACAAGGTCATATTCCACACCATACCCTGGCATTTTGTCGACATGTGAGGGGAAAGTAATTAATGAGCTTTGATATATCTTAGCGTTAGAAAATGTAATTAAATGCTCATGGCGACTCCTGTAATGCCACTTAAGGGATCGCTCCGGCAAAACAGTTACTGCTTCATCTAAAACAGACTCATAGCCAAAATTATCTTCATCAAGTTCTTCATCTTCTGTATCAAATCTTCACCAGAAATTGAGGCATTAAAGAAATTAGTAGGTGGCAACTGTTTACTATCTCCTGCAATAACTACTTGTTTTCCCCTCATAATAGCCCCAACAGCATTTTCAGTACAAACTTGTGAAGCCTCATCAAAAATTACCATATCAAAATCATAGCTGTGTGACTGCAAGAAAAGACTTACAGATAAAGGCGACATCATTAAGCAGGGCTTTAGGGACGGGAGCAATGTAGGAATCCTTGAAAACAGCTTTCTTATTGGCATGATTCTTTTACGCTTCTCAAGCTCTCTTTTCAGTATAGAAACTTCATCAAAAGCAGCAGTAACGCTATTAACATTTGGAAGCTTTGCTATTAAGTTTTCTTTTATGCGTGCTTTTGCTATATCCATTTGAAGTTTATCAAGCTTTACAAATTGTTCTATAGTAGTTAAGTGGTTTCGTTTCCTGAAGGACTGTACAGCTTGAAATTGTGGTAAAATAGCGTCTAACCACAATTTGTAAAAGCGTTTTTTAAAAGTATCAACTATTAACTCTCTACTAACTTTCTCTTCTTGCACCGCATCTATAAAATCTGAAAGTCCTTCTTCCTCACAATCTTCTCTAGCTTTTCTAAAGTCAATCCATTCTTCAAGAGCAGCCAAATTTTCAAGACACTTTTCTAATTTATCTTGCAAAGCGAAAAAATTAAGTTTTTTAATTTCATTTTCACTTTCAAACAATTCACTAAACCATTTAATATTACTGTTTATCTGCTCTTTTGATATCCTTATATACTCAGCACAATTCTTTGCTTCTTGTGAGTAAGAACCAGAAATTATTTTATCCTGAAATGCTTCTGGTAAATTATATTTTTTGATATACTCCTTAAATTTGCTTGACCATAAAAGCGACTCTTGAATCTGTTGCCAGTCAGTATCTAGACCCTTATATAGAAACTGATATTTTTCAACCAACAGATCTCTTTGAGTAATAATATTTTCTTTTATTTCTTGTAAGCGAGCTAGATTTTCTATACTATTTCTGTGCTCGTTGCAACTCCGTTCGCCCTTTGAAAAAGCAGCAACTCCAAGTATCTCTTCCTTACATATTCTAAGCAGATTAGCTAACTCCTTATTTCTCTGTATCAAACTGGTGTACCTTACAAGTTCTAGTCCTTTGTCTGAAAGTAAGTCCTTATAATCATTTATATTACCTGAGTCCCAGATTGACTGAATTTCTGATAAGATATCTGAACACATTTTAAAGTTATTGCCACTAAGCAAATTTTGTTTTATTCCTTCAGGTATTACACCCTTAAAATACTTATTTACCGCCTCAAAAGCTACAAATGCATCCTCAATTTCTGTATAATTTGTATCCTGTCCATCATACAGGCCACCAAGCTTATCCCTTAGCTCACTATCTTTCTCTTTCAGCCAATTCTTTTTTTCATGTAAAGTTTTAAGTTTATTTAATAGCTCTAAAACTTCATTATCATGTACTTTTTTCACTGGGGTTATCCTAAGTCCTCTGATAGCTTTACGATCCTGCCTATATGCTTTCTTAAAGAATTTCAAGACTGAAGTATATTCTGTTTTAAACCTCCAAAGCATAGATGCGTACTCAATATTCAAAGCATCTTTTTCGTATAACTTCAGAATATCTGCTTCCAGTGATTCAATGTCACACTGTGTTTTTTGAGCTTGTTCTAATAGTTTATTCCTAGAATTAGTATTGTCATTATCAAACCAGCTCAAAGAAGGCATTATCCGTTTATTAAAAGATTTAAAGAAGTTATATAGTTTTTTTGTTTCACCTATATTCTTCGGCTCATCTAACTTCAGTTTTCCCGATAAAACACATGCTGACGAAGAAAGTTTATTCATATCTTGGCGTGATACTTCACATATTGACAATAATTTATTAATTGATTCATAAATTTCACTTTCAGATTTGTATTTATGATTGTCTAGAATTGATAGCGCCTCTTCAAAGCAATTGTCCAAAGTATCACTTATCTGACGCCCATCCAGGTCATAAATTCCCTTTGCATATACACTAGATATATCCTCTTCTAACTTTAAATAATTTTTCTGTTTATTGTCAAAGTCACTTGCGTCATTTATTAACTCCTCAATGTCATCACTAATTAACCACTGCTTAGGCACTTGCGACGATTTTGCACAAAAACTTAGTAGTTCTTCATAAACATCCATAGTAAGGAAATTTAAATTGTTGCTTTTAAGCGAAAGCTTCTCAAGCATATCAGTCAAGTTTTTTCCAATTTCATTAGCTTGATATAACAACTCTTTTAAAATCACATGTATATTTTGACGTAGGTCATGTGAAACTTGATTCACTCCACATCCTTTCCAAGGATTTGACTTATAATCCTCTCCCATTTTTTCCATAGTTCTAGTAAAGTTATTTAGAAGCTGTACATATTTATACAATTTTTCTTTGGTGGTTTGTTCTACACTATTTAATGAAAAAATTACATCTGGCGCAAAATTTAGTTTAGCTAGAATACCATTGACCTGATATATACTTAATCCTAAAGGCTCACAGGGTGTATGTAATTGTGTGCTATACTCATTTAATTGCTCTCTCACGTTTTTCAAAACATCTAAGTTGTAGATTGCATCTTCTCTTACTGATACCTTATCCTTTTTTAATGCCTTACTTAAACTATGTAAGACCTCTCTTTTATTGGCTTTATGACTATGTAATGTTAAGCAAAAATCATCTAGTCCAACTTCAGTCAACCTTCTATGAACAACGTCCAAAGCAGCCATTTTCTCTGAAACAAACAACACTTTTTTACCATCAGCTAATGCTTCTGCGATAATGTTTGTAATGGTCTGACTTTTCCCTGTGCCTGGAGGGCCCTGTAATACAAAACTAACTCCTTTTTTAGACAATACAATTGCATCTTGCTGACTCGAATCAGCGTCAACTACTTGGTATATATCTACTGGTTTATCCTTTGTATCATGATCATATTCAGCCATTTCATCGATATCGTATTCAATTTCAGTACTATCTCCACATAAGGCTTTCACAACGCCGTGGTTCTTTAGCTTATCTTCATAATTACTTAAGTCATGATACATATTGATTTTTAAAAAGGATAATAGGGAAAGACTCACTTTCCCTTCTACTTTCCATCCATTCTTCTGAGCTAGTTGAGAAATTTCATCTAAATATTTTATTATTCCATCATGCTGGGCATCAAATTCAGGAAGGTGTATCCCAAAGTCATTATTTAATTTATGTGATAACGTAGGGTTTACTACAATTTCATCTTCATGAATACTTAATTTATACGGATCCGTTATTGATTCCACTGTTAGTGAGACAGGTACAAGAACTATTGGAGATGTTATATCCTGAGACGAATCAATACTTTCTTTCCAACTCAAAAATCCAAAGGACAAGTAAAGTATATTAACACCCTGCTCTTCCATAGCTGTTTTGGCTTTATATCTGATAGATTTTAAAGTCTTTTGTAACTCTTGAATTGTCCGGTCTGTTTTAAGGTCGCCTTCAATGACTTCAATATTAGTTTTATCAGAGTCATCATTTGCTTCCCTTTCAGTTGGATATGGAAAAACAAGTGTATCTTCTTTTTCGACTATTCTATTATAAAGTTCATCATATTGTGGTGTTACTATATTCAAATTAGATCTCTTAGTTTCTCTATAATTAATCAAACGATTTCTCTTGCCCAGGTCCAATAGCTTCTTTTTCCAAGTCTCCAATTTCAAATCCATATTATTCATACCTACACCTCTCCACAAAATAGTGTTTTAACTCCAACAAATATTGATTTTCCTAAAGAAGGACAGTTGTTCGCCTTAATTTTACATATATTAAAATAATTCTATTAAATATATAAATACCCTTTATCTTCACTAAAACCTTTCCAACATCTTTATTAAAATACTATTCTTTTTAAAACATTATAACCAGTTTGATAATATTATTCATATATTAAAATCAGCTATCACCGGGGTATTAAGAATCTCTTTTCTTCTAACCTGCACAACGGTACTTTGTATATGTCCAAACAATGTTTGAAAAGTATCAAAAAGACAGCTTAACTAAAATCAAGCTGTCTTTTCTAATAATGTCATCTTATTATATTTCCCCCCTACAACTCCCGCACTACTTCCTCATCTAGTATCTTCTTCCGTTCTTCCCAGTCGGGCATTAGGGTATTTAGGGTTTGGTAGAAGTCTTGGTTGTGGTTGTTATTTTTGAAGTGTAGTAGTTCGTGTAGGATTACGTAGTCTATGCAGTGTTTTGGGGCTTTTATTAGGTCTTTGTTTATTAGGATTGTGTTTGTTTCTATTAGGGCGGAGCCCCAGCGGGCTTTCATTTGGCGGGTTTCTAGGTTTGGTTTTTGTATGCCGTATTTGCCTACTTTGGGGTACATTTTATCTAGGATTTTTTGGAAGGTTTGTTTAGCTTTTGTGCGGTACCAGTTTTGTATTAGTTTTGCTTTTTTGTTGTGGTTGGTTTTGTCTTTTACGTATAGGTGGATGAAGCCTCTTAAGTATTTTACTTGCTCGATTTCGTCAGTTTGTTCTACTTTTAGCCGGTATTGTTTGCCTAGGTATTTGAAGGATTCTCCGCTTACGTATTCCCGTTTACTCTGAGGTTCGGGAGCTACTTTTTCAAACTTTTTCTGCTGCTTTTTTATCCAAGAACCTTTGCCTTTTACAAAGTTATATATAAAGTCATCTGGCACTTTATGATTGGCGGATACTTGTACTGTTGTGTCAGGCTTTATGTTAAGGTTTACGTTTTTGACGTCTTTTCTTTGCAGTTGGAACTCTATTGTTTCTTCTCCGTATTTTACTTGATGTTTTTCCATATTAGTCACCCTATCTAGTAACGTCTTTGAGCTATTTTTTTAACTTGTTCTAGCAGTTTATCTATTTCATCTATTTTTAAATCAATCTCCTGTTCAGCAGAAAAATCAAATATAAGCTCATCCACTTCTTGTTCTATGCGGTTATGAACTTCCGGGTTGTTTTTCCAGTCTACTTTGGCATACTTTTGGATTATTTTATCCACTTCTAGTGCCAGCTGTCCTATTGCATCATAGTTAATATTACTTTCTTTATTGTCTAGGACAAGCTCTTTTGTTACTCCGTAAAAGGCTTGGGCTGATTTGTTTTTCTTTATCGGTTCTGGATAGTCGTCTGTGGGCTCGCCTTGGCGGTAGTCATTCATAAGGTCTTTCATTTTTTCAAAGTATTCTTTTTCTGATATTCGGCGTTCTCTGTACTCGTCTAGTATATCCTGTAGCCTTTGAGAAAACTTTTTATAGTGGGCGGGGTTTTCATCCCATTTGGCGTTTATGCTTTTTGTAAGCCTTGATTGGATGGCATCTGCTTTGGCCCTTTTAGAACCTAGGCGGTCTAGCTCATCTTCAAAGTCTTTTTCGTTTAAGATGTCTACTGGATTGGTTATCCTCATGATATCTTCTGAGGATATATACTGGTCCATTATTTTTTGCATCTTTGCTTCGTATTCTTTGTGGTCTACGGTGTCGGAGTAGCGAAGTTTTACGGTCTTTCTAAGACTTTGGAAGAACTTTAGGTCTTTTTTGTATTTATTTAGCTCTTTTTGTCCTAGGGCATCGTAAATTTTTTCAGACTCTAGTGCTATACCTAGGTTGCGGCCAAATCTACTAAGGACTTCGTAAAAATCTTCTCGCAGCTCTTCGTCAGCTAGTAGCACTTCATACTCTTCGCTATCTGCTTTGTTCTTTATTGGTGCAAATATGTCCATAAGCTCTGAATGATATTGCCTTAAAGAACCTATTACACTGATTACATCATGTAGTGCTCCCTTTAAATCTTCAGGATCAAAGTTTTCTAGGCCAGCGCCGGAGTACATCTCCATGGCGGTGTCCAGCCTTTCAAGTAGACCTCTGTAGTCTATGATAAAACCGTAATCCTTGCCTTCATGGAGGCGGTTTACCCTTGCTATAGCTTGTAGTAGTGTATGCTCTTTTAGCGGCTTATCGATATATAGCACTGTAGCTTTTGGAGCATCAAAACCTGTTAGTAGCTTATCAACCACTATTAAAAGGTCTATTTCATCGCCATTTACAAACTCGTCTTTGATAGCATCTTCATAAGCTTCTTCGCTACCATAGCGGTTCATCATTTTGTCCCAGAAGTTAATAACTTTATTTTTGGATTCTTCATCTACGGCATCATATCCCTCTCGCTTATCCGGTGGGGATATTACCACAGCGGTGTTTAAATCTCCTAACTCTTCAAAGGCATTAAAGTAGCGGATGGCTTCGATTTTGCTGTTTGTAGCTAGCATAGCTTTAAACTGTGAGCCTTGAGTTTTGTAGTTGTCAAAGAAGTGTTTGTTAATGTCAAAGGCTATCATTTCTATCCGCTGGTCCGACGATGCTATTCTTTCATACTGAGACCATTTTTGCATAACTTCATCTTTTTGCTTTTCGTTAAGATGTCGGGTAATCATCTCTAACTTTCTATCTACAGCGTTTTGATTTATTGTTTGCTCCACCATCTTGCCTTCATATAACAGTGGTAGGATAGCTTTGTCTTTGACCCCATCGGCTATGGTGTAGGTGTGGATTAGCTTGCCAAACTTTATCATGGTGTTTTTTTCTTTTTTCATAAGTGGGGTTCCGGTAAAACCTAAGTAGCAAGCATTTGGAAATACCCTTTTCATTTTGGTGTGCAGCTCTCCGTACTGGGTTCTGTGACTTTCATCTACCAGCACAAAAACATCTTTTGATTCTATGGCGTCGCTGGTTTGGGATGCCGTGTCAAACTTGTGAACCAAAGTGGTTATAATATCAGCATTGTTATCGTCAATAAGATCTACTAGGTGTGATCCGGATCTTGCTCGGCTGGCTTTTAGCCTTGTATGGTTAAAGGTGTTGTGAATTTGCTTGTCTAGCTCCACCCTGTCTGTAACAATTACAACCTTAGGGCTGTGTTTAGCAAGGTTAGATAAAATATATTTAGCTAGCATTACCATTGTTAAACTCTTGCCAGAGCCTTGGGTATGCCAAATAACCCCGCTTTGGCGGTTGCCCGCTTCGTCGTAGGTTCCTATTGTTTCTATAATTTCCTTTATGGCAAAGTATTGTTGATAGCGACATATCTTCTTTATGTCTTTATCAAAAACAGTAAAAAACTTAGTTAATTCTAGCAAGCGCTTTGGATGACATAGGGATATGATGTTTTTATCTTGAGTGGTTGCAATTCGGTTGGTGACTATGTTTTGTAAATATTCGTTGAGCCATGCTTCATGCTCTTCTTTCCACACAGACCAAAATCTTTTAGGGGTGCCACAGGTGGCATATTGTACTTCGTTTTTGTTTGTTGCCATAACTAGCTGGACAAACTTAAAAAGCTGCGGGATATAGTCATTGCGCTGATTACGAATAGTTTGCTCTACACCTTGGGCCACACCCATAGCTGCCTTTTTGCACTCGATAACTACAAAAGGAATACCGTTGATAAACAGAACTATATCCGGCCGAGCTGTTTCATCCCCTGTTTCTCGCTCTACGGAAAACTCCTCTACTATGTGGTATGAGTTGTTCTCGATATTTTCCCAGTCTATGTATTTAAGGGTAAAGGATTTGATAGATCCATCGGGCAGATACTCTGTATAACTGCGGCCTAGCATTAGAGATTCATATATTTTTTCGTTGGTTTTGACAAGGCCGTCAGTAAGGGGCTCGTCTAAGTCTCTTATAGCCTTTTGAATGTTGCCATCGCTAAAGGAGTGCTGCTGTCCTTTGTATTCATAAGAATTTAACTCTTTTAGTTTTTCTTCTAGAACTGAGTTTAGAAAAGGGCTATGCATACTAATTCGCATCTGCTCTGCTTTTTCCGGAGCTATACACTCATACCCCAAACCTTGCAGCACTTCAATAGCAGGCTGCTGGCTTATATTTTCTTCGCTTTGACTTGAATACCTCAAAACTACACCTCCATTTCTTTGTTAAATGGGAAAAGGAGCAAAGGTTAAACCTTTACTCTAACTTTTCCCGTAAGCAATAGCTGCATTAGACCTTTCTTTTGTTGTTTTAGTTGGGTAATGTTTTCTTCAAGCACCCTTATATTTTCATCAATTGTAATTAAAGTTTGTGCAATGGCTTTTTGTTCAGAAAGGTCTACAGGAATTTTGACTTTTATAACTTTAAAATTCACATACTTTAAGTTAAGTGTGTCATTAACTAACCCTTGAGAGTAGCGCTTAAATAAGTTTATAATTTTTGGATGTTTAAATAAATACCCTATAAAGTTAGGTGCTATCCTTGGAGTCGGCTTTAAAACTGTATATGCTGGACTAACAATTCCTTCATAACTTGAAACCCCTGAAACTCCTTGCCACATTCGCATGGTGTTATAGCCTATATCGTTTGGTAAAATCCTTTTATACTTACTTTTATCTTCACTAGAATTATCTTTACTTTCCAGTTCACTTCGCTTTATTACCCCTTTAGTGCTAGTAATTGCTAATAGTTCAAGTCCAGTGTAGCCGGTCTCTTTCCTCTCTTTTAAAATATCCCCTAATTTTACTTCTTCCCACTCCCCTTCAAACCCAGGAAGTCTTTTTTCTCCTGTTAGCAGTTTTTGCATCAGGCCTTTTTTCTGCTGTTTTTTCTGCTGGATTAGCTTTTCTTTTAACTGTATAGCCTTATCCCATGTTGAGAGGATGGAGGCTATTTTTTCTTGTTCGTTAAGCGGTGGTAATAAAACCTTTATACTCTTTATTGTAGATGCACTCAAACTTGGCACACCAGTTGCTTCGTTGTATTTTTTCCAAGGTATCATGCAAAATTTATAATATACGAATTTGGGGTTATTTCGTTCATTTATTACTGTATAAAACAGTGTATCAACTGTCCAAAACCCCTGTTCAATATACCTAGGCTTATCAATTGTACCTTTCCTACCTATTAGTACGGAGGGTTTGTCGAGGAGATATGCTCTAGCATTTCCAATTTGCCCACCCGTGCCAAATATAGGGTAATCTCCATTATTATCTTCCACATCTTTTTGGTTTTTACCATGCTTTACATCTAATATTTCACCTAGTTTCAAAAGGTCCCATCCCTTTGGTATATCTTTTTCAAAGTTGTTAACCATAATTACCACCTACAATCCCAGTTCTTCCAAATATTTTTCCATCTGCTCTTCCACTTCGCTAAGTTCTTTTTTTATGTCTTTAATATTTCCTTCCACCTGTTTCATGTCCACCGGTTCTTCCTCTTCAAAGGTGTCTACGTAGCGAGGTATGTTAAGGTTATAGTCGTTTTCTTTTATTTCATCTAGGGTAGCTACATAGGAATATTTGTCTTTGGTTTCGTAGTTTTCATAAGTTTGTACTATTTTGGCTATGTCTTGTTCTCGCATACGGTTTTGGTTTTTGCCTTTTTCGTAGTTTCCTTCTTCTGATGCATCGATAAATAGCACATCTTTTCGCTGGCGATTCTTTTTAAATACCATGATGCAGGCTGGAATCCCTGTGCCGTAAAATAGTTTCTCTGGCAGGCCAATTACTGCATCTAGAAGGTTCATGTCTATTATTTGCTTTCTGATTTTGCCTTCGCTGGCTCCTCTAAACAGCACTCCATGGGGCAGGATTGTTGACATGCGGCCGTTTTCTGCTAGCGAGTAAAGCATGTGTTGCACAAAGGCGTAATCACCTTTTGATGATGGTGGCACTCCCCACCCAAAACGACGATGGGGGTCTAAGCTTGCGTCCATTTTAAACTTCTTGTCGTTTGCACCTTCTCCTGCAAAGCCCATGGCCCATTTGTCCAGTGAAAATGGAGGGTTTGCTACTATGGCTTGGAACTTCATTAGCTTTTCATCTTCTAGGTGTAGAGGATTTGCTAAGGTATCTCCCCATTCTAGCTTGGCATCGTCAATGCCGTGAAGGTACATATTCATAAGAGCTAGTGAATGGGTTGCACCGTTTCGCTCTTGGCCGTAAATGGCAACCTTTTTATTTGGCACTTTGTTTGCCACTTTAATAAGTAGCGAGCCAGATCCACAGGTAGGGTCATAGATACGGTCATTTTCCTCTGGCTTAACTAGACGAGCTAGTAGTTCGGAGGCCATTCCTGGGGTGTAAAACTCTCCACCTTTTTTGCCGGCACCGGAGGCAAACTCGCCAATCATGTATTGGTATGCATCTCCTATGATATCTTCATCACCTAGTACCGAAGGTCTTAGGTTTAATCTATTAAAATCTTCTAGCAATGAACGTAAGATGGCATTTCTTTCTCTGGCTTTTCCTAGCACCGATTCGGAGTTAAAGTCTATGTTTCTAAATACTCCTCTAAGTTTTCTGCTGTTGTTTTCCTCTATGCCTGATAAGGCTTTGTTGATGGTTTCGCCAATTTCCGGACTAGTTCTTCTGTCATATAGATAGTCAAAAGTTGTGTTTTCTTCTAACACAAACCGTTCTCTGGATAGGGCCCGCTCTATCCGTCTTTCATCACCGTTATACCTTTCTGTGTATTGCTCCACGCTTTCTTTATATGAATCGCTGATATACTTCACAAACAACATAGTCAGGATATAATCTTTGTAAGTACTGGAATCTATCTTTCCTCTAAATGTATCTGCCGCTTGCCATAGGACAGAGTTAATTTGATCTTGGGTTACTTTTTCACTCATTTTTTCTCCCCCTTATTTTTTAGCTAAGATTTGTTGTGTTATAGCGGTAAATTCTTTTTCTTTTTCCTCTATCAACCTATAATAGAGATGTTTTTCTCTTTGATGCAGTTTTAATAAGTCTACTATCCATTTCTGTTTTTCTAAGGTTATTTCCTGCATCGGAATGGACTTTAGCACATTTTTGTTGGTGCTAGGTATCCGAGAGCCACTTTGAGATCGCTCTAACTCTCTCTTTACCATAGAAGAGTTTAGATACCAAGATATAAATTGTGGCAAACATTTACGGGTATCAGCTTTAATAATGGCAAAGTAAGACGGAACCAAAAGACCGGCATGCTTCTCATCAATATAAACAGCAGTATGAGGATGACTAAGCCGCATAACTACATCCCCAGCCTCAGTAAAGTAATGAGCCCCTAAAGCATCGCTACTATGAAACGTTTCAAAACCATCACCATTAATAATAACTCCATCATCACCGATGTTATTTAAGGTAAGCAGATTATATGTAGCAGCAACATCACCATTACCGTTAACCTTCTTACGAGCAAGCACAACCCCAGTCTTAACCTCAGCAAAATCACATAACTTCACATTCCCCCTCCTTCTATTTTGTTAAATATTTTATTTAACATTTATATTTGAGTCTATTATACCCAGTTGTTTGGTGAATAGTCAAGGGGTTTTGGATATTTGTGGAAAAATAATTACACCCCATCCTTATGACACTTTTGTGTCGTAAATGGGGTGTTTATTGGGGTTACGATAAATCAATTTCCGCTTGTTGAGCCTTTGATACTAAATAATTAACAAAAGCGGAACAAGTAACAAGCATAAATTTCGCATCTTCAAAATTTACTGTGGAGGAATCGGTAAGGGCATGCCTTATTCCATCACCGTCACTTGTATATCCATATATCTTTATAAATCCCTCTCTTAAGGCGCCATGTACTTCCACACCTAATTTTTCTTCAAGCTCTTTTAAGGCTGGCCTTAACTCTGCTTTTTTATTACCAGATATCAACCTAGCCACGCCCTCCACAGCACTTATAGATTCTTTTATTGAATTACGATAATCTGGATTTTTTCTATCAGACAGCAACTCTAATGCATTATCTAAGTGGGTGGAAACGTGTTTGAGTTTATTATTGTTAAGTGCTGTTTCTACTTCTTTTATTTCATTATCATTAACAATTGAAGTAATGTGGTTGCCAATAAATCGGTACGCTGTTCTTTCTCTTTCTAAGACTTTGTTGCATTCCTTTTTAAAACTCCTTAGATATAGAGAAAATGCTTTACAATTTCCAATAAACTCTATAAAGTCGTATACTTCATACCAATGAGCCTCTTCACTAAAATAGAAATTCTTTATTATTTTGTGTACATTGTCCCAAAACAAATCTTCTATTTCATCAATAGGTAGTTTGAAATAATCACACCACAGGCTGCTTATTAAGTCACTCATCTCAGGGCTAGAATCCCAGTATTTGTCTTTATCAGCTTTGTCCCAATAAAATTTAGTCAAAACATTCCATAGCCCCACTTTTGTCTCATAGTTTAGCTCTTCAACCTGAAGGACTTGAGTAACCTTTTTATATCCATATCTTTCTGAAAATAACAAAACTATCCCCTTCTTTGCAATAATAAGTAAATACATCTTTTACAATAAAGCAAGTTTTCCTGCTCTATTTATAAGATTAACCAATAGCATTCCATATGTAGGGGTGGATCAATATATATTTCTATATTTAAGACTTTAAGTAATCCCAAAGCACCCCATCTAAATGACACAATGCTGTCAAAAGGATGGGGTGTAATTATAACAAACCCAAGATAACCTCCTACAAAAATAAAACGGAGCAAAACAATAAACCTAGTTGTTGTCAGTTACTGCTTTTTTTAGCAATCCGCTGGTTTTTTCTTCATTATTGTTTAGACAGTTTAAATCTCCAAACACTAAAAAACTATCTTTAGCACGTGAGACTGCTACATTTAGCATGCTTTTGTTAGCGTCTATAAAATGGCATTTTTCTTGGGATCCGTAAACTGTAGATAAAATAATTATTTTCCGTTCCCCTCCCTGAAATTTATGAACTGTGCCTATCGTAATAAGTTTTGCCAGCTTTGGTTTATATTTTTTTATAAATTTGGATATATATATTTCTTGTGCTTTAAAAGGGGTTATAACGCCGACTAGGTCTTTTGGATTTTCGTCTTTATAATGTTCTTGTATAGAGTCAATATTTTTATCGATCCATTGAACAATCTCTTTTGCTTCTTCACTGTTATATCTACTTCCACTTTTTTTATTTGAAAGCTGAGTATTGACCTGCTTATGGCCCATATGAGGTACATTTTTTAGTTTAAAATTAAGATCTTTTCGTCCTTCACCCCTTTTAGGTTCTAATTTCCCGTTGTAAACCAACTGGTTACAAAAGTCGATTATTTCATCATAGCATCTTCTGTGCTCGCTTAAAAATAGTCCTCTGTTATCAAACTTTTTGTATTTACAGCTTGTAGCAGCCATTTTCATAATGCTAGATTGCGATGTGTTTACTCCTGCGTTTTTTAATTTGATAAATTCTGATTGGTTATTTATTACGCCTGATTCTATGGCTAAGGCTTTATCTAGCGGTGTCTTTACATTCCAAACAGGTTCTATTTGATGGACATCCCCTACTACCAATGAATTTTTTGCTAATGAAAAGGAACAAGCTGCTACCTCTAGAGTGACCTGGCCTGCTTCATCTACTATAAGTAAATCTATGTAGTTATATAAGTATCCATGTTTTTCACTTCCTTCACTGCAATAGTACCGAAAGTTCTTAGGTAGTTGGTAAAAAGTCATTACAAAACAAGGGCTTAGCATTGCTAGCCTCCTGAAACGCTGTTGTAAACAATCTTTAAATGTTTTATTCTTTTGATAACCCCACTCTTTATATTTTCCTTTGAGCCATAAATATTCAAAATGATGTACAGCAAGCCAAAATTCTACATATCTTAAACTCTTGTCTAACTCATCATTTAAGGCATTTACATTTGATATATTTTTGATCTTATTGAAATACTCTCTATCAAAGTAAAGCTCTAGTTTATCCAATTCATCTTGAATTTGCTTATATAAACTATTGAATTCTTCTATAACCTTTTGCTTTTCAGTTATTTTGTTTCTTTGCTCTACGATGAGTTTGCTATACTCTTCTTTTATCTGCTCCATTGACATTGAATCTTGTAAGAAATCTTCCGTCGGTTCTATAAACAACTTATTTTCAAGGACAATTTTCTTTTTAAAGTATGGAATAAAATCCAGCCATCTAAAGATAAAGGGAATAGATTTATAGTAAGTATCCCATTGTTTAAGTCTATTCTTTAGCTTGTTAAAATCCTCTTCAAGTCTTTCATTTTCTTTGCCTAAAATTTCTAAGTATTCTAGAAGCGACACGTCATCTCTGTACTCATTATATCTAAAAATAATATCTAACAAGCTCTTTTTTACAGACTCTGCTCTTTGCAGTTCGGAGTGTATTCTTTCACCGCATTGTTTAACATTTGTATAGTCACTATCAAAAAAAACATTAACGTTCTCAATATAATAGTCCTGGGATTTTTTTATGTTCTCTGAACTATTCACTTGTTCAAAAAAATGATGTCCTAGTTGATTAGTGTATTGGAATCCCTCTTTAGTTGCGTCTTTTTCCTTTTGTTGGGATGGAAAGTATGTTGCAAAACTGTTTACACCCTCTATCCATCTTTTCTCTAAGTTTTTTAACCCTGCTTTTTTAATACTACCAAATGATTCTATGATATTTGTGACAGCTTGATTGTTTGTAGATGTAGCTACAATAATTGGAGGAGCTTGATTATTTAGAGCTCTTTTTACAACTAAATCAGCTACTATAGACTGTAGTAATGTGGTTTTGCCTGTCCCTGGCGGTCCGTTTACTGCTAACACTTCCCCATCGGTTGTATTAACAAAGTGGTTTATGCATTCACGTTGGGATGGAGAAAGTGGGTACTCGCCCCCCATTTGTCCACTATGTTTTTTCATTTGAATAAGGTCGTTTGTAATAAGCTCTTCGGTGTCAGTCTCCTCTAACGAGGTTAATTTTTCGTAAAGCTTTACATCCTCTCTTAATGAACCGTTCTCATCACTATTTTTAAGCATATGATCATACAAATCTATGATACCTTGGGTCGCATTTATCGTATCGTCATTAAAAATATATACTTTATCTTCTAATTCTTCTCCATTAACGGTTTTTTCTTTAAAGTCAGTTTCTGTTGTGCATGAATATAGCTTTTTTGCAAACTTCAAATAATTTTCCCAAGTTTTAATCTTGTACCTTTCAGCTGTTTTGTCACTTAGAAATTTATCCATTTTAGCGCTTTTACCGATTGCTAATACACTATCTATGTTAGGTTCTAAAAACTCTCTTGGAAACCAAGGTGATTTATTAACATTATTAAAGGTTAATGAGCCATCTTTATTTAAAATAGCTGGTATGAAGTATATTCCAGTTAGTTCATCTATATCTGTACTTCTCTTTATTTGCTCATCAAAGTTAGTTTTAATTGTTTTTGCAGCTATAATAACTTCTATACTTGTTTTTTGGGAATTTGCTTTTTTCGACAAGCTGTTAAAAATTGCTTCGTCTAATTTTCCCCTTTCTAAATCTTCATAAGAACATTCTATAAATTCCCCTGATTTAAAATCAATCTTTTGCTTAGAGTGTGAGGCAAGGGCTTTCCTAAAGTATGTTGTTACTTCCCGTAGTTTCTGACTCATAGTCACCATCCTTTACTGAACTTTGCTGAATTTTGTTGGATTTTGTTGTTAACTTAGATATTCGTTGTTATTATAGATAACACCTGTTTAAGTAAATAGAAATTCTCTATTTTATAAAGAGTGTTAACATCAAAACATTGTTATGCGCGCTTTGATATCTCATCTCTTTAATTAATTAACTTCATTTGTCCAAGCTTATGAAACACCAAAAGTATGGAATACACTAATGGTCACGCTCGCACCTTTTTTTAATAAAAGGTGTTTCCTTTTGACATACGTTTGTCAATAAGTTTTGTTATGCTTTTTATAACAAATACTTAGGAGGGTTTTTAATGGAATTAATTGGTTTAGTAGGCTTGGGCATGACTATTTTTGCTATTATAGCTCTGGTGAAGGGTAAAGCAAAATTATGGAAGTTCGAAATTAAAGAGAAAAAGATGGCTGTAATTGTTCTAGTAATTGGGCTTTTTATTACTGGTATAGTTGGTGCTATTACCGAAACTAACAGTGCTTCTAAAGAAGAAAAAGATGAATCTGCTGTTGTTGATTCAGAAGAAGATGATGGTGAAGATGAGCCCATTGAAGAAGAAGAACCTGAACCAGAGACACTAGATAGTTATGTAAAGAGAGTGATCTCTGATACCATAGGTGATGAAACTAACCGCAGTAGTTATCCTGAGCGTATTAAAGATACTAATATTGGGGATGGAAATGTAGTGCTTCATCTTATAAGCAATGATAATTTGTCTAGGAATGCAATAAAAGGCGGCATAAAAATTGACAGTGAAAGGCTGTTTCCTGAGTTGTTTGCTAATGAAGATGTTGATTTGGTTGATCTTGTTTGGTATGCTCCGCTAACCGATCAATATGGTAATGAGGAGCTACGAGAAGTTTTGAATATTAATATGTGGCGAGAAACATATGAAAAGATTAACTGGGATAATTTTTTAAGGAGTAATTTCGAAAATGTAGCAGATTCATACTGGGAGCATACAGCTTTTAGTAATTAAAGTAGGCGATACAATTTATTGCTCAGCGGTCAACCCCTATTCTTTCAGAGTTTGGGGGTGAATTAGAATGTCCGCTACCAATGAATTACCTGCTACGTTAGTGGTGCACGATGGAGTTAAGACAGTTTGAACAGGTTTAGATGTATTTAAAAAGGGAGCGCTTTCGCTCCCTTTTTTGTCTAGCGTTTTATCCAATATTTGCTTCCGTCTTTTGTTCTTTCCATAAATCCAAATTCTATTAAATATCTTCTTATTGTCACATAGTCTGGGTATATGTTCTCTATTAGATCGTTGACTTCTTTTTCTGTGTATTTTGAATTAGGGTTGAATTCTTCTGCTATTCGCTTTAGGATTACTGCTTTTCGTTTTTGCTTTGCTGGCATTTGCTTTAGTTTTAACTTCTCATTTTCTTCAAAGTAGTTTTTTATAGTTTTTTGAGCTTGGGTTGTTTCAAATATTTCATTCATTATATTTTCCTCCTGTGAACGGTTTCTGTAGTTGCATCTTACTTTAGGGATTGAATTCTCCTTTGCGTTTTTGGAGTCACAATGGGTTTTAATTTAAGTAATATAATCCTTCGGCTAGACCTCAAGATGGCAGCTTTATAGCCAAATTAGGTATTTGTGCCGCAGGCAATAATTTATCTGCTACGGTGATTGATAGGCCCAAAGCAAGTGCTTGGATACGAATGGGGTTTTGATAACTGCATTATTAGCTGTTTTTATCTGTTTGCTACTTTTTTGAATAACTGTGGTTGTATTTGTGGGTAGGTTAGGTTGCTGGGCAGCTGATGAAATAATTTGATTTCACCTATCTCTAAGTCAGGCAATTTGCCTAGCTTTTGCACTTCGGCATAATATAGCTTGCCAAAGGATTCTTCTTCTCTTTTTACAGAATAGACGGATACAGGTTTTATGATAAATTTCTGTGCTCCTGTTTCTTCTATTAGTTCTCTTTTAGCGGGTTGTCAATGGATTCTCCCCTTTCTCTACGCCCTCCTGGTATTTCCCATGTGGTTCTTTCTTTATGTTTTGATAGAATCCATTTTCCTTTGTATTTAGCCATTATTACTGCAAATTTTAGTTGGTTGTCTTGAACTGGTTTATCGCCATAGAAAATTATTTCTATATTCATTTAGTTTACACTCCTTTTTGTGGAATGATAAGCTCCTCCGCTGATGCTCAGAGGATGGCGAGGGTGGCTTAGGTTGATAATCGTGGCCTAGGATGACATTTAAATTGCATTGATATGGATAATTGGAAAATTGCTTACCAGATTTAAAATGTTATTAGGTGGATATTGATATCCACTTGGAAAATTTGTTGTACCACTGACGTGTTAGTCCGCTATGTCCTTCTCCTTGTTGCACATGGATTGTGCAGTTGGGGTTTACTTTTGTTATTTCATCAAAAAAATTTTTAACTTCTTGATAGGGGCAGTTTCTATCTTCTGAGCCGTGAAAGATTATCATGGGGATGTCTTTAAATAGTGATATTTTGTCTGGAGTGCCATAGTCCGGTCCCCCACAGAGTGTTTTGCCCATACTATGGTGTCCAGAAAATATAGCTAAGCTTGTGAAGAAATCTGGGCAATAGTCATAAATCCTGTAAACACCATAGCCGCCCATCGAAAAGCCACCTAAGATTGTTCTGGCTTTTGGGATGCTGAAAATACCAGCTATTTTTCTGGTTAATTCCACTACATCCTCCATCGCTTCTTCTGGACAGTAAAAGTGGGATGTCCCTCTAGCAAATGGAGATAAAATTATAATGTTATGCTCATTTGCAAATTTATGTAGGAGTTTATTATTTTGAATAAATCTATCGTCACTTCCGCTACCGTGTAGAAATACTAATAGCTTTAAAGTTTTATGGTTGGCTGGTTTAGGTATGTATATTGAATAGGGCTGTAGGGTTTTGTCTATATCGCTTAAGTGTGCTAATCTATTTGCTTGGTTTGGTTAAAATAGGTGTTTTTTTTCTTTTACTTTTTGAAGATCATTTATGGTGCTTTTATAATATGATTCTATTTTTTGAAATTCTTCGTAGGGTTTGAGCTTTTTAAGCTCCTCCATCATGTTCTGCCATTGAAATTTTGTGGAGATAATACTTTCTTTAATAAATTGATCAGTTGATTCTTTGGTTACCCAAAGGTTATTTACATCCTCTTTGACTTTTTCAAATTTTGAATGGTCATAGATAAATACCGCTCTATTTTCTTTTACATCTAAGTCCTTGCCTGTTATTTGAATGTCTATGTCATTTTCTCCTAGAGGTAGGTCTTCCAACACAACAGGGAATGTAGTTTTAAATAGTTCTTTATTGATCAAAATCTTCTTTTTTGATAAAAGCTTGTTTTTGCAAGTAACTTGTAAAGTGGCTTCTTTGTTTACATTGCTGTTGATGGCAAGTGATAGTTTAAGCTGTCCTCCTACTTTACAGTGTTTACTGTTTATGTCTAAATTATATTCTATCTTATCAGCAGCTTTAGGTTTTTCAAACTGGTAAGGCAAATATTTTCTCAAGGACTGTTCGCTTTGAATTTTGCTGTCTTCTTTTAAAATATATGTGTTTTTGCCGTCTATGGTTGCTTGAACATAGCTTATGTTGTAGCCGTATTTTTCTAAAAGAAGCCCCTTTATTGGTTGTATCTCTTTCCAAGGTATTTTTGCCATGATATATATCCCGGTTTTAGTTTTACTGGTTTTAATCACTGTGTCTTTTAGATGGCTAGTAGCAAGGTCTATATTTTTATACCATACAAATTTTCTGAATCCGTCTGTTGCTAATGGGCTTATGCCTATGACGTAAAATTCATCGCTAGGTAAGTTGTTTTCTTTAGGAGCTGCTAGGACTAGGTGAAACCCATCACCGTTTTGGTATGATCGATCGCGGTGGGTTATTTCCTCTTGTTTGGTTTTTATTATTATGTAGAGGTGGTTTTCTGAGTAGCATGCTATATTTTCTATGTTTGTTGTTTCGTTGGGACTATCAAGCTGAAATGGTTTAAGTTTATTAGCGTTGAATTCGTCCCAAGCTTTACTAGGGCTTTTGAAAATTGCATCTGCTTTTTTACTGTTTAAGTAATAAAACTGATTCATTCGATTTCCCCCTTTAATATGTTATTTGAATAACTTCTAGCTAGAGTTTTGTTTTCCTTGTTTACGTTTTTATAAATATATTAAATCTGCGAAAAACTCCTTTTTAAAATTAGCTGCATGCTGGGCGTTGATATTTTAGGTTAATATGTTCTTGTTTAAACCATGACAAAATAATTATACCTACTATTTGTATGACAAAACATTGGGGTCTGCCATGGAAATAAGAGATAGCCCCCCTAATATATTACGTATAAATTTGCGAAATTCTTAGGGCCAGGCCTTTGATATTTTGATATTCGCCAAATGGGTCATGGGCAAAAAAAAGGAGCGCTTTTTGCGCTCCCTTTTTTGCCCATGTTTTTAGCTAATCTTTGCTTTCGTCTTTTGCTCTTTTTCGGTAAACTTTTGGTTTAAAAGCATAGATTCTTCGCTTATCGCTCAGATTGACAGGGTAAGTTTTACATGCTTGGTCGTTTGATTTGAGCTTGCTTGGAAAAGTTGATTTTTTATATAAGTACAGCTTATGGGGCCCTTGGTTGCTTACCTCTGCCAGGGGTCAGGTGCTAAAGTGAGGAAGAATATTCTTTTACCCTAAACTCTCCATCTTCACTTCTGTAAATCTTATACTTAATCTGGTACTTACCTGCTCGTATATTATTAGAAATATCTTCCTTTAGCTCCACATCAATGATTACAAACTCATCTTCCACTTGAATATCTATTAGCTTTGGGTCGTTTATTAGTATGGTTGCTCCCATAAACATGTTGGGCACATAGTTCATAACATAAGCTGAAGTATCTTCATCTAAGGTTAGCTCTTCTGCTTGGATAGATACGGTGGTTGGTTCTTGATGATATTGTTTTAGGGCAGAGTCGATTTTTTTGATTGCTTGTTCTTCAAACACATAGTAGTGATTTATATACTCTTTGTCGGTTTCTTCTTCTTTAAAGATTGTCGTTGGAATCGCCTCTACTTTATTGCTCCATAGCGTTAAATTTTTAAACCATTTGTATAGCTGATTGGGATCTTTTTGCAAAATATCTTGATGGGCTTGCGCTGGGCGTAGGTGTTCTGCTTTTTCAATGCCTTGTTTAACCTGTGCTTTAGTTATGACTTTATCATTTTTTAGGGCTTTTTTAAGTGCGTCTAGATGACTTATGGAGAAAGGTTGCTTATGGTGGAATGCAGTTGGCATTTTCATCCCTGCATCTAGGTATTGTCTGGCTTTGGCCCAGTTTTCTTCTTTTATAGCTTGCTTTATTATGTCTATTAGTTCAGGCGTTATGATGCTGGATAGCTCGTATAATTTTGGTTCAACTTCGTGTTCGGCCAGGTTTGGGGCTTTTTCTACATATTTAGCTGCTTTAAGCCAGTTTTGCTCATCTATTGCTTTTTGGGCTTTGGAAAAATATTTTTCCAATTCTTCATTTATAAAATGGGCTCTTATATTCATATTTGTATAATCTTTTGCTATAAATTTAAGGGTTTCGTCGAAGATTTCTTTTTCTTTAAACTCATTATCATCTTCCCAATAACTTTTTGTCCATTTTTCAAATATATAGCCTTCTTTTTGTTCGGGCTTTAGGATTACTTCTTCTCCATGAAAGCATTTAATCCTTTCTTGCGATCCTGGTGCTTTTTGAACAAAGTATGTGTATGTGGCTTTTTCAAAGTGTGCTACATAGGTTTGGCTATCCTCAACGGTTAAGTTAAAAACTCTTGTTCGAGGCACACGCTGCTCCTTATCTTCCGCTGTCCACTTTACGAATGCGTATCCTTCATTTGGCTCTGCTTTGATGGTTATCCCCTCTCCTACTTTGTATCTGCCAGTTCCCGTTATGGTTGCAGATCCTTCGGGGCTGACTTGAGCGTTAATTCTATGGGTGGATGAGTAGTATGATATTATTAAAAATGCACTTATCACTAGTATCAAGGCAGCAATGTTTATGAACTGGTAGCGAGACTGGTTATTTTTGTCTTCTTTGTGCTCCTCGCTTATAGGGGCTGCTTTATTTTTGTCCTTCTTGCTTTCTCCCATTTTCATCTCTATGTTCAACTCCTAAGTTTGTTTTGGTAAAAGTTTTAAAATAACCTGCTTAGGTATAAATATTCTACTTTTTATATAGTTATCCTTTTAATTTTATGCTTCTGTAATTGTTTAAAAGATCTATTTTCCCCACGGTACAGATAACATAAATGGATTTTGGTGGTTTGGGAGGACCGTATGTTTTGGGCATTAAAAAAGATAAAGGGAGGTTTTCTCCCTTTATCTTTTTTGGAACTGGCTTATCTAGACCTAGTAGGCATATTTAATTGCTTAAAGCTTGAATTTAGCTATATTTCCTCTAAGCTCTTCAGCTAGTTTTGCTAGCTCTTCGCTGGATCTTGTTATTTCTTCTGAGGCGGCGGATTGTTGTTGTGTGGAAGCTGTTATCTCCTCTGTTCCCGCAGCATTTTGCTGTGCTAAAGCGGCTATATTTTCTATAACGCTTACTATTTCATCTTTTTTTATTAGCATGGTATGCCCAGAGTCATTTACGTCCTTTAGTGAAGCTTCTATGCTTTTAAGTTTGTCGCTAATTTGCTCAAATTTTGATTTTGTTTCTGTAACTAGGTCTGATTGCTCTAAAACTATTGATTCAGTATCTTCCATAACTTTTACAGTTTCATTACTCTTATTTGAAAGCTTTTCTATTGTCTTACTCACTTGTTCTGCTGATTTAGCAGATTCCGCAGCTAACTTACTTATTTCTTCTGCTACTACTGAAAATCCTTTTCCAGCTTCTCCTGCCCGAGCTGCCTCGATAGCTGCGTTTAAAGCTAGCAAGCTGGTTTGTCCAGCTATATTTTTTATAACTTCATTAGCTTCTGTTATATCTTGAACTCCTTTGTTAGTTTCTAATACATTGTCATTTATTGTTACGATTGCATCATTGGTCTGCTTGTTTTTTTGCGTTAGGTTATTTACTATACCGCTACTGTCATTTTTTATGCTATCTATTTCTTTAGTATAGATGTTAAGTTTATCGACGTTATCTTGGTTTGTTTCTATACACGTACCAAGGTCATTTATGTTTGCTGTGCCTTTTTCCGTTACTTGTGCTTGAGAAGTTGCTCCCTTTGCTATTTCTTCCACTGATTTAGCGACTTCTTCCGATGACTTTGAGAATTCTTCGCTGGTGGCAGAAAGCTCCTCTGCGGAGGCTGCCAGCTGTTCTGAAAAGTTTGAGCTTGCTTTTATAAGGGCTGATACTTCTTTTTTCATAATGTTATAGGCACTAGCCATTGTTCCTATTTCATCTTTTCTTTTTGTATACTTGTCGATATTACTATGTTCTTCATCGGTAAAATCTAATGATGCTAACCTTTCTAGTCTGTTGGTTATATTTATGATAGGTTTGGTTGTACCTGCCCCAATAAGATAACTAGCTATAAGGCTTAGAACAATTATTACGATAGTCACGATTGCAACCACTAAAACTCCTTGGTCTCTTATGCTCCCTATTAAGTTATTAACATCATTTACCGACATGCCTGTAAAGTATAGTCCTATTACTTCATTATTGCCATCTGTTATGGGTACATATTTGGTAATAAAAGCTTCATCTAATATATTTGCTTCACCAATGTAGTTATTACCTTCGATGACTTCTTTATGTATATGATCATGTTCAAGTTCTGTTCCTACGACGTAGTCTCCTTTTTCATCGGTGATGCTGGTTAAAACTCTTACAAAGTTACCGCCTGAACGCTTAAAAATAGTAACCTCTGTTCCCGATCTTTTTGCAAAGTCTAACAAAACGTCGTGCTGATCTGTTATTTGATGGCCGTCTTCAGTTACCAATTGACCGCTATCTAAGCTAAGGTCTCCCATCTCATTTTTTATCCTGTCTTCAAGTAAGTTAATTGTGCTACTTAGCCTATCTTCACTTGTTACATCCATCACAGTTCTTGTGACATTATCACTGCTAATAAAACCTAGTGTTACAGGTATTATTGCTGCTATCAATGTACATAACGATATAAGAATTATAAGCCTAGTTTTAATACTGTTCATTTAAATTCCTCCTTTTGATAGTGCATCTAAATAGTAGGTCCTAGTCTTAGCTTGATTTTTAACCTATTTTGCTAAGCGATGAGGTTATATTAAATAAGAATGAATAAAGACAATTTGGGACTTAGGTCCTATCAATTACAATATTCGACATTTTTCTTAAAACACCTTTAAAAAGTAAATGTTAAAATTTTCATGTTATGTGTTGTTTGCCGTCAGCTTATGCCCTTTTGTATTTTTTCTGTAGTAGCAGAGCGATAGTGTGGTCAGTAGAGTTAAACTGTATAAATACAGGCTTATTTTCCCCCCGGTAAAGATAACGAAATTAGTTACATAATAGGACAAATCTCGTATAACAGGAAATGGTTGCCCTAGGATTGTTGGATGAGTTACTTTGAGTGGATTATCTCAATCAGTTCTGCTGGAGCACTGTAGTGCTCCTCTACAAATGCAAAAATTACATAGAGGCTGAGTGGGGCTACTAATACAAAAAAAGGCCCGCTTTTGTTTTGTAAGCGGGCCTTCTTTTATTGGCTTATACTCTTTTTTACTCTTCTGTAGTAGCAGAGTGATAGTGTGGTCAGTAGAGTTAGCTGTATTATTATAATTGCAATGATGATGGTGCTTATTATGTCTATTGTGGTTATTCCTTGCTGTATTTGGTTAAAGGTTGAGGGTATGAGGACTGCTAATGGTAAAAGTAGGGGCCACTGAAAGTTAACTTTTAATACATTTTTGGCGTGTTTTATGGCATCGGATTTTTCGCTGTAGAATTGGGGCAAAGTTTCTTTGTACTGTTGCGCCCAAAGTGACCATGTTCCGGGATAGTTTTTTCTTGTAAATACTAGATTCCATCCATTTTCTTTGTGTATGTCATAGTATCCTAGGTCTAGGCGACGTTGAAAGTCTATGCAGTACTTTATTTTGCGTGGGCTGCCTTTTTCGAACCAGTAGGTTATGCCTTTTTTTCCTATGCGGTGTAGGTTGTATCCTTGTCTTTCCATGTTTTCAAGCCATTTTTCTAACTTGTCTGGATAAATCCACCACAGAATAAAGCGTTTTTTTATAACTGGGTTTTTGCTATCTTTAGGCTCTTCAAAGTAGGTTTGCTCTACGTTATTTAGCTGAAGGTTTTTATTGGATTTAATTAAGGCAAATGTTGAGTAAATTATACTGCACCAAAAGACAATTGCTGCTGACCAAAAAATGAAGGTTAGTATCCAAAGAGGACTTTTAACTATGGTAACCGGTACTTCTGCAAAATAAACTAACCCGAAAAGAGATAGCTGAAAAACTAGGTTTAAAGTGCCGTAAATTAAAAATGCAGCGCAAATTGTCAGCATCAAGCTGTTTCTTTTATATAGTCCAAAGCGTACTGGAGATCTTTTTATCTTAGAATCTTCTTTTTCGTTGGCTATTATATACCAGCTTTTTTGGGAAATTACCTCTACCCAACCATCTTGTTTTAATGCCGTAGGCATTATATGTCCTCCTCTTTGATAGCCGATGCGGTAGGTAAGCTTTTTGGGGGCGCCTGATTTAAAGGTAAATTTACGAGTTAGTAGGTTAATTTCTTCAAGGTGGTAGCCTTTGGCAGACATATTTGATAGCCATTTTTCTGTTTTTTGTACGTTAACACTCCATAAGGGTTTAAAGACTTTTTTAATCATTGAAGTCTTCCTCGCTTTCTGTGGCATTTTTGTATAACTCTTTTATCCTTTTGATTTCCTCTAGGATAAGGCTTTTGCCGACGTCTGTTATTTCATAGATGGTTTTGCGTTTTTCATCGGCGTAAACTGTGATAATACCGTCTCGCTGCATTTTAGTTAATGTTCCGTAGACTGTGCCAGAACCTAGTCGAATCCTTGAGTTTGTAAGTTTTTCTACGTGTTTTACTATGCCATATCCATGACGTGGCTCTTTAAGGGATAGCAATATATAGAAGGCTGTCTCTGTCATAGGCAGGTATGTTTTTAGTATTTTGTCGATATTCATTTATGTCACCTCCGATAATATATATGTCACGTTGTGATAGTATATGATGCGAGTATATCACGGCGTGACATAAATAGCAAGAAATTTTTCTAAGTAAATATCAGGTTAGCCAAAATTAAAATCCCCCTTATGTTAGATAGTGTCTACTATCTAACATAAGGGGGATTTGATTGCCTTAATTAAGGGTAGTGAAGGCAATAGCATTTGAGGTATATTTTAATACTTAAATTTATTTATGTCTTGGCTCATTTTTTCTGATATTTTTGCTAGTTCTTCGCTGGCCTTTGATATTTCTTTGATTGCTTCTGTCTGCCCTTCTATAGATGCTGTTATCTGTTGGCTTCCTGCTGCATTTTGTTCAGAAATTTGGGCTAGATTGCGTATTATTTTTATTAGTTGTTCTTTTTTATCGTTCATGGTGTTGCCGGATGTTTCTACTTGTTTTAGATGCTTTTTAGCTGTTTCTACTTTTTCGTTTATTTGGTTAAAGTTTTGGTTTGTTGATTGAACGCTACTTGTTTGGTTTTCGATGGCTTGTTGCACTTTATGCATGGCTTCCACTGAGTTTTGGCTTCTAGTATTTAGCTCTGTTATTATTTGCGATATTTCTGTAGCTGACTCATTAGATCTTTCTGCTAGCTTTCTTATTTCGTCGGCTACCACTGCAAAGCCTTTGCCAGCTTCTCCCGCTCTTGCTGCTTCTATAGCAGCGTTTAGTGCAAGTAGGTTGGTTTGATCTGCGACTTCTTTGATTAGTTCGCTGGAGCTTTCAATCTTTTCTGTGCTTTCATTGGTGTTTAAGATGTTGTCATACACTAGGTTTGAAGCTTGGTTGTTTTGCTGTGTATTTGCCAACAGTTCATCTAAAGTGGTGGTGCTCTCATCTTTGAGCTTGTCTATATCTTCTATAGCTTGACTTAGGCTGCTAACTAGCTGCTGGTTTGTTTCTATAAGATTGTTTAGCTGCTCAACTTCCACTGTGCCTTTTTCCGCATCTTCAGCTTGTCCTGTTGCCCCGCTGGCAATTTCTTCAACTGTTTTAGTTATTTCTTCTGCTGAGCTGGCTGACTGCTGGGTTGTGGCAGTTAGCTCTTCAGATGAAGCAGCTATCCCTTGTGAGTTATTGGCAATTCCTTTTATCAAAGTCTTAAGGTTTGAGTTCATTTTTGTGAGCGAGTTTGCGATAGTGCCTATTTCATCTTTTCTTTTAACGTATTTTTTTATTTTACTATTTTCAATAGAGTTTAAGTCATAGTTGGACAGCTTTTCTATGTTGTCGGTAACGATTTTTAGAGGTGATGTGATGCTAAAAGTAATTAGCGTAAGTGTTGTAGCTAAGATTATAAAAGCTATAGCTCCTATTAAGCTTACCTGCAAAATTGTTTCGCCAATAGTCTGGTTTATGCCTTCTGTAGAAAATCCTATACGCAATAATCCAGCTAGCTCGTCGTCATGCATCTGGCTATATCCTTCTACATATAGGGGCTGAATAACTTCAAATATCTCTATATCCTGCTGCTCATAATGCCAGTCGTTAGTTGCTCCATCTTCGTCTAGTGCAACGCTTAAAATGCTCTTGTCGAGCTCGTTTTCTGCAAGGTCTATCCCTGCTGAAGCAATTGATTTGTTATGCTCATCCACTAGTGTGGCGTATGTTATACCTTCTTCTAAAATTAGTCCCTCAAGTATCGGGTTATAGCCCATCTCTTGGGAGAGGTTTTGGTATGCCTCTGCTTTTATTCCAACTTGTATAATGGAGTCTTGTGTGTTTATAGCTCCGTATTTTACAAGGTTACCAGAGCTGTCTTGGGTGAAATCTTCCATTAAAGCACGACGTCCATCTGTGAGAAAGCTATGTATAGGTTGATCTTCTTTTGGGGTATGTCCTATGTTGTTTGAATGCGAAGAGTAAGCTATTTCTCCGTTTTGGTAAATGTTGATTTCCGCTACCTCTGACCTTTCGGCAATAGCTGTAAGGGTTTGGTTATCTTTTATATCAGCTGCTGATATAAATTGAGCTAAGGTGGTGATTTGTTCTTCTATGTTTTCTTCTGTAGCTTCTAGTGCGTTGTAATTATCTGCTATTCTACTTATTATTTGCCCAGAAAGATTCACTCCTTCTGTTCTCATCTCCTCAATTAGGCTCTGCCTTAGCACTCGATTTGAGAAAAAATTAAGACTGAATATTACTGTTAGAACTATCAACAATGGTAGAACTACAAGCTTTATGCGGATATTCAAGGTTATCACTCCTATGCTATATCGATGAGGTTAATATATTTTTCACATTTTACAAGTATATTTCACTTTGGTAACGTTGTCAAATATTACTAGAGTGGAGTGATTAGGTTGAGTAAGTGAGAGCTTTTAGGGGGCCCCACTGACTGTTAGATAAGCCAGCCGGGCCTTTATTTGCTGCTGTCCCGCTTACAACTATTGCCTTAATCTATAATTTTTGAATTGAGTGTTCAAGATAAAGGTTTGTAAGCGGGGGTTCTTTAAAGCTCTACTTTTTGGTCGTAAAGGTAAGTTGTGGCAAAAAACAGTGCCAAGGTAATAATTACTGTAGTTATGTTGTAAAACCAAAACTGCTGTATTGAGAAAACTTCTACGCTAGCTTCTACGGTGTCAAAAGCTGTGCTGGTTTGAATGCTAGTTTCAATTCCTATTAATCTATGTGTTATACTGGTTATTTTAGATATAGCGTAATTTGTGAGTAAAAAGGTTATAAAGGTTATAAGTCCAGACATTTTTTTGAACATTCTTCCCACAACACTGCTAAAAAACACAGTAACAATTAAACTTATAAATGAGAAAAATCCTAAAATAATTACTTTAATTATCTCGCCTTTGTACTCGCTGATAAGTTCACTGCTATTTACCATTAGTGTGTTTAAAGCTTGCTGAACTTCGCCTAGCCCAATGATTGTCGTCCAAACAGCTATTAAAAATGCCATACTTATTCCGCTTATCACTATTGTTTGGGTGGTTATAGCCATGATTTTAGATAAAAATATGGTTTTACCTTTAACAGGTAGCGGCATTATCATATAAAGGGTTTTATTTTTCCATTCGTTTGAGACCAAACTAAAGGAGCGTATAAAAATTATTAAAAGAGTTCCAAAAAATATCAAAAAGCTAAGGTTGCCTATAACTGCAGCTTTTAGCATATCGTCTGTAGCCTGTACTCTAAATATAATCAGACTATAGCCAACTACGATCAATCCTAATAAGATCAAGCTTTCAAACTTTAGGTTCATTAAGTCTTTTTTAAAAAGCATCATTAGTTTTTTAAAGTTACTGTTTTCCATTACCGTATACCTCCCTCATTAAATCCACCAACGATAAGTTTTTTTCTTCTTTTAGATTTTCAATTTCACCTTGTAGGGCTATTTTGCCATTTTTTAAAAAAAGTGCCTCATCCATGACATTTTCTACTTCCTTTATTTCGTGGGTTGTTATGATTATGGATTGTTCCCCTGCTCTGTAATCTTTTATTATTGTCTCTATGATTTTTTCGCGAGTGAATATGTCTATCCCTGATAAAGGTTCGTCTAGCAAAACTATATCCGCTTTTCTTGAAAAGGATAGTAGAAGTTTAGCCTTGGCTCTCATCCCTTTGGATATTTTATCAATTTTCATGGATTCCTCCAGTTCTAAAAACTGCAAAAGTTCTTGGTATCTTTCTTCCTGCCAGTCGCTATAAAATGTTTTGACAAACTTTTTGGCGTCAGAAATTTTCATCCAAGGATAGAAGTGGTCTATCTCGGGCAGGTAGGAAATTCTGCTTTTGGATTTTATTCCTATTTCTTCTCCATCTATTAGTATCTTTCCAGAGCTAGGTTTGTTTAAGTCGGTAATAAGCTTTAGCATCGTAGATTTTCCTGAGCCGTTAGGGCCTAATAGCCCTGTTATTTTTCCTTTGTTAATTTTTGTTGTTACATTATCTAGCGCCTTTTTTTTGCCAAACTTTTTTGTTACTTCTTTTAGTTCTATCATTTAAAACCCTCCCATTTTTGCCTTTGGTATTGTTTAACCAAGTCTAAAATTTCTTCGTCTTTATATCCTAAAGATTCTACTTCCATAAAAAACCTTTTTAGTATATCTTCTGCCATTTCTTTTTTAAGCTGTGACTTTAGATCTTTACTAGCGACTATAAATGTTCCCTGGCCTCTTAGAGTTTCTGTAAGGTTATAGTTTTCCATCTCTCTATAAGCTCGTTGTACTGTGTTGGGGTTTACTTTAAGTTTTTGGGCTAGCTCCCGTTGAGATAGGATTTTATCACCTGCTTTTAGCTCGCCTTTGATAATCTGTGCTTTTATATAATCTATAATCTGTAAGTATATTGGCCTAGAACTATCAAAATTCAATTTTTCACCTCCCAACAAGCGCCTTTGTTGCTGCAGTGCGCTATGTATCTAGTGCACTATTATAGTATTATCGTTTTTCCTTTATGTCAATCTATTTTTATATCTTCCTTAGTTTATGTAACTTCTTAGTCACAGTTTTTGTTAGGTTATGATATAATTAACAAAATATATCTAAGGATACTTTTTCCATAAAAAGGGGGATTGGAGTATGTCAAAGGAGAATTTCCATTGCGATCTAAGTCAATTGTATGGTGAGTTTAATGATGCTCTTTTGCGCAAGGATAAGCAAGGGGCTGTTGATGTTATCATTGATTATTTAAAAAGTGGTGATGTTTGTTTGGAAAGGCTTTATACCGATGTTTTTAGCAGCTGCCTTCAAGGTATCGCCTCAAATCATAAAACGCAAAAAATCCCTATATGGGAGGAGCATTTTCGAACGCAGGTGGTTAGAACCTGCGTGGAGCTATGTTATCCTTGTGCTGTTAAACAAGGTGAGGCTAAGGGGTTACATGGTAGCGCCGTTAGTTTTTGTCTAGAAGGTGAGTATCACGAGCTTGGGGCGCGGATTGTGACAGATTTTTTAATTAGTTTAGGGGTTGATGCCAATTTTATCGGAGCAAATACGCCGCGTAAGGAGGCGTTAGATGCTGTGTTAGCATTTAGGCCTAATTTGGTGTGCATAAGTGTCACAAATTATTATCACCTGCATAAACTTCGAGATTTTATTGCTGATGTGAAAGAGGCGTGTTTAATGCAAGGTGTAATCCCTCCTATCTTTGTTGTCGGGGGCTATGGAGTCAAGTATTCCTCTCAGGTTAAAGACCAAATCTTAGCTGATTATTATATTTTTTCTTTAAAAGAGTTAAAAAAAGTAAAGGAGAATGTTCTATGAGGCTTTCGTTTAAAATAGCTGCCCGCTTTTTGTTGTCTAATAAGTCACAGACGTTGCTAATTGTTTTAGGTATTGCCATAGGCATTTCTGTTCAGATTTTTATCGGGTCTCTAATAGAAGGGTTGCAAACAAGTTTAATAGATGCAACCATAGGTCGTGCTGCGCATGTGAGTATTTCAGCTAGCGACCAAAATAAGCCGCTAAAAAACAGTGATAGCTATGTTGATATGTTGACTAAAGACTTTAATGATGTTACGGGAGTTTCTAAAACTATAAATCAAGGTGCTTTTTTGGCATCTGACGAGTTACAGATGTCAGTTGTGCTAAAAGGTGTAAGCTCGATAGATGATAACTTCATCTATGATATAGTACCTCTTATAACCGATGGAGGTGTGCCTAAAGATAGGTATGAGGTTTTGATTGGAGAAACCCTAGCTGATGAGTTAGATGCCAAAATAAATGATGAAATCTCCTTATTTGTGCCGGGAAAAGGGGATAAGATGTTTACCATAGTAGGTTTTTTTGACTTTAAGGTGGAAAACATTAACGCTAGTTGGGTTTTTGCTACTTTAGAGGATGTCCAAGCTTTTTTAGGGTTTGAGGATGATGAGGTAAGTGTTATAGAAGCTCAGCTAAAGGACCCATTTTTAGCAGATGAAAAAGCTACACAGGTTGGTGAGCTATTGAAAGGAAAAGCTGCTACAGTCACTAATTGGCAAAAAGAGAATCAACAGCTGTTAACTGGCCTAGCGGGGCAAAGCACCTCTAGTTTTATGATCCAGTTTTTCGTTATTATATCTGTTGTGCTAGGAATTGCCAGTGTACTGGCTATAACTGTTTTGCAAAAATCTAAGCAGCTGGGTATTTTAAAAGCTATGGGTATTAATGATCAAACTGCTAGCTATATTTTCCTTTTCCAGGGTTTTTTGCTAGGTTTAGCCGGTGGTTTGCTGGGGATTTTATTAGGTATAGGTTTATTATATGGTTTTTCTACTTTTGCTTTAAACCCAGATGGGACACCGGTTGTGCCTATCGTGCTAAACCCTTATTTTATAGGATTTTCTGGCATGATAGCTATTTTGGCTTCGATGGTTGCATCGTTAGTACCTGCTTTAAAATCTAAGAGTCTTTCTCCGATTGAGGTGATTAGAAATGGATAATATTATCGAGCTAAAAAACATAGATAAGGTATATGGTAAGGTTGTTAAAACCAAGGTTTTGTATAGTTTAGATTTGAGTATAAAAAAGGAGTCCTTTAACGGGATTATCGGACAGTCTGGAAGCGGAAAGAGTACTTTACTTAATATAATGGGGACGCTAGATAAGCCTTCTTCTGGTGAGGTGTTTATAGATGGTGTGGATACCATTATGTTAAAATCTAAAGAGCTTGCCTTGCTGCGCAATAAATCTTTGGGGTTTATATTTCAGTTTCATTATCTATTGCCAGAGTTTACCGCATTGGAAAATGTCTTGATGCCTCATTTTATTAAAAGTAACGGTTTTGATCAAAAGTTAAAGAAAAGAGCTCATGAGCTTTTAGACCTTGTGGGTCTTTCTGATGTGAAAAATAATTTGGCGGGCAATATGTCCGGTGGGCAACAACAACGAACTGCTATTGCTCGAGCGCTTATTAATAGCCCTAAGATAGTTTTGGCCGATGAACCGACGGGAAATCTTGATTCCGACACCAGCGAAAAAGTCTACGAAATGTTAAGGGAACTAAACCGCAGCTTAAAAACTACTTTTGTAATTATCACTCATGATCAGCGGATTGCAGAGAAAACCGACCGAATTATTGAGATAAAAGATGGGAAGATTCACAATGATTTTGCTAAAATCTAAGCTTTTATTATGACATCAGTTATGGTTTTTGCCGGCTGTCAGCTGGCGCTTACAGTTTTTTATTTTTTTCACGATGATAAAATCTAAAAAGATAGGGCTAACTTTTAATGTTAAGTCAGCCCTATCTTTTTATTAACTTTTAACTTCAACTATTTGGTCTAGCAGTTTGAACATTTCCTCAGATTTTGTTTTTGTGGCATAATATTTTTCCTCTGCTTTTTTATGCTCGTTTGAATTTATCAACTCTATTACTACTCCACCTGTTTGGTGTAGGCTGTTATGGATATCATCAATTTTTTCCCAAAGTTTTTTGATTTTAGGGTCTTCAATTTTTAAGGAGTTATAAAAGTGGCCAAATTGGCAACGAGTGCTGTCAATTTGAAGTGGCATTACTTGTTTTGCATCAATCATATGTTTTAATGTTTTCATCCAAGTTCTATGGTGGTTTTTAGCATTTTCCAAAATGTTAATAAGCTGCTGTGACGATATGCTACTTTCAGATTCTAGGAATCTTTCGTAGTATTTTGTGTTTAGTTCAATAAATTGTGTGTCATTTTTATGTACGGTTTCTTTGATTTTGCTAACCTTCTCTACATTCCCATCTATTACTGATATAAGCTTAGACATTTCTTCAGTCTCGCTGGTTAAGGTGTCTACGGCGCTACTTACTTCGGTAGTGGAGCTACTAATTTGTTCAAAAGATGCCATAAACATTTCCATATCTTCTTGAACTTTTTGCATCGATTTAAAGTTATTATCTATTATTGATTTGATAGAGTTTGACACTTCTGGTATCTCTTTCATTGATTTGTTGGTTCTTTCTATGCTTTCTATACTGTTTTCTGAGGTTTTTTCTATCTCGTCTTTAAATGCCTGAAATTTAGCCAGGTGTTCTTTGGTATTTTCCGCAAGTTTTCGGATCTCTTCTGATACTACAGAAAATCCCTTGCCTGCTTCCCCTGCCCTAGCAGCTTCTATGCTTGCGTTTAGCGCCAGTAGGTTTGTTTGATCTGCTACATTTTCTATCACTACTATTATGTCGTTTATTTTTTTTACCTCATCTAATAGGGTTTTTAGGTTTTTATTTACCTCTAAGTTTTCAGATGTCACTTTGTTACAAACGGTCCCCATCTTACTAAGGTTTTCTTCGTTTTTCTTGTTGTTATCCACTACACCTTCTATACTTTTTAAAATTAATTCTGCGGTTTGAACATTCTCATCTAACGCTTTGTCAATTTCTGTCATTGATGCATTAGATTCTTGAGAAAAAGCCACTGTTTTGTCTGTTTGTGTGGTCAGCTGATTCATTAGATTTAGTAAATTACCAGATAGATGTTCCATGTCCACTTCTACGTTTCCTAAAAAAGAGCTCAGTTCAATTACTTTTAAGGTGTATGCCATAATATTATCTTGTAATTCGTTTAGTTGTGTCAACTTATTTTGTAGTTCTTTTAACTCCTCTTGCTTCACTTTTGGCTGTTTTCCTGCTAAGATGTTTTTTACGTTCTTTTTATAGTTTAAGAGCATTGTCTTAAACCTCCTTGTTTTTATTCTTAAATATTTAGCACCGATAATCACCTTAGTTTTTATAAAAAAATCTGCATAAAAGCAGATATAGTAACAAAGTGAGGCTTCAATTTACGTGGGAATTTACCTGCGGAAAACTGGCTACGGCTTAATATTTTAAGTTATAAATATCTTTGTAGTCTAATCATATCTTTAACTAGCTTATATTGCAAGCAGTACTTTGTAAAAGTTTTTTATGTATATCAAAAACATACAAAGTGACCTGCTGGTATAAAAAAAGAATGAAATTTGCAGTTTTGGTGGAACTTTTTTTTGATTTTATCGTCTTAGGGGTAAATAACTAACTTTAGGGGTGATTAAATGTTTAAACGAAGTTTTATTTTTAGTTTGGTATTGGTTTTAGTTTTTAGTTTTACTGCTTTTGCTGCTATAGAAATGGCGGATGACGAAGCTATGGAAAGAATAGATGGTGTATTGCAGGAGAAGTTTGACGGGGAGGTTGTAACTCGGGAAGCCTGGGTTGTGGATTTCCCTGCTATTACTGAGGATAGATTTTATAAGGCAACATTTACTGTCGATGGCGGTGAAGTACAGGGAATTTATGTTGATGCCAAAACTTTTGAGTTTGTGGATGAAAAGGTTATAGAACGTTATCGGGAAAAGGAAAACGAAAAAGGAATTGTAAGGACGCTTACGGTGGACTCAGAAAATGGCGAAGATGATGAAGCTGATTTTGATGAGCCTCAGCCTGATGAGGTGGAGAACCCTGATGAACCGGTTAGCTCTGATGATGAGCAAGAAGAAAGTAATGAACCAGTAAGTGCTGATGATGAGGATGCCGAGGTTGGGATTATCTCTGTAGATGAAGATAGTGAAGATTCTCAGGGCGGTTTTAATTGGGTTATGGCTTTAGTGATTGTTGTTATCGCTGCTATTATTGGAGTAGTAGTTAAGATTAGAAAATAGAAAAAAGTGGCTGTCTCTTCAGGGAAAGACCCCTGTTTTGAGACGGCCACTTTTTATAGTTTAAAAGTTAATAAACTCTTCTATTATACGGGATACTCCCGCTTGGTTATTTGTATGCTTTGATACTTTGTCCCATATTTTAAGTAGTGCTTGATCTGAGTTTTGCATGGCCACTCCTGTGCCTGCCCATGATAGCATATCGTAGTCGTTTAAGCTATTACCGATGGCTAGTGTTTTTTCTTTTGGGATATTTAGTTTTTTACATATTATTTTAAGGGCATGGGCTTTGGAGGTTTCCTTGCTCATTACCTCTACTGAGTCCGGTGTTGATGATGTAACTGTTACTTTGTTTAGCTCTTTTAGTTTATTGGTTAGGTTATAGATTTTAGAGGGGTTTTCTCTGTCTTTAAATAGCAGTATATATGGATCTTTGTCTAAGGTTTGGCTTAGCTTGCCTTTTATCTTGTAGCTAATTCTGTGTTTTTTGGCGTAGTGTTTGGCGTCTGTGTTTTCTTTTTGTTCCCACAGCACGTCATCTACATAGGCGCGGGCATATACTTGTTGATGCTCGGCTAGCTTTAAGATTTCTTTTGCTGTGTCTAAGTTTATTTTTGAGCAGTGGATGACTCTCTGTGAGATGGTGTCCTTTATCAACCCTCCGTTATATGTTATTATCGGTACATTTAAGTTTAGTTGTTTGGCAATATACTGGGCAGATTTAAATGTGCGGCCGGTGGCAAGAACAACATAAACCCCGTTGGATATTAGCTTTTGAATTTTTTCGCTATCTTTTGGATGAATTTCTCCGCTGTCGTTTAGCAAAGTGCCATCTAAGTCTATGGCAACGAGTTTTATCATTAGGATTAGCTCCTTTGGCCCATTGGTGAGCGATGATTCAACGATTGTTCAACTACCGTTCAACTACTGCTTAACTACTGTTCTTCCCTAGTTCGTTTACTTTTGTTTGGATTTTTTCCATTGATGTGAATTGTTCTTGTAGTGAGCTCAGTGATTGCTGGGAGCTGGCTGCAATTTGTTGGGATACTGCAGACATAGATTCTAACTGAGAGTTTAGATGTTCTATGTTTTCTTTTACTGCTGTTAAGTCTTCGCCTACTATGTTCATTTCGCTTAGGGACTCTTGCACGCTGTTGTCGATATTTTGAAAGTCTGCGATTACTTCTTTGATTAGCTTGCCTTGTCCGTTTACAATTGCATTTAAGGCTTTAGCTGCTTTGTTTACTTCTGTGGTACTGCTGTTTAACTCTTCGGTTATAGCTTCTATATCAACAACATATTTGGAAGTTTGTTCAGCTAGCTTGCCAACTTCATCGGCTACCACCGAAAAGCCTTTGCCATGCTCGCCGGCCCTTGCTGCTTCGATGGAGGCGTTAAGGGATAGAATCTGGGTTTGGGCTGCTATGCTTTTTATGCTATTTAAAACTTCGGTTATCTTGGTTGCTTTTTCGTCGGTTAGTTTGGCTACGTTTAACATGTTGTCTTTTACTTTTACACTTTTGGTGGCGGTTCTAGATAAGGAATTTAGACCTTTTTCGCCCCCTTGTTTTGCTTGGGATACGTCTTTTAGCTTTGACTCTAATATTTCAGAGCTTTTATTTACTTTAGAAACGTAATCTATAGACTGGCTACCTTTTTCTGATGAGCTTTCTACTGATTGGGTATGCTCATCGATGCTTTTAGTTATCTCTTGTGTAGCATCTACTGTTTCTTTTAAGGAAGGAATTATTTCATTTATGTATTTTGTTGTTTCTTGTTGCACATTTTCTATTTCTTGAAGCTGTGTTTCCATTTGACTTTTGCTTTCTACTATTTGTTTTTCGTTTTGGTCTATATCTAAACTTAGTTTGTTAATTATGCCGGTAATCTCATTTAGCGCATAACCTATGGTAAGATAGAAAAATCCAACACCAATTGCGGTGGCTGTGTCTAAGACATCACTATACCCAAGGAGATTATAAGCTAGTATAACAATATAGCCCACAAGTAGGCATATAAAAATCTCCCACCTAAACTTTTTTTGTGGATATAAAGATAGTAAGACTAGTACAGGTATTATTAAGAATAGGGATATAATTGTACCTATTAATGCAGAGTATAGCCAGGCGATAGAAAATACTGCTAAAACTATTCGTGCGTGTTTTTCGGAAAACTTTTTAGCTGCATTAAAGTAAAGAAATAGCGCTACTAAAGATACACTTATAGCCAACATTGCTAAGTTAGGTACAGTATAGTCCATAGTAAGACCATATTGAAGGCCTAAAAAAATGCACGCTATGGCGCATAGCCTAATGGTAGTGCGCACTACTAACTCTCCATAGTTTTCTAGATAATTTTTGGTCATTTTCAGCTCCCCTTTTTAGTTATAAAGTTACAAAAGTGTAATATTATAAAATTCGACATATTACATTATTTTACCTGCTAATTGTTGATTTTATGGAGAAAAGTGTCAAAATGACCCACGCGAAGAATCTAGCCCATAAGGGCGGCGTTGGAAAGAGTATTATGTAACCACGCTAGTAGTAACTTTATTTTTATACCATAGTGACTACTGCTGGAGCACTGTAGTGCTCCACTACAAAAACATTCTTTCCAGACCAAGCAGAATTAGCACATTTGGACCATGCCCTTTGACCAAGCAGAATAAGCACATTTATACGTTTTCGAGGCCAATTTGCTTTTAAGTTTATTATTGGTTCTGCTTTAGGGTAGGGTCAGCGGAAAGTTGGTTAGCAGAAAGTTGAAAAGGGTATTATGCAACCACTTCTATTAGTAATATTGTTTTTATACCACAGTGACTTCTGCTGGAGCACTGTAGTGCTCCCCTACAAAACCATTTTTTTTCAGACCAAGCAGAATTAGCACATTCGGAACATGCCTTTGACCAAGCAGAATAAGCACATTTATACGTTTTCGAGGCCAATTTGCTTTTAAGTTTATTATTGGTTCTGCTTTAGGGTAGGGTCAGCGGAAAGTTGGTTAGCAGAAAGTTGAAAAGGGTATTATGCAACCACTTCTATTAGTAATATTGTTTTTATACCATAGTGACTTCTGCTGGAGCACTGTAGTGCTCCCCTACAAAACCATTTATTTCCAGACCAAGCAGAATTAGCACATTTGGAACATGCCCTTTTACCAAGCAGAGTTAGCACATTTATACGTTTTCGCGGCCAATTGCTTTTAAGTTTATTATTGGTTTGCTTTAGGGTCAGCGGAAAGTTGGTTAGCAGAAAGTTGGAAAGGGTATTATGTAACCATTGCTAGTAGTAATTTTGTTTTTATACCACAGTTGACTTCTGCTGGAGCACTGTAGTGCTGCCCTGCCAAACCATTTATTTCCAGACCAAACAGAATTAGCACATTTGGACCATGCCCTTTGACCAAGCAGAATAAGCACATTTATACGTTTTCGCGGCCAATTGCTTTTATATGTGTTTTCCTTTAGTTGGTCAAGTTATTTAGTAAAAAAAGGTTCCAATCATCAAAAATCGATGACTGAAACCTTTTTTATTTGTTTTGGCTAGGTATGTCCCAGCCTGCTGATTTTTATATCTTAAATTTGCTTATTAGGTTGTTTAGTGTGTCAACTAACCCTTTTAGCTGGTCGCTTGATGCTGACACTTCTTGGATTGTGGCAGATTGTTCTTCTGTGGAAGCGGAAACTTCCTCAGATGCTGCTGAGTTGCTTTCGCCTATGTTTGCTAGGTTTTGTAGCGTTTCTACTAGTTGTTCTTTTTCTGCGTTTATGTTTTGTCCTGCACTTTTTAGCTCTTCGATATTTTGGTTTATGTCGTTTATGGAGCTGGCGATACCCTTAAATTTATGTTCGGTCTCTTCTGTGCTGGTGGTTTGCTCTTTTACAGCTGATACTACAACTTCCATGTTAGTTACTGTCTCGTGAGATTTTGCTTGAAGGTCGGAAATAACGCTGTTTATCTCTGTGGCAAACTCGTTGGACTGTTCTGCTAGTTTTCTTATTTCGTCGGCAACTACTGCAAAACCTTTGCCGGCTTCCCCAGCTCTAGCAGCCTCTATGGCAGCGTTTAGCGCTAGTAGGTTTGTTTGTTCTGCAATTGATTGTATCATCATGTTTGATTTAGCTATATTGTCGACGCTGGTGTCGGTTGACTTTATATTCTCTTCTATTAATTGAGTGGATTTTTTACTGCTTTGTGTGCTTTCTGTTAAGCCTTCCATCAGCTGACTGCCCTCTATTGCTAAATTATTTACTTGATCTGATTTGTTTTTAAGATCTTCGATGTAGTTTACTATTTGCTGGATAAAGCTGCTTATGTCAAGAGCTTTATTTACTCCGTTTTCGGTTTGAACAGCCTGTTCTGAGGTGCTGTTTGCGATACCTTCAATAGCGCTGGCAACTTCCATAGATGCTTGGCTAGATTGCTGGGATACCTCATTTAACATGTCTGATGATTCAGCTAAGTTTTTGGATGATTTTTTCATTTCGTTTATTATGTGTTCTAAGTTAACCCCTAGTTTTTTAAATGCTTGGGCTAGTGTACCTATCTCATCTTTTCGCTTAAGATATTTGTCCGGCATGCTAGCTGTTATGTCTAAATTAGACATGTGCTGGGCAAAGTCTGATACCACTGCTATCGGTTTTGTGATATATCCGGATATGAAAAATATTATAATAGCTAACACTATCAGTCCGATAAGCATCACAGCTACTAAAATTAAAACCTGTCTATTTACTTCGCTGTACATATCTTCTTCTGTTACTACTGTTCCAAAGGACCACGGTGTGTCGGTTTCCCCGATGTTAATTGGCACTATTGCCTTAAAGACATCTTGGTCTACGGAGGCGGAGTAGGCAAAGTCAGAATGATATAAACCTTGACTGATGGCTGTGCTGTATGCTTCTCGCTCCTCTTCAGATCCCGATTGAATTTCTCCGGCTACCTGTCCTACCCTTTCTGAATCAGGGTGGGCTACAACCACTCCCTGGTTAGAAAGCACTCTACCAAAACCTTCGTCAAAGATTGTTATTTCAGAAATCATGGTATGTAAAAAGTCTAAGCTGATATCAACTCCCACAACACCGATTGCTTCTCCATCAACTTCTATAGGTATAACAAGAGATGTCATAGATAGGACTTGTCCACCTACTTCATAGCTTGTTGGCTCTGTAATAAATGCCCTTTGTGTTTCCATTGGGATTGTATAGTAGTCGTTTACCTCTTCATCATCAAGATCTGCGATAGTTTGATAAGTTATATCGCTGCCATCTCGATACCAATATGGTATAAATCTTCCGGAGCTGTCATGGTTTTGCTCGCCGGCAAAGTCTTGGTCTTTACCGTCAAAGGCGTCTGGTTCAAATGCCGCCCAGGCCCCACCTAATTGTGGATACTCCTCTAAAGTTGATTGAAGCATTTGAAGAACTAAATCCCTATCAGCCCATATCGTTGTTTAGCATAGTAGTTATATTTATACTTAAGTTCTTTGCTGTATTTTTTGCTGTGTTTAGGGTTTCTTGAATTTCTGAAGCGTAGTTTTCAGCTACAGCCTCCGCTACTTCCGTAGCCTGCTGCTGTGCAACTGTCCTTGAGCTAACAAGGTTTATTCCTGTGATTACTAGAAAAACAAGTATTACCGCTGTCAGTATAGTTGCTAGTATCTTCCCTCTTAGTTTCATTTATATCCTCCTCATATTTTCTAACTTGTTATTACATTTTTTGAACTCTAACAGTTTATATACTTCTCCCTAAAATTGCAACAAATTTTACTAAATTATGTTCAAAATTTAACACATTTTTAATGTTCATTAACATAGTAGAGCTTTAAAACGCAAAAACCTTTGGATATCATAACAAAACGGCAGAGTTTATATCTCCACCGTTTTGTTATTAAAGATTAGCTTATTTAAAATTGATTATTCCTTTGTGATTTTTTGCTCTGGAAGAATTGCTTCTACTTCACCGTGTGGGCGTGGGATAACGTGAACTGAGATTAGCTCTCCAACTCTTTCTGCAGCTCCTGCTCCAGCATCAGTTGCAGCTTTAACAGCTCCAACGTCACCTCTTACCATAACAGTTACTAGTCCAGCTCCAATTTGCTCTTTACCTACTAGTGATACGTTTGCTGCCTTCACCATTGCGTCTGCTGCCTCAACTGCTCCTACTAAACCTTTAGTCTCCACCATTCCTAATGCATCGTACTTCATTTTACATTCCTCCTAAATTTTTGTTTTTTATTTTAACTTTAGATAAAGAATTGATACCCATAGAATTTGCTTCTTCTGTGTCTAAGTGACACTCTAACGCTGAACTCTCGGTTGCTCTGATGGCCACATTATCATAAGTGCCACCTCTTAAACCTTCAATCTCAATTGACACTATTTGACCGTCTTGAACATCAAGGTTTTGTGCATCCTGACAGCTCATGTGAATATGCCTTTGTGCTACTATTAAGCCTTCTTCTATTTGTACTGATCCTTTCGGACCAACTAGTGTTATGCCATCTGTGTTTTGCAAGTCTCCTGATAACTTTATCTGTGGTGTAACCCCCAGCTTAAAGCCATCTGAGGCTAGCACTTCTACTTGAGTTTTTTTGCGGGCTGGGCCTAAGATTCTAACCTTTTCGATGGCCCCTTTAGGTCCGCAGATGGTAACTGTTTCTTTGCAAGCATATTGTCCTGGCTGGGATAAATCTTTCAGTTTGGTCAGTTGGTACCGTTGTCCAAACAAAGCGTCCATATCTTTTTGGGATAGGTGTACATGACGGTTAGAAACTCCAACTGGAATTAAGCTTTTATCTTCCTTGCCGCTGGACATCGCTTGTACTGCCTCTAATAGCTTTAAGACAGCTTCTTGATTATCCATTTTAGCTAACTCCCTTCATAGCATTTACTAGCTCATTTACTAGCTTTAGAACCTTTTCATTGTCGGTATCTATTGATGGGCTAGCAAAACAGTTGCTACTTTTTGCTACGTTATTAAGCTCAGGATAGTTAAAGCTAGAATCGCTAGAAGCTAATGTGCTACATTCTTTTATTCCATATGCAACTCTTTTGATGTTAATTAGGTGCTCAGGGCTTACGTTTTCAGAGGTTGAGCTTCCACCCCATGTACCGCACCCTAGAGTAAACGCTGGTAAAAGACCGGTGCTACCACCTGTAGATCCTTGAGTTCCACCTGTATTTACTAGGATACGAGATGCTGGTTTTGAGGCAAACTTCATAACCTTGTCTCTATCCTCTGTGTGAATACTCATGGTATGTCCAATACCATTTTGTAAAAGCTCAATGCTGAGTTCACACGCCTCAACCCAATCTTTTACTGTATAGAAAGCTAACACTGAGGTTAGTTTTTCGTAAGATAGTGGGTAACCTTTTCCTACACCTTGTTGCTCGCCGATTAACACTTTTGTGTTTTCAGGGATTGAAATTTGGGCAGCTTGCGCTATAACTTGGGGGCTTCTGCCGACAAATTTAGCGTTCATGATGTGACCGTTTCTAAATAACAGACCGCAAACTTTCTTGGTTTCTTCTGCTGTCATAAAGTATGCGCCTTGTTTTTTTAGCTCTGCAACTACTGCTGCTTGGTTACACTCTTCTACGATAATTGACTGTTCCGATGAACAGATCGTGCCATAGTCAAATGTTTTACTTGCTAGAATGTTACTTACTGCTTTTGGGATGTTGGCAGTTCTTTCGATATATGCTGGTGAGTTACCAGCGCCAACACCTAGAGCAGGTTTGCCTGCGCTATATGAAGCCTTAACCATACCTGGACCACCAGTTGCGATGATCATGGAAATATGCTCATGCTTCATCAGCTCATTTGTTGCTTCGATAGATGGTGTTACTATTGTGCTGATAATGTTAGCTGGAGCGCCAGCTTCTACGGCTGCATTGTGCATTAAGTCTACCGCTTCTTTTGTGCACTTAAGAGCTGCAGGGTGTGGAGAAAACACAATTCCATTTCTGGATTTTATCGCTATCATTGATTTATAGATAGCAGTTGATGTTGGGTTAGTTGAAGGAACAATTCCCATTAGTAGTCCCATAGGTTCAGCTATGTCAAGCACCTGCTTGTTATGGTCCTCGCTAATTACACCGACTGTTTTCATGTCCTTTATAGCTTCATATAGTAACACTGATGCCATATGGTTTTTGTAAGTTTTATCTTCAACTTTACCAAAACCAGTTTCTTCTACCGCCATGCGCGCTAGTCGAACTGCGTTCTCTTTTGCAACTTTAACCATGTTGCATAAGATCTTGTCTATTTGTTCTTCGGTAAATTCGGCAATTTGATCTGTAGCTATCTTACCACGTTTGGCAAGATCCCTTGCTTCTTGTACCGAACGTAAGTCTTTATCTAGATTTTGCAAGTCTATCCCCCCATTGTTAGATTATTTAATTTTTGCTGTAGTATTTTTTAAATTCCTTTGTAAGCAGCTTCTTGTTTGCTTTGGATATGTTTCTGCCTATAATGCCAAAGTCTTTGTACTCTCTAGCTAGCTTTCTAAGCTCTGGAACCTTAACTTTTGTAAGAGCTTTGATAGCTTTATCGATGCCATGGTCTGACACTGCTTTGTCTACTGTTTCTTTGTTTAAACCGTCCAACTTCAACTCTGGGGTGTTTGGTTTAGCCTCAGATTTTTGAGCTTTGGGCTCTGGTTTTGGGTCTACCGGTTTTTGGGGCTTTGTTACTTCTTCAGTTTTAGCTTGTTCCTTTTTCTTAAGGTTAGGCTCTACAACATTTTTTTGCTTTGGTGTTTTCTTTGTTGTGGCAACTATGTTACTTAGTTCTTCGTGGTGACGAGGTATTACGTGATGAGAGATAAGCAGGCTTTTATCTATTTTTTCAATAGATGCTACTCCAGCCTCAACCGCAGCCTTTACTGCCCCTACATCTCCAGATACTGAGATATAAACTAGGCCGCCTCCTACATAATTTTTTTCTACTAATTCCACATTTGCTGCCTTTACCATGGCGTCCGCACTTTCTACGGCCATGATAAGTCCTTTTGTTTCGATAAATCCAAGTGCTTGCATTTTTAACCCTCCTTCACTCTAGCATTTACTAGCAGGATAGGTGACATAAAGTAGCTTAGCGTTATCAGATTCTCTAGTAATTTGTGAGCCAGATGGGATATAAATTACATCACCGGGATTTGCTGCTAGCGACTTGCCATCAATGGTTGTTGTTACGCTGCCTTCGATTACGTGGTTAATTTCTTGTTGCTTTACCTTTAAGTCATACTTTGACTGTTCAATCTTTAAAAATCCTGCACTTAAGTTAGACTCATTGCTATTGATTAGCTCCTGACAATACACCTTTGAGTTAGGGCAGTTAGTGTCTACAGTATCGTACTTTACCGTATTTCCACGAATTACTTTTAAACCGTTGACGCTTTCTGAGGTGAACTTTTTAGGAGCCGAAAGGGAATTTAATAACTCCTCTAACATTCCTTTTTCCATCAGCGTTTTAAATACGTTATACACCATTTCACTGTCTAAACCGTTTTGGCAGAAATTTGAAGATTCGCTCTTTGTAAGTTCTTTATTTTGTGATGTGTGAGTAACAAACTTTACACCACTGGCTTGGGCTATGTCTTTAGCGGAAGGTGTTATTATGGTATTGGTTTTTATAGCTATTTCTTTGACACCATTACTCACAGCTTCTTCCACATCATTAGCACGAATCAGCTTCTTCATCTTTTCACTCCTTTCTTAGAAAGAATTAGCACCCAATCTATTTTAAAATAACGATGCTACCAAAGCTTCAGATGGAGAAGGTATTACCTCTACATTTAGGAGAAGTCCTTGATCTTTAGAGGCTGCCTTGCCAGCTTCGATTCCAGTTTGGACCGCAGCCACATCACCTGTGAATGTAAAGTATGATTTTCCACCTAGACCATTCCCTAAGCGAATTTCTATCGGCTCAAGATCTGCCACCTTAAGTATGGCATCAGCTGCATAAATCATATTTGCTTGAGAAAACGACTCTATAATTCCTAAAGCTTGAACTCTTTCAGGCATTGTTGCACCTGTTAAAGCAGGAAATATCTTTGAATCAACATTAGGAATTATAATTGCATCAACTAAATATTCTTCAGCTAAGCTTTCACCAAGTTCTACTGAATCATTGACTGAAGCTACGTCTCCATGAACAATCACATTGTATTTGCCAGGACAAGCAGAGCCAGATGTAACTATCTCTACATTAGAGACTTTGACCATTTGATCTGCTACGTACATCCCTTTTGCAATGCTTGTAAACTCAACCATTCCTATGGCTTTTGGCATATTAGTCACCCCTTATTACTATCAAATCTTTTTCTATCTTAACAATTTCTCCAGCGATGCTTGCATGGATATAAGCTCCTAGGCTGTTTTCAGGTGGTTTTCCTATTGTTTGACCAGCATCTACTTTATCTCCTACGGAGACAACTGGCTCTGCTGGAGCTCCTACATGTTGCCTTGTTGAAATCGCCACGGTTTTTGCTGTTAGCTCGCTATTTGTAAGCGGAGCTGATTTATCAAATTTATTTAGGCCTAGTCTTATGATAAGCCGCTTGCTTGGTAACCTGCGATATTCCCGCATTGCGCGAGTGCTAAACTCTGTTTTTGAACTTTTATATCTTACGCCTAACTTTGCTAGCATTTCTTTGTAGTGTAAGTTTGCTAGCTTAGGGTACAGGCCTGCTTGGCAGGAAAACAGTTCACATAGGTTACATTGACAACAAAGCTGAGCAGACTTTTGACCTTCTATATCTGTTATGGCGTAGTTTATAGCTCTCATCATTTTGTGGGGCTCAATGCTATGTCCAAGAAGAAAGCGTGGACACATATCGGTACACATACGACACTGCTCACAAGCAGACTTGTTAACCTTTGTTGCAGTATCTAGGTTTAAGGATTTCTTTCTTATTAAATGATGGTCTTTTTTTAGAATCACAAATCCTTTGTGTTTCTTGGTTACATACCCATCAAGATTTTCTAAGATCGGTCCCATCATAGGTCCACCGTCAATTACGGCATAGTCATCAAACTTTTCGATACCGCTTAGCTTTAGCACATCAATTATTGGAGTTCCTACTAGCACCTTTACTGTTAGAGGGTTGGGGACATCACCTGTCACTGTAATATATTTTTCTGTAACTGAGGTGCCCTGAGAAGCGTTGTAGATGTTTAGCGCTGTTTCGGAGTTTAATACCACACATCCTACTTGGATGGGTATGCCGCCTTCAGGCACTATTCTACTTGTCAACTCATAAACTAGTACCTGCTCGTCTCCGGCTGGGTAAAAGTCTGGCATCTTTTTGATTTCTATATAGTCTTGTAGTTGCAATGCGCTTATTCGCTCTTGAAGCTTTGAAGTTACGCTTTTGTGCTTTTCCTTTATTCCGATAATTGCTTTTTTTGCGTCCACAAACCTTCCAGCTGCTTCGAATCCCTTCAGTATTTCGTCGGTATTTAATTCCATAAGTTGTTGGTCAACACGAAGTAACGGTTCGCATTCAGCTGCGTTTAAAAGAATGTAGTCAGCATTTGTTTCAAGTTTTACATGGGTGGGAAAACCAGCTCCTCCTGCTCCGATGACACCAGCTTCTCGCACCTTATCAAGAAGATTCATATACATACCCCCTGCCAATTATCACACGTTGCAATCTTCATCGATTATACCTACAACAGCTGCGTCTACTGGGATTTCATCGTTGCCTAATAATTTTCGCGCTGCTGATCCTGTACAAACAATAACTTTATCTCCAATACCGGCACCGATGGTGTCCACTACAACTAGACGTTGTCCCGTTGTGCTGCCACCAATTACTTCTGCCTGCATGAATTTAAAACCGTTTAATGAATCTGCCTTTCTAGTTGCCCATATACTATCAACTAACTTAGCAGTTAACATATCATTTTCCCCTTTTCTACTTTACATTTAATTTCCGAAACCGCTGACTCGACAGAGGCGGTATCACCAAAAATGGCTATCATTATCATGTTTTGTGGACAACTTCCTCTTATATCTGAAACCAAAACTCCGTTTGATTTTTCCGCTATGTCAGCTGCACAAATCATGTCTATCATTCTACCTTGCACTAGTCCAATGGCATCTGAGCTGTTTAGGGAGTTGATATCTTTTTGGCCTAATCTACTTGCCAGAATCTCTATGGTTCCTTTTGAAGGTGATTTAATAATTTTAAATTCCATAGCGCTCACCTATTCTATGACTTCTTGAGTACAGCTAAGAGCTATACCTAAGGGAGTTACGAACATTGGGTTTTGGGGTTTGTGAGTGGTAATCCCTGTCTTTTTTTCTATGATTTGTTCAATGCCGGTTAACCGACATGTTCCACCTACTAAATATATCTCGTTTACGTCGAAATCTTTAACATGTTCATTTATTATGGAGGCGATTTTTTCAACAACTGGTCTTAACACTGGAAGTAGCTCTTTGTGATTTTCTGATTTTCTTTTGTAAACTTCTGCCTCTTGAAAGCTCATCTTGTATGAACCAGAAACCACTAAAGAGAAGTGGGTACCGCCTGTGGAGTCGTCTGCGACATGAATGACTTCTCCATTTTTTAAGATGGTAATCCCCGTTGTGCCACCGCCGATGTCAACTACCGCTCCATTTTCTATATTTAAAACCTTGTTAGCTGCAGTTGGTTCGTCTAGTACGTTTGTTAGCTCAAATCCGGCGCCCATCACTACGTTTTTAACTGCTCCTGAGTCTAAAGCGTCTGTGCCTGGGGGGATTGCTGCAGCAGCGTAGATTAGCTCTGTATCTAGCTTTTCTTCTAGCTGCTCTTTAAGCTCTTTTACAATTTTTATCGCCCCGATATAGTCAACAACCATACCGTCGCGAACTACATCTGCGTATCTATAAGCTCCTGCTACTGGTTTATAATTTTCATCTAATACTGATAGAACAACACAAGCTGTTCCTAGGTCTACTCCTGTGTAATATACAGAGGTTTTACTTTTTATCGGCTTTTCTACCACTTTTTCAAAATCTTGTACCAGCTGATCACAGTGCTCATAATTTGATTTTATCTTTGACATTTTGTACCTCCTACGATTGAACATATGGTTTGGGATAAGGTGTTTGTTATTTGATTTATGCTGCATATAACCCCTTGCTTTTGCTCGCCATTTTCAAACAACTCTAGAGCGTATTGCTCTAGCTCCCTAAGGGCACAACGTAGCCTGTGAAGAGCGATAATCTCCCTGCCTTTTTCTAGTTGTATATGAAACTCTGTAATTTCAATACAGTCGCCTAGATGGTCGGAAAAATTATCTTTGTTAATTGCTGGACAATCTTTGTTATCAATGGATAAGTGGGGTTTGTCTCCCTTGTCATCACTTAGCTGTGGTAGATGTTTGCTTAAATCAATTACTTTTTGAGCTAAAATAACATCTTTATTTAAAAGTTCTTGCGCTGTTTGAAAAAAAAGCGCCTGGACTGACTTAACCTTTAAGTGCAACATTTTATCTTGGTTTGTTTTTGTAACTGTTTTTTCGTTTTTCGTTGGTTTTGCTTTTTTCTTCCTTTTGCTAAATTGATCTACTATTTTTATACCCCGGTCTAATAAAAACTGACGTCCTCCTGGTGTAAGCCTTTCTCCAGCACTTAGTTCAAAGGTGTCCAAGGAGTCCTTTATATAAAAATCTCTAAGTTTCTTTTCGGTTATAAACTTCATAATGTTCACCTTTTCTTTCCTTGTTAAACAAGTGTTGTTTTAGCTCCTCAATTGAGTTGCAGTCTGGAGAGCTAATCTTAAAATAGGGCTTTTTCACACCTATTTGTTCAAACTGCTTGTAACACAGGCTTTCATTTTCAGGCTGCAAGTCACTTTTTGTTATTACACCAATTACAGGACATTTAAATGGTTTGGCAAAGCCAGGTGGGTATATGTTTTGACAGTTAGACTGATCAATTAGCAATATAAGGTGAGAGGCATCTTGGGACATGGCAATAATATATTTGTACATTCTTGCGTTTTCGATATAAGAGCTAGGAACATCTATGGTTTTTTCTCCATATATTACATCCTGAGTTCTGCGAAGAGGTCCCTTGTAATCATTTAAGGCGTTAACTAGGGTAGTTTTGCCACTTTTTCTAGGACCTACTACCATGATTCTTTTTTTTCTCATGACTTAGTGATAGGGGCTACGGTAAAGCCTAGCAGATTCTGTAGCGTTTCACTTACTGAATGAAGTGCTGTTTCCACCGATTGAACATCTCCGGTAATTATTAGCGATCCAGTAAACCTATCTAAAAAACCAATTTGTACATCGGCACTTTTTGTTACGATATCTGCTGCGATTATGGCCACTTCATAAGGTGTGATAGTTAGCACTCCTATCGCCCCTTTGTCATCAATCCCCAAGCGTTCGTAAATATCCTGCATTGGCGAAGCAATAACATGGGCAATTGTTACTTGTTTGCCAGGTACTGATTCTTGGACAACCCTTTGCATAGAATTTTCGCCATTAGCTCCCATAATAATTCCCCACAATCTTTGTTAAAAATTTATTTCTAATGCCTTATTATCGAAACTGGAAAGTCATATCTACTAATTAAAGACTCTATTTTGTCTAGCTCTTGTTCACTTAAGGCTAGCTCACCTTTAATCTGGTAATCCATATCTAGCTGGTTGTATTTATTTACACCCATTTTGTGATAAGGAAGTAGATCGATTCCCTTAAAGTTTTGATGGTTACGGTACGGCATTAAAAAGTCTATAACTCTTTGAATCTCAGATTCGCTATCGTTTACACCTTTTAGCATCGGCATTCTTACTTTTACGTTGTGACCGTTGTTTAGAAGGGATTTTAGGTTTTCTAAAATAACTTCGTTTTTCACGTTTGTATATTGGAAGTGCTTATCTGGGTCAATGTGTTTAAGGTCATATAAGAATAAGTCGGTAAACTTAGCAACTTCCATAATTGATTCTGGTTTTGTATATCCACAGGTTTCAACGGCTGTATTTATGCCCTCCTGTTTACAGGTCTTTAATAGCTTTTGTGCAAACTCTGGCTGCATTAGAGCTTCGCCACCACCTAAGGTGACACCACCGCCAGAAATAGTGTAAAATGCTTCGTCTTCTTCTATGATTTCTAATAGCTCATCTACGGTTTTTTTCTCTCCTACTACAGAGATAGCATCTTCGATACAACTGTCCATGCATTTGCGGCAGCCTATACAGTCAATGTTGCGATTTATTTCGTGTTTGCCTTCGTTGTTGATAGAATGAATCCCAACGGGACAGGCTGAAACACAAGCACCACAGTTTGTACACAAGTCACTTTTATACATGATTTGGTGTTTTTGTTCTAATCCCTCGGGGTTGGAACACCACTTACACCTCAGGGGACAGCCTTTAAAAAACACTAACGTCCTAATACCAGGACCATCATACATATTGTATTTTTGAGTGTTAAATATCCATGCTTTTTCTTGATTGGTACTAGCGTTGTTATGCATAATATCTAGTCTCCCGTTTAGTTTGGTTTGGCTAACCGTTTATGATGGCTAGCCAAACCATTATTTATTATTTCTAAAACTTGTCAAGCACAGTTCTACTGATTATTTCATCTTGCACGTCTTTACAAAGCTCAACAAAGAATGCACTATATCCAGCAACCCTAACTATTAGGTCTCTATATTGCTCAGGGTTTTTCTGAGCTGCTATTAGAGTTTCGTTATCTAGATAGTTAAACTGCATTTCTCCAACACCTAACATGTTAGCGGTACGTAGCAGTGTGATGATTCCTTGTTCGCCTTCTGGGGTATCTAAAAGCCCACTCATTAGCTTGAAGTTGTGAACCATACCTAGGTTCATGCTGTCGCACGCCATTTTGGAAACAGATTTGATTATAGCTGTAGGTCCTTTAAAGTCTGCCCCTTGGGAAGGACTAATTCCATCAGATAGTGGAGCCCAAGCTTTTCTACCGTTTGCAGTGGCACCGGTTAGCTGACCAAATGGTGTGTTGTTAGAGATAGACAGGGTACCATGACATAACACAGAGTAAAGTGTTCTAAATTTACGGTGTTCTGTCTCTGTAAAGTTAACTAGGTCAGCAGCGATTAGATCTGCATAGTCTTCGTCGTTACCATACTTTGGCGCTTTTAAGCAATCGTTTCTAAGTTGTTCGCAGCCTGCAAAATCAGCTTTTAAAGCTTCGTTTAACTGTTTTAGAGTGTATTTTTTCTCATCGAATACAAGCTTTTTAATGGCAGCCATTGAATCTACGTATGTGGCTAGTCCACTCCAGACAACTCCAGGACCGAAGTTATACATAGCTCCGCCAGAGGATACATCCTTGCCGTTTTCCATACAACCTTCGTACATTATCGACATTAGCGGCTTAGGAGCAAGGTCTCTATGAACTCGTTGCGAGATCACAGTTGCCACGCTGGTTAGTTTGGTAATATATTTGATTTGCTCTTTAACAGCGTTGTCAAACTCTTCATAAGTTTTGTACTGGTCTACGTCACCAAAGTCCGGGGTGACTTTTTTGCCATACCACTGTGGCACTCCATTGTTCATAGCTAGTTCTATGGCGATAGGCCATTGAGTATAAGCTGTAGATGTCCATTGGTATAAGCGACCTGACTTTTGTGGCTCAACGCAGCCCATTAGACAGTAGTCACGAGCATCTTCTATAGAAACACCCTTTGCTAACATCATCTTTATGTGAACATCGTCGAAGTGACAAGCTGGAAAGCCCATCCCAGAGCGAACAACGTCTACAATTTTCTTTAGATACTTTTTAGGTGATTGGCTATGGATACGGGTAGCCAGCGTAGGTTGATAAATTTTAACATGCCTTACAGCATCCATTAGAAGATAAGTTAAATCGTTAGTAGCATCAAGTCCTTCTCTGGTCACACCACCAACACACATATTAACAAAAGGTTGATAGCCTGCAAAAAACTCTGAAGCTTCCTGACTGGTAAGCCACATCATCTCAGACATTTTAATTAGCATACAACCAGCTAGTTCAAATGCTTCACACTCAGTCATTCTTCCATTTTCAATATCAGCTTTAAAAAATGGGTACATGTATTGGTCAACACGACCTATGGACATACCTGTTTGGTTCTCCTCTACAACAAGTAGAGATTCAATGGTCCATACAGCTTGAACTGCTTCCCAGAATGTTTCTGGTTTGTGAGCTGGTACTTTTCTGTTAATTTCTGATATTTTCTGTAACTCTGCTTTACGTTTAGGGTTGGTTTCTTTGGCTGCAAGCTCCGCTGCGTAATCTGACATGCGTCTAGCGTAAGCCATAACACCTTCGGTTGTATCTATAATTGATTTATAGAAGTAGATTTTTTCAATATCTTCAGGGTTTTCGTATTCTAATTCTTCTAACTTGGCTTTTGCTTCATTTTGGATGTCAATCATGCCTTTTTTCATTAAAATTACGTCATACCCTGGGTTAGAGTCGCCACCGCCATTTAATTGATGGTAGGAACAATCTGAAACAAAAGACTCTCCTGACAGCTCCCAAAGTCCAGCTTCACGGTATTGATCTTCACAGTACTCATCAACAGATTGACCTTTCCAAAACGGGAAAATGTCTTCTTGTAACTCTTTTTTATCTTCTTCAGAAAGATAGAAAGGATCTTGTGGACGTGTCGATACTGTATCTAACTCATTTTCCAACCAGCGCCACGCAATATCTGGTGAAAATGCGCCTGCTCTAGGAGCTCCACAAGGTGCTCCTACGATTAGCTCATCATCTTGAATAACTAAAGGTGCTGTTTCGCAGCTGTGACGGAAACTTTTAGCTCTTAATAAAATTTTTGGCATACCTGGGTTTTCTTTAGCAATCTCGGTGATTGCACGAGCACGATGGATGCTGATACTTGGCTTCCACTTAAAATAGTTCTCCTTTAACTTTTTTAAACGTTCAGTCATCCCATCAGGAATTCCTTGTTGCTCTGTTTGGGTTTGTGGTTGCATGTTGTTAGTTGTTTCTTTATGAGAAATGTCCTTTGAAATGCCTTCAAAAACTTTCATTAGTGCGTTGCGTTCTTCTTCGGACATGTGTTTTGTTGCTTCTGCAAACTTCGTTGAAAATTCACGAATATCCAAAACAAATACCTCCATTCATATTTTGATTCCATTTTTGCTGCTTAAAGCTATGCATTTAGCAGTTTTATAGTTTAAGGATTAAGATTTTCTAAGGAATAGCGTGCCGTAATTTTTTCGAGGTCATGATGAGGGCTGGCAATAACAACGGAGCTATAAACTTCTGAACCCATGTTTTCAACAGCTTTTACGCCTGCTTCTACAGCAGCTTTACAAGCTCCAACATCACCTTGAACTAGCACAGAAATGTAACCAGAAGCGACATTCTCAAAGCCAACAAGCTCAACGTCCGAAGATTTGCACATTGCATCGGCTGCCTCTAAAACAAAAACTATACCGAATGTTTCTATCAAACCTAAAGCATTATATCTGCTCATACAGTTTCCCTCCCCTTATTTGATTCACTTTAATATTTATCGACATCATATATCGAAACTATTTCGCCAACTTCCTTAATGGGGCGTGGCATGGTGTGTTGTGCTGTCAGTTTTCCGATAGCAGCCGCTGCTTCAGCTCCAGCTTCTACAGAGGCCTTTACTGCAGCTATATCGCCTTTTATCATTATAGTCACTAGGGTTGAGCCTATATTTTCATATGCTACTAGCTCCACGTTAGCTGCTTTTAACATCTTGTCTGCTGCTTCTAGCGCAGGGACCATTCCGATTGTTTCGATAAGACCTAATGCTTCTTCTCCACGATATCTCATAATACTTTCACCCCTTTAGACATTGTGTTTGATATTTTCTTTTTTTAAAATGTCTAGTATTAGTCTTGAATATATTTGTTGATTGCGTCTAATCCTTCTTGGTGAGCGCGGTAATAAATTACAACGTTCCCCGATCCACTTAGTTCATATCTTGACTCTTCTAATAACCCGTTTGCCTCAGCTGTCATTAGAGCATTTAGCACCTCTTCTTCATTAAGGGCTTTAAAGTCACCGTATTCATCCTTAAGCGCCTCCACTACGTGGCTGGCACAAGCTTCTTCTACTTTTGTAAAGTGTTTTAAAATAGCGTAATTAAGCGGCTTCATCTAGCACTTCCTCCTTTTTCTTAAATAAGTCCAATGGATTCATTGCGATTACAAAGATACCGATTGCCATTGTTACAGCTGCAAACCATTCTATAGCTGTTAGGCTCCAACCGTCTTGTCCCATGATTATCCCTAGTAGCACCCAACAGCTTAGGGGACCAAAGAATGAGTAAGTTCCGTTTGTTGCCATTCCCATAGCGGCGCCTGTCATACTGTTACCTTTATACCACCACATAAATGAAATGAATGCGAAAAAGCCTGATACTGCAAACCAAATCATAGAGGAACCACTAGCAAAAGCTTGTCCAGCAAGCACAAATGGTTGTGTAATGCCGCCACCTAAAAGTCCCAAAATAGGAAGTAAGATTAAGAAGTTAGCAACACCTGATGTTACCTGACGGATAGTAATACTGATTTCAGTGTCAACCATTGAAGAACCAAAGCCTGCTATTACACCTTCAAGGCCCCAACCAAGAGCAGCTACAAAAGCGATAACAAGTCCTAGCACTATGCTATCTCCTGTATCTCCACCAATACCTACACTACCGATTATGACACTTGCAGAAACACAGATGATGATTCCTAATGCCATACGCTTGTTTAACTCTTGTTTGTATATAACTCTACCTAAGATAGCACCGATTGCTGGGCAAAGAGCAGTAATTGGAATTGCTATTGATCCAGCTAACTGGATACCAATAATATAAGCAACGTTTGCTATCGGACCACCCATAACAGCCGCTAGCATAAGCATACGCCCTGGTGCTGTATTTAGAGTTCTAAAGAAATCTTGGATTTTTCCTTTTCTACCGCAGTTGATAAATGCCCATACAGCACTTAATATGTCGTTAAGGGCTGTTCCTAGAGCTCCTAAGATGAATACTATTGCAAATGTTGACAAGCCGGCAGTGTTGTCTCCGTACCAGTCACCCCAAATTCCTCTTTGCATAGCTAAGGTAATAAATGCAGCAAATAAACCGTAAGTAAGACCTGAAAGTAAACCAATGGTAACTCCTTTTTTGAAGAAACTTGCCTTCAATCTGTCCTTTGCAGCAATTGCAGCCGCTGTCGATTTCTTTTTCATGAACAAACTCCTCTCTTTTGTTGGAATTTAGATGCAATTTTTTGCACTTAAATTGATTTGAATTTTCTATTACCTAGACGTAATATAAAATTTGAACTACTATTAAACAAATGAAATATTAAATAGGGGATTTTCTAAGATTTTCTGGTAACCAACTAAGCGCTTTTAAGTTGTTAATGTCATTATACCTGAGCGCAGCATTTTTCTATGGTACAATACAAACTTCTGCGTTGTATTGTATCCTGTACTTTTTTTAACAATCTTGTACTTTGGTTATCTTTTTGAACTTTACTCATGTGTTATTTTTGAATAGTGCGACAATGTTTTTAACTGCAAACCTTTTGATAGCAGTAGTTGGGCAGTGGTTTGCAGCATTTTTTTGCGTTTTTCTACTGTTTAATTGTAAAATTTCTACCCACAAATTTAAATGTAGTATTTTTTCCATATTGGATTTAAGGGATGAAAAAAGAGTCAGGGGCATAGCTAAAACAAATAAAAAAACTATTCTGACCATCGACTTTGATGATCAGAATAGTTTTTTACTGAATAACTTGGCCAACTAGGCCTTGAAGGAAAACAATAAAGCAGTTGGCCGCGAAAACGTATAAATTTGCTTATTCTGCTAGGTCAAAGGGCATGCTCTAAATCTGCTAATTCTGCTGGGTCTGGAAATAAATGTTTTGTAAGGGAGCACCACAGTGCTCCAGCAGAAGTTATTATGGTATAAAAATAATATTACTAATAGAAGTGGTTACAAATACCCTTGCCAGCTTTCTGCTAACCAACTTTCTGCTGACCCTAAAGCAGAACCAATTTAAGGTAAGCGTTAATCATATGGGATGGTTGACACAGAGGTCAACCACTACCTCTTCGAGGGTGGGGTTTCTGAAATAGGTCCTGCGCCCTTATGGGCTAGATCTTTCGGCGTGGCTGAGGATGCCGTTTTGCGAATACCTACGCGGTGCATGAGGTCTTACCTATTTAGCATGGTAGATTTTTACCCACTTCCAACCTCATATTACTAATTACCACTACTCGCAATCTTTACCGTGGCCAACTAACCTTGAAGGAAAACACGTTTAAAAGCAATGGCCGCTATTGACACACTGCCTCTTCGAGGGTGGTTTTCTGAAATAGGCCCTGCGCCCTTATGGGCTAGATCTTTGGGCGTGGCTCAGGATGACGTTTTGCGAATACCTACGCGGTGGATGAGGTCTTACCTATTTATTATGGTAGATTTTTACCCACTTCCAACCTCATATTACTAATTACCACTACTCGCAATCTTTACCGTGGCCAACTAACCTTGAAGGAAAACACGTTTAAAAGCAATGGCCGCTATTGACACACTGCCTCTTCGAGGGTGGGGTTTCTGAAATAGGTCCTGCGCCCTTATGGGCTAGATCCTTCGGCGTCGCTCAGGATGACTTGTAGATATCTCTGCGATGAATGTAGGCTTTCCTTTGTTATTGTAGATTTTTACCCACTTCCAACCTCATATTACTAATTACCACTATTAGTGCTCTTTTAGTGCGGGCGATTTTATGAGTTTCTGTCCCAGCTCGTCTTGTTATATCAAAAAGCCACATTTATGCTTTTTGCATAATGTGGCTTTTGCGCTATACATGTACCATCTCTTCGATGGGATAGTTAGTTGAAGAAGTTAACAGGTCTATATTTTTTCTAAAACGCTCGTACCTATTATTACAGTAATCAAGAAAGTCATCGCCGTGATAGTGCCTTATCAGCGCCCATACAGTCCATAGCAAATCTTGAGCTAACATATAGCATTTGATTTTTAGCTCTTCCTCTTCATTAAAAAGACCGCCATAGTAATCTGAAACAAGTTGTTCTATTGACTGTTGGGAGAGCTTAGATTCTATTATATATGAGGCTACGTCCCAGCTTGGGTCATTCATTCCTGCGTATTCCCAATCAATCAGATATGTTTGTCCTTTTTGGGCTATTACAAAGTTTTCCGGCACTGTATCATTATGGCAGGGAACAGAAATAGTATTTTTTATATTCTCATCCATAAATGCAAATAGTTTTTCTTTTAGAATGTGATAATCGAAAAAAAGCGCTCCGTTAATTTGTTCAACTATCTGCTCATATTTATGTAGTTCAGATTTGACATCGAATTTATTAGGAAACTTTTTGGGGCTTTGATGCATTTTTTTCATCGTCTCCGAAACCGAGGCTATGCTTTTTGGAGAGTTTGGGTTTGCAACAGCAATATTTTTACTGTTTTTTAGATAGATGCTAATTTTAATTCCTGTGTCATCGTCAAAGTAAATGCACTGGGAGTTGATTCCTACTTCTGAGGCTATGCTATTATTGACCTTCTCTATTTTTCGGTCGATCATTTTATCTGTCATGCCCCCAGGTTTACGGATTACATATTCTGTGCCTTTAATATCCATTACGTAGTTATAGTTAGTCATTCCACCTATAAATCTTGATTTATCAAAAACGATGCTATCATCATTGAAAAGGCGTCGCAGCTTATCTTGTATAATTCCTTCCATCTTCATAGTTCCACCATACTTTCATTAGGAGCATCCTTGCTCCCTTTTTTATATAAAAAACGTATTAAAACAGCTTAAATTTTTGTTCCTTTGGAATACAATTATAGCAAGAATATCACTTATAAGCAACAAGATGGATTAATTTTACATGCCCTGAAAGTACTGTTTTTATTGACTTTTTTTGTTTTTTTACTTAACAAGACAGATATTGTGCAAGATTTTGTGATAGTGTACAATATCTGCTTTTACTAAAATACAAAAGTACTAGAACGTTATGGTCTAATTTCAATGCTCTTTATAGCTTACATGTTATTATTATATTGTATAAATGTTAGTGATTTTTTTAACTTACTATCAAATCTTTTTTAGGAGGTTATTATCATAGAAACAAATAAATTTATTTTAAAATCAAAGGTATATTTCAACACTGAATCTTTACAGCTTCTAAAGGAGCTAAAAGGGTCTAAAGCATTTATTGTGGCAGATTCAATTATGGACAAGCTAGGTTATTTGCAAAAAACTATAGATTACCTAAGCGAAGCTAATATTAGCTCAAAAGTTTTTACCGGGGTGCGTCCAGACCCTGACGTCGGAGTCGTCACCGAAGGTTTAAAACTTTATAATGAGAGCGATGCCGATATAATCGTAGCGCTAGGTGGTGGGTCCGCCATAGATACTGCTAAAGGTATATTATATTTTGCTGAGAAAGTAGAGAAAGTCCAAGGAGCTAATACTGACAGACCGCAGTTTATAGCTATTCCATCTACAAGCGGAACTGGTTCAGAGGTTACTGACTTTTCCGTTATCACATCTGAGGGCGAGAAAATTTGTGTCATTGATGAAAAGCTTGCACCGGATATAGCTATCTTAGATTCTACTTGCATACAACATGTGCCTAAACATGTAGCCGTGGATACTGGAATTGATGTTTTAGTTCATGCAATAGAGGCCTATGTTTCACCAGAGTCAACAGACTTTACCGATGCTCTCGCTGAAAAATCTATTAAGTTGATTTTTGAAAACCTCGAGGCAGTATATATCGATACAAAAAATGAAAAAGCACGAGATCATGTGCTAAATGCTTCATGTATGGCGGGTATGGCTTTTACGAATACAGGCCTTGGTATTACACACAGTCTTGCCCATGCTTTTGGAGGCACTTTTCACATCTCTCACGGACGGTCTAACGCTCTTATGCTTAATGCGGTAATGGAGTATAACGCTAACTTAAGTGGTAGCGCTAATGATTACGCTACTGAAAAATATGCAGAGCTTGCAAAGATTTTACAGCTCCCTGCTAGGACAAAGCGCGAAGGGGCAGTTAACTTCATAGATGCAGTCCGCAAGCTAAAGAAAAGATTAGGTATCGAAGACAATATTAAGGCGCTTGGAATTGAGGAGTCTGATTTTAAAAATGCTTTAGAGCAGATGGCAAAATCAGCGATGCAGGATAGATGTACTCCCACTAATCCTAAAAAGCCAAGCAAAGAAGATCTTGTTAAAATTTTAGAAAAATGTTTTGGACACACTTCTAGGTTTTAGTTTAAAAACACCCCTCTAATAACTAATTGAGGGGTGTTTTTTAGGATATTTTAAACCTTTGTGAATTAATGGATGTTTCATTTGGGTTACTAAACAGTTTACATTGTAGCTATTATATATTAGAATTAAAAATAAATATATGAGCTTTAATATTAATTATAATCTAGTCTATGATATGAAATGGGGTGTGTTGCCCAATGAGTGAAGTTGAAAATCCCCTTAGGAAGCTAATCTCTTCAAAACTATATACTCGTTACAGTGGTATTTTATCCTTATCAGATATTTCCTTGTTTTTAGTTGACCCCAGCGGGGAGCTTTTGCATGAGCTTATTCCTCCCCCCGACTTTTGTAGCCATGTCTGTTTTGAAAAAAAGGGACAGACTTGTCCTGATTACAAAAATCAGCTAGGTGCTGATTGTGAGGGAAGTTTTGTTTGTAGTTATGGACTTCAAAATATTCTTATACCAATCAAAGTGAAGGAAAAAACTTTAGGGTATGTAGCTGGCATGCAAGTATATCAACAAGGGTCAGAGTATAAAAAGCATACTATCGATGTCCAGTCTTTAAAAGATAGCAAAAACTTGGATTTAGAGTTTATAGCTAAGTCTATCGCTTCGTTAAAAGTGCTAGAACCCAATAAATTAAAAATCCATGAGCAGTTATGTAGGCATATTGCTAATAATATTTCTTTGGATTTGGCGGAAAGTGTCAACGAGGTTAACCCTCAAGTTGAAAGGCTTTCAATCGAAAAAGAGATATTAGAAAAAAAGATAATAGATTTAGAAGCTAAAAATATGTCTTTGGTTATTAATCCTCATTTTTTGTTTAACACTTTAAATTGTATAGCGCGTATCGCATATTTTGAAAACTCCCATACAACTGAGGAGCTTATTTATTGTCTTTCTGATTTGCTTAGGTATAATTTAAAACAGGATGATCAGTTACACACCATAGGTTCTGAAATTGATAACATTGAAAAATATCTATATATTCAAAAGATGCGTTTTAAAAATCGATTAGAGTATAATATCGAACTCCCGGAGAACATAAGAACCTATAGGATCCCTAATATGGTGATTCAACCCATTGTTGAAAATGCCATTATCCACGGAATTAGTAAAAGTCGCGATGGCGGAAAAATTAGTATATACGCTAAGAATAATAAAAACGGGGTAGCTATCTTTGTTGCAGATAATGGCAATGGATTCCCCAAAGACGTGTTAGAGCAAATACAACAGAAAAATTACCCAAAAGGTCTAGGTTTTCAAAGTACTAACAAGCGTTTAAAACAATATTATGGAGAATGTTATGGGTTGGAGATCGAAAAGTCCGATTATAGCGGTACTACTATAGTTATTCAAATCTCGCCCCAACCATTGAGAGGTGCTAGCGATGAACACCGTACTGATTGTTGAAGACGAAATACTTGAGCAAGAGTTTTTAAAATCCATTGTTGAAAAAGAACTTCTGCCAGATGATACTGTGCTTACTTGCGAAAGCGGACTTAAGGCGGTAGAGCTTGCTAAGCAGTATAAGCCTAATATTATAATTATGGATTTGATGATTTCGGAAGTTGATGGTTTGACCGCTATAGAAGGTATCAGAAACTTTTTGCCTAATGCTAGTATTATGATTTTGTCCGCTTACTCGGATTTTTCATATGCTCAAAAAGCTATAAACCTTAAAGTTAGTGAATATCTTTTAAAACCTGTAAAGCCTGATACTTTTAAAGAGGTGTTTCGTAAGGTAATTCAGGCAGCTCCGCAACAAAATGCTATAGTGGAAAGTAGCACAACAAGCGAAAACAAAAAGAAATTTATCGAGGAATCGCTAGACTATATTGATGAGCATTTTAAAGAAAAACTGACCTTAGAGATGGTAGCTTCGCATGTATTTATGAGCCCTAAATATTTCAGCCAAGTTTTTAAAAAGGAAATGGAAGTAACCTTTACTGAATACATTATACAGGTTAGAGTAAAGTATGCTTGCAAACTACTAGAAACAACTAATTATCCTATTTATCGAATATCCTCTGAGTGTGGTTTTTCTGATCCATCTTATTTCAACAGGGTTTTTTGCGCTCAAAAAGATATGACTCCCAACGCTTATAGAAGTCACGTGCGAACTAGCTAGTAGATAAAAAAGAGAGAGCTTTTGGCTCTCTCTTTTTTTATTTACTCTTCTTTTGAAGTTCTTTTCTTCAGATCAGCTATGTGCTTTAAATTTTGCTCTAGCATCTGAGTATCTTTTTTCAAATTGTCTATAATCTCATTTAACTGTGATATTTCAACTTTTTGCTGCTCGTTTATTTCTGCAAACCTCTCCCCTTGCTCTGCTTTTGCTTGTAATGCTTTATACTCGTAGGTGTACAAAGCTAAGGTAAATGAAAGGAATATAAAAAGCAAAACCATAGCAGATATAAAGTACTTGATAATGTTATAGCTAACTTTAAAACTTCTAGTCTTTTCGTTTGCGTTTGGCACTATGACTATGTTAAGTTCTTCTTTCATAAATCTACTCTCCCTGCTTATAAAGTGTTTCATGGTAGCTAGTATTTTGCCTGTTGATTATATCCTGATTGAAGCGATCCATAGACCTGGCAATTTTTAAGTGCCAGTGTGGGTCGCTAGCATATCTATTATTTACATGTTTTAGGGTAAATCCACCTGAGTAATAACGAGCCCCTGGCGTTAGATAGTTTCTAGCTAGGTGGCGAGCTACTGTGTCAATGCCTTCTTCTTTGGTTGAGAAGGCTCTTGCGTATTTGTACGGGTTTTTATCATATGCTCCATAACCAAATAAGTTGTTCTTGTCTCTAGCTATATCAGATCTACCCCATCCGCTTTCGTGAACTGCTAGCGCCAATAGGAAGAATGCATTTACTCCATGCTCAATTTCAGCTTGGATAAATGCTGATCCCAAACCTTCAAGTGGAGTTCCCTTTAGAATGAAGTTGTCAATTTCATATGCTGTTATAGCGGAACGATTTGTTAGGTTTAGATTTGCCGCCCCATGATTAGCAGATACAGCTTTTGTGCTATTTTTTAGAAAGTTGTCATTTCGGGCAACAAGCCTATCTGAATATGTTATGTGGTTGTACACTAATTTTAAGTCTTTATCGTATTGGTCCTCATATACTTGGTCTAGGTATTTAATATATTGACTGGACTCGTCTAGGAGTCTTTGCAGTTGACTTTCTAAGCTTGCTGTTTTTTCAAATGCTTTTGTTGTGCCTTCATAGTTTGTAACTTCCTGTGCATAAATAAGATTGAAAAATTGTACGTTAGCTATAGACAATATCAAGACTATCATAACTCCCATAAAGAAAGTTCGCTTGATACTTTCCATAATCTACACTCCTTTTTATAGCCACCGCTTTTTATTTTGTCACAGTGCGGCCAGCTTATGTTTATACAGCCAGTTTTGCCTCACACATAGCCATATACCATATATTTTTGACATAAAAAGGAGATTTTAATCAATTCCGGTGTTTTGAGTAATTGTTTATGGAATAAGTAGGTAAGAGAAAGACTCATTACGCATTGTTTATACGTAATGAGTCTCAGATTAATGGCTATAGTCTAAAATCTTTATTTCTTCTCCTAGCTTTTTAGCTGTCGCTGTTATCATTTGCTCCCCGTGGGGACATTTAAAACCTATAGGAGTTCCTTTATTTATACATGAGGCAAAAACTATGGTGTCTGCTCCTCTTTTTACCATCTCCTTTGCCCTTGTTACTGCCTTTTTACCTGGGCAGCCACCGCAGGTGTTAACTCCTACTAACTTTATATCCTCTGCTACTTTTTCAAAAGCTGCCTTTTTGGAGTTCATAACCTTAAAACATGTAGTAGCTGGACACATATCCTCTGTTTGCTGGCATCTAATTAGACCAACTTTCATTGTATCTTCCTCCTATTTGTGCTATTTACCCACCTAACACGATAACATGCCTTTAATTTTTGTCAACTGGATTTTTTCTGTCTCCCAAGAGGGTAGGTGGCAAAAATAAGGCAGGCTGTCAAAGTTAATTGACAGCCTGCCTTAGAATATTTTATTTTATTTTGTTTAAATAGGGTTGGATTCTTTTTGCTATAAATAGTGCCAAAGCTCCGCCGATTAGTGCTGTATATAGCTGTGGCAAAGTAAGCATTTCCACCAAATGAGGTGGAACTTGTTCTATAAATAGCGTAACAAAATATCTTACCGATATGGCTAGGAAAACAAATTTTCCTACAGCCCCACAGATAACCCCTATTGATTGTTTGATTATGTCTTTATTGGTTTTAGAAAACTTTTGAACAAGACTGAACAAAGTTACTAAAATTATATTTCCGATCATTATAAAAAATACTACAGGAAATAACGGCATTATCCCTATCATGAACGCAATCAGAGGCGTAAGGCTTCCCACTATGATTGCATACATAGTCCCTACCGTAATAGTCGCTAAGAATAAAGTCATATTTACTAAAGGACCTACAACGGGTTGGGCAAACTGACTAAAACCGATTTGAAAAACTAGCGCAAGCGCTAAAAGCAAAGCTGTTCTAGACAAATACTTTATGGTGAACTGCTTTTTAGCCTGTTGTTTTTGCATGTTTTTCCTCCTTACTCCTCGCTAGTTGCTATTTCATCAATTGCACTTAGTGCAATTTTTTAACCTTTTGATCTAGGAGCAAAATGAGTATGAAGTAGCTTATGAGCTTTTTCGCTGTTTGGAGCTTCTAAAAACTCCTTGTATAGTTTTTGGATAAATGGGTTTTCATGGGATTTTCTTACTTTCTGAATGGTATCTTCTTTATAAAGCACTTTTGCTCTTTCCACTCGCACGTCAATGTCTGTAATTTTTGACGGAACGTGAGGCTGTCCACCACCTGTTACACATCCGCCGCTACAACCCATAACTTCAACAAAATGATACTGTTTTTCCCCGGCATCAATTTTGTCTAAAAGCTCTTGGGCCATTTTAGTGCCATGGGCAACAGCTATGTTAATTTCTTTACCGCCTAGATTAACAGTCGCTTCTTTTACACCTTTTATTCCTCTAACTTCTTTATATTCAACAGGGTCCATATCTTTTTCTTCGATAACATCAGCAACTGTTCTTAGAGCTGCTTCCATAACTCCACCAGTTGCTCCAAAGATAGCTGCAGCACCGCTGTATTCTCCTAGTGGGTTATCAAACTCACCGTCGCTAAGCTTGTTAAAGTCTATACCTGACTGTTTAATCATCTTAGCTAACTCTCTTGTCGTAATAACAGCGTCCACATCTCTTAAACCATTTACCTGGTTTTCCTCTCTTGCGGCCTCACTCTTTTTAGCTGTACAAGGCATAACTGATGCCACAAAGATTTTGTTTGGATCGATGTTATTTTTTTCAGCATAGTAAGTCTTTACTATAGCTCCAAACATTTGGTGAGGTGATTTACAACTAGATAGATTATCGATAAATTTAGGAGCCATAATCTCACAGTAGTTGATCCACCCTGGAGAGCAAGAAGTTATAAGTGGAAGGTTTTCTCCCGATTCTAAGCGATTTAATAACTCATAACCTTCTTCCATGATAGTGAGGTCTGCTGCAAAGTTTGTGTCGAAAACCTTAGAAAAGCCCATTCTCCTTAGAGCAGTTACCATTTTCCCAGTTACCCTGGTTCCGATCGGCAAACCAAACTCTTCGCCAAGAGCAGTTCTTATAGCGGGCGCTGTTTGCACAACCACGTGGATATCATCGTCTTCTATGGCATCCCAAACTTTTTGCATATCCTCTTTTTCCTTTAAAGCTCCTACCGGGCAAGCCATAATACATTGCCCACAGCTGATACAGTTTGTTTCTGTCAGACTAGCATTAAAAGCTGGAGTTACTTGAGTGTCTATCCCTCTGTTGGTGAAATCTAAAACATCGGTCTTTTGAACGTCTCTACAAACAGATATACACCTGCCGCAAAGAACACATTTACTGGTATCTCTTACAACTGAAGGTGAGTTATCATCGTAAGTGTGGCTTTCTCGATTACTTTCAAAAGGAACTTTATCGATATTAAACTCCTCTGCTAAATCTTGAAGCTCACAAGACTTATTTCTAAAGCAGCTCAAGCATTCTCGATCATGGTTTGATAGCAACAGTTTTAGAATGTTTTTCCTAGCCTTCCTTAACTGGTTAGTGCTTGTTTTTACATTCATACCATCAGATACTGGGAAAACACATGCAGGTTGTAAGTTTCGCTGCCCTTCTATATCAACAATACAAAGCCTACAAGCCCCTATCTCATTTGTTTCTTTTAGATAACACAATGTCGGTATGTGGATATCAGCTCTTTTTGCTGCTGATAGCACTGATTCCCCTTGTTTAGCCTCCACCTTGATGCCATCAATGGTTAATTGTACTTTTTCCATCGCTTACTCCCTCCCATTTTTATCATAATTTAATTAAAATTACTTAAGTTTGTAAAAGGATTGCATGACTTTTTAGCTTCACTTATGGTGCATTAAATAAGTATGTTATAGTTTTCACATTCACGTAATCCTTAGTTACCATATTAACATATTTGCTTTTTTTGTTCTAGGGATAGTTTCAAAATGTTTGATATTTTATTTAAGTACTGTATTATTTATGACACTTTTTACTTTTTCTGTTACAGAGTATATCGCTGGATTTACATAAAGTGCAGTGTTTATCTTTGCTTTCTACTAGTTCGCCACATTTTGCGCATTGAAACTTACATTCACTCGAGATGTAGTTACCCCCACTGATATTGATTGCTTTGCCCTCAGTTAACGCAATGGCCACTTTATTTCTTGCGCTATCGATAATGTTTTGGAAAGTTTGTCTAGAAACTCCCATTTTGATAGCACACTCATTCTGATTTAATCCTTCAATATCCTTAAGGCGCATAGCTTCTAGCTCTTCTACCTTAACTGTTATTTGCTCCATTGTGCATCCTTTTTTTCCAGCTGGCTTAAAAAGTGTTTGTTTAGGAAAAAACTCTACTTTTCTACACTTTATTGGTCTAGGCATTATCTCCCTCCCTGCAGTTTTTGCATATGCCAGTTAACGTGGTATTGATATCCCAGATAGTTACCTCTTGTTCATTTTTTAATGTCTGAATCAATTGCAAGTATTTTTCGGTATTTTTACTTATATCAATTATATCATTACACTTAGCACACTTAAAGTGTATATGGCTTGGTTTTTGTGTATAAATTTTAAGTTCATAATAACTTAATTTATCTACAACTACTTCTTTTAGAACGCCGATTTCCTTTAATATATTTACCGTCCTATATATAGTAGCCAAACCTATATTAAGTCCTTTAAGATCATTATAAATGTCTTTTGCATTTAAATGCTCCGCAGACTTTAAAAAATAATCTGCAATAATCTGTCTCTGTTCAGTTAACTTGTATCCGCTGTCTTCCATTATATCCCTTATTGCAGAAGTTTTATTACCCTTGTCACTTTCGATATCAAATTTGGTATTCATTAGCAGCAGTTATCTCTTTGATGTTTGCTACAGCAGGTGCCTTTTTGAGTATGTTGATGGCTATGTGTTACTTCTACTGGTTTCAGCTGCCCTTTTAAATAACTTTTTACTACTTCGTCAATATCACCTTTAACACCTGCTACTAATTTAATATCGTTTTCATAGAATGTTTTGTGACAAGTCTCACCTAAACAACCTGCTATTACAACATCGACTCCTTGCCCTATGATATAATCAGGCAGGTCCTTAGTTTTATTTTCGTAACTTTTAAATGGTATTTTTTTTATTATATCTTTACCTTGAGTTTTAAAGATAGTAAACTCCTGACAGTTATTAAAATGTGCACTAACAACACCTTTCTCACTAGCAACAGCTATTTTCACAGAAAATCACTCCTTATTCATATTTGGCATATGCCATTATAGTTTAATTATATTCTACCCAAAATGTATTGTCAAGATTCAAAATATTAACGCCCATCTATCCTAGGTTAGGTGGGCGTTATTTCTTATTTGATTGTTGACTGGTTTTAAGTAGCCATATGCCACCGTTACTATAGGTAAAAGGTAGCATAGTAATGCGTAAGGTGTGTAGCTTAGTGTGCCAACCCCTAATATAGCTACAATAGCTAGGGCGTTTACATTCCACGGCAGCAATGGAACAGTAACTACACCGCTATCTGCTATTGTCCGTGATAGATGATTTTTGCTTAAACCTTTCTTTTGATACTCAGTTTTTAAAAACTTTCCAGGAATTATTATAGAAAGGCTTTGGTTACAGGTGATGGCATTTATTATGACGCAAAGAACAGATGTTTTTAACACTAGCTCTCTAGCGGTTTTAATCTTTTTGACAAAAATGTCTATCAGAGGTTCAATCATTTTTGTATGTTCTAAAATTCCGTTTAAGGCTGTGGAAAAAAGTATGATGAGAATTACGTCTATCATGGAGAGCCATCCACCACCGGATATTATGTTATTTAAGCTAACATTTTCTGGGGTATATCCAAAGATAAGAGTCTTTAAAATTTCTATACCGCCGATGTCCGTTGTTGAAAGTGTAATTACCACACTTGAAAATATCCCCACTAATATACAATAAAGTATAGGAAACCGAAGTAGCGCAAATCCCATTAGTAATATAGGCGGTAGGTAAGTATACCAACTAATAGTATAGTGTTGATCCAGCATAGTTTGAATGGTAGTAATGTGATAAATAGAATCCTCTAATAGGGTGTATTCTCTTCCTAGCACAAAATAAAAAGCCATACAGGCTAAGTATACTGGCCAAAGGGTTTTCAGCATAATTTTAATGTTATCCATTACTTGGGTGTTTGTCATCGCCGCTGTTAAGTTGACACTGCTAGATATTGGGGAGGTTCTGTCGCCTACATATGCCCCGGATATTATAGCTCCGGCTATAAGGGGGAGGGGAATTCCTATGGTGTTACCAATTTCCATAAAAGGTATACCTATAACACTTATAGAACCAATTGAAGTCCCTAAAATCAATGAAATAATGCTAGTTATTACAAAAAATGCTAATAAGGCGTTCATTCGAGTTAAATAGTCAAACCCTAAGTTCATCATAGCTGCTATGGTTCCGCTTAGCATCCATGATGCTGAAAGCATGCCAATTAGTGACATTATCGTAAGTATTACCTTGGCACTTCCTGCACCTATTTTAATCATTTGCCAAAGTTGTAATAGTGTATAGCCGTTTTTTTTACAAACTACCATTGCCACAAAGATTCCAAGGACTAGGCCTATTAAAGCTGTATTAAAAACTATTATTCCTGCTGCTATCCCTAAAAACGTTATGGACAAAACTGTCATTATCTCAGGCAATCTAATTTCTCTATTCATTGCTATCTCCTTTGTTGGTTATAACTTAATTATATATGTCAATTTAATATTGTACAATGCTAGATGTAAACGAAGTAAGTTTAAAGTTCTTTATTGTATTGGAAAATACTATGTATTATAATGGAAAAAACTATTTTTTAAAAAAGAGGGGGGAAAACCCTGTGTTTACACTTAAGGGTGTGAAATTTAAAGACATTATAGATGTCGATAGGCTTGATATTGCTGCTGGTAAAGTAACTTGTATCGTCGGGGAAAGCGGCAGTGGTAAGACCACTTTATTAAAGTTGTTAAATAAAATGATTAGTTGTGATGTGGGGCAAATTTTGTATCATGAAAAAGATATAGCAGGTATTGACCCTGTTGAGATTCGTAGGCAGGTAGTAATGCTGCCTCAAAGTCCCGCTATTTTTGAGGGCAGTGTTGAAGATAATTTACTCATCGGCTTAAAGTTTTCTGGAAAAAAGCTTGCTTCAAAAGTTGAGCTTAAGCAGGTTTTAAAACTTGTTAACCTCAACAAAAAGTTAGATGATGAAGCAGAGAGTCTATCTGGAGGCGAAAAACAGCGGGTTGCATTGGCAAGGGTAATATTGATGGAGCCGGAAGTTTTGCTGCTTGATGAACCTTCCTCTGCATTAGATGAGGATACTGAACAATTGATTATTAATGAGCTGGTAAGATACACCCTTAAAAATGAAAAAAGTCTTGTTATGGTCACCCATTCGAAAAAAATGGCCACTGATTTTGCTGATGAAATTATAAAAATTAAGGACGGCGCTGTTATTGACAAGGAGGTTAGATAAGTTATGGATGGTGTTGTAGAGCTTTCGTTGTGGCAGATGGCTGCCGCCTATGTTTTTGTGTTAATTCTACTTGTCATTGTTAAGGCCAGAGGAATATCTAGAGAGAGGGAAATTCTCATATCATCTGTTAGGATGACTATACAGCTTGTCCTTGTGGGGTATATTTTGGTCTTTTTGTTTGATAACGTAAACCCCTTTTATACGATATTGGTGATAGTGGTTATGGAATCTTTTGCTATCCATAATATATTCAAAAGAAGTAAGGATAGACTTTCGAGACAGCTTAAGAAAATCATTGCGCTTTCTATGCTTTTTGGAACTTTATCTAGCCTTTGTTATTTTTTGTTTATAGTAATTAACATTTCACCTTGGTATGACCCGAGATATTTTATACCTATTGCTGGCATGCTGATTGGAAATTCTATGACAGGAATTTCCCTTGGTGTAACCCGTCTTGTAGATGGTATGAAAAAGCAAAAACACCTTGTCGAATCAGCCCTAATGCTAGGAGCGACGCCAAAGCTGGCCTCTAAGGAAATCGTGGATAATGCCTTTGACTCCGCTATCTTGCCTACGATAAACTCCATGGTTGGGATGGGCATCGTATTTTTGCCGGGCATGATGACTGGTCAGATTTTATCAGGAGTGTCCCCGGTTCTTTCAATAAAATATCAAATAGCGATTATGCTTGGCATAGTAGGAAGTGTCTCGCTGACTGTAATTTTGTTTTTGCATTTTGGATATAAAACATTTTTTAATGAGCAAAGTCAGTTAGTTCTAAAAGAAGATTAGGTAAATAAAAAACTGCCCCCAGCTAATGGTCGGAGCAGTTTTTTATTTAGTTTAAGTTTATCCTTTCCACACAAAAACACCTAGCCTATCTAGTAAAACCTGGACAAAAAATATTATTGCTAAAAGGTATAAAAAATTATTTTCTAGCCATCTATCTAAAATTTTTGTTTTGTTTAAGATTAAGCTGTTAAACCCTAAAGCTAAAGCAATTCTAAAAGGTAGTAGTCCATATATGATTGCAAATAGAAAGGTTCCAAAAATGTTATAGTGGAGCGCTTTGATAACGTCCCCAGATAAAAGACTTAAAAAGGATCGTGTCCCTCCGCAAAGGGGGCATCTTCCTATGTGAACAACTTCTCTAAAGCTACCGATAGCAGAATATCCTGTTGAAAAAAGATGACTTTGGTGCCAAAAGTTAGTGTTATACAATAAGCCTACTAGACTCACACAGATTGCTGTTAGAGAGTAGCAAAAATACTTTTTTTCCTTAACAGGAATATATTTTAGTAAAAATCGGGGCCATAAATCAAGCACATACCTTCCCCCTTAAAAAAACTCCCACTGGCGTACGCTTTGACCTCTTTCTAGCTTTTTGCCAATAAGGTTAGCGTCTACCATCATGGCAATCCATATCGGAAAATAACCGATACCAGCAGTGAAAGTTGATAAGGCAAAGGTGGCAGCTAAGCAAACTAGACCTTTTGCGGTCTGTCCTAAGTAAACCTGGCCTACTCCAGGCACAAAACAGCTTATAAGCGTCGCTGTGGCAGGACTTTTAGGTGGATTTGATGGATAGATTATCTCATTACTGTCGATGTTAAATCCTGTCGCCGCTGCCTTGTGTACACGGCAACCACATTTAACACATATTTCTTGTTTTTCGCTGGTTTCTGCCCCACATTCTTGGCAATACTTGCTTTCACTTAACGGTCTTAAACCACAGGACATACAAACTTCTGCTTTTTCGCTTAACTCAGATGCACAGTTTCGACAAAACATAATAGCACCTCTTTTCTTTATACTATTAAAAACCTAAAAAAAACAATGACCAAAGCAAAATGCCACCAAAGATAGCAAAGATAGAAATTACCAAGCCTGCAATAGCAAAGCCTTTGTTAGCTCTGTTTCCTACCATGCCAACTATAGACAGAATTAAAGCTATAAACCCTATAAAGATATCGATTCCCGGTATAGGTAAAAAAAGCGAAACCAAAGCAAGAACAAATCCTGTTATCCCCACTCCATTGCTCTTTTGAGGAGCTTGATCGTTTGTAGACTCTAAAACGTTTTCTTCTGTTTTAACTCCACAATGTATACAGATAACTGCCTTTTCATGAATCTCTTTTCCGCAATTAGGACAATTCACAGTTAATCCCCCTTTCCATTTCATTAAGTTTAGTTTATCATAACTTTATAATTTCGACTAAAAGGGAAAAGATTCCTCCTTTAATTAATAGATATTACTTTATTCGACACTAATTTTTGAGTTTTTATCTTTTAAAACTTATGTTTGCTTTCTGCTATTATTCGTATTTTTTATTTGTTAGCTCTCCCCATGTTCTAAAACCCACTGGCTGGAAAAATAAAAGCATATCCAGGTTATGATGTAAAGTATATGTGGTACTATCGCTCTAATACCTATAAACCCATCCCCATAAAAATAGCCAGGTATAATTATGATAAATATCATCAGTACATTAAAAGCCAAGGCCAAACCAAATAACGGTTCAAAAAGATATCGCATGTTTTTAAAGGCCCTTGAGGTAACTGCTAGTGCTATGAATAACTGGGAAAATATCTGAATTGAAAACACCGCAATTTGCCTAATCTCAATATCGCCACCTAGGAAAACAAACCTCAAATATCCAAGCGCCTGCAACATACCAACTATAAGAGTAATTAACAACATTCCTAAAGCCAAAGATTTAAAAGCAGCGAAAAACTGATCTTTGTTGATTACATTAACCATACCGAAGAACATTGTAAGAAAAACAAAGGCAAAAAGCAAGTAAAAGACTGGCATAACTATAAAATGGTTTAGCATCCAAAAATCAAGTGATAATCCAAAGCTAAGAAAAGTATGTAATGAACCTAAGATACTACTGATAGCACGGTAGCTAATAAGTGCCAAACCTATAATACAAAATATGAAAGATTTTTGTGTTTGCTTAGCTAACTCCATGTTCATCCCTCCTAAAAGTCTTGTTTATATACCCTATTCTTTTAAAGATGAACATTTCCTTTTTTTTATAGATTATTAAAGACTTTATTTTCTAACCCATATCCACCCTTCTTTTTTCGCTAGTTCTATATCTTCAGGATAAAATACTTTACCATCTAAAAAGTCCTTTGCAGCTAATAGGCAGATTGCGCTATCAAGCACGTCATCTTCTTTTATTAGCAGTTCTTTACTTAAGGATATATCAACTTGTCTAGAAAGTTCCTTAACAATAGCTTGTCTAAAATCCTCTCCCTTTTTATCCTTATAACCTGTACTTTTAATTTCCCGTTGGCTTAATGTAGCTGAAGGGTATACCTCTATCGCTGATATTTGCGCTAGTTTTTGATGGCTTAACGCTAGCTCTATGTTTTGGTTAGTTAAGCTTCTTAGTTCGTCAAGAAGTGCCAAAGCCCAATGGGCGGTTCTAGCTATTCTATCTGCTCCTACATCTAACGGCTGTTTGTTTATTTTTCTCTTTATGAATTTGTCTGTCTCTCTTCGAAATAGATCGTTTGAATCGATCTCTAAAGCTTCTCCAGCCATGTGCTCCGTCAGGGTTGCCCCTAGGTTTTGCGGCCACCCTAACGGAGCATCTACTGCAAGCAACACTTTATCGTCTGGATTTATCCACTTATATATCGTTTGGGATATTGGTGTTTTAGTGGAGCCTAAAGTCGCATCTTTTAATGTTAGTGTGCCGCCTTCGTAATGACCTAGAGCCAGCCCTGTTTTCTGTGGTTTTGTCGCACAATCTATTCCTATTATTTTCATCGGTTTCCCTCCATTTTTATATAAGGATAAAGTTAGTAAGGCATATCTTTACTGAATTACCTTTCTATATTTAAGCGTAGTCTTACATGCAAAAAGTATTAAAGCTCTTTATATCATTTTTTCAACTTATTTGCAAAAAGAATTTTATATAGTTTTTTAAAATTTGTAAAAAAACGCACAACATCATTGAAGATTCTGTTAATTATGATAAAATAAGTTTATAAACAATTGGGAGGTGTGGATAAAATGTATAACGTTATGACAGTACTTGTGAATAACCGTAAAAGTAGTGCCATCAGGGTTCAAGAGTTGTTAACTGAATCAGGTTGCATTATCAAAACTCGGCTAGGCCTAAATGGAGGCGGCGAGGCATGTTCTGATGAAGGACTTATTATTTTGGAGCTTAAAGGAGACCGTGAAAAGATACAAGCACTGGAAGGTAGTTTAAACAAAGTCGAAGGAGTTAAAGCTAAAAACATCGAGCTTTCAAGCGATGACTAGTAGCTTAATGCTTTAAGATGCCTTTTTATGCTTAAATGCTAATATAAGGAAAAGGATGCTCCCTGATGGGAGCATCCTTAATTTCTACCATTTTCTCTTTTTTAGGTCATTTCTTTTAGCTATTTTAGGGGTGTGTTATAATACTGTTAGTTGTAAAGAAGGAGTGACCGCTATGAAAATAGGGAAGATACCAAGTGATGTTTTAAAAAGAATTATATACTCAAACATAACTACTCAGAGACCTGAAGTCTTGGTTAGGCCTGGTATTGGCGAAGATTGTTCTGTTGTTGATTTCGGTGATTATAACGCCGTGTTAAGCACAGACCCAATCACAGGAACAACTAGTGATATCGGAAGTTTGGCAGTACATATTAATTGCAACGACATCGCATCAAACGGAGTGGAGCCTTTAGGGATAATGTTAACTGTTTTGGCCCCACCAGGTACAACTGAAGATGATTTAGCTAAGGTTATGGCTGATGCTAACGAAGCTGCCTCGTCTATAAATGTTGAAATATTAGGTGGTCATACAGAGATAACTGCTGCGGTAAATCAAATGGTAATTAGCGGCACAGCAATTGGGCGACAATTAAAAGATAAGGTAATCTTAAGTAAAGGCGCTCAGGTTGGAGATGCCGTTATTATGACTAAACATGCTGGTCTTGAAGGAGCATCTATTATTTCAAGTGATCTAGAAGAAAAATTAAAATCTACTTTAACAGCTGATGAGATCAAAAATGCCCAGTCTTTTGCAAAAGATATCAGCGTAGTAAAAGAAGGTGTCATTGCTGGTAAGCTAGGAACAAGTAGTATGCACGACGTTACTGAAGGTGGCATTTTAGGAGCTCTCTGGGAGTTAGCAGAAGCTTCTCAGTTAGGAATTGAGGTTTTCTTAGATAAAATTTTGCTTAAAAAGGAAACTAAAACAATTTGCGAGGTTTTTTCAATTGATCCTTTTAGGCTAATTTCTAGTGGAGTAATGATAATGACTATTTCCGAAGACAAAGTAAAACTATTATTAGACTCCTTAAGAAGTGAGAAAATAGATGCAACGGTAATAGGTAAAATTACAGAAAAGGATAGAGTTGTAGTAAAGGATGATGAAGCTTTAAGGTTAGATCCCCCTGATTCAGATGAGTTATATAAGGTAGTAAAATAAAATTAGAAATCCTAATGTGTATCTAAATTTATGAAAGGAACTAAGTCAAAACACTAGTTGGCCACGAAAACGTCGATATTTGCTTATTTAGCTTGGTCTGAGATTTGGACAATTGAAACTAGATGTGATGCTGGGTCTGGAATGAGTGATTACTAGCACTTTTTAAAAATATAGTTAGTCCATTTTCTTTCCGAACCAGCAGGTAACTAGTTTATACGTTTTCGCGGCCAACAAGGGTTTAAAAGATTTTTTTCACTAGGCTTTTTCGATCAAATCTTTATCTCTATAACTTTAATAAAAACCCTGCCGTCTTCTGTGGATTAAAATGTGGATAACCGACAGAATTCGACAGGGATTTGTGTTTTATCTGCTTTTTTTGAGGAGGGGGACAAAACTATCCCTACATTTGGTCACATTGTATTTTTGAATTTACATATTGGTTGTGTTTTTTGAATAAGTTCTGCTGGAGCACTGTAGTGATATCCCCTACCTTAACTATTGTTCTATTTAAAGTAGCAGTCTTTTTGCCAGTTTTGTGGGTTTGCTTGGATGTAGTCGTATATTTATTGGTATTTTTGTTCATTTCTTATGACGTGGTCGTGGTAGGATCTTTGCCATATTGATCTACCTAGTTGCCTTGTTACATGTTCTTTTAGGTGTTTGACAAACATGGGTATTTTTTGATTTTGTTTTGGTTTTGTAGTGGAGCAGTGTCTGCTCCCGTTTTCTTTTATGGTTAGCAATAAATGCACATGGTTTGGCATTATTACATAGTTTTCCACGTCGATATCTGGGTAAAATTGAGGGATCTTATCTATGGCGGTGTCGGTGATTTTTCCTATTTGCGATAGTGGTAGAGGTTGGTTGTCCAACGGTTTGTTGGATTGCCATAGTAAGTTTTATTTGTTTTTTGTGCAGAAGGTTATAAAGTATGCACCGGGCTGGCTGTAGTCGTAGTATTTTAGCCGGTTTCGTTTTCTTTTTGGTATGGGGTCTGTCATCTCATTTCTGTCCCCCTTTTTAGTTAGAAGATATCAGAATTTTTTGTTTGGTTCAAGAGAAGATTTAAAGCAATTGTTGTTATAAATGGATACTTTACAGTTAGGAGCAGCACAAATTATAAGGCGTATGGTGGTTTGGTGTTGTTTTGGCTTTCTAATTTTGGGGTTATTGGGTTTATTGGAATAAGTTCTGCTGGAGCACTGTAGTGCTCCCGTACAAGGTCAAGTTCAAGGGTAACGAAAAAAGGATGTTTCCATAAGGAAACATCCTTTTTATCATTTGGGTTTCAACCCCACCAGAGTGCTTAGAAGTGGTTAGATCCGCGGCGCCCGACACTCAGAATCCCGGAGCGTATAAGTAATACGTGAGGATATTCTGTGTTTTTGGCAACAAAGGAGATGGGTGCTTCTTACGACCCGCCCAGGTTGCTCAAAAGTGCACAGATTCTAGGCGCACAGACTGCCACAGGGCGGGAGCGTATCTTTTAATACGTGACTGGTCTGGGGCAGTCTGTGCAACAGCGAAGATGGTGTCTATTAATAATAAAGTTTGTTCGTCATCGCCAAAATTCGACATATTTTTCTATAGGTTTTTTTCGATATGGTCTTCGATATTTTTTGCTTTTATTATTAAAGTTAAAGTTGTATAAATACTATAACAGCAGGGCATAACAGCTTTTTTCGATAGGGATTTTCAATATCTTTTATCTCTATAACTTTAATAATAAACCCCTGCCGTCTTCTGTGGATAACCGACAGATTGTTTTGAACAATCTTTTTTATCTTTGAACAAACTTTTTTATTGGGAGACAGTAGGAGCAGCACAAATTATAAGGCGTATGGTGGTTTGGTGTTGTTTTGGCTTTCTAATTTTGGGGTTATTGGGTTTATTGGAATAAGTTCTGCTGGAGCACTGTAGTGCTCCCGTACAAGGTCAAGTTCAAGGGTAACGAAAAAAGGATGTTTCCATGAGGAAACATCCTTTTTATCATTTGGTTTTCGTGTATTTCGACCCCACCAGAGTGCTTAGAAGTGCTTAGATCCGCGGCGCCCGACACTCAGAATCCCGGAGCGTATAAGTAATACGTGAGGACATTCTGAGTGTTGGGCAACAAAGGAGATGAGTGCTTATAAGCGCTCTGGCACGCTTATTCTACTGTTACTGACTTCGCTAAATTCCTCGGCTTATCAACATCCTGGCCTCTTTTAACTGCTTCTTTGTAGGATAGCAGTTGTAGTGGGATTACCGATAGTATTGGAGTTAGTAGGGATGGTACTTTTGGTATTTTTATTACCTCATCTACGGAATGGGTTATGTCTTCGTCCCCTTCTTGCACTACTGCTATGACGTACCCGCCTCTTGCCTTTACTTCTTTAATGTTGCTTACTGTTTTATCGTAGATGTCTTGCTGCGTTGCCACTGCAACAACTGGGATGTCTTGCTCTATAAGGGCTAGAGTGCCGTGCTTTAGCTCTCCAGCTGCATATGCTTCGGCATGGATATATGATATTTCTTTAAGTTTTAGCGAACCTTCTTGGCTTACGTACCAGTCCATTCCTCTTCCTATGAAAAAGGAGTTATCCCAACCGTCAAAAGGTGCGGTTATTTTATCTAGCTGGTCTTTTGTGTTTTGGAGAACTTTGTCAGCTAGCACTGGAATTTCTTTTAATCCATCGTAAAGTTCTTTTGGCATTTCTTTGCCTAGTAGTTGGCCAAAGTATAGTGTTATTAGATAAAAGCCCATAAGTTGGGTGGTGTAGGCTTTTGTCGATGCTACTGCAATCTCTGGACCTGCTATTGTGTGAAAGATAAACTCTGATTCCCTGGCTATGGAACTTCCTTTGTTGTTTGTTACTGCAAGTACTTTGGCACCTTTTTTCTGAGAGTCTCTCATTGCTGCTAAGGTATCTGCAGTTTCCCCTGATTGACTTACTACTATAACGAGGGTTTTTTCATCTACAAGTGGATTTCTATAGCGAAACTCTGAAGCTATATCGATTTCTACAGGAATTCTTAATAAGGTTTCAAAAAGATGCTTTCCTACAAGGCCGGCATGCCAGGCAGTCCCACACGCTACTATAGCTATCTTGTTAACCCCTTTAAGGTACTCGCTATCTATATTTAAGTCTGGAAGATTAACTTTGTCACCTTCAAATTTGTCTTTTAGGGTGTTTCTTAGGGCAGTTGGTTGTTCGTAGATTTCTTTTAACATAAAATGATCGAATCCTTCTTTTTCCGCAGAATCAGCGTCCCAATCTACCTTTAAGATTTCTTTTTCCACATTATTTCCCGGTAAATCCATGATTTCGACAGCGTCTTTTGTTATCTTGGCGATTTCTCCATCATCTAAGATTATGGTTTCTTTTGTATGTTGTATTATGGCAGGTATGTCGGAAGCGACAAAGTTTTCCCCTTGCCCTACGCCTATAACTAGAGGGCTATCTTTTCTAGCACAAAAGATTTCTTCTGGTTTGTCTTGATTTATGACTACCAAAGCATAAGAGCCATCTAAGCGCTTAATAGTCTTTTGTAGTGCTTCAAGCATATCTCCGTTATAATATTCTTCGATTAGATGAGGAATTACCTCGGTATCTGTTTCTGAATCAAACTGATGACCATCTTCTTTTAGTTCTTCTTTTAACTGGTGGAAGTTTTCGATAATCCCATTATGAACTACAGCAATTTTTTTGCTGCAGTCAAAGTGTGGATGGCTGTTTTCGTCAGAAGGCTTGCCGTGGGTTGCCCAACGGGTGTGTCCAATTCCAACGTTAGCTGAAAATTTACCCTCCACAATATCTGCTAACTTTTTGAGGCGGCCTTCTTTTTTGTCCATAACTACTTTGCCGCCTTCTAGCACTGCGATCCCTGCGGAATCATAACCTCTGTATTCAAGTTTTGCTAATCCATCTACTAATATTTCTGAGGCCTTTTTAGGGCCGATATATCCTACAATACCACACATAAATATATTTCCTCCTTGGTACCTTTTATTTATATTCTTATCGTTGTTTTTCAATTTAATGTCACCTAAAATCTCTTTGTATCTTAAGTCACCTTAAGGGTTTAAAGATTTTATTAACGGTCGTGACAGACCGGAAGGCATCCGCCGATTCCTCGATAAACCTTCTCCTCGTCAACTTTGTATAAACAAAGTCCTGGCGCTTTTTTTCGTTTTTCTGATTTGTGTTTGTTCCCCTCCTTTTTGTTTTTTCGCCTGGCTCTTTTATCACCTCCTTTTTAGTGATTTAGTTGAACAGCAGACAGTTGGTCAGTTAGACAGGGATAAACAGTAGGTGGGATATTTTGGGGTAGTTACAAGCGAATTTACAATTTACAATGGACAATTGACAATGTTTGGGCCTCTGATTTTATGATGGACAACACAGTGGTCGCCCCCTACAAGGGACTACCGCTTTACTATTGCTTAACTACTGCTCCACTACCGTTAAACTACTGCTCCACTATTGCTTAAGTATCGTTCCACTATTGCTTATCCATCGTTCGATTATACAACGACTGATTGTTGTCTTTTTTCGGTTTATGCCAATGAGTTCTGCTGGAGCACTGTGCCCCCTTACAATGTCCTACCGCTCCACTATTGCTTAACTACTGCTCCACTATTGTTTAACTATCGTTCATCTACTGCTTAACTATTGTTCAACTATTGTTCTTAACGACCCCACCAGACCGCTTAGAAGTGCTTAGATTCTAGGCGCAGAAGCTGGCGCAGGGCGGGAGCGTATAATTAATACGTGACTGGTCTGGGCCGGAAACTGCAACAACGAAGATAAGCGCTTATAAGCGGTCTGGCCTATCATTATTTTATGATAGTTCTTGCTTAATGACACCAATAATTTCTTCCGCTAAAGCTTGGATCTTTTGTTGGTCTTTTCCTTCTAGCATTACTCTTATCAGTTCTTCTGTTCCAGAGGCTCGAACTAGCACTCTGCCTTCTTGGCCTAACTTTTCTTCTATTTGAGATATTTTATCTGACACTTTTTGTGATGTGTCTAGTTTTGTTTTATCTCCTACTTTTGTGTTAATAAGAACTTGAGGGAGCTTTTTCATTAGGGTTTTGGCTTGAGATAGTTTTGCTTTTTTTAGCTTTAAGGTTTCTACAAGCTTAATCGCTGAAAGCAGGCCGTCTCCGGTTGTGCCATAGTCTAAAAAGATGATGTGTCCCGATTGTTCTCCTCCTAGGTTATAGCCTTTTTTCTGCATAGCTTCTAAAACATATCTATCTCCTACTTTTGTTCGTTTAAGATTTATTTTATTTTCGCTTAAAGCTAGTTCAAAGCCTAAGTTACTCATTACAGTGGCGACTAATGTGTCTTTTTTGAGTTCCCCTTTTTCTTTCATAGCTGCAGCACATATAGCCATAATGTTATCTCCGTCTACCTCGTCACCGTTTTCATCTACAGCTATCAGCCGATCGGCATCTCCATCAAAAGCTAGGCCTAGATCAGCTTTATTTTCTTTAACTGCATTAGAAAGTTTTGTAATGTCAGTGGAGCCGCAGTTTTTGTTGATGTTTGTTCCATCGGGGTTGTCGTTAATTACTACCGTATCTGCTTCTAGGCTTTTGAAAAGCTTAGGGGCTAGCTCGAAGCTTGCACCATTTGCACAATCAAGTACAATCTTTAGCCCAGAAAAATCGACAGAGACTGCTGATAGTAAGTGCTCTAAATATTTTGAAACCATGGAGCTATCTTTAACTGATATTCCTACTTCTTCGCCTATGATCTCAGGCAGTTCTTCTTTTTCAAAGTAACGTTTTTCAATCTCTATCTCTACATCATCAGAAAGCTTATATCCATTAGATGAAAAGAACTTAATCCCATTATCCTCCATTGGATTATGAGAAGCAGATATCATTACACCTAGCTGGGCGTTTGTTTCTTTTGTAAGGTAGGCTACAGTAGGGGTTGTGACAACTCCTAAATCAACTACGTCGATGCCTACTGAATTAAAACCAGCAGCTAGGGCTGCCGTTAGCATATCACCAGAAATTCTTGTATCTTTACCAATTAACACCCTTTGTTTTTCTTCAATTTTTTCACCAAAGTAGCTTCCAACATATCTCGCCATATCAAAGGCTAGTTGAGGTGTTAATTTTTTGTTTGCTATTCCCCTAATTCCATCAGTTCCAAAAAGTTTTCCCATTATTCCACTCCTTAATCAATTATAGTTGCCTTTATATTTTCAGGCTGAATAATTAGCTCATCTATGTCTATGTCGTTAGGCGAGCTAATTTGCACCTCTAGCTTATGTTCTCCTGGATCTAAGTCTTGCAAATCTACAAAAGCAGTAATGTCTTCTAGGTTTTCTTCATCAACTGACTGTACAACAACCCTTGAAGGGCTAATTTCATATTCGTAATCCTCTGGTGGATTTTCAACTTCTATATCTTGCTGAGATTGTTGTAATGTCGAATCTAAAGTGACATTTACTGCTACACTTGACGGTGATAGTGACACTCCTTGAACCCTTTCACCGTATATGTTTAATGCCCGAAGTGGCACATCTACAATTTGGCTTTGCTGAATTTGGGATAGGTCGACTAATGCTACTACTTCAGTTACTCTTTCCACATTATTCATTGGCCCTTCTATGGTAACGTCAGTAACTTCTAGCTCAAGCTCCTCTAGCTCACCTAAAGGTGACTCACCATCAGATTTTACAGAAATATCCATTTGATGGGTGATTACTTCCTCCACTACAACGGTTACCCAACGTGGAGAAATGGACCTGATGTTACCTCCCGCTATCCTAGAGCTAACTTCTATGTTATGCACACCTGGGCTTAAGTTGGCAACCTCTACGGTAAGCTCGGGACTTAATGCATCTTGTTCTCCGATAATTTGCTGACTTCCCTCAATTACAACATCTACTGAAGAAGGATACAAACTATAGTTAAACTCAGGCTGAGTTCCTACCATTTCCAATGGCATACTTGGTATGGTTCGGGTGTATTCTGGAGGTGTGCCTGCATCAATTTGTCCAATCACAAACAGCCAAAGCACTAACGCCAAAAGTATGGAAATACCTCTTATCCCCATATTCCTGCTGTACTTTTTAAACATTTTATACTACCTCCAAGGGAAGATATTAGTTTGTTTTTGATTATTTTTCTGTAGCTGTGAATTTAACATTTCGCTTATAGTTTTTTCATCAAGGTAACGGGTTAGTTTTCCATTTTTGGCTAATGAAATAGCACCCGTTTCTTCAGAAACGATTATAACTATAGAGTCACTTTGTTCAGATATTCCAAGTCCGGCCCTATGCCTTGTGCCTAGTTCTGCGCTTATTTTTGAGTTATCACTTAAGGGTAGGTAACAGCTAGCTGCAACTATCCTATCTCCCCTTATTATTACTGCCCCATCATGTAACGGGGCTTTATCATAGAAGATATTATTAAGTAACTGGGCTGTAGCTTTGGCATCGATTTCGATGCCTGATTCTGCATGCTCGGTTAGGCCTGTTTCTTGTTCCCAGACTATCAGTGCACCTCTTTTTCTTTTTGCCATATATAGCACTGACTCTACCACCTCATCTATAGCACCTTCTAGCTGTTCGGGTTGTATGTAACTTGTTTTGAAAAACTTGCCCCTGCCTAGCTGTTCTAGAGCTCTTCTAAGCTCTGGATAGAAAATTATTGGCAAGGCAACAAAGCCTACGGTTAGCACTTGGTTTAACAAAAAGTTAATGGTATTTAGCCCTAGCCAGTCACTTAGTAACGTAGCAATCAATAGAACAGCTAGCCCTTTAATTAGCTGCACTGCTCTAGTACCTCGGATAAGCATAGTAAGCTTATATATGGCAAAGGCTACTATAGCTATATCTACTATATCCCAGACTCTAAACTGTTGAAAGACTGTCGTTATATATTGCCACATACTATTAAAAACCTCCAAAACTTAATATAGCAGCTTTTTCTATATTAAAGCTCAATATTTATTTCCTATCTTTTTCGCTTATATATACAAACAAAATTTCTTTATTAAGGGTTCTAAAGCGCCTAGAAGTTAAAAAAGAATCTAAAGCCAACGTCAAATATATTATATATATTAACCATGAGTTGTGATTATAATTGATTGCTAACAAAAGAACCGCTATAGCTATTATTCCCTTAAAATATTGTTTGTTGTAAAATTGTCCTGAAGTTGGCAAAAATAAAGACATCATAAAGGCAAGGCTTGGAGAGGTATCGGGAAACTCTTTTTGTTTTATCATTCTTTAGTCCCCTTTCCATAACCTTATTATATAATATATCTTGTAAACCTCATAGGTTAAATTTTGACGAATTTTGTCTAATAGGTAAATTATTTATAAAAAGATGCTAAAACTCAGCTAAGATCAATCCTAGCTGAGTTTTAGATTAATATAAAAACTTACGTTGCTTTCTGCCAACAAAAAGGTAAATTAATGCGCCGAGAGATGATGCGAAAATCACAATCAAAAGCCATACTAGTTTGTCATTTTCGTATCTAAAGTCGTCTGCGGGGGTTTTAGCGATGTCTATTAAGGCCCATATCCAAAAAATAGTACCCACCACTGCTAGGGTTACAACTCCTAAAAAAATAAGCTCCAAATTACACCCTCCTTAACTTTTACTGATACCAAACAATAGTTGGTAGAGATATAAACAGCTGATCTATAAAGATGAACAAAGCTAAAGATAGTGGTATCCCTGTGTCCTCTTTCCACATAGATGATAGATGGACCGGTAGTAGTACCAGAATAGATGTTGCTACAAAGGTATAAAAGGTATAGCTAGGATCAAAAAATACATCTAACCTTTCAAAGAAATAGGCCCACCTTGCCTCTCTAAAAAGTGCAAGGACGGTAAAACCGAAAATCATTTGAATAATAACGGTTCTACGACCTTCTTTATTGAAAACGCCGTATTTTCTACAAGTAAGTATAATTGCTGTAGTTACAATTAGAGGTAGTATAGATACGATGGTATAAAGACCTGCAAACATAAAGTTTCTAAACACAAAGTAAAATCCTGAAAACAGTGGTCCATCTTCGTTAAGTCCAAGCTGCCTCCACATAGATGGCTCATCTGTAAATTTATTGTTCATAGCAAATATCTCTAAATCTTGCCTTTCGCTACCGGCAAATAAAACTGTTTGATAACCATCGTGCTGAACTAGTTTAGGTGTCCAAAAAAATCTAGAGTCGTATGTTAGCCTTTGGAAGTTTTGTTCTTCAGCTTGTAAGTCTACGTTTGCAGAGTAAATTTCTCGTTCATAGCCAAGGTTTACTTCTAATACTAACTTTAGGTTTTGGTCCTTCGTTTCTATTATGTCAAAGTTATTAAAAGTAGGCCCGCTGAAAATTTGTCTAGGCTGTGCACCTTCTTCTAGGCTTATAAGATTTAGAGCCTCCACCCCTGATCGCATACTTATCGTTTGTCTCCAAGCTACCTTTAGCTCATCTCCCACCGAAACAAACTTTGGAGTACCTGGGCTTATGCCAACATATTCATGCAGCTGTATAGTTTCTACTGTTTCACCATCATATATAGTGTAGAATAGGTTTATTTGCCCCCACCCATCTAGGGTTTGATCACTTACCCAGAGAATCTCAGCTTTATCTGAAGTTGTATATACGTCTTTTACGTAGTTTGTGTTATCATTACCTAGAAAAACCCCTTCAAACATACTTAGGTTACCGTCTTCATCTAGGTGTCCACTTAAAATATTAGCAGATCCATCATATACCTCGCGCCAAAGGTAGTATTGTTTGTCATTAATATTAAATGATTTCATGGAGTACATCGCCCTGTCCCCAGAATATATGTGCTTTGGATCTGAAACCTCTCCACTTTCTGTCATTGTTGCATAATACAAATCGTTTGCGCCAGTCATCCAGCTGATATAGAAAGTATCCCCTTTTTTATCAAAGGATAGTTCTTCGATGTTTCTGTTATTTGTATTTAGTGTTGGGCCTGTTGACACCACTTGTTGTTCAGTTAGGTCAAACTGCTGTAGAGAAAGTTTTACGTTATGGTCTCTTTCCTCCGAAAGGGTCAAAAAGTATATCTGATCGTCTTTTTGAACAATATCCATTTCACCGAAACTTCTATGGAAACTACCCACACTATCAAAGTAACTCCATCCATCTGGCCAAAACATGGTTTCTTCTGCTAAGGCAAGGCCCGGAATTGAAAATAACAGAAGTACTGTGATTGCTAGAATTTTCTTTATCACACAAATTCCCCCCATTTTTAAATCAACTTGATATGACTTTTACATTACCAAATCAGCGTAATAATTGCTCATGTTTTAATTATATTACAAAACCTAAAGTTTTTATAGGCCATTTTTTTAAAATATTAAAAAAGCTAATCCATTTGGACTAGCTTTTTTAATAATCTATTTAAGTGGCTCTCTTTCAATCGGCATTGACATACATCTAGAACCTCCACGCCCACGTACTAACTCGGACCCTTCAAATTCGACAACCTCAATACCTTCTCGCCTAAGCTTTGCATTGGTAACTGTATTTCGATTATAGGCTAGCACTTTACCAGGTGCTAATGCTAAGGTGTTCGTGCTATCACTCCACTGCTCTCTAGCTGCTGTTATTGGGTCGTTTCCTCCCGAATAGATTATGTTAACAGGTCGTTTAAGGGAGGTTGATAGGGCTTCGTTTAAGTCTCCCGCTTTTACTGCCTTAACTTGTCCGTCTTTTCCTGCAGTTAGACGATAGGTATAAGTGTTATCTTTTATGCCTGGGTACATTACAAACTTGTCATAGTCAATCATGTTAAAGACTGTGTCAAGGTGCATGTATGCTCTTTTAGATGGTATTTGAATTACAAGTATTTCTTTAAAGCGAGGATTGTCTATAAGAAGTTCTTTTGAAAGTGCTTCGATGGCTTGTTCTGTGGTTCTTTCACTAAGACCGATAATTAAAAGGTCTTCAGAGGCTACTATCAAGTCCCCACCTTCTAGACCCGCCGGCAATCTGTCCTCCATAAGAGGTTCTATGTTGGAAAATAGAGGGTGATGGTTTACTGCATACTTGGTATAAAGGGTCTCTCTACGTCTTGAATCATTATTCATGGAGCTTATTAATATTTTATCACCCATTGTTATGCCTTGATCTCTAGTGAAGTACATACTTGGAAGAGGTGATAGATAAAATGGGAACGGTGATTCGATTATATCAGCTAACGAATCTGGCTCCTTTAGCTCCTTAACGAAGCCTCTTTTAAAACCTCTTATAAGGTTTTTGGCAACATATTCAGGGTTTTGCTCCATCAGATGCTCTATTACCTTTTCTTTGGTGAGCTGATTGCCGATATGACTAAGTTTTAGCTGCTCTTCGATAAAGCTTCTTTTGACGGTTTCGTCCATCAGCACATCTTTAATCAAGTCGGTTATATAAATTACTTGCGTGCCATTTTTATGCATTTCTTTGACAAATAAGTCATGTTCCTCTTGGGCTCTTTCCAGCCAAGGGATTTCATCAAACAAAAGTTCCTCTAAATATAGGGGCGCCAGATACTCAAGCTCCTGCCCCGGTCTGTGTACAATAACCTTTTTTAATTTGCCTATATCAGAATTTACTGCCATTTTATATTCCCCCATAACTCTTTTTTCCTCTACTACATAGTAGACTGCTTAGTAAATTATTGTTATATCTTTTGTTGTCAATTAAGTTTAAAAGTTGAGGATAATTTTGTTACCCTCAACTTTTATTTTTTATAAGGTTGCGACCATTACAGCTTTTATTGTATGCATTCTGTTTTCTGCTTCATCAAATACCACAGAGTGCTTACTTCTAAACACCTCGTCTGTAACTTCCATTTCTTTGATATCAAATTTCTCTGCAATTTCTTTTCCTACAACGGTTTCGGTGTCGTGGAAAGCTGGCAGGCAATGCATGAAAATTACATTTGGGTTGTTAGTCTTTTTAATCATGTCCATATTTACTTGATATGGAGATAACTGCTTGATACGCTGCTCAAACTGGTCTTCTTCTCCCATAGATACCCATACGTCAGTATAGATTACGTCAGCATCTTTAACACCTTCAGCAATATCTTCTGTTAGTGTAATTTTTGCGCCAGTTTCATCGGAAAGCTCTCTCATTTCAGATACAAGGTCTTCAGCTGGGAATAACTCTTTTGGAGCAACTGCTCTAAAGTCCATACCCATTTTTGCAGCACCAATCATAAGTGAGTTACCCATGTTGTTTCTAGCATCACCTAGATAAGCAAACTTAACTTCGCTTAGCGGCTTATCTACATGCTCCATTATTGTAAGTAAGTCAGCTAGAATTTGGGTTGGGTGGTATAAATCAGTAAGTCCATTCCATACTGGTACACCAGCATGCTCAGCAAGTAGATCGACAACTTTTTGCTCAAATCCTCTGTACTCTATACCGTCATAGTATCTGCCTAGAACCTTGGCGGTGTCTTCTAGGGATTCCTTTTTGCCCATTTGTGAGTCATTAGCACCTAAGAAGGTTACATGAGCTCCTTCGTCTAAAGCTGCAACCTCAAAAGCACATCTTGTTCTAGTGGAAGTTTTTTGGAATAACAAACAGATGTTTTTACCTTCTAGAGATTTTTCCTTAATTCCTAATCTTTTTTTGGTTTTTAAGTCCTTTGCAAGATCTAGTAGGTACTGAATTTCTTGAGGTGTAAAGTCCTTTAGTGTTAATAGATGTCTTCCTTTTAAGTTTAAAGCCATTTTAAATTCCTCCCTTTGATTTATTCTGGAACTATTATCGTCCCTGATTTATGCTCTAGTGCATCTAGCACGCTATTTAGTGATGCTATGATAGCTGGCTGCCCAGTAGCTTTTGCAAATTTTATTGCTGCTTCTACTTTTGGTCCCATGCTGCCAGCTTTAAAATGTCCTTCTTCTACAAGTTTTTCAATTTCTGCTACGGTAATTTTGCCTAGCTTCTCTTGCTGTGGTGTGTTGTAGTTAATAAAGACATAATCAACATCTGTAAGGATTACAAAGGAGTCAGCTTTTACATCCATAGCAAGTTTTTGTCCGGCTAGATCTTTATCTATTACCGCTTCTATTCCTTCTAAAGTTTCACCTTCTACAACGGGAATTCCGCCGCCACCTGATGCAATTACTAAGTTATCGTTTTCGATAAGCTGTAATATGCTTTTTTCTTCCATAACTCCAATGGGATTTGGAGATGGCACCACTCGGCGCCAGCCACGTCCGCTATCTTCTATCATATCATAACCTTTAGTCATGAGCTCTTTTGCTTCGTCTTCAGTATAAAACGGTCCGATAGGCTTAGTTGGATTTTCAAAAGCTGGGTCATTTTTATCTACTTTTACTTGAGTAACTAATGTGGTTACTTCTTTATCCATGTTATTTTTCTTTAGCACATTTCTCATCGCTCTTTGGAACATATAGCCAATGAATCCTTGACTCATAGAGCCACATACATCTAATGGCATTGGGCTTACTACATCTTTTGCCTCATCTTGTTGAAGTAAAATATTGCCTACCTGTGGACCATTTCCGTGGGTTAGCAACACTTTGTAGCCTGATTTTAACAATGTTGCTATGTGCTCACAGGTTGCGTAAATATTTTGATATTGGGTATCAGCGGTGCCCTTTTGCTTTGGTTGCAAGATGGCGTTACCGCCTAAGGCAATTACTACAAATTTTCCCATATCTTCACCTCATTTGTTTATTTTATTTTTATTTATAAATCTTTCTAACGTATGGAGATGTCATAGCTGCTAGCAAAGCTCCATACTCCGGTACAAATTCCACTATATCTCCGACTTTTATATCTACATTTTCTGCTTCTAAAAGAAGGTGATCGCTACTGCCGCCTATGATTTTAATGTTCTTTGAAGTGGGTTCCATAGATAGGGCTATATCCTGGCGACCAATGGCAGCTATCGCTCTAAGGTGTTCGCCTTTATCTTCAAAGGTTGGTGTCTCTCCAAACGCATCTTGGCCTATTGTTCCAATAGGAACCGATGGTTTCTTTTTTACCTCGATTATTTCCGCCTTAACTTTAAAAACATCAAGGTGGGTGTTTTCAATATGGTTTCTAGCTACAGTTTCTCTACCTAAAAACAGACTTTCTCCTAATCTTAGGTGGTTAACTCCTTCTGGTATTTCCTTAGAGGTCATGATGTTTATTGAAGAAGAGTTGCCACCTGATATTATTTTTAGGCTTTGTTGACCATCTTGTTCCCAACTTTCTTTTAATTCAATTAGCTTTTTAAGGTTTTTGTTAGTTGGTATAACACCGCCGTAGCAAGTTAAGTTTGTCCCTAAACCTAAAACTTCTATATTCTTTAGCTTTTTTACCTGCTCTTTTAGCTCTAAAACATCGCTGGGCCAAATACCTTCTCTAAGATCTCCTAAGTCCACCATGATGATGATTTTATGGGTTTTACCTTGCTCTTTTGCATGCTTGTTTAGCTCTTTTATCGTGGAAAGTTCTGAGTTTAAACTGATGTCACAATACTTAACAACACGATGGCAGTCTGAAAGCATAGGAAGCCTTAAAAGCAGTGTTTCGATCTTGTCGCCAAAAGCTTCTTTAAGTTTTATGATATTTTCCACTCTAGAGTCAGCTAGCTGATTGAAACCGCTTTTAATCAAAGCTGCAGCTGTTTGTTCGTCGGCACAAGTTACTTTAGTTACAGCACATGGATAAATGCCATGTTCTTTACACTTTTCTAACATAACTTTAGCATTATCTGAAATCTTGTTTAAATCAATCTCAATCTGTGGGTACATAGAATTAACACCACCTTTTTAGAGCTTTAAGCTCTTTTTCATAAGTTGGATACTTTCCTTTGGATATTTAGCGGACATAACCCCTAAAACCCCAAGGTTATAATCGTTATCTAAAAGTGGTTTAGCTCCTTCTTTTGGTAATAGGAGGTCTCCTTTTACGTTGAGCTTAACTTTTTTGAGTGTTTGTGTGCCGCCAGAAAGTCTAGTAAGTGCGCCACCTGTTCCAATTATCCATTTAACCTGAGTTAAATCTTTGCCTTCCACTACTTTATAACGACCGCTAGGACCGTAAAGTGTTTTTAGCTTGCCTACATGACGGTTAACAGCTACACAGGCCGCTTTTTCAGTAAGAATTGAAGACAGCTTTCTTTGATTTTGATTTTCGGGGATTGGCAAGATGTTTTTCTCTAGATCATCTTCATTAATACCCGCTAATTCGCTTACTTTGCCTTGCCCTATCATTTCAACTATATTCTGGCTGTTAACATACACTCCTAAGTCGCCTTCTACTGTCCTTTTTGCAAACGGCTCAGGAGATACTCTAAAACGACTTAGTTCCTCTGAACCTTCTGTAACAGAGTGAACGTCGGTGGTTGCTCCCCCAACATCTACTACCATTAGGTCACCAATCTCTTCGTAAAGGGCTTTGGCTCCCATCATTACCGCTCCCGGTGTTGGGACAATTTTAGAGTTTACCATCTGCCTGATATTGCTCATGCCAGGGCCTTTGGTGATATGCTGCTCAAATATTTCCTGTATTATTCTCCTTGCTGGTTCGATGTTTAGTTGGTCTATGGCTGGATACACATTTTCTATCGGACGGATAGTTTTGCCTTCTTTTTCAAAGACTTCAACTATCTCTTCTGTCAACTTTTTGTTTCCGCCATATATAAACGGAACATCTAAGGGTAGCTTGCTTAGTGAGTAAGCATTTTCTAAGGTGGTCTCTTCTTCGCCGAAATCTACACCGCCAGCTAGTAGAATTATGTTAGGGTTAATTTTTTGAATCCTAGCTATATCCCGATCTTTAAGCTTTCCGTTAGTAATGTCTTTAATAACAGCTCCTGCCCCCAAAGCAGCCTCTTTAGCTGCCCTTGCGGTCATATCGTATACTAGACCATGAACGGTCATCTTTAAACCACCAGCAGCGCTGCTAGTAGCTAGCATGTCATGATATTTAACATCTTTAACGCCGGCTTTTTTAGCTAAGTTAGAAATGGCCATTTCTAAACCTTGAGTAACATCTCCTTGCTCCACAGTCGTTGGACCTTGCCCCTGTCCCACTAAAGTAGGATTGGGGGAGTTCAAGCCTGTAAATCCGTTAACAACAGTGGTGGTGCTTCCGATCTCTGCAACTATTAAGTCTAATTTCATACCGTTACTCCCCCTTTTTTAAATTACATTTCTCTTCTTTTTTTAACTAGGAAGGACGCTACATCAGCTCCGCTTGTTCCTCTTCCGAATCCAGCGTCTAGGCCTTCCTCCACAGCTATATCATTTGTTACTTGAGTTCCACCAGCTGCTAAAATCAACTTGTCACGTACTCCTTTTTCTTTGCAAAGCTGGTCAAGACGAGACATGTTGATACGATGAATGTCTGCATGAGTTATAATTGTGGATATTAATATGGCATCTGCACCAATTTCTAATGCAGCATCAACACATTTGCTAATTGGTACTGACGTTCCTAGATAATGAGCTTCGATTCCATAGCCTTCTATACCGCCATGTTTTATGTCGATAATTTCTCTCATACCAACTGAATGCTCATCTTCTCCAACGGTAGCTGCCACTACTTTCATTGGTTTCTTTTTGATATCTTCTCTGATTTCATCATCTGATAAAGTAGGGATTTTTTCTGGTATGTTTAACTCATCTGGATTAATAGCTACATCTAATCTTCCCTTTATCTCAACTAGGGTTCCCTCTGATGGGTGCATAGCCTGCTTGTGAATAACCTCAACATCAGTTAAGCCCATTTTTTTAGCCATCTCCATGCCGGCATACTCTGCTACTCGCTCAGAGGTTGGTATAAATAAGTTCATGCTTACGTATCCGTCAGCATACCATTCTACCTCTGGTGATAGAAGGCCTTTTTGGCGATGATCTTTTTTGGAGTCCATACGTACTTGAGCGTTATCTTCCTCATCTAGCTCGTCGATGTAAACAATCTTATCTGGGTTACACAGTGTACATCCCTCGATAGGGTCGCATGGGTTTTCTATGCCTTCTGGTAGGTTATTTTCACCGAAGTGATGACATACTGGAGCGAAGTAGTCTTCGTCCCGTTCTACTATAGTTCCCGCGCCTACGCCACCGTCAGACTTTCTAACAATGCCATCGTCATTTCGCTCTGGATACTGTCCGCTGTCCACAAAGAAACCTTCCTCTACGGCGTTGAAGTATCCTCCTGCCTCTACTATTTCTTCTAAGAATAGGATTGCTCTTTCTTTTAGTTCTCTAACCTTATCCCAAAGCGGGCCATCAGGTTTAAGCTGTACTATGTCTTTTAATCTATCCATTCCTATAAGAGCTTGCTTTGCTGTGTTTACAGCGTGAACGCTATTATAGTGCCATGGAACGTTCCTTCCTTCGTCTGGAGTTATCGTACTTTGGATATCCACGCTAGTTAGTTTTGATATAAGTAGGTTTAGTGTGTGAGTTACTGTAGCTTCTCTGGTATCAGATTCCATATATTTTGTATTCATTTGTGCACGCATTTTAAAGTCTTTAAATAGCTGTCTTAGTGCAACTGCATAAGGAAGGTCTAGGTCCATACACGGTGCAGGTGGTGCAGTTGGTGGCACTGTAGAAAGTGAGATGTTTTCTTTATCCATGCCAACTTTCATGGAGAACATTGAGTTTATTCCGTGTTGTACCATAAGCTCTGGCATAACCTTCCACGCTTCTCTAGCTGTTGCGTTGGCGTTATGAGCGCCATCTATCTGAAGCATATCGACAGAGGCCATTACCTTTTTAGCTACAGCTGCATCTACAAATGAACGCTGCATGTTAACATTTCTATAAAGCACGTTATACTGAGGGTCTTGATGGGCTCCGTTTATACCTTCTTCAGCAAACAGCACAGCGATATCTGGTCCTGCTACACCGCTGACATAGGAGTGAAGGTTTATCGGACGGCCAACTTCGTCTTCAATCATATCTAAAGCTTTTCTAGATGCTCTAACTTGTTTTCTAGTAATTGGCACCCCACCAATTCCTTCTGGGGTTCCTTCAATCAATCCGTCATAGTGACTTTGTCCGGCTGTTCTTATAACCATGATGTGGTCTGCTCCATGCCATGCAGCCATGCGCATCCGACGAATGTCATCTTCGAACCGACCAGAAGCAATTTCTGAAGTTATAACGCAATCTGGTTGTGGGTCTATATGGCCAAAGTATTTTGAAGAAGGAAGTCCGTAGCTATTTTCTAGAGGCTCTGAAACATCTTTGTATTCAAAAGGTCCCATTTTAATTCCTTCGGCTTTTTTACGCCAAGTCCAGCCTTTGCGACGGGGCTTGTAACTATCTAGGCCCTTTAAAATCTCTTTAACATCTAATTTTTCTTCGATCTTAGACATTATTTTACACCTCCAAATAACTCTCTAGCTTCTTTGATTGCATTTTCATTTTCGATAATCATTTCTCCGGCTTTTTTATAGTCTACGTCATGCTTTTGGGCTAGTTTAAGTACTACGTTTCCGGCACCTTTTTTTAGTAAGCCTTCGTCATAGACCTTTTCCACTATAGCTTTGCTATCGAGAGAAGAAAAACCCATACGCAAAAGTACAGACCTTTCTACCGCAGGTGAGGTATTTTTTGAAGCTAAGTCTACCAAAGGATCTGCAACTTTTTCTAAAAGATCCCAAAACCTTTTATCTAGTTGTTCATTTGTCAAGTCTTTTAAGTGTTCTCTTTTTTCTTGATAGTTATCTTTTCTTTCCATAAATTTAACTCTCCCTTCCCAACAAGTTTTTTATGTGAGACTTAGTGCAGTTTAGTTCTTGTTCTAAGAACTTCCAGTCAACATCTTTTAGGTCAGTTATGTCAAAGTTCTTTTTAATATTTTTCAAATATGTGTTTCTAAGTTTGTCTATGCTATGTTCTTTTACTTTTATCAGGGATGGGTCTTTTGGGAATATGATATTTTCACCTGGCACATTTTCCGCTGGGTCTCCGTGCTGGATTTTTATGCCGTTTTCCTTTGCAAAGGAAAGCTGAGCATTTATATGTTTTCCCGCTCCTGTATATTCTGTTTCCTGTACTACTAGCACTTCATCTTGGTCCATTTCTTGAGCTATTTTTATAGCTGCTGCTAAGGACGTGTTGCCAGCTGGTCCTCGTTCCATACCTTCTAGCTTAGCTAGCATCTCAGTTACGTAGAATGCCTCACCTTGAGATACTGTTACAAAGCGGTCTAAGTATCTTAGAGGTCTTGCTGCATTTTTAGGGACATCTGCTCTATCAGGCCAAGTTGTAAATGGTACGCTAAAGCCTGTATGACCTGTTGTGAATGATTTTCTGTTAAAGTCATTATCACTGGCCATATGCAGCCCTGCTAGGTCGATAGAGGCACCAATAATTTCGGTGTTCGTACAACCTGCTTTTTGTAGTCCCCTTGCTGTGCCAGTTAAGTTGCCTCCACCGGCGTGAGTAACAATAACTTTGCTAGGGGCTTTACCTGCAATTTCTTTACATTGCTCTGCAATTTCTAGTCCTAGCGTTTCAATACCTGCTATTCCAAAGGGAGAATATAGCGATGCGTTAAAGTATCCTGTTTCCTCTAGTGTTTTTAGAAACACATAGAAAAGTTCAGGTCCTACTGACAGCTGGATTACTTCAGCTCCGTATGTTTCACATGCTCTTCCCTTTTCCATTATCTCTGGCTGGTAAACACCATTTGAGTCAAAGGCCTCTTGTACAATGATACAATCTAGCATCTGCATAGCTGCTTGCGATGCTACTGCCGCTCCATAGTTACCGGAAGTTGCAGCTATGACACCTTTGTATCCGTGCTTTTTGGCGTGATATACAGAAACAGCTGCTCTTCTATCTTTAAAGCTTCCAGAAGGGTTTGCCGCTTCATCTTTTACAAAGATTCGTGCTCCTTTGCCTGCCGGCGCTAACTTTCGGGCAATTTCCGTAAAGTTTTTTAGTTCGTATAGGGGGGTATTGCCTACCCCTTGACTTTTTTGTATTTCGGCAATGCGGTCTATGCTGTATTCGCCATGAGTCATCATTTTTTCATAATCAAAGGCTATATCTGATAGTTGAAACTGGCTGTAGTCTAACCCGATGGCTTTTTTCATAATTTGATTTCTTCTGCTCATAACGGCGTTATAGCTATTATTCATTGCTATCACCACCTTCTTTTAGAAAGTCTTTAAAGCTTTGTTGAACTTCAAAAAGCTCTTCTACTATGTCGCCGAAGTCATGGGTATGCCTTGGGTTTGGATTTACCAAAACACCTTGATGCATTCTACCGATAACTGTTTTTACTTGTACAGTTTCCCCTTCTTTGCCTGGCTTTTGTAGAAATCCTTTGACCTTCATAGTAAGTGGTGTTGCTTTTGTGTCCTCCGGGAGGTGGTCAGCCCTTTTGCCCGGAGGTAAAATCTCACTTTGTATTTCTACGAAACTTCCTTTTGGGTAGGTTACAGACACTACAGGCCACCTCCTACTTTTTTAGTCTATCTTTGATATCTCCCATAATTGCCGCTGGCACAGGAAGATCTGCCATTGTCACAAGTCCTGCCTCTGCGTTTATAACGTTAGCTATTGAGTTTACTGCCACAGATACCGTTCCAATTCCACCAGGAATTTCTGGTTTGATTGCCATGCTTACTTCTGGTGTTCCGAATATATTGATGTAATCACCTGTGTCAATTCCTTCCGTTTCTGGTAAAACTTGTTGAGGATGCTCCATTTTGATAACTGTTTCGCCATCTTTGATTCCATAAGCTATATGTTTGCAGCCAGCTACCATACCTGGTTGAACTTCCACATATTTTGTCTTTCTATGGGTGTTTGAGATTATTGGCTCTTTGGTTTCTTTAATTTCGTCTAGCTCCCAGCCTAGCGACTTAGCTACCATGGCCATAGATTCTGGGAAACCAACATGTCCAACTATGCTTCCATCTTCGATACCCTTGTTAAACTCTTCAACTGATGTTCCTACGCCTTGGGTCTTCATAACAGTCGGTCCAAATGGCGATAGGTCATTGACTCTAGCTGCCTCAATTTTTTGAACATCGTAGCATACACCTGTAAGAGCAATAATCTGTAGGTCTAACACAAAACCTGGGTTAATACCTGTTCCTAAAAGAGTTACATTGTTTTCCTTAGCTAGCTCATCAAGTTGTTTTGCCAGCTTTGGCTGCTGCTGTGCTGGAAATGCCATTTCTTCTGCGATACAGATTACATTTTTCTTGCTGTTTAAAGCTTGCTCTACTAAAGGATATACTTCCTCTGTAAATGAGCCGGTTGCAATTATCACGATATCTGCTTCTTCACTGAGTACTTTTTTGGCATCATCACTTACTTTAACGTCGTTAGTTTGTCCCTCAAAAATCTCTCCTAAAGGCTTGCCTACTTTATTAGGGTCTAAATCAATAGCCCCCACCGAAGTAATACCTTTTTTTGTGGCTATAAGTTCTGCCATTTGTCCTCCCATGGCTCCTAAACCCCAGTGCATAACTTTAACTGTCATAAATTCCCACTCCTTTTATATTTGTATTTGTTTTAATATTATGCAAAATGTATGCCAAATTTAAGTATATTAGCAATCCCTATTAATATAGGTTTCTCAAGCTATTTTATTCTTGTTACATTATAAAAATAGTTAAAACGCAAAATATTTTGCTATTTGGGTGTAAAAAAAATTTGCACCTAAGTTAAGGTGCAAATTATACTCCATATTTTTTTATTTTGTATTGTAAACTTTGCCGCGAAACACCTAGTTTCTGGGCAGTCTTGCTGATATTTCTATTACAAGCATAGTAAGCTTGGGATATGATGTTTTTTTCAAAATCTGCAACTTGTTTTGGTAGCGTTGACTGCTGTAGAGTGGACCAGCTACCCTGCAAAAATTTTGGCAGGTGTATAGTCTTTATTGTGTTATCTTCATCAATTAGATTTACTGCTCCCTCTATTATATGTTCTAGTTCTCGAACATTACCTGGCCAGCCATAGTGGAGCAGAGTTTCTTCTACATCGCTTTCTATATGCAGATTGGTTAGCCCAAACTTTTGCTGATATTTTTGTAGAAAATGCTGGGTTAACACAGGTATGTCTTTTTTGCGATGTCTTAGAGGAGGGATTTCTATATTAACTACTGCTAATCTATAGTAAAGGTCTTCCCTGATTTTTTTTTCTAATATGCTTTGGTGAGGGTCGCCGTTGGTGGTAGCTATTATCCGGACATCTACATCTATTTCTTTTGTGGCGCCAACCGGCCTTATTTTGCCGTCTTGCAGGACTCTCAAAAGCTTTGCCTGAAGATCAAAACCCATGGAGTTAAGCTCATCTAGTAAAAGGGTTCCTCCGTTAGCTTGCTCAAATAGTCCGGGTCTATCGGTAGCTCCTGTAAAACTTCCCCTTACTGTGCCAAAGAGTATACCTTCTAATAGTCCTTCTGGTAACGCTGCACAGTTTTGGGCGATAAAGGGTTTGGTTTTTCTACTGCTTTCGGAATGAATGCTTTGGGCAAACAGTTCTTTTCCAGTGCCTGTCTCACCGTAAATTAGCACATGGGAATTAGATCCTGCCGCTTTTTTAGCATGTTCAATGGTTTCTTTAAAGCTTTTCTCCTCACCTACAATATCGTCAAATGTGTACCACCTTTTTTTCTTTTTTTTAGAACCGTTTGACGGGTAGAGCTTTTGTTGAAGGTCAATAACCTTTTCTGACAGTTCTTTTAGTCTTGTGATGTTTTTTGATACCTCTAGCACTCCCACAAATTCATCTGAGTTATATAAAGGGAAGGTAGAGTTTATAGTTGTGATGCCCCGGCCTTTATAGTTTGTATAGCTTTGTAATTGGTCATACATCGCTTCTTTACTTTTAAGCACCTTATGGATAGTGCTAGTTTCTGGAGTAAGGGAGGGAAACATTGCTAACACCTTTTTATTTAACACTTCATGTGCTCCTATCCCTTCCATCTCAGCCATCATTGGGTTATAAAATATTGTTTCTCCTTGTGCGTTAACTATATGTATTCCTTCATTTATGGAGTCTAGGATTTGTTTTATATTGTGTTTTATTACATCGTCTATTCCTTCTGAGGTGTAGATTGTTAGTACTTTACCCTCGGGTAGCTGGTATGCATATGTAGATTGGTTATACTTTGTAGAAACCTGTTCAATAGCAGGAGAGGAGTAAATAACATCTCCTTTGGCGGACGTTATGGTGTAAGGCACATATTTAGCAAATAGTTTTGTATCCACTTAAATCACCCCCACTATGATTATAGCTTAGGCAGGAGGTTTTGGCTAGAGATGTCACAGCCTCTTTTAGTTTTAAAAGTATTATTTTAAGCTTTTCTGATAGTTCATTATCCCACTGTAAATAGCCCATACCAGCTTGTACTGATAATTAGGATCTTCTAAATTTTTTCTTTCTTGTGGATTACTTATAAAGCCTGTTTCTACAATTACTGATGGTTGTTCAAACTCGCGGGTTATAAAATGGTCTTGGGTAGCTATATCTCTATTGGTATTTTGTAATGTCTCTATTATGCTATCTTGGATAGACTGGGCTAGCTTTTTTCCTTCTGGGTTTTCTCTGTCATAAAATACTTGAGCTCCACTCCATTTAGAGGATGGAAAGCTATTTACATGAATACTAACTATTATATCCACAGGTTGAGCGGTTAGAATTTTTTTTCTGTTTGCAAAGTCCTGCTTCTTTTTGGGGCCAGATACTTCTTGTAAAAAATCCTTATCTTCTCTCCTAGTCATAACCACGTTATAGCCATTAGCTAAAAGTACTTCTTCTAGCTTTAAAGCAATGTTTAGATTTATATCCTTTTCTAGCACGCCATCTATGTTGGCACCGGCATCGTAGCCTCCGTGCCCAGCATCAATACCGATTGTACTTTTGTTTATAGAATTTGACCCCACAGCTGGGGATATCGTAGGGATATCTACAGTAAACGATATTATTAAAAGTAGTAATAATGCAGATATAACTACTGATATTCTCTTTGCTATGGCTTTGGGGTTATAAATGACAAATCTCATATATATTTTCTCCTTCCTGTATGTAGATGTGGACTACCTTAATTTTATTTTATGTGGTGAAGATCGTTTTTATTTCTATTAAATAGTTGGCTGTTCATTTTGTGGGTAGTTTGTGGATAAATAGTAGTTTACGGATGTAAAGTAGGGTATAAAAAAAACTTCTGTGTAATATACACAGAAGTTTTGTGGATAAGATTTTCTTAACGCTTGGAGAATTGTGGAGCACGACGAGCTTTTTTCAAGCCGTATTTCTTTCTCTCTACCATTCTTGGGTCCCTTGTTAAGAAGCCTGCTTTTTTAAGAGTTGGTCTGGTTTCTGGAGCTGCATTAAGTAGAGCTCTTGCCACACCATGACGGATAGCACCAGCTTGGCCAGAAATTCCACCACCGTCAACGTTTACGAATACATCATACTTACCTAGTAGCTCAGTAGCTTCTAGAGGCTGTTTTACGATAAGTTTTAATGTATCTAGTCCTCCAAAGTAAGCGTCCATATCTCTATTGTTGATCATGATTTTTCCTTCGCCAGGAATTAATCTAACTCTAGCAACTGACTTTTTACGACGTCCGGTTCCTAAAAATTGTACTTTTGCCATCTGCTATTCCCCCTTTCTACTTCCACGTAATTGCCACTCAACTGGCATTTGGGCTTCGTGGGGGTGTTCTTGACCCCTGTATACTCTTAGCTTTTTAAGCATAGCACTACCTAGTTTGTTATGAGGTAGCATGCCTTTAACAGCAAGGTATAGTGCTCTTTCTGGTTTCTCATCCATCATTTGGCCAGCAGTAGTCTTTTTAAGGCCACCTGGGAATTGAGAGTGCTTGTAATAAATTTTTTGCTCTAGTTTCTTACCTGTTAAAACTGCTTTGTCAGCGTTGATAATAACTACAAAATCTCCAGTGTCAACGTTTGGAGTGTAAATAGCTTTATGTTTACCCCTTAGGATGCTAGCAACTTCACTAGCTAATCTACCTAGGGTTTGACCTTCAGCGTCAACAATGTACCATTTTCTTTCAACTTCGTTGGCTTTTGCCATGAAGGTTGTACGCATGGGTGTTTCCCTCCTTGATTTTAACTTCGATATGATATGAGTAATTCCGGGGCTAATGGAATTATACATACTCTAATAATTTTAGTATAATTCTTTTTTAATGTCAAGTATCCTAGCCCCTAGTAATAAACTTTTTCTAGTATTAGACCATGTGCTGGTGCTGTAGGTCCTGCAAAAGACCTATCTTTTTGTTTTAATATCTCATAAACCTCATGTGACTGGAGTTGACCCCTGCCTACTATAATTAGTGTTCCTACGATTATCCTTACCATGTTGTACAAAAATCCGTTACCTTCTATTGTGAAAGTAATGTACCTGTCTTTTGCGTTTGTGTCGATGTTATAAAGAGTTCTAATTGGTGATTTGGTAACACCTTTTCTGCCTTTAAAAGAGGTAAAGTCGTGGGTTCCTAAAAGATAGGTTGATGCTTTTTGCATGGCTTTTACATCTAAAGGGTGAGGTATGTGATGAGAGTATTTCATCCACAAGGGGCGATGAGCAACTGAATTGTCTATCAAATAACTGTATGTCTTGCCCTTAGCATGATATCTGCTATGAAAGTTTAAGTCCACTATTTCAGCGTCAAGCACCCTTATATCTAAGGGTAGGTTTGCATTCATCGCCTTTATTAAAGTGTAGTTTTCGAACTTATCTTTGCTGTGATGAAAGTTTATTACCTGGCCTTTAGCGTGTACTCCCTTATCTGTCCTGCTGCATATTATGCTTTTTATCTTTTCTCCATATAGGGTGTGGATAACTCTCTCAAGGTGTCCTTGAATAGTTTGGTTTTTAGTTTTGCTCTGTATTTGAAAACCATTATAATTAGTTCCGTCATACTCGATGACTAGTTTAGTATTATACATCAGCACCACCTAAAAGAACGGGATTATTATTATAAGGATTAGTAATAGGATTGCACCTACGAAAGGATAATAATCCTTTGCTGTTGCTTTTAAAGCTTTCATTTTTGTCCTACCTTCGCCACCACGGTAGCATCTTGATTCCATAGCCATTGCCAAGTCATCAGCTCTTCTAAAGGCGCTGATAAAAAGTGGAACTAATAGCGGCACTAAAGCCTTGGCTCTTTTAAGGATATTTCCGCTTTCAAAGTCAGCACCCCTAGCCATTTGAGCTTTCATTATTTTATCTGTTTCTTCGAGCAAGGTGGGAATAAATCGAAGTGCTATAGTCATCATCATAGCAAGCTCATGGGCAGGCACGCCTATTTTACGAAAGGGAAAGAGCAAGCTTTCGATGGCATCAGTTAAGGCGATTGGTGAGGTTGTTAACGTTAAAATAGAAGTGTTAATAACTAATAGGGCGAGGCGACTGGCCATAAAAAACCCTTGATATACACCAGCACTTTCTATAGTGATTCTCCAGATAGAAAAAAGGGTTCTTCCACCTGATGTAAAAAATATGTGTAAAACTAAAGTAAAAGTAATTAAAAACCACAAAGGTTTTAGACCTTTTAGCACCATTTTAACAGGAATCTTAGATGATTTTACTGTTAAAAATAGTAGGACTATCATTGGTATATAGCCTATAAAGGTGTCGACAAAAAATAGTGCTACAATTAGGGTAAGAGTTGCCATCAGTTTTAAACGGGGGTCAAGATTATGAACATAAGATCTACCAGGGTAGTATTGACCTATAGTTATGTTTTTAAGAATACTCACATTAGGCACCCCCTAAAAGCTTACGTAGTTCTTTTTTTATGTCTTTGGTTGTGTATATAGATGGGTCGATGTCTATGCCTTTTTGATGCAGTTTTACAGCTAGGTTTGTGACTTCTGGCACCCCGAGCCCTAGGTTTATTAGCTCTTTCCTTTTGGCAAAAACTTGCTTGGGTGTATCGTCGATAAAAATCTTTGATTTATCCATCACAATTATTCTGTCCACTAGTTTTCCTATCTCGTCCATGCTGTGAGATACCAAAATAATTGTTAGATTTAGTTCTTTGTGTAGCTGCTTTACTTTGCCTAAAATCTCCTCTCTTCCTTTTGGATCTAAACCGGCAGTGGGTTCATCTAAGATTAGATATTTAGGCTCCATAGCTAGCACTCCTGCCAAAGCAACTCTTCGCATTTGGCCTCCAGAAAGTTCAAAAGGTGAGCGATTTTTAACTTGTTCATAGTCAAGGTTTACCCAATGTAGAGCTTTTTTAGCCCGTTCGATCGCTTCAGCTTCTGTTACTCCGAGGTTTTTAGGTCCAAAGGCTACGTCCAAAGATACGTTTTCTTCAAATAGTTGGTGTTCAGGGTACTGAAAAACAAGGCCAACTTTTTTTCGCACCTCTCTTAGCTTGGTGTTGGAAGATGTAAGGTCAAGGCCGTCTACGGTGATTGTTCCTCTTGTTGGCTTTAGCAGGCCGTTTAAATGCTGGATTAAGGTGGACTTACCAGAACCTGTATGACCGATAACTCCTAAAAATTCGCCATGGGATATCGTCGTGTTTACATTGTCTAAAGCTTTCACTTCAAAGGGTGTATTGGGTGAGTAGATATGACTTAAGTTTTTGATTTCTATGGACATAAATAGTTCACCAACTCGTCTATTGTTGTGATGTCATTTGGGACAGCGTATCCCTCTTTATTAAGGTCATAGGCTAGTTCTGTAGCTATTGGGACATCTAAACTTAAGTTACGAAGCTTGTCTACCTGGCTAAAAATTTCCCTAGGCTTTCCTTCCATAACTATGTTGCCATTTTCCATCACTATTACTCGGTCAGCTAACGCAGCCTCGTCCATGTGATGTGTTATATGAAGGACGGTTATTTTCTCATTTTTATTTAAGTTTTTTACAGTCTGCATAACTTCTCTGCGGCCTTTTGGATCTAACATTGCTGTAGGTTCGTCTAATACAAGACATTTTGGACGCATAGCTAGCACTCCTGCTATGGCGATCCTTTGCTTTTGTCCACCAGATAGCAAGTGAGGGGCGTGGTTGCGATAACGTTCCATACCTACTTGCTTAAGTGATTCGTCTACTCTTTGAATAATAGTTTCTTGATCAAGACCTAAGTTTTCAGGGCCAAAAGCAACATCTTCTTCGACCATTGTGGCGATTATCTGATTATCAGGGTTTTGAAATACTAGACCTACCTTTTGCCTTATGTCCCAATAGTTGTCGTTGGTAAGTTTTTCGCCCTCTATAGTGACCGAGCCACTAGAGGGTTCTAATATTCCGTTTAAATGCTTTGCAAGGGTTGATTTGCCAGAGCCATTATGGCCTATGATTACGACAAATTCTCCCTGCTCTATAGTTAGAGACACTCCATTTAATGCAGTGACTTTATCTTCTGAGTCTTTGTTGTAGTAGTGATATAATTTTTCGATTTGTATTATTTGTTCCATGGTTAACCTCCCTTTTGGGAGCCATTTTAGTTGGCTACATAATATTTAAAAAGACAGGCTAAAACAGTTATCGGTTATAACCGTTTCCGATTATAACCGTTAACTGCCCCATGTCCTGTCAACTTAGCTTTTAGTTAAACTAGCTCTATAATTACTTGTTCTGCTGCGTCTCCTTTTCTAGGACCAATTTTTACAATCCTAGTGTAACCACCGTTTCTTTCGGCGTATTTAGGAGCTATATCATTAAACAGATTGGCTACTACTTCTTTTTCTAGAATAAAAGCTGCTGCTTGTCTTCTAGCGTGTAGGTCGCCACGTTTCCCAAGAGTTATCATTTTCTCTACTAAAGGACGAATGTTCTTAGCCTTGGTTTCGGTAGTAGTAATTCTTCCTTCTTTAAGTAGAGACGTAGTTAAGCCTCGTAATAAAGCTCTTCTTTGGTTTGTTGTACGTCCAAACTTGCTGTGTGCCATCTAATATCCCCTCCTTTATTCATCCTCTTCTCTTAGGGATAGTCCTAGTTCTTGAAGTTTTTTGTGTACTTCTTCTAAGGATTTCCTACCAAGGTTTCTAACCTTCATCATGTCGCCTTCACTTTTTTGAACTAGCTCCTCAACATAGTTGATACCAGCTCGTTTCAAACAGTTATAGGATCTAACGGAGAACTCTAGGTCTTCGATTGGCATTTCGAAAACTTTTTCCTTTTCATCTTCTTCTTTCTCCACCATGACCTCAATGTCACTTACAGTGTGGGTTAGATCGATAAAAAGCTCTAAATGTTCATTCATGATTTTAGCAGCAAGACTGATTGCTTCATCTGGTCTGATACTGCCATCGGTTAAAACCTCAAGGGTCAACTTATCAAAGTTAGTTATTTGACCAACTCGTGTATCTTCTACAGAGTACTTAACTTTTTTAATTGGAGTAAAAATTGAGTCAACAGCTATTACTCCGATAGGCTGATCGCCAATGTCATTTTTCTCTGCAGGAACATAGCCTCTCCCTGGTGCTACGTTAATCTCCATGGCTAGGTTTGTACCTTCCGATGCATGAGCTATTACATGGTCTGGGTTTAGTATTTCTACATCGCTGTCAGCGGTGATGTCTCCCGCTGTGATTACCCCAGAACCTTCATAGTTTAACTGCAACGTTTTTGGTTGTTGACTATGAATCTTAAGACTAAGTTCTTTAAGATTTAGCACAACCTCCGTTGTATCCTCTTTTAAACCGTTAATTGTGGAGAACTCATGGGGGACTCCTTCAATTTTGACACTGGTGACAGCAGCGCCTGGTAAAGAAGATATCAAAATTCTTCTTAAAGAGTTGCCTAATGTATGTCCGTATCCCCTCTCTAAAGGTTCTACGACAAATTCACCATAGGTATTGTCTTCAGAAATTTTCTTGCATTCAATTGTGGGTTTTTCAATTTCTATCAAGTTTATACCCTCCCTTTCTCATTAAATATGGAGTTTTCGAGGGCTGCTAGTTAACTAAGCTTATCTAGAGTAAAGCTCTACAATTAAGTGTTCTTCGATTGGCATATCGATGTCTTCCCGCTTAGGAGCAGCTACAACTTTACCTGAAAGTGACTCAACGTCCCTCTCTAACCATGCTACGGTGTTTTGAGTAGCAGCGATTTCCTTGATTTCCTTGAATCTAGGAGAATTTTTGCTTTTCTCTTTAACCTCAATAACATCTCCAGACTGGACTTGGTACGAAGGAATGTTAACTTTCTTGCCATTTACTAAAAAATGTCCGTGGTTAACTAGTTGTCTAGCTTCCACTCTAGAAGCTGCAAAACCTAGACGGAAAACAACGTTGTCTAATCTTTGCTCTAGAAGTTGAAGTAAGTTATCACCAGTAACTCCTGGTAGTCTATTAGCTTCTTTAAAGTAGTTTCTAAACTGCTTTTCTAGCACTCCGTAGACTCTACGAACCTTCTGTTTTTCTCTAAGCTGTAATCCGTACTCAGATACTTTTTTTCTTGATTGACCGTGCTGTCCTGGAGCATAAGCTCTACGATCTACGGCACATTTTGGCGTATAGCATCTTTCGCCTTTTAGAAATAGTTTGGTGCCTTCTCTACGACATAAACGGCACACGCTTTCAGTATATCTTGCCATATCTTTTCATACACCTCCTATAATATGTTATACACGACGGCGCTTTGGTGGTCTACAACCGTTGTGTGGTATTGGTGTTACGTCTCTAATAGCGCTAACTTCAAGACCTGCTGCCTGAAGCGCTCTAATAGCTGCCTCTCTACCAGAACCAGGACCATTTACAGTAACTTCAATGTACTTAAGTCCATGTTCCATGGCTGTAGCAGCTGCAGATTCTGCAGCAGTTTGAGCAGCAAAAGGAGTGCTTTTTCTTGATCCTTTAAAGCCCATAGCTCCTGAACTTGACCATGCAAGTGTGTTACCCGCTACATCTGAAAGTGTTATAATTGTGTTATTAAAGGTTGAATGAATGTGGGCTGCGCCACGTTCTATATTCTTCCGTTCTTTACGCTTTGGACGGGTGCTTCTACGTGCCATTTGTTAGTCCCTCCTTTAACCTATTTTTTTCTAATACCGCTCTTTTTCGGTCCCTTACGGGTACGAGAATTGTTTTTTGTGTTTTGACCTCTAACTGGTAAACCTTGACGATGACGACGTCCACGGTAACTGCCAATTTCAATTAGTCTCTTAATATTCATGGCGTTTTCGCGGCGAAGGTCACCTTCAACAGTTAAGCTCTTATCTATTTCTTCTCTAAGTCTATTTACCTCTTCATCGGTAAGGTCTTTTACCCTAGTATCTGTACTGATACCAACAGCGCTTAGAATTTGACTAGAAGTGGTTCTTCCAATCCCATAGATATAGGTTAGGCCAATTTCCACTCTCTTATTCTTGGGTAAGTCAACCCCAGCAATTCTGGCCATACTGACACCTCCTATTTTCTAACCTTGTTTTTGTTTATGTTTAGGGTTTTCACAGATAACCATTATTCTACCATTTCTTTTGATAACTTTGCATTTTTCGCAAATTGGTTTAACTGATGGTCTTACTTTCATTTGTCTACCTCCTTTGCCCTATGGACTATTTGTGGCGTATTGTGATTCGTCCTCTAGTAAGGTCGTACGGAGACAGTTCTACAGTTACTTTATCTCCAGGTAGTATTTTGATAAAGTGCATTCTGAGTTTACCGGATACATGGGCCAGCACTTCATGGTCATTCTCTAATTTCACTTTAAACATAGCATTAGGAAGTGTATCAACTACTTCCCCAACTGTTTCAATTACATCTTGTTTTGCCATACGGCTAAAACCTCCTTTTATAGGCCGGTTATAAGTTCGCTTTGTTTTGGTTAATAAATTGAACTACTGCACTGTCTTTTATAGGACCGTGCAAGATAAAACCAGTCTTCTTTTTTGTAATAGGAGTGATATGCTTTATGTTTTTCGCCTTAGGCTTTTTGGTTGTTCTTTTGTTGCCGTCAACCAACAGCACTCTATCACCCTCTATAGCCATTGCTATATACAACTTCCCTAGATCACGCCCTTTATTTGAGCGCACTAGTTGTCCTATTTGTATATCAGTCAAGGATATACTCCCCTCCTTTAAACCCTAAAACTAGCAAACAGTCATTATCTTTGGACCGTTTTCCGTTATAACTATGGTATGCTCAAAATGAGCCGACGGCTTTTTATCTAGTGTAATCACTGTCCAACCATCTTTTAAAGTTTTAACTCGATGAGTACCTAAGTTAATCATAGGTTCGATCGCTAAAGCCATACCTGCCTTAAGCCTTGGTCCCTGGCCTTCTTTGCCGTAGTTGGGGATTTCAGGAGCTTCGTGCATATCTTGACCGATGCCGTGCCCAGCATAGTCTCTGACTATTCCGTAGTTAAAGCGTTCTACATGCTGTTGGATTGCAGCAGAGATATCATATAGGCGGTTTCCTACTGTGGCTTTTTCAATTCCTAGCATTAAAGATTCTTCAGTAACTTTTAGCAATTGTTTTATCTCTGAGGAAATTTCTCCTACAGCATATGTTTTCGCTGCATCGCCATGGTAGCCATTTACCTTTGCTCCAATATCGATACTAATAATATCTCCATCTTTTAGGGTTTTACCCCCTGGAATTCCATGAACTACCTCTTCGTTGACGGATGCACATATACTAGCAGGAAACCCATGGTATCCTTTAAATGCAGGCTGCGCTCCTTTAGAAAGGAGGTAGTCTTCCACAATGTTATCCAACTCTTTTGTTGTTACCCCTGGCTTTATGGCCTGTGAAACAACTTTATGAGCTTCAGCAGTAATACGTCCTGCTTCGGCCAAAAGCCCTATTTCTCTACTGGATTTAATTATTATCATTCCCAGTACTCCTTAGGGCTTTTTTAATTTGTTCAAATACGCTTTTTATAGAGCCGGCGCCATCAATGTTAGCAAGCTTACCTTTCTCTTCATAATAGTTAATAAGCGGAAGGGTTTGCTCGTTATAAACAGCTAGGCGCTCTTTAGCAGTATGTTCTTTATCATCATCTCTTTGGAAAAGTTCGCCACCGCAACTGTCACACTTACCCGCTTGGGCTGTATTGTTGAACAAAACGTGATAGGTTGAGCCACATTCTTTACAAACTCTACGGCCTGTTAGCCTATCTATAAGGTCTTCGTGACAAACCTCTATATTAATTGCTCTATTTAACGGAGATTTTAGTTCATCTAAGATTTTGTCTAATGCCTCGGCTTGAGCTTTTGTTCGAGGAAATCCATCTAACAGAAACCCTTGGTCACAGTCACCTTTACCTAGACGCTCTGCTACAATGCCGATTACGATTTCGTCAGGGACAAGCTTTCCTAAGTCCATGTAACCTTTTGCTTTTACGCCCATTTCTGTCTGTTGTTTGACCGCTTGCCTAAACATATCTCCTGTGGATATATGAGGTATGTTATATTGTTGTGCTATTTGTGTCGCCTGCGTACCCTTACCGGCACCAGGCGGTCCTAGTAAGATTAATCTCATTATTTAGCCTCCCCTATGGGTTTAGCTCATAAACCCTTTGTAGTGACGCATTAGCATTTGACTTTCGATTTGCTTCATAGTTTCTAGGGCCACACCTACTACGATTAGTAACGATGTTCCACCTATGCCGATGTTTATTCCATCAACAAGTCCACCTAGAATGAACGGAAGCATAACGATAAGTGCTAAGAAAATAGCTCCTACAAGGGTAATTCTCGATAGTATAGTTTGGATGTGACCTGCTGTAGGTCTTCCAGGTCTAATTCCAGGGATGAATCCACCGTTTTTCTTCATGTTATCTGCCAGATCCTCTGGATTAACAGTGATGGCAGTATAAAAGTAAGCAAAGAAAACGATTAGAACCACTTGAAGTATCTGACCAGAAATGCTTCCTATTTCGAAGAAACCTGCGATTGCCGATACAACTGCATTGTCGGTAAACTGTCCTATAGCGGACGGGAACATCAAAATAGAAGTAGCAAATATTACTGGGATTACTCCAGCTTGGTTTACTTTTAACGGAATATGAGTTGCTTGGCCACCATACATCTTACGGCCAACTACTCTTTTTGCATACTGCACAGGAATTCTTCTTTCACCTTCCTGGATGTATACAACACCTGCAACAACCATAACTGCAACCAGTAAAAGTAATGCAACTGCAAAAATAGAAACTGTTCCTGCCGCTAATAGTTGATAATACTGGGTTACAGTAACTGGCAGCTGAGATACAATACCGGCAAAGATTATCAAGGAAATACCATTTCCAATGCCTTTTTCGGTTATTTGCTCACCTAGCCACATTAAAAAGGCAGTTCCAGCTGTTAAACTCAGTACAATCAAGGTTATGCTTGTAAACCTCTCAAACGCAGTAAAGTCCCAATATCCGCTTATGGCGTTTCTAAAAGCAAAGCTTAGACCGATTGACTGCACAGAACCAATTATAACTGTCGCATATCTAATAGCTTGTTGAAGTTTCTTCTTGCCTTCTTCCCCTTCTTTTGACCATCTTTCAAAAGTTGGTACAACTACCGTTAGTAGCTGCATAATGATTGATGCGTTAATATATGGCATGATACCCATGGCAAAGATTGAGAAGTTGGCAAAGGCGCCTCCACCAAGTGTGTCAAATAGGCCGATTAAACCATCAACGCCCTCTTCTCCACCACCTAAAATTCCCGGTATCTGCCCGGCATCAACGCCAGGAACAGGGACAAACGTACCCAATCTGAAAACTAATAGCATAGCTAGCGTAAACAGGATCTTGGTACGAATGTCTTTAACCTTCCAGGCATTTCTTAAGGTTTCTAAAAATTTCATTTTATATCACCTCAGTAGTGCCGCCTTGCTCCTCGATTTTCGCAGCGGCAGATTTGGTGAAACCATGAGCTTTCACTGTAAGTTTAACTGAAAGATCACCGTTTCCTAAAACTTTAACACCGTCGCCAATTTTTTTGATTATTTGTTTCTCCAGTAAAAGTTCAGGAGTTACAACGGTTTCTGCTGCGAAATTGTTTAAATCAGATAAGTTTACAATTGACCAATTTTTTGTATATCTTTTATTGTTAAATCCTCTTTTTGGTACCCTCCGTTGCAGTGGTGTTTGCCCACCTTCAAAACCCGGTCTAACACCGCCGCCGCTACGAGAATTTTGACCGTCTTCGCCACGACCTGCAGTCTTGCCTAGACCAGAGCCGGCGCCAAGACCTTTTCTTTTGCGAGCTTTTGAAGCACCTTTCGGTGGTCTTAATTTGTGTAGTTCCATTAAGCTTCGCACCTCCTTTTATGGTATGGTGACTAAATGAGGTTTATTAACCTTCTACTATTTCTACTAGATGAGAAACTTTGTCTAATTTTCCTCTAGTTTGAGGGTTGTCAGGCTGAGTGACAACTTGGTTCAGCTTATGAAGACCTAGAGATTTAACAGTTGCTCTTTGGTCTTTTGACTTGCCAATTAAGCTTCTCACTAGTTTAATCTTTAAAGTGTTAGCCATTTTCAACCCTCCTATTCTAATATCTCTTCTACGGTTTTGCCTCTTAGCTTTGCTACTTGCTCAACAGTACGAAGTTCTTTTAGGCCTGCTATAGTCGCATGGACGATGTTTAACGCGTTGTCAGAGCCTAAAGATTTTGTAAGGATATCTCTAACTCCAGCAACCTCTAACACCGCACGAACTGGACCACCAGCAATAACTCCGGTACCCTCAGAGGCAGGTTTCATGAACACCTTGCCAGCTCCAAATCTTCCGTCTACTTGGTGAGGAATAGTGGTCCCTACCACAGGCACCTTGATCATTTTCTTTTTAGCATCTTCTATAGCTTTTCGGATAGCTTCAGGAACTTCACCGGCTTTTCCCATTCCAGCCCCTACATGACCGTTGCCATCACCTACAACAACTAGTGCACTAAAGCTAAAACGACGTCCACCTTTTACAACCTTTGCTACCCTGTTTATCTTAACAACTCTTTCTGTTAAATCTAAAGTGCTTGGGTCGAAATTTTTCACTTGGTTCCCTCCTTTTCCTAAAATTTAAGTCCTGCTTCTCTAGCAGCATCTGCTAAAGCTTTTACACGACCATGATAAATGTATCCACCTCTATCAAAAACAACGGTTTCGATACCTTTATCTAACGCTCTTTTAGCTACAAGCTCCCCAACTGCTTTTGCACCTTCTGAGTTGCCAGCAGTATCTTTTAGTTCTTTGTCTTGAGTTGACGCAGAAACTAATGTAGCGCCAGTAGTGTCATCTATAACTTGCGCATAAATATTTTTTAGCGAACGAAAAACATTTAATCTCGGGCGTTCGGGGGTTCCAAAAATATTACTTCTTTGCCTTTTGTGTCGCTTTAAGCGAATAACGTTTTTACTTAGTTTTTGGCTCACCCATGCTCACTCCTTTCTTCCGTTGTGCCATTATTTTACCTATTTACCAGTTTTACCTTCCTTACGACGGATATACTCACCCTCGTAACGAATACCTTTTGCTAGGTAAGGCTCTGGCTCTCTGACAGCACGAATTCTAGCAGCCATTTGGCCAACTAGTTGTTTGTCAATACCGCTAACGGTAATCTTGGTGTTCTCAGGAACCTCGATCTCTAGTGTTTCTGGCTGTTCTATTTCAACAGGATGTGAGTAACCAACATTTAGGACTAGGTTTTTACCTTTTTTAGAAGCCCTGTAACCTACACCAACTAGCTCTAGCTTTTTCGAATAGCCGTTGGTAACACCCTCAATCATGTTAGAAACTAAGCTTCTGCTTAGACCATGAAGAGCACGGTGTTTTTTATTATCAGAAGGTCTGTTGACAACCACTTCGTTGTTTTCGATGTTGATATCCATTTCAGGAGAAATTTGGTTTGTAAGTGTACCTTTAGGTCCTTTTACAGTAACTAGGTTGCTATCGCTAACGCTAACTTCTACACCTGTAGGGATACTTACTGGTTTTTTACCAATTCTTGACATGTTTCACACCTCCTATTTCGATGTGGGGCTTTAAACTTCTACCAGATGTAGCAAACTACCTCGCCACCAACGTTTTGTTTTCTAGCTTCTTTGTCTGTCATTAAGCCTTTTGAGGTTGATATTACCGCAACGCCTAATCCCCCTAATACTTTAGGAAGCTCATCTTGACTGGCATACACTCTCAATCCAGGCTTGCTGATTTTCTTTAAACCTGTAATAACTCTCTGACGGTCTGGACCATACTTTAGGTGGATTTTAATTACGCCTTGTTTGCCATCTTCAATCCACTCAAAATCCTTAATAAAACCGCATTCTTTTAGTATTTGCGCTAGGTTGCGCTTCATGTTTGAACCTGGTACCTCTAATGTATTATGAAGAGCCATGTTCGCATTTCTGACCCTTGTTAACATATCAGCAATAGGATCTGTCATAGTCATCTGTAAAAACCTCCTTCCTTAGACTCTGGTTTTACCAGCTGGCTTTTTTTACGCCAGGAATTTCACCTTTATACGCTAATTCACGGAAACAGATACGGCACATGCCAAAGTCTCGCATATAGGCGTGAGGACGACCGCAGATTTTACAACGGTTGTATTTACGCACCGAGAACTTAGATTTCCGTTTCTGTTTTGCTATCATTGACTTTTTAGCCACTTCGTTCCCTCCTTCATTTGTGTGTTGACACTAGGATTTAAAGGGCATTCCGAACGCTCTTAGTAGTCCACGGGCTTCTTCGTCGGTTTTTGCAGTAGTTACAACAACCACGTCCATACCTCTAACCTTATCGATTTTATCATAATCAATTTCAGGGAAAATGATTTGCTCCTTAAGGCCTAGGGTATAGTTGCCTCTGCCGTCAAATGCTTTAGCGGAAACACCTCTAAAGTCTCTAACACGAGGCAAAGCCACGTTTACTAAACGATCTAAAAACTCATACATTCTATTGCCACGCAAGGTGACCTTAGTGCCAATCTTCATGTCTTGACGAATCTTAAATCCTGCGATCGCTTTTTTAGCTTTTGTGATAACTGGTTTTTGACCTGAAATGATTTCTAGATCTTTTACAGCAGCTTCTAAAGCTTTTGGATTATCTTTAGCTTCGCCAACGCCCATATTGATAACGATCTTTTCAATATATGGCACTTCCATAACGTTTGTATATCCGAACTTCTCAACCATAGTCGGGATTATTTCTTCACGGTATAAACTCTTTAATCTAGCCAAGATTATTTACCTCCCTTCGAAGCAAAATTACTTATCGATTACTTCGCCACATTTTTTACAGTCGCGAACTTTTTTGCCGTCTTCTAAAAACCTAGCTCCAACGCGGGCAGGTTTGTTACAACGCGGACAAACCAGCTGTACTTTAGCACTGTTTAGAGGTGCTTCCTGCTCAACAATGCCGCCTTGTGGGTTGTTGCGGGTTGGTTTAGCATGTTTTTTCTGAATGTTAACGCCTTCAACTACAACCTTATTGTCACGAGGGATAACTTTTAGTACCTTACCGGTTTTAGCTTTATCCTTGCCTGAAAGTACAACAACTTTGTCGTCTTTTTTAACATGTACTTTAGGAGTCATGTTTTAACACCTCCTCAATTAAATTACTTCTGGTGCTAACGAAACAATTTTCATAAAATCTTTTGTTCTAAGCTCTCGAGCTACTGGTCCAAAGATCCTAGTGCCTTTAGGAGCATTAGTTTCGTTTATAATCACAGCTGAATTTTCGTCGAACTTGATATAAGAACCATCGTTACGGCGTACGCCATAACGAGTACGAACGATAACTGCTCTTACTACTTCACCTTTTTTCACAACACCACCGGGTGTTGCCTCTTTAACAGAAGCCACTATCACGTCACCGATATTGGCCGTACGACGTTTAGAACCTCCTAAAACTTTGATGCACTGTAACTTACGAGCACCGGAGTTATCGGCGGTATTCAACACTGTCTGTTGTTGAATCATTTTACAGCCCCTCCTTTCAACTTAGGTAAACCTTTTATCTACTTAGCTTTTTCGGTTATTTCTACAACTCTCCACCTTTTTGACTTACTTAGGGGGCGAGTCTCCATGATTTTAACGGTATCGCCAATTCTACATTGGTTTTCTTGATCATGAGCTTTAAATTTAGTGGTTCTTTTAATTCTTTTGCCATATAGTTTATGGAATTTCATGGTCTCAACAGCTACTGTAGCAGTTTTGTCCATTTTGTCGCTAACCACTTTGCCAATTCTCACTTTACGGTTATTTCTTTCCTCCATTTAAAGTAGCCTCCTTTCACCTGATATTAAGGCTATTGAGTGTTAATATCTAACTCTCTTTCTCGCATAATTGTTTTTACACGAGCAATATCCCTTCTTACTTGACGGATGCGCATTGGGTTTTCCAATTGCCCGGCCGCCAACTGAAAACGTAGATTGAAAAGTTCTGTTTTCAAGTCATCTAGCTTTTGGGCCAACTCTTTTTCGTTTAGGTTTCTAACTTCATTAGCCTTCATGGTTTTCACCACCCAATTCTTCCCGTTTTACAATCTTACATTTAACTGGCAATTTATGAGCCGCCAGTCTTAAAGCTTCTCTTGCCACCTCTTCGCTTACACCTGCAATTTCAAACATAACTCTGCCAGGTTTTACAACTGCCACCCAGTGTTCAGGAGAACCTTTACCAGAACCCATACGAGTTTCTGCAGGTTTAGCAGTTATCGGCTTGTGTGGGAATATTTTAATCCACACTTTACCACCTCTTTTTATATAACGTGTCATAGCAATACGAGCAGCCTCAATTTGTCTGTTTGTAATCCAAGAAGCATCTAGAGACTGTAAACCATATTCGCCAAAATCAACATTTGTACCAGAATGAGCTTTCCCTTTGATTCCACCACGATGCGGTCTGCGGAATTTAACTCTTTTAGGCATTAACATACTTATCTTCCTCCTTCCTCAGCTTGTTTATCCTTTGCTTTTGGAAGAACCTCACCTTTATATATCCAAACTTTAACACCGATTTTTCCGTAAGTGGTGTCAGCTTCTGCAAAACCATAGTCTACATCAGCTCTTAAAGTTTGAAGAGGTACGTTACCTTCGGTATACCACTCGGTACGAGCCATGTCTGCTCCACCAAGACGGCCGCTACACATAGTTTTAATACCTTCAGCGCCATTTCTTAGGGTACGTCCGATAGATTGCTTCATAGCTCTTCTAAAAGCTACCCTTCTTTCTAATTGAGATGCTATACCCTCTGCAACTAGTTGGGCATCTAAGTCCGGTCTTTTAATTTCCATAATGTTTAGATGAATTTGCTTTTTACCGTTTGACTGATCTACCATACGCTCGATGTTTTTTCTAAGCTTTTCTACACCAGAACCACCTTTGCCAATAACCATGCCAGGTTTTGAAGTGTGGATAGTTATTCTGATTCTGTTGGCAGCTCTTTCAATTTCTATCTTAGAAACTCCAGAGTTTTTTACGTTATCACGAATATATTTTCTAAGCTTGATGTCTTCATGTAGTGTATCCACAAAATCTTTTTTGCCAACATACCATTTGGCATCCCAGTCGCGAATAACACCAACTCTCAAGCCTACTGGATTAACTTTTTGACCCACTATCTATCCCTCCTTTTTCTCCGACACTACAATTGTAATGTGGCTAGTTCTTTTATTGATTCTAGTCGCTCTACCTTGAGCCCTCGGGCGGAACCTCTTTAAGGTTGGGCCTTGGTCAACGTAAGCTTCTGAAATATAAAGGTTGTTTGCATCCATTTCAAAATTGTGTTCAGCATTGGCAACAGCAGAATTTAAAACTTTCTCCAGTTGAGGAGAAGCTGCCTTTGGTGTATGTTTTAGCACCGCTAAGGCTTCCGCAACACCTTTGCCCCTGATTAGGTCCATTACTATCCTGACTTTTCTTGGGGCTATGCGAACATAACGCGCCACAGCTTTTGCTTCCATCTGTAATCCTCCTCTCTAGCGTTAGTTAACACTATTTGAGTCCGCTTGTGCGCTCGTCTCCGCCGTGTCCTTTAAAAGTTCTTGTGGGGACGAATTCTCCAAGCTTGTGACCTACCATGTCTTCACTTATAAAAACTGGCACATGCTTTCTTCCATCATGAACGGCTATTGTGTGGCCGACAAATTCAGGAAATACTGTAGAACGTCTAGACCAAGTTTTAATAACTTTTTTCTCGTCCTTTTTGTTCATTTCCTCAACTTTTTTCATTAAATGCTCATCGCAAAAAGGGCCTTTTTTAAGAGATCTTGCCATGTCTTTTCCCTCCTCTTCACCCTAATTAATAAAGCGCTATTTCTTTTTACGCCTTTTGACAATATATTTGTCACTTGCTTTGTTTTTCTTACGGGTTTTGTATCCTAAAGTAGGTTGTCCCCACGGGGTTACCGGGCTCTTAAGGCCGATTGGGGCTTTACCTTCACCACCACCATGCGGATGGTCAGCAGGGTTCATAACTACACCACGAACAGTAGGTCTTTTGCCTAACCAACGAGATTTACCAGCTTTACCAACTTTAATGTTCTCATGTTCGATGTTTCCGACTTGGCCGACTGTTGCGTAGCAATCAAGATGGATAAGTCTAGTTTCACCAGAAGGCAGGCGTACGTGAGCGTACTTTCCTTCTTTAGCTTGAAGCTGAGCTGAGTTACCAGCAGAACGAACTAGCTGGCCGCCTTTACCCTTCTTAAGCTCGACGTTGTGAATTACTGTGCCTGTTGGGATCTTTCTTAACGGCAAAGCGTTACCCACTTTAATATCAGCGTTTTCACCTGACCTTACAACATCTCCGACTTTTAACTTGCTAGGAGCTATAATGTATCTTTTTTCTCCGTCTACATAGTGTAAAAGTGCGATGTTAGCTGTACGATTTGGATCGTATTCGATAGTTGCAACTTTCGCTTCTATGTCATGCTTGTTTCTTTTAAAATCGATGATTCTATATTTTTGTTTATGACCACCGCCTTGATGGCGAACTGTTAACCTACCTTGAGCGTTTCTACCAGCTTTCTTTTTTAGCGGAGCTAACAAAGACTTTTCTGGCTTAGAAGCGGTAACTTCTTCAAAGGTAGAAATAGTCATAAACCGTTTACCTGGGGAAGTTGGTTTAAAACCTTTTACTGCCATTTTAAATTTCCCTCCTTTACTTGTTTATTCTATTCAAAGATTTCGATAGCCTTAGAGTCTTCACTTAAGGTAACAATAGCTTTTTTCCAGTTTGGTCTGTAACCTGAGTGAACACCCATTCTTTTAAACTTGCCCTTCATGTTCATAGTATTTACATTAGCCACTTTTACATCAAAAAGTTTTTGAACGGCATTTTTGATCTCTATCTTGTTGGCATTTTTGTCAACTTCGAAAGTATACTTGTTATCTGCCATCATGTCATTAGTTTTTTCTGTAATCAGTGGTTTTTTAATGATGTCGCGGGGATCTCTCATTACGCAAACACCTCCTCCACTTTTTTAACCGCTTCTTCAGTAATTATCACGGCGTCGTGGTTTAGGATATCGTAAACATTTAGAGTATCAACAAAAGCAGTGCTAACTTTAGGGATGTTTCTAGCAGATTTGTACACGTTTGAGTCAGCGCCAGATGTAACAACCAAAGTTTTTTTGTTAACTTCTAGGTTGTTTATTAGCTCTACTACCTCTTTTGTTTTCGGTGAGTTGATCTCTAAAGCCTTCAACACTTTAAAGTTGTCATTTTGAACTTTAGTGGTTAAAGCGGATTTCATTGCTAACCTACGCACCTTTTTAGGAACCTTAAGACGGTACTCTCTAGGTTTAGGTCCAAACGCAACGCCTCCACCAACCCATAATGGTGATCTGATTGTGCCGTGACGGGCCCTTCCAGTACCCTTTTGGCGCCAAGGCCTTGCTCCTCCACCGCTAACTTCTCCACGGCTTTTAGTTGAAGCTGTGCCTTGCCTTTTAGCCGCTAGGTGAGCTACTACCACTTTGTGGACTGCAGCTTCACTTGTTTCTATGTCGAAAATTTCTGGGTTTAGTTCCATCTCTGAAACAACTTGCCCTTGAATATCATAAATAGCCACTTTTGGCATTTTACTTCCTCCTTTCATCAAGACTTAGTTACTTAGTCTTGTTAGTATCTCTAAGGAAAACGATGCTACCGTTTTTGCCAGGAACGGCTCCCTTTACTAGCAATAGGTTGCGCTCAGCATCAACTTTAACAACGTCTAAATTTCTAACTGTCACTGTTTCGCCACCCATTCTTCCAGGTAGTTTAGTGCCTTTAAAAACCCTAGCAGGGTCAACTGCCCCTAGCGAACCAGGACCACGGTGATAATGAGAACCATGTGTCATTGGGCCTCTGCTGTAGTTATGTCTTTTAATAGAACCAGAAAATCCTTTTCCTTTAGAAGTTCCAGTTACATCAACAGCTTCTCCCTCTTCGAAGAAATCAGCTTTGATTTCTTGGCCAACCTCTAATGATTCGCCATCTTCTAATTTAAACTCTGCCAGGTGTCTCATAGGTTTAACTCCAGCTTTGTTAAAGTGTCCTTTCATAGCTTTGTTAGCACGAACCTCTTTAACCTCGCCATAACCTAACTGCACCGCTGAGTATCCATCAACTTCTTCATTTCTTTTTTGAACTACTGTACAAGGACCTGCTTCGATGACAGTTACTGGTAGTACTTCGCCATCTTCTGCAAAAATCTGACTCATACCTAGTTTTTTACCGATGATTGCTTTTTTCACGTTTGCCACCTCCCTAAATTAGTACTATAAACATTGTAAAAAGACCTACTTTCTAATGCTAATATTAGGCCTTTGTTTATTATAGCTTAATTTCGATATCAACACCTGCTGGTAAGTCTAACTTCATTAGAGCGTCTACAGTCTTTGGTGTTGGTTCTAAAATGTCAATTAGACGCTTATGTGTTCTCATCTCAAACTGCTCTCTTGAGTCTTTGTACTTATGAACAGCTCTCAAAATAGTATAGATACTTTTTTCAGTAGGTAACGGTACCGGTCCAGAAACCTGAGCCCCTGTCCTTTTAGCGTTTTCTACTATCTTTTCAGCAGACTGGTCTAGTGCTTGGTGATCAAACGCTTTAAGTCTAATTCTAATTTTTTCTGAAGCCATTTCTCTACCTCCCTTTCGCCCATTTTTTTAAACGGACATACTCCGCGAAAATTTCCTCATCTAAAAGGAGCAACCTTTCACATCATCGCTGTCACTATTACACAACCACTATATTATATCGTTTATTTTATAAAAAAACAAGCCTTGACATTTTATAAAATTTATGTTCGTGGTTAAGTAGTTAAAATAAGGAGGGCTACAGACTTAAAGTCTGTAAACCTCCCTTATTTAAGGCTTTTTAATGTTAATAAGCAAAAGTTTTACTTAATAGCTGTTACAACACCAGCACCAACAGTACGCCCACCCTCGCGAATCGCAAATCTAAGACCTTCTTCGATAGCGATTGGAGTAATTAGTTCAACGTCGATTTTAACATTGTCGCCAGGCATAACCATTTCAGTACCCTCTGGAAGAGTTACTACGCCGGTAACGTCAGTTGTGCGGAAGTAGAACTGTGGACGGTAACCGTTGAAGAACGGCTTATGACGGCCACCCTCTTCTTTACTTAGGGCATAAACTTCTGCTTCAAAAGCAGTGTGTTGTTTGATTGAACCAGGCTTAGCAAGTACTTGGCCTCTTTCGATGTCTTCTCTGTTTATACCACGAAGAAGTGCGCCAATGTTGTCACCTGCTTCAGCGCTATCAAGAAGTTTTCTAAACATCTCTACACCGGTACAAACTGTTTTTCTGGTATCCTCTTGTAGGCCGACAATTTCAATCTCGTCGCCAACTTTGATTTGTCCACGCTCAACACGACCGGTAACAACTGTACCACGGCCGGTAATTGTGAATACATCCTCGATTGGCATTAAGAAGTCTTTATCTGTGTCGCGCTCTGGAGTTGGAATGTAGTCATCAACTGCATCCATTAGTTCCCAAAGCTTTCCACACCACTCACACTCTCTAGTTCCGCAACCACACTCTAAAGCTTTTAAAGCAGAGCCAGTTACGATAGGAGTGTCGTCACCTGGGAAGTCGTACTCAGAAAGTAGGTCTCTAACTTCCATTTCTACAAGTTCAAGTAACTCTTCGTCATCTACCATGTCAGCTTTGTTTAGGAATACAACGATGTGTGGTACACCTACCTGACGGGATAGAAGGATATGCTCTCTTGTTTGAGGCATTGGGCCATCAGCAGCAGATACTACTAGAATAGCTCCATCCATTTGTGCAGCACCTGTGATCATGTTTTTAACATAGTCAGCATGGCCTGGGCAGTCAACGTGAGCATAGTGACGGTTTTCGGTCTCGTACTCAACGTGAGAAGTAGAGATAGTAATACCTCTTTCTCTTTCCTCTGGAGCTTTATCAATAGCGTCATAAGCCATTTTGTCAGCTCCACCAGATGTGGAAATTACAGTTGTTAAAGCAGCAGTTAATGTAGTCTTACCATGGTCTACGTGGCCGATTGTTCCAACGTTAACATGGGGCTTTGAACGATCAAATTTTTCTTTTGACATTATTACTCATCCTCCTTAAATACAATAAAATATTTATTTATTACTTGGGGTTAAAATCCCCAAAATTTAAATTACTTTTTTGATTCCATAATTTCTTCTGCAATTGACTTTGGTACTTGGTCGTAATGGCTAAACTCCATAGAGTAGGTTCCTCTTCCTTGAGTTTTAGATCTAAGGTCTGTAGCATAGCCGAACATTTCAGAAAGTGGTACGTACCCTTTGATTACTTGAGCTCCACCTACATTTTCCATGCCTTCTATTCTACCTCTTCTTGAGTTGATATCACCCATTACATCACCCATGTACTCTTCAGGTACAACTGCTTCAACTTTCATCATAGGCTCTAAAATTGCCGGGTCGGCTTTTTTCATAGCCGCTTTGGTACCCATAGAACCCGCTACTTTAAACGCCATCTCAGAAGAGTCAACGTCATGGTATGAACCATCGAATAAAGTAGCTTTAACATCTAGCACTGGGTATCCAGCAAGTACACCATTTTGTAGCGCCTCCTGAATACCATGGTCTACTGAGTTAATGTAGTCTCTTGGTACTACACCGCCAACAACTTTGTCAACGAACTCATAACCTTCACCTGGCTCTTTTGGCTCAAGCTCGATCCAAACGTGACCATATTGACCTCTACCACCAGATTGTCTAACAAACTTACCTTCAGCTTTAACAGCTTTAGTGATGGTTTCTTTGTATGCAACCTGAGGTTTACCTACGTCTGCATCAACCTTGAACTCACGAAGCAGCCTATCAACGATTACGTCAAGGTGTAGCTCACCCATACCAGCGATGATTGTTTGACCTGTTTCTTCGTCAGACCAAGCCTTAAATGTTGGGTCCTCTTCAGCTAGTTTTTGTAGCGAAGTTGACATTTTTTCTTGGTCAGCTTTTGTTTTAGGTTCAATGGCAACAGAGATAACTGGCTCTGGGAATACCATAGATTCTAGGATAATTTGATTGTCTTGGTCACAAAGGGTGTCACCTGTAGCGGTGTCTTTAAGACCTACAATTGCGGCAATATCACCGGTGCGCACTTCAGAAATCTCTTCACGGTGGTTAGCGTGCATTTGAAGAAGACGACCGATTCTTTCTTTTTTACCTTTAACTGGGTTCCATACGTATGAACCAGCTTTTAACACCCCAGAGTAAGCTCTAAAGAACGCTAACTTTCCTACATATGGGTCAGTCATAATTTTAAAGGCTAGAGCAGCAAATGGCTCGTCATCGTCTGCTTTTCTTTCCATCTTCACTTCCTCATCATCTACATCCACACCTTGAATAGCTGGGATTTCAAGAGGTGATGGTAGGTAAGCAACTACAGCGTCTAGCAGAAGCTGAACACCTTTATTTTTGTATGAAGAACCACAAAGTACAGGTACGATCTCGTTGTTTACACAACCTTTTCTTAAAGCATCTTTGATTTCTTCAACAGAAAGCTCTTCGCCTTCGAGATACTTCATCATTAGCTCTTCATCGCCTTCTGCAACAGCGTCTAAAAGCTTTTCTCTGTACTCTTCAGCTTTGTCCTTCATATCGTCTGGAATCTCAGTTTGCTCTGACTTAGTGCCTAAATCATCAATATACTTATGTGCTTTCATTTCAACTAAATCGATGATTCCATCGAAGTTGTCTTCAGCGCCAATTGGCAGCTGGATTGCTACAGCATTAGCTTTAAGTCTATCCCTCATCATTTCTAAACCTCTGTAGAAATCAGCACCTGTAATATCCATTTTATTTACATAAGCGATTCTTGGAACTTGATATTTATCAGCTTGTCTCCAAACTGTTTCAGATTGTGGCTCAACCCCACCTTTTGCACAGAAAACACCAACAGCACCGTCAAGTACACGAAGGGATCTTTCTACTTCTACAGTGAAGTCCACGTGTCCTGGTGTATCGATGATATTCACCCTATGGTCTTTCCATTCGGCAGTTGTTGCCGCAGAGGTGATTGTTATACCTCTTTCTTGCTCCTGGGCCATCCAGTCCATTGTTGCAGCTCCATCGTGTGTTTCACCAAGTTTGTGAACTCTACCGGTATAAAACAATACGCGTTCAGTGGTAGTTGTTTTACCAGCATCGATGTGAGCCATGATTCCTATATTACGGTATTTTTCCAACGGAAATTGTCTCGGCACCACAATTCCTCCCTTCTAGTACTATTTTTTACTATAAAATCTTATAGTATTATTTATGGCGTGATATATCTTACCAACGATAATGGGCAAATGCTTTGTTTGCTTCTGCCATTTTGTGAACATCTTCTCTCTTTTTAACTGAACCTCCCATGCTGTTAGCAGCGTCCATAAGCTCAGAAGATAGTCTTTCCATCATTGTTTTTTCGCCACGTTTTCTAGAGTACTCTACAATCCAACGGATTCCTAAAGTACGTCTACGCTCGGGTCTAACTTCCACAGGAACTTGGTAGTTTGAACCACCGACACGACGAGATTTTACTTCTAAAACAGGCATTACGTTATTCATAGCTTCCTCTAAAACTTCTAGTGGATCTTTGCCAGTGTTTTCTTTTATTCTATCCAAAGCGCCGTACATAATGTTTTGAGCAACGCCTCTTTTTCCGTCCAACATGATTTTGTTGATAAAACGAGATACTAGTTGACTACCGTAAACTGGATCAGGTAGGATATCTCTTTTGGGCACCGGTCCCTTTCTAGGCATAATCACCCCTCCTTTGCTAAATCAATTATTATTTTTTATCTTTTGGTCTTTTAGTACCATACTTAGAGCGTCCTTGGCCTCTATCTTGTACACCTGCGGTGTCTAAAGAACCACGAACTATATGATAACGCACACCAGGTAAGTCTTTTACTCTACCACCTCTAACAAGTACAACGGAGTGTTCTTGTAGGTTGTGGCCGATACCAGGAATATACGCTGTAACCTCAGTACCATTTGTAAGTCTAACCCTAGCAACCTTTCTCAAAGCAGAGTTTGGCTTTTTAGGAGTTAGCGTTGAAACTCTGGTGCACACCCCTCTTTTTTGAGGTGAATCTTCCAGGGCAGGAGCAGTTGATTTTTTAACAACTTCCTTTCTGCCTCTACGAACTAATTGGCTAATTGTTGGCATAGTTGCACCCCCTTCCCCATGGCATACGCCTTGGTTGCCCCGGCATTAGCCGGGGCGCTAATTTTACTCTTCTATAATCGCTGCAGTTGCTGCCCTAACTTGAATTCCACAACTTTTACCCAGCATTATCATGCTGTCTACAAAGCATAACTTGGCACCTCTATGTTTACAAAGTTGCAGTATGGGGTCGGTGACGTGTTTTTCCGCGTCTTTAGCAACATAAACTGTTTTGGCCTCACCGCTTTCTAAAGCAAGTTTGGTCTGCTTAAAGCCAACCACCCTTGATTTTGCGGTTGATAGGTCGTCTAAAGTCATTTACCCATACCTCCATTTTGTTGATCGTGGGCAGATACACCTTGATTATTTTATCACCTTGTCTATAAACTGTCAACTACCTCTGCATCTTCTTCGTGGGTTTTAGGCTTAACATTAGCATACCTTGTCATCCCAGTACCTGCAGGTATTAGCTTTCCGATAATAACATTTTCTTTAAGTCCTAATAGAGGGTCAGTCTTTCCTTTAATAGATGCCTCTGTTAGTACTCTAGTTGTTTCTTGGAAAGAGGCTGCTGATAGGAATGAATCGGTAGCTAGCGAAGCTTTTGTAATTCCTAAAAGAACGGGCTGAGCTTTAGCTGGTTCTAGCCCTTCAGATGTGATCTTTTCGTTGGTTTCTGTAAGTTCAAAGACGTCAACTAAGGTTCCCGGTAGCAGGCTTGTATCCCCCGCTTCCTCTACTTTAACTTTACGTAGCATCTGCTTGACAATAACTTCTATGTGCTTGTCAGAAATTTCCACACCTTGAAGGCGGTATACCTTTTGAACTTCCTGAGTTAGGTAAGCCTGAACACCGGCTACTCCTTTAATTTTAAGCAAGTCGTGTGGGTTTACAGACCCTTCTGTTAGTTCATCGCCTGCATCAACATGTAGGCCGTCTTTGATTTTTAAACGAGCTCCGTAAGGAACAGTGTATAGTACTTGTTCGCCGTTCTCTTTTGTTAGCTCGATTTCTCTTTTGTTTTTGCTTTCAACAATTTTCACAAGGCCAGCCTCTTCAGCTATTATAGCCTGACCTTTTGGTTTTCTGGCTTCAAATAGCTCTTCAATCCTCGGAAGACCCTGGGTGATATCATCTCCTGCAACACCACCGGTATGGAACGTCCTCATGGTTAGCTGCGTACCTGGCTCACCGATAGATTGAGCTGCTATAATACCTACAGCCTCACCCGGCCTTACTCGGCCACCTGTAGCTAGGTCTTTACCATAACATTTTACACATACTCCATGTCTAGTGCTACATGTCAGAACAGACCTTATTTTCACAGAATCAAAGGTGGCACAAAGTTTTTCGCCTTCCTTTACTCTGTTTCCATTAGCTACATACATTTTGACACCTTCAGGGCGCTCAAAGGAATGAGTGCTTCCGTCATCACCTTCTACAACTATTGAGGTAGAAGTAAGTTTTATGGTGCCACTAGATGGGGAAATTATTACACCATGTGCGGTTATTTCTTTAGCCATTTTTTCGTCTATATACTGACCGGCTTTTGCTAAAACTTCTCCATCTGGTGTTACAATATCGATAGATGAGTGACGCCCTATCAACCTTTCTTCTAAGGTTTCAATAGGATCATTACCCTCTGTTATTTCTTTAACAGTTATTCCATCAAAGGTTTCACAGTCTTCATCTCTGACTATAACATCCTGAGATACATCAACTAGTCTTCTTGTTAGGTAACCTGAGTCCGCTGTTTTTAAGGCGGTGTCCGCAAGACCTTTTCTAGCACCGTGAGTGGAGATAAAGTACTCTAAAACTGTTAGACCTTCCCTAAAGTTTGCTTTAATTGGCAACTCAATAATATGACCTGTCGGGTCTGCCATCAAACCACGCATACCGGCTAGCTGGGTAATCTGTGATACGTTACCTCTAGCACCTGAACCGGCCATCATGTTGATAGGGTTCATTTTATCCATATTATCCATAAGGGACTTTGTGATATTGTCCTTAGCTTTACCCCACACCTCGATAACTCTGTTGTAACGTTCCTCTTCACTTACAAAACCTCTACGGAAGTTGCGATCAATTTTTTGAACTTCACCTTCAGCCCAATCCATGATGCCTTTTTTCTGAGGTGGAATGATAACATCAGCTACAGCCATTGTTATTCCTGCTCTAGTGGAGTATTTGAAGCCAAGGCTTTTAACGTCATCTAGAATTTCTGAAGTTTTAACTGTTCCATACTTGCGGAAACATTCGCCTATAAGCGCTCCTAAAAATCCTTTCTTTGTTCCTCCAACCTCGCCTTTACTTTTTATAAGCTCAGAAAGGTTAGCACCAGCTTCAGAAATATAATCCTCACCGGTTACAGAATTTTCTAGAGTAGGCCTGTTTATAAATGGAAAGTCTTCAGGGAATATTTCGTTAAATAGTATTCTACCGGGTGTTGTTAACAAGAATCCTTTTTTAATCTCATCATCACCGGATCCTAAAACCGCCTTATTGCCAAGGCTGCTAGCTCTTAACGCAATTCTAGAGTGAAGTGATACAGCACCGTTTTGGTATGCCATCGAAACTTCGTCAGGGTTACCAAACACTTTGCCCTCACCTTTTTCTCCAGCATTTTCAATTGTTAGATAGTAGCATCCTAATACCATATCTTGGGTAGGAGTTGCCACAGGTTTCCCATCTTTAGGATTTAAAATGTTATGGGCAGCAAGCATCAGAATTCTCGCTTCTGCTTGAGCCTCTGAAGACAACGGTACATGGACAGCCATTTGGTCACCATCAAAGTCCGCATTATACGCTGGACAAACAAGAGGGTGAATTTTAATAGCTCTACCTTCAACTAATACCGGCTCGAATGCTTGGATTCCAAGTCTATGCAGCGTAGGAGCACGGTTTAACAGCACAGGATGTTGCTTGATAACTTGTTCAAGAACGTCCCAAACTATTGGATCTGCTTTTTCGACCTTCTTTTTAGCTGTTTTTATGTTTTGTACATGACCGCTTTTAAACAACCTTCTCATAACAAATGGTTTAAAGAGTTCTAGGGCCATTTCCTTTGGAAGGCCACACTGATACATTTTCAGCTCCGGTCCTACAACGATAACAGAACGTCCAGAATAGTCAACACGCTTACCTAGTAGGTTTTGTCTAAACCTTCCTTGTTTACCTTTCAACATGTCACTTAAAGATTTAAGAGGTCTGTTTCCAGGTCCTGTGACAGGCCTTCCTCTTCTACCGTTATCTATAAGGGCATCCACTGCCTCCTGAAGCATTCTTTTTTCGTTACGCACTATAATATCGGGAGCGTGTAGTTCCGCTAGTCTTTTAAGCCTGTTGTTTCTGTTTATGACTCGACGGTATAGGTCGTTTAAGTCTGCTGTGGCAAACCTACCACCATCTAATTGCACCATCGGCCTTAAATCTGGAGGAAGCACAGGAATTGCCTCTAAAATCATCCACTCTGGTTGATTGTCGGATGCTTTAAAGGATTCCACTACTTCAAGCCTTCTGATAGCTCTGATTTTACGTTGACCGGTTGCATTTTTAAGCTCAGCTCTCAGCTCTTTAGCTAGGTTATCAAGGTTCATCTCCTTAAGAAGGACTTGTACGGCTTCAGCACCCATTGCCGCCTTAAAACCTTTACCTTCTTTAAACAAATGGCTATACTTTTCGTAGTTTTCTCTGTACTCATTTTCTGTAAGTAGCTGTTTTTTGGTAAGACCTGTTTCGCCTGGATCTAAAACGATATACGCAGCAAAGTATAAAACCTTTTCTAGCGCACGAGGAGACATGTCTAATAACAGCCCCATTCTACTTGGGATTCCTTTAAAATACCAAATGTGGGATACAGGAGCAGCAAGTTCAATATGCCCCATTCTATCTCTTCGCACTTTTGCCCGTGTCACTTCTACACCACAACGATCACAAACTACACCTTTGTAGCGAATTCGTTTGTATTTACCACAGTTACATTCCCAGTCACGCTGTGGCCCAAAGATTTTCTCACAGAACAGTCCTTCACGCTCTGGCTTAAGTGTACGGTAATTTATAGTCTCCGGCTTGTTGACAGGACCCCTTGACCATGTTCGGATTTGCTCTAGCGAAGCTAAGCCAATTTTTAATGAATCAAAATTGTTTACATCCAACAAGGGCTTTTCCCCCTTTACAGTTTAGTTTCTTATTGGAAGAACTCACTATTTTTAAAATCCTTCATCACTTTCATCAGAATCTTCTGGTTTGCCAATCTCTTCCATTTCTTGGCTGCTTTCGTCTAAATCTTCTTTTTTAGGCAACTGCGGTTTGGGACTGTCCTCCGAACCTTCAAGATTAACATCTAGTTCTACAGGCTCGTCATCTTCTCCCTCTTTGATTTCTACCTCTTCTTCTTCATTGCCAAGAACTTTTACGTCCATACCTAAACTTTGAAGTTCCTTAATCAATACCTTAAATGATTCAGGCACACCTGGTTCTGGAATGTTTTCTCCTTTGACTATGGCCTCATAGGTTTTAACCCTTCCTACAACATCATCTGACTTAACTGTCAGTATCTCTTGTAGTATGTGAGAAGCTCCATAAGCCTCCAAAGCCCAAACCTCCATCTCACCAAACCTTTGACCACCAAACTGCGCCTTACCACCTAATGGCTGTTGGGTTACCAGAGAGTATGGTCCTGTTGAACGAGCATGGATTTTATCGTCTACTAAGTGAGCAAGTTTAAGCATATAGACATAACCGACAGTAACCTTATTTTCCATAGGCTCACCAGTTCTACCATCTAATAGGGTTGTTTTTCCGTTTTGCGGCAGTCCTGCTTCTTCTAATTTTTCAAAAACATCAATCTCTGATGCCCCATCAAAAACTGGTGTGGCCATGTGCATTCCTAGGCTTTTTGCCGCCCAACCTAAGTGGGTTTCTAAAACCTGACCTATATTCATACGGGACGGAACGCCTAGCGGGTTAAGCACAATATCCACCGATGTACCATCTTCTAAAAATGGCATGTCTTCTTCAGGTAATATTCTGGCGATAACACCTTTGTTACCATGACGCCCCGCCATCTTATCTCCTTCAGAAATCTTCCTTTTTTGTGCTATATAGACCCTAACTAGCTGATTAACTCCTGGAGGAAGCTCATCCCCCTCTTCTCTGCTAAATACCTTTACGTCAACGATCCTGCCTGCTTGACCATGTGGAACTCTTAGCGATGTGTCTCTTACCTCGCGGGCTTTCTCACCAAAGATGGCACGTAATAACCTTTCCTCTGCGGTAAGCTCGGTTTCTCCCTTTGGAGTTACTTTACCCACTAAGATGTCGCCAGGGCGAACCTCTGCTCCCACCATAATGATTCCTCTCTCATCTAAATTCTTTAAAGCATCGTCGCCGACATTAGGAATCTCACGAGTGATTTCTTCAGGCCCTAGCTTGGTATCTCTTGCTTCAGATTCGTATTGCTCTATATGAACCGAGGTATATACATCCTCTTTAACAAGTTTTTCGCTAAGTAAAATGGCATCCTCATAGTTATAACCTTCCCAAGTCATAAAGGCTACTAGCACATTTTTACCTAGGGCAAGCTCACCTTTGTCAGCAGAAGCACCATCAGCAATGACATCTCCTGTCTGAACTTTTTCACCTAAGGTAACAACAGGCCGCTGGTTTAGCGACATCCCTTGGTTGGAGCGCTTAAACTTTGTTAGGGTATAGGTATCTATACCGTTATAGCTATCTTTTGGGAAAATCTCTTTACTTACGCCACTTATTTCTCTGTCTTTTGTGTCTGAAAAGTCCTCACGTTTAATCTTTATATAAGCAGCTGTAACATCAACTACCTCACCGCCTGTAACGGCACTAACTACAACTCCAGAATCTTTTGCAGCTCTATGTTCCATACCTGTTCCTACAAGAGGAGCTTCTGGTTTTAATAGAGGCACTGCTTGCTTCTGCATGTTAGCACCCATAAGGGCACGGTTGGCATCGTCATTTTCCAAAAATGGTATTAAGGTTGTAGCCACACTGAATACCTGTTTTGGAGAAACATCCATGTAATCCACTTGGGTTGGATGCTTGGTGATAATTTCATGGCGGTAGCGGATTGTTACTGTTTCGTTTGTGAAATAACCGTCATCGTCGAGGGGAGCGTTTGCCTGAGCGATTGAGTATTGGTCCTCATCATCGGCAGTTAGGTAAACTATCTCATCAGTTACTCTCCCTTTTTCTTTATCCACTTTTCTATATGGAGTTTCGATAAAGCCATATCTATTTACCTTGCCATAAGTACTTAACGAGCCAATAAGTCCGATATTGGGACCTTCTGGCGTTTCAATAGGGCACATTCTACCATAATGCGAATGGTGTACGTCTCGAACCTCAAAACCAGCTCTATCCCTAGAAAGTCCACCAGGACCTAAAGCACTAAGCCTACGCTTGTGAGTAAGTTCGGCAAGAGGGTTGTGCTGATCCATAAATTGTGACAGCTGACTTGATCCAAAGAACTCTTTTATAGAAGCTATAACCGGCCTGATATTGATTAGTGCCTGTGGTGTAATAGCATCTACGTCTTGTATAGTCATTCTCTCTCTAACTACTCTTTCCATTCTTGAAAGACCAATTCTAAACTGATTTTGTAAAAGCTCACCTACACACCTTAATCTTCTGTTTCCTAAGTGGTCAATATCATCAGTATATCCTACAGAATCCATGAGATTAAGAAGGTAGCCGACAGAAGCTATAATATCTTCTTTAGTAACATGAAGTATCCCATCTTCTTGATTTAGGTTGTTGATTATAGGAACTACTTCCCCCTCATTGTTAAATATTTTAACAACCGAAGGCATGTTACCGCTTGAAATCAATTTGTCTATAACTTCTTCAGTTAGAACTTCTCCACCGTTAGTTAGAATTTCTCCATCTTCTGTAACAATAGGTTCTGCTAGTTTTCTATTAAGCATTCTCCATTTTGGATCTAGCTTTTTGTTAACTTTATATCTACCAACGTGAGCAAAGTCATAACGACGCGCATCAAAAAACAGGGACTCTAACAACTGTTTTGCATTTTCAACGTTAGCTGGTTCCCCTGGTCTTAGTCTTTTATAAACTTCTAGTAACCCAGACTCAAACGAGTCGGTGTGATCTTTGTCTAAGGTATTTTTTATTCTTTTGTCATCACCAAAAATGCCTATTATCTCTTCATTAGTTCCAAACCCTAACGCTCTTAGTAGAACTGTGGCAGGAAGCTTTCTGGTTCTGTCAACTCTAACGTACAGAATCTCGTTTGCATCTGTCTCAAACTCCAGCCACGCGCCACGGTTTGGGATAATTACGCCAGTAAATAAGTCTCTTCCTGAAGTGTCTTTTCGAGTGTTAAAGTAAACACCTGGAGATCTAACTAGCTGGCTGACTATAACTCTCTCTGAGCCATTGATGATGAATGTTCCATTTTCTGTCATCAGCGGGAAGTCTCCCATAAATACACTTTGTTCCTTTACTTCTCCGGTCTCTTGACTGATAAGCCTAACCTGAACTCTAAGTGGTGCGGAATATGTAGAATCCCTCTCCTTACACTCCTCTACAGGTTGCTTAGGTTCGCCCAACTGGTATCCGGTAAATTCTAAAGAAAGGTTTCCTGTGAAATCTTGGATGGGGGAAATGTCTTTAAACATTTCATTTAAACCTTCTTCTAGAAACCAGTTATATGAGCCTTTTTGAACCTCAATTAAATTTGGAAAATCGATGGGCTCTTCGATTTTGGAAAAGGTATGCCTTATCCTTTTTCCAGATTGTACGGGTTTTACCATTTGCCACTTCACCCCTTGTCTATTTCTTGGTATTATACTACCTAATAAAACGCTTTCATTCAAAGTACTATTCCCATTTTTTCAAGTTTTTATACTTGAGCTACTGTTTTCAGCACTTGTTTAGCAATTTACTATATTATCACAACTAGTTTTCAAAGTCAACATGTTTAAGTTAATAAAAAAAGGCACCCTAACAAGGCAGGGCGCCTTTTTATTTTATAGAAGTTACTTAACTTCTGCAGTACCACCAGCAGCGGTGATTTTTTCTTTAACTTCTTCAGCATCTTCTTTAGATACTTTTTCTTTAAGAGGTTTAGGAGCACCGTCAACTAGAGCTTTAGCTTCTTTTAGGCCAAGACCTGTGATTTCTCTAACAGCCTTGATTACTTGAACTTTTTTGTCACCTGCAGAGCTTAAAATTACGTCAAACTCAGTTTGCTCAGCTTCAGCAGCTTCGCCACCAGCAGCTGGAGCAGCAGCCATAGCTACAGGTGCAGCAGCAGAAACACCAAACTCCTCTTCACAAGCTTTAACTAACTCAGATAGTTCTAAAACAGTCATTTCTTTTACAATATCCATTACTTCTTGAACTTTAGACATTTTAAATATCCTCCTCAAATTTGATTTAATTTTTAATTTTTAATCTTTCTCTCATCTTACGCTTCTTGCTCTTTTTTACTTTTTACAGCATCAAGAACATTCACAAAGTCTCTTGTGTTTGCTTGCATCACGTTTACGAAACCAGTGATAGGACTCTGTAGTGCAGCAACCGCTTGAGCAAGTAGTTGCTCTCTTGATGGTAGCTCAGCTAGCGCTTTAACACCATTAAAGTCAATAACTTCGCCTTCTAAAATCCCAGCTTTAATTTCTAAAGCTTCGTTTTCTTTGGCAAATTCATGAATGATTTTTGCCGGAGCTACAGGGTCGTTCTCACTAAATGCGATAGCAGTCGGACCTTGTAGGTGTTCTTTAACAGATTCGTAGCTTGTATCTTTTACTGCAAGCTTAGCTAAGGTGTTTTTTACAACTTTGTATTCCACACCAGCCTCACGAAGCTTTGCTCTTAGGTCAGTTACAGCAGAAACATCTAACCCTCTGTAGTCGGCAATGATAGTACCTTGAGCAGAGGAAAACTTCTCTTTAAGCTCCTCTACTACTTGAACTTTATCTTCACGTACTCCCACTTAAACACCTCCTCAAAGATTCACTTAATAAAAAAAGTGCCCTTTCCACCGAGGAAAGGGCACAATAATATTCAAAGAAATCCTTAAATACTTGTCCATACCTCGGCAGGAAATTAAGTCTTGCGACACCTACTGTCTTCGGTTATTATTTATTTTTTAACCCAACACAATTATTATACATCAAAGGTTGGACAATTGTCAACACTTATTCAAAAGATGATGCTTTTTGCTGGCTAACCTTGACTCCAGGACCCATTGTAGATGATACGGTTATAGACTTTAGGTAGATTCCTTTAGCCGTTGCCGGTTTAGCTTTTATAATCGTATCTAGCAATGTGTTAAAGTTTTCTTTTAGTTTTTCAACACCAAAAGATACTTTGCCAATTGGAGCATGGATAATTCCATTTTTTTCAACACGGTACTCGATTTTACCAGCTTTAATTTCCTCAATAGCCTTTGCAACATCCATAGTTACTGTGCCAGTCTTAGGGTTAGGCATTAAACCTTTCGGTCCAAGAACTCTACCTAAACGTCCAACAACACCCATCATGTCCGGAGTGGCTACTGCTACATCAAAGTCCATCCAGCCACCTTGTATTTTTTCAGCTAGATCTTCAGCTCCCACAAAGTCAGCACCTGCTTTTTCAGCTTCTGCCGCTTTGTCGCCTTTAGCAAAAACTAGTACTTTAACCTCTTTACCAGTTCCATGAGGTAAAACTAGAGCACCTCTAATTTGTTGGTCAGCATGTTTTGGGTTAACCCCAAGTCTAAATGCCGCTTCAACAGTTTCATCGAACTTAGCAGAAGCTGTTTGAGTTACTAGTTCTAAGGCTTCAGCTGTGCTGTAATATTCTTCTCTGTTTACTTTTTTTGAAACCTCAGCTATTCGTTTACCTTGCTTTGCCATTATCTAAAAACCTCCTTGTGGTAATAGCGGAAAATTCCTCCCACTTTTTGTTATTATACTTTATTCTACTTCAATTCCCATGCTGCGAGCGGTACCTTCAATCATTCTTACCGCTGCATCTAGATCAGCAGCATTTAGGTCTGCTTTTTTAAGTTCAGCAATTTCTTCTAATTGCGCTCTTTTCACCTTAGCAACCTTTACTTTGTTTGGCTCGCCGGAAGCTTTATCGATACCAGCAGCTTTTTTCAATAAGATTGCAGCTGGTGGCGTCTTGGTGATGAAAGAAAAAGAACGGTCTTCAAATACTGTTATTTCTACCGGTATTATCATACCCGCTTGAGAGCTAGTTCTCTCGTTAAAGTCTTTACAAAAAGCCATTATGTTAATGCCTGCTTGACCTAAGGCTGGACCTACAGGTGGTGCCGGTGTAGCCTTGCCAGCAGGAATCTGAAGTTTCACTAAGTCAATTACCTTTTTAGCCATTAGGGTCACACCTCCTTCTTAGTTAATGTGGTTTTAGCGGGTACTACCCTCCCACTAACTCTTCTAAACTATTGTTTAGAAGAACAATAATGCATATATATAATGATTGGTTGCCCAACCAAATTTATAGCTTTTCCACTTGTCCAAATTCAAGCTCGATGGGTGTATCTCTACCAAACATCGAAACTATAACTTTCAGTCTTTCTTTTTCAACGTTGATCTCTTCTATTGCCCCTTCAAAGCCAGCAAACGGTCCAGTTTTAACCTTTACCTGCTCATTGACTTCAAAGTCAACCTTAACCTTAGGAGCTTCCATACCCATTTTTTTCATGATGTGGGTAATTTCTTCGTCCTCTAAAGGAATAGGCTTGGTGCCAGAACCTACAAAACCTGTAACACCTGGAGTGTTACGCACAACATACCATGAGTCATCAGACAAGATCATTTCCACAAGCACGTAGGCCGGAAAAACCTTTTTCATGGTTGTTTTGCGTTTGCCATTTTTGGTTTCTTGTTGCTCCTCCATAGGTACTAGTACAGAAAAAATCTTATCTTCCATTTCCATGGACGCAACACGTTTTTCTAGGTTGGCTTTCACTTTGTTTTCATACCCTGAATAGGTATGTACAACATACCATCTTTTCTCCATAGTTCGGGGCCTTTAGACCCCTCCCCCCTTTTGCTTCAAAATTTGAATTTGTTAACCAGCTATTAACCCAATTATGGAACCATATATGGTGTCCATTAGCGCAATAACAGCCGCAACTACAAGGACTGTAGAAATAACGACGATAGTATACGTGGTAAGTTCCTTGCGGTTTGGCCATTGTACTTTTTTAAGTTCGGTTTTTACTCCCTTAAAAAAAGACTTGCTTTTTTGAATCATACCCATAGATTCTCACATCCTATTCAATAGAATTTTTAATGGCTTACATCCATTATTTGGTCTCTTTATGATTAGTGTGAGTTTTGCAGAAACGACAGTACTTTTTAAGTTCTATTCTATCTGGTTGGTTTTTCTTGTTTTTAGTAGTAGTATAGTTCCGCTGTTTACACTCTGTACATGCCAGTGTGATTATTTCCCTCATCTATTCGCACCTCCTAAAGCCTAAACAATTCACCTTTTATTGTATAGTTATACACTTCTCTATTTAATGGTACCTAATAAAATCTATCACAGTTTAAATAGGATGTCAACACTTAGAAAACCGTACTTAGCATTTATTATCTCTTTTTTTCTCTGCCTTATCCTAAAACACTAGGTTTCTCATAAAAAAAACGCCCCTATAGGACGTTGAAATTCAAATTGGTGGCGGCGCAGGGATTCGAACCCCGGACACTGCGGGTATGAACCGCATGCTCTAGCCACCTGAGCTACGCCGCCTCTTTTTTGGAGCTCACGACCGGAGTTGAACCGGTGGCCTCATCCTTACCAAGGATGCGCTCTGACCTCCTGAGCTACGCGAGCATAAAATGGAGCGGGTGATGGGAATCGAACCCACGTAACTAGCTTGGAAGGCTAGGGCTCTACCATTGAGCTACACCCGCGTATTAGTGGTGGAGAGGACTGGATTCGAACCAGTGAAGGCGGAGCCAGCAGATTTACAGTCTGCCCCCTTTGGCCAACTCGGGAACCTCTCCGATTATTTTTTGCTTCGCTGTATCTCAGCGACAATTTATATTATACATATTTCTTCTGACAGAGTCAAGGGTTTTTTCTTTTTTTTTAAAACTCCCTTATTTCAAGGTATCTTTCTAGCTTTCGTTTAACCCTTTGCAGTGCATTGTCAATTGATTTTACGTGCCTTTTGAGTTCTTCCGCTATTTCTTGATAAGACTTTCCTTCTAAATAAAGCATTAAAACTTTTCTTTCTAAGCCACTTAAAATCTCAGCCATCTTCTTTTCGATATCGCTATATTCCTCTTGGCTAATCATAAGTTCTTCTGGATCGGTAATTTTAATACCTGAAATTATATCTAGTAATGTCCTGTCTGATTCTTCATCAAAAATAGGTTTGTTTAAGGACACATATGAATTTAAAGGAATATGCTTTTGTCTTGTTGCAGTTTTTATCGCAGTAATAATCTGCCTTGTTACACAAAGTTCTGCAAAGGATTTAAAAGAAGTTAACTTATCTCCCTTAAAATCTCTTATAGCTTTGTACAACCCAATCATGCCCTCTTGGATGATGTCTTCTCGGTCAGCCCCTATCAAAAAATACGAGCGTGCTTTTGATCTAACAAAATTTTTATATTTGTTAATCAGTATCTCAGTAGCTATTTCGTCCCCTTGACAGGCGAGTATAGCTAACTTTTCATCGTTCAATTCTTCTGAATTATGGGATTGATCCGCTGTCAAAGCCAAGTTTCTAACCTCCCCCTAGTTAGTGATATTAATTATACTTTATTGGGAAATACTCGTCAAGTTTTTTCATTTTTAAACTTTTTTTCTAATAGTTTGACCTTTTCTGGGCTTAAGTGGCCTCCTATGGTATTTCCCACCTTCTCAGCATTTTTTGTTATGGTATTTCTGATTTTGGCTTTTACTCCTAAAAGATCGTTTATAAACTCCCTCGAGGATTTACGAATGGCACCTTTTCCTAAGACAAACTGCTGTTGTGCATAGTCAGATGTGACGACAGTTACTCTTTTTCTTTTTTGTTTTAAGTTATAGACCATCTTTTCAATCAAAGTGTCAGCTGTTTCACCTTCTTTTGTAAACCAAACTTCTAGACCGTCAAAATTCTCCTCTTTTACCATTCCCCGCACTTTATAAGCGTCGAAAACTAAAATCACTTTTACCCCACTATAGTTTTGAAATTCCTGCAACTTCTCCACAAGCTCTTTTCGAAGCTCTTCTAGCGATACTTCTTTTAACTGTTTGTTATACCAGTAATAAATTAGGTTGTACCCGTCTATAACTACAGTTTCTTTACGACCCTTCATTTGCCCTCTGTCTAACCACTTCATATGATAAAATCGCTGTTGCAGTTGCGGCGTTTAAAGAGGTAACTTTTCCGCTTAATGGAATGGATGCTAGAAAATCGCATTTTTCTTTGACTAGTCGGGTGATCCCCTTCCCTTCGCCTCCGATTACTAGGCATACATTTCCTTTTAAGTCGGATTTATAAAAAGGCTGTCCTTTAGGGTCTGCGCCTGTAACCCAAAAACCTTTATCTTTTAATTCTTCTATCGATCTACTTAGGTTTGTTACCTGAGCAACGGGAACAGTTTCCATAGCTCCAGCTGCAACTTTTGCTACGGTGGAAGTTAAAGGCACCGCTCTATTTTTAGGAATAACAACGCCATCTACCTTTGCGCCATCAGCGACTCTTAGTATCGCCCCTAAATTATGAGGATCTTCAAGAGAGTCTAAGACGATAATAAACCTTCTTCCCTCTTCTCCATTTTGCAGGATTTGCTCTATATCTGCATAATCCTTAGGGCTAACTGACGCTATGATGCCCTGATGGTTTTTTCCACCCGTCATACTGTCTAACTTTTTTTTGTCTACGGTTTTTATGATGAGTCTTTTACTTTTAGCCAGTTTAATGAGCTCATCATCTTTAAAACCTTTGACCAAAAATAGTTTATTGATACTTCTGTCAGTCTGTAGCAACTCTTTTACGGAGTTTTTTCCAAATACAAAGTCACTCATTTTTGTCGCCTCTTTTCCTCTAAGGTAGGCGCTTTTCCGCAACACATTGATCCTTCAGGGCAGTAACCTAAGGAATCACAGCTAGCCCCAAAATGACTAAATATCTCCGGCGCTATCTCATTTACGATCTCATAAATTTTCTCGCTTAGCAAGCGTATTTCCCACTGGGCTCTGGTGCACATTCTATGATTAAAAAAGTTAAAAAGAGATCTTGCGTTAAAGGTAGCTACAATTTTAGTTTCACAACTATTGGGGAGCACATATCTAGCATCCTCTTTAGGCGCTATTTCAGAAAGTTCTTCATAGCAATTTGCTATTTTCTCCATCAACTGCCCATACTTTTTTGCTGCCTCTTCATTCTTTTGTATCGATGGGGGAGTTATGTAATCAAATTTGCTTTCTGCAACGTAACGTTGCGATTTTTGAGAATAACTAGCTATTCTATGCCTAACTAGCTGATGAGTTAATGATCTACTTACACCACTAATCCCAAAGGTGAAGGAAATGTGCTCAAAAGGTGATTGGTGCCCTAGCTTAATCAGCTTGTTAATAAGTTTTTTCCCTTTTTCATCCTCCATCTTTTTTAGAATATCATCGATGTCATCAGCTGAATAACATAGCCTAGCGGCTGTAGCTACAAGCTGCTGGGTATTAGGGGTGTGGCTTAATAATTTTACCTCCATTTTATATGCCTCCTATTTTTCTATTTCTGATACGATTTTGTCCATTATCAGGTTTATCCGCTCGTTTTGATCGGTAAGATGAAGATAGCCTATAAGCGTTTCTAGTGCGGTAGCATTTTTGTAGTCTGCTACAGACGCATTTTTCGCCATTGTATTAGTTTTGGCATTTCTTCCTCTCTTAGCTATCTCTTCTTCCTCAGCTTCAAGGATTTTTCTGATATTAAGGTATGCTTTAGATTGTGCTGAAGCTTTTGAAAAAGAGCTAGCTCTCTTATGAAGTAAGCTAGGTTTAAACTTACCCTTATTTATCAACATGGTCCGGATATACGTGTCAAATACAGCATCGCCCACAAACGCCAGCGCTATTACCGGAACCTCTTTTTGCAGTTTGTTTTTATTCAATATATTTCCACCTCACGCCATCAGGTGTATCTTCAAGGGCTATCCCTTTTTCTAGTAGCTCATCTCTAATTCTGTCAGCTGTAGCAAAGTCCCTAGCGGCCCGGGCTTGTTGTCTTTGTTGTATTTTTTCTTCAATTTCTTCATCTAATATTTTTTCTTCGGTCCTTTCTATCAGGCCTAAAATATCATCAAATTCGTCTATAGTCTCTTTAAAGGCAGCTATTGATGCACCATTTTTCTTAGGCGAAGCTAGAAGGTTGTTTGCTTCTTTTACCACCTCGAACAAAACACTTATAGCATCAGCTGTATTAAAGTCGTTGTCCATAGCCTTGTAAAACTTCTTTCTATACTCTTCCAATATATCGAGACTTTCCACTTTATTTTCAAGCTTAGTCTGAGCTTGGGCATGTTGTAAGTTTTGGTAAGCAGTGTTTAGCCTATTTACACTACTTTTTGCGGATTGCAGAAGTTTTTCTGTGTAGTTTAAAGGGTTTCTATAATGGGCGGATAGCAAAAAGAACCGCAAAGCTAGTGGTGGATGTTTTTTTAAAAGATCCCTTACCATTAACTGATTGCCTAAAGATTTGCCCATTTTTTTGCTGTCGATTTGTAAAAACCTAGCATGCAGCCAGTGCTTCGTAAATGGTTTGCCCGTCAACCCTTCACTTTGGGCAACCTCATTTTCATGGTGTGGAAAAGCTAGGTCTTCTCCGCCGGCATGAATATCTAATGTATCTCCGAGGTACTTTCTAGACATTGCTGTACATTCAATATGCCATCCTGGCCTTCCCTTACCCCATGGACTGTCCCAGCTAGGTTCACCTGGTTTAGCTTTTTTCCAAAGCACAAAGTCTAATGGGTTTTTTTTATGTGGGTCTACATCTATTCTGCTCCCTGACTGAAGATTTGATATGTCCTGCCCCGACAACTTTCCATAGTCAGAAAAGTTGTCTGTGTTAAAGTAAACATCTTTTTCTGTCTCATAGGCTAAGTCTTTTTGAATAAGTTTTGAAATGGCATCAATCATTTCTTTTATATGTTCTGTAGCCTTTGGATGAAAATCTGCATCCTTAACCCCTAAGGCCCTAGCATCTTCGTAATAGGCCTCTATCATTTCCTCTGATAGCTGTTTAACAGTTGTTCCGATTGCGTTGGCTTTTTCAATAAGCTTATCGTCAATGTCTGTAAAGTTTTGAACGTAGTTAACTGCGTATCCCCTTTTTTCTAAATACCTTCTAGCCACATCGAAAAAAACAAAAACTCGTGCATTGCCTATATGAAAATAATTGTAAACTGTAGGGCCACATACATACATATTTACTTTACCTTCATTAACCGGAGATAAACTCTCATAGGTTTGCGTTGCTGTGTTAAATAATTTAATTGTCATCTGCTTTATCCTCCTTTAAAGCTTCGACCTTACTTTCAATATCTTTAAGCCGTTTTTCTAGGCATTTTGTAACTGCCATTACAGGGTCTGGCAAGTTTCCATGATCTAAGCAGTCTTTTTTTCTTTTTCCCCCCTGAACTATTTGTCCAGGAACTCCGACCACAGTTGAGTCAGGGGGCACTTCTTTTAGCACAACGGACCCCGCGCCAATTTTAGAGTTATCCCCAACCTTAAACGGACCAAGCACCTTAGCGCCAGCGCCGATTATACAATTTGAACCTATAGTGGGATGTCTTTTCCCCTTGTCCTTACCAGTCCCACCTAAAGTTACTCCTTGATAAATCACTACACCATCTTCAATCTCAGCAGTTTCCCCAATAACTACGCCCATGCCATGGTCTATAAAAACACGTCGGCCTATTTGCGCGCCTGGATGTATTTCGATGCCTGTTAGCCATCTAGCAAATTGAGAAATTAACCTAGACAGAAATACCATTTTTGATTTATATAGCCGATGGGATAAGCGATGAATCATAATACAATGCAATCCTGGGTAACAAAAAAGTACTTCTAAAATGCTTTTAGCTGCTGGGTCGTTATCAAAAACTGCTTTAACATCTGATTTGATTCCGTGAAACATTATTTGAACCCCCATTTTAGAAAAGTATTAAACGTTGTATATTAAAAAATAGTCACCTCTAAAGCTTAGAGGCGACTATTTCGCGGTTCCACTCTAATTAAATGACCTTTTAGCCATTTATCTTAAAAGGTCATTAACGGCACCACCCGACTAAGCTCAAAAAAGTGCAATTTCTGTTCACTTTTAACCTGATCTTTTTCCACCAAAATAAAGATCATCTCTGTTTGAGGTAAGAGAACATACTAAATCTTTTTTTCATCGCCTTAGTTTTTATTTATTATACCAATTCTGCATTGTTTTGACAATAAAATAACGAAACAGCTTGGGCAGCTATGCCCTCTTCTCTGCCAATAAAGCCTAGACCTTCTGTTGTTGTGGCTTTGATAGTTATTTGAGACTCATCAATACATAAGACATTGGCTATATTCATTCGCATTTTTTTAATATGGGGTGCCATCTTGGGTCTTTGAGCCATTATTACACAGTCTATATTTCCTATTTTTATCGAACGCTCTTTAAGCTTATTTTTTACCTCTTTTAGCAATACCATACTATCTATATCCTTAAATTTCTGATCGGTATCGGGAAAAAGCGTGCCTATATCACCAAGACCTAACGGCCCCAAAATACTATCCATTATGGCATGGATAAGTACATCTGAATCAGAATGCCCCGCTAACCCCTTTTCAAAGGGTATGTCTACACCCCCGACTATTAACTTTCTATCATTTACTAACTTGTGTACATCGTATCCTATTCCAATTTTCACTTAGTCCCCTCCTTAACCTGTAGCTGGGCTATCTGTAGATCTTGTGGTGTTGTTACTTTAAAATTTTTCTCTTCTCCTATGATATAGTAAACAGGGTATTTGTAGTGCTCTAATAGAGAGCTATCGTCTGTCAGGCCTTGCAAGTTATCTTTATCTGCTTTTATGTATAGGTCTTTTAAAGTCTGAGCACAAAACCCTTGAGGGGTTTGTGCTGCTATTAGCTGGTCTCTAGGTGGAGTCCCCACTATGTTGTCGCCGTTAACTTTTTTAATTGTGTCTTTAACTGAAATACCTGGTATCACACCACATACATCCTGCTGATATAGTTTGTCAACTATAGCATCAATAAGGCTTTGAGAAACAAAAGGTCTAGCTCCATCATGAATTAAGACCTTATCTTTTTCCTCTAATTTAATTTGAGTGATACCATTATACACTGATTCAAATCTTGTTTTCCCACCTGATATTATACCTTTAATTTTTCTTTGACCACACCATTGAGATACAACTTTTTGGCATAAAGATATATCTTCAGGTGGAGTGATAATATATATATCATCTATTTTCTTATTTTTTTGAAATAACAAAACAGTACGGGCCAACATAGGTTGACCCGCTATTTCTAAATATTGTTTTTTAGTACTCATCTTCATTCTGCTGCCTGAACCAGCAGCGGCTATAAGTGCAATATTCCCCATTTTAAAACTCCTTAACTTGCTTTTGGATTTGTTTTTATTTTTGCAAATATCATCCTGCCTGCAGCAGTTTGCAAAACGCTTGTAACTAAAACATCTAAGTTCTCACCTATATGATTTTTCCCACCATCAACAACGATCATGGTGCCATCATCTAAGTATCCTATGCCCTGACCTGCTTCTTTTCCATCTTTTACAATTTCTACTAGCATTTCCTCTCCAGGTAACACCACAGGTTTTACAGCATTGGCTAACTCGTTAATATTTAGTACTGGGACACCCTGGAGCTCACAGACTTTGTTTAAATTATAGTCATTAGTAACTACCATACCCTTTAACTTTTGGGCAAGCTTGACAAGCCTACTGTCTACTTCTAGCCCTTCTCCTGTGGTATCATTTTCCAATATAATCACCGGTACATCAATCTCTTTTTGAATCCTATTTAATATATCTAACCCTCTTCTTCCTCTGTTTCTTTTTAGGGTGTCAGACGAGTCAGCTATATGTCGTAGCTCTTCTAGTACAAACCCGGGGATTATAAGTTTTCCCTCGATAAAGTGGGCATCGCAAATATCTGCAATTCTTCCATCGATGATAACGCTTGTATCTAAAATCTTTGTCATTACTCCTTGGCCAGCTCTTTTATCTTTTGAGGATTTACCAAATAAACTTAGTACGTCATCCCATTTACTTATTGCTATTATATACCCTAGATAGCCTAAGGTCAGATTTGCCACAAAAGGCAAAAAGGGACCTACGATGGGAAGCTCCGTTAAAGGAGATATAAGCAGGGTAGCCATAACTAACCCTATAATAAGACCGACAATTCCAGCTATAATATCTTGCACCGGTGTATAGTAGAGTTTTTTATCTAGGTACCGCCCAAGTCCAATAATTCTCCTCGACACAAAGGGCGATATAACAAAAAATAATAGTGCTGATAAAATAGAGACCCCACTTATAAAACCATACTTAGAAGTTCCCTGGACATTAATAATATCAAATTCTATTAACTGCGCTGAAATCATATACCCAAATGAAATACCAAATAGCATTGCTATAATTCTAGTTAGAGTTTTTATCATTCGAAACCCTTCACCTCCTACCCTATATTATAATCTTTTTGCATGATGTTATACAGTATTTATTTTTTAAAATTATATCCCACACCCTTCTTGTAACAAGTTATCCGCTTCTTCTTCACAAATGTTTTTAGCAAGGACTATTTCACTGACCAGTATTTGTCGTGATTTCTCAAGCATTCTTTTTTCTCCTGAAGACAGTCCTTTAGTTGTATCCCTAATTGTTAAATCTTTTACTACTTCTGCCACCTGAAATATGTCACCTGTCTTTAGCTTGTCGAGATTCTGTCTATACCGTCTATTCCAGTTTGAAGACATGGCTCCTTGATCTTTATTTAAAATCTCAAAAACCTTCTTCAGCTCCCCTACGTCCACAACTTTACGAATACCTAATTTTTCAACTCTAGATATAGGTACAAACGCTGTAATAGATCCAATTGGTATCTTTAGCTCATAATATTTTTCTACCTTGTCTAAAATCTTTCTTTCCTCGATATTCTCAATAGTCCCTGCTCCATGCATAGGGTAAACTATCTTATCTCCAATGCTAAACATATAACATACCCCCTCCAATTTACAAATTGGAATTTTTATATAATTTTAACATCTAGAGGGCGGAATGTCAAAATTGTTTTATTTTATCATAATTTATCGTTTGGTGTCAACACAATCTTTAAATTAAATTCTTTAATTAAAAATTTAATATTTAACCCCGTTTTAGTTTGACAAAGCAATCATGAAATATATATAATAAATGCAAAAGCTCAAATAGTGGGGTGAAAATTTGTAATGAATGAAAACAAAGAATTAGATTGCCATAAATTTCAAACTAAAGTTAATGACCTACTTATCAGGCACAGGAGTATATTAGATATATTAACTAAGTATCAAGAGTCTAATAGCAGAGTAAATCGTTCTGTGGCCAAGACCGTTACAAACTGCGGTTGCTTAGAAGTTACAGCCACAAAAAAAGAAATACCCCAAGAGGCACGCTTAGATGAATTAAAAAATTACACTGAAACTCATGTTGAAGGTGGTTTATGCGATAACTGTCGAGAGATAGTGGAAATGGAGTTAGGTAATAACCTGTTTTACGTTGCCGCTCTTTGCAACATCCTAGGTTTAGATTTGCAAGAGGTCTTAGAGCAAGAATATAAAAAAATAGCCACTTTAGGTCGTTTTAATTTAAGTTAGCAAAAAGATAGCACCGATTGGTGCTATCTTTTTTTTATCACTCACTTCTACAAACTCTTTTACGTTTATACCACTGCAAAATAGTTTCAAGACGTTCCTTTAGTCCCAAAAGAATGTATATGGTAATAGGCAAAAATATTAGTTCGGGAATCTTAAAGTAAAAAACTATCAAAAGTATCACTAATACAAGTAAGAGCTGTGCCCATTTTGGGATTCCAACTGTTTTAAAGTCCGGGTACTTTGTGCTTGATATCATCATATATGCTAAAAATAGCACCGCCCCTAAAACAAATAGCTGTGGAAATATATCGAATAATACTACAATGGTTAAGATTCCACCAGCTATGGTGATAGGCATCCCGATAAAAAATCCCGACGGGGTTTCTTCTGCTATTACGTTAAACCGGGCTAACCGGATTGCGCCAGCTATTGGAAAAGCAAAACATATCGCCAGCCCGTATATGCCATATATTTCTAATGCTAGTTCATAGGTCAAAAACGCCGGGGCAACTCCGAAGGTAACCATGTCCGAAAGGGAATCTAACTGTTTGCCGAACTCACTACTGACACCTAAAAAGCGCGCTACTTTCCCATCTAGTCCATCTAACAGCATACCCACTAATATAAAAGCTGAACCTCGGGCAGGGTCACCGTTTATGATATAAAGCAGCGCTATAAGTCCAAAAACCAAGTTACCTAAGGTAAAGAGGCTTGGTACAATTCGTTTGAACACTTTCCTTCCCCCTTTTTTTGGTTAAACATGCCTATCTAGAAGCACTTGCTGCTGAAGCCTGCGCAGTCCATCTTTTATAGCACGAGCTCTTACCTCACCGATACCTTCTACATCATCTAGCTCCTCTATTGAAGCTAATAGAATGTTTTGTAAGCCACCTAGCGAATTAACTGCATTTTCTATTACTGGCATAGGTAGTCGAGGAATTTTGTTTAAAATTCTATGACCTTTAGATTTTACTGGTTGATCTAAAGCTCCGACACTCACCCCATAGCCTAAAACCTTACTGATACTTGTTAGTTCTAAAAGTTCTTCAGAGGACAATTGAGACATGTTCTTTAAAGTTTCATCAGGGTCTACTATATCCTTATTAGTCATATAGTCTTTAATTACTAAATACCCCTCTTCTTTCACATTAGATATTAACTCTTCAAGCTGCATCTTTATAAGTCGCCCCTCGTCTCCTAACTCCACAATATATTTGCCTAGCTCGGAAACTATCCTTAAAACCATTTCATACCTTTGCAATACATTGGCTACATCAACGACATTTACCATCTCCTCAAACTCTAAAGCACTTAGGTTAACTAGGCTCTGTTCAAGCACTGATCTATACTTATCTAATGTCTGTATAGCTTGATTGGCTTTGTTTAAAATTACACTTATATCTTTTAGTGCATATTTTACATACCCTTTATATAAGGTAATGGTATTTCTACGCTGAGAAATAGAAATAACTAACTCACCTGTTTGTCGGGCTACTCTTTCAGCAGTTCGGTGCCTGATGCCTGTTTCCGTAGATAGTATTTTTGAGTCTGGTATAAGTTGGGTGTTCGCATATAGGATTTTCTTAGAGTCGTAACTTAGCAAGATTGCACCATCCATTTTCGCCAATTCGTAAAGATTTGCAGGCGAAAAATCACTGTTTATAAAAAATCCACCACTTACTATTTCCTGAAGCTGCGGACTTTCTCCTATGACTATAAGCGCTCCTGTTTTAGCACGTAGTACGTTTTCTAAACCTTCTCTTAGCTTTGTTCCTGGTGCCACAAGCTCTAATGTTTTTAAAAAATTATCATCTGGAGTCCTTAAAGCCTGCATCTAATCACCTCCTAACACTATATTTATGCCTTCACGCACAGTTTTTATGGGATATATGCTTATGCCATCTATGTCGGGAATATTTTTTGTTTGAGGTATTAAAGCCTTTTTGAAACCTAATTTCTGCCCTTCTTTAAGCCTTTGCTCTATCTGACTTACGCTGCGTACTTCGCCGGTTAGCCCCACCTCACCAATAACCAGCCAATGCTGGTTTATAGGCTTCTCTTTAAATGATGAAGCTACAGCTAGTGAAATGGCTAAGTCTACAGCGGGCTCTTCGATTTTCACCCCACCAGCGACGTTTACAAAAGCGTCATGGTTGTTTAAAAACAGGCCCACCCTTTTTTCTAAAACAGCCATCAATAGAGAAACCCTATTGTAATCAACGCCATTTGTCATTCGCCTAGGGGTTGAGAAGTTTGTAGATGTTATAAGTCCTTGTATTTCTACTAATATCGGTCTAGTGCCTTCCATAGAAGCTGTAGCAACTGAACCTGGACCTTCTATAGGCCTTTGTGATAAAAAGAGTTCTGAGGGGTTTAAAACTTCTCTGAGCCCTTTTTGAACCATCTCATACACACCAATTTCATTGGTTGAACCAAAACGATTTTTCACACCTCTTAATATCCTAAAGGATTGGTGCCGGTCTCCTTCAAAGTATAAAACAGTGTCAACCATGTGTTCTAGTACTCTAGGACCAGCTATACCCCCTTCTTTTGTCACATGTCCCACAATAAAAATCGGAATACCGGTGCTTTTAGCTAGCTTCATTAAGGTATTAGTACATTCTCTTACTTGGGCAACACTGCCGGGGGCAGACTCAAGGCTACTTTTAAACACAGTCTGAATAGAGTCTACTATCAGTACCTGTGGTGGGTTTTTCTCCACTAAATGAGTTAGCACATCAATATCAGTTTCTGACAATATATATAAATCGTCAGAAGCTACCCCTAGTCTGCTAGCTCGTAACTTGATTTGTTGTGGAGACTCTTCCCCAGACAAGTAGTAAGTTTTTTTCGTCTTGGAAATGCTATGGGCTGATTGCAAAAGCAAAGTTGACTTGCCAATGCCAGGGTCGCCACCTAAAAGCACTAACGATCCAGCAACAAGACCTCCCCCTAAAACACGATCTAACTCTATGCTGCCAGTTTTGGTTCTCTTTTTTTCATCTGAAACTATGCTGTTTATATTATGAATTTCTACATTCTTAGAAAAACCTAAACTAGAAGAACTGCTCTTTTCTTTAATTTCCTCCACCATTGTATTAAACTGGTGACAACCAGGACATCTCCCTACCCATCTAATTGATTCATGACCGCACTCTTGACACATAAAATAAGTCTTTTTCTTTGCCAATTCTATCACACCTAATTCAAACTATTCTAAGTTACTATTATAACATAATATTCTTCTATTTTCGTCAAAATCCTTCTTTACCAAAAAAAGAAAATATTTGAACGATAAAAAGCTAAGGGTTTTTTCCCCTTAGCTTTTTTTATTGAAGATTACCTTTTCTCCATCGTAGTCTACTATTATAGTATCTTCTTTTTTTACATCTCCCTTTAAAATTTCTTCAGATAAGCTGTCTTCAACCCATTTTTGTATCGCCCGTTTTAAAGGCCGAGCTCCATAGGCTCGATCGTATCCCTCTTTTGCCAAATGTTCATACAGTGCGTCTGTTGCTTCTAAGTCTACTCCATACTCTTTGACTCTGTTATTAAACTTTTTAAATAAAAGTTTGACAATTTCCTTTATATGCTCTCTATTTAAACTATGGAATACGATCGTTTCATCTAACCTGTTCAAAAACTCTGGTCGGAAGGTTTTCTTTAACTCTTCATTAATCTTATCTTTCATGTCTTGATGATGGTCTTTTTCAGTTTGTGGCTTAAATCCAACACTTATCCCATCTTTTATAAGGCTAGCGCCCACATTAGAGGTCATAATTATTACACTGTTTCTAAAATCGACCGTTCTCCCCTTTCCGTCAGTTAACCTCCCGTCATCTAACACCTGTAACAGTATATTGAAAACTTCAGGATGAGCTTTTTCTATTTCATCAAGTAAAATCACAGAATAGGGCTTTCGCCTAACCTTTTCTGTTAGTTGTCCTCCTTCATCATAGCCCACATATCCTGGAGGGGACCCTATAAGCCTAGAAGTAGTATGTTTATCCATATATTCAGACATGTCAACTCTTATCATTGCATCATCTTCGCCAAAAAGAACTTCAGCAAGCGCCCTGGCTAACTCTGTTTTCCCTACTCCTGTTGGCCCTAAAAACATTAGTGATCCAATAGGACGCTTAGGGTCCTTTAAGCCTGCTCGCGCTCTTCTCACAGCCTTTGCCACAGCTTTTACAGCCTCACCTTGCCCTATCACTCGCTTATGAAGCTCTTCTTCAAGTTTCAAAAGCTTTTCAGTTTCTTCTTCTGCTAGCTTTTGTACAGGTATGTTAGTCCATATTGAAACAACCTGGGCTATCTCCTCTTCGGTAACTGTATATTTGTCAAACGCTTGTTTTTTCTCCCAATTCTCCTTTAATGAAGATAGCTTACTTCTAATCTCCCCTTCTTTGTCTCTCAGCTCTGCTGCTTTTTCGTATTCTTGATTTTTTACGGCAGAATCTTTTTCCTTTGACAAATCTTCTAGCTGTTGTTCTAAGTCTTTGAGTTCAGGAGGCGCGGTAAATGTAGTTAAGCGTAACTTAGAAGCAGCCTCGTCAATTAAATCAATTGCTTTGTCAGGAAGAAATCTGTCGGTAATATACCTATCTGACAACTTTACCGCACTTTCTAATGCTTCGTCACTAATCTTAACTCTATGATGGGCTTCATATTTGTCTCTTAATCCTTTTAAAATATCAACAGCCTCTTCTTTTGTCGGTTCACCAACTGTTATTGGCTGGAACCTTCTTTCAAGCGCTGCATCTTTTTCAATGTGTTTGCGATATTCTTCTAAGGTGGTTGCACCTATTGTCTGTAGCTGTCCACGTGCTAGGGCTGGCTTTACAATGTTTGCTGCGTCTATGGCTCCTTCAGCTCCGCCAGCACCTACAATTGTATGAAGCTCATCTATAAATAAAATAACATTCCCGGCATTTTGCACCTCTTCTATCAGCTTCTTTAATCTGTCCTCAAATTCACCTCGATATTTAGTGCCTGCAACTATGGATGCCAGCTCTAAAACTACTACTCTTTTTCCTTTTAACGTTTCTGGGACATCTCCCTCAATAATTTTTTGAGCTAGTCCTTCTCCGATGGCAGTTTTCCCAACACCTGGTTCTCCTATAAGACAAGGGTTGTTCTTTGTTCTTCTGCTCAGTACCTGAACTACTCTTTCAATTTCCTTTTCTCTACCTATCACTGGGTCTAGCTTTTGTTGCTCAGCCTCTGCGGTAAGGTCTCTTCCAAAGTTTTCGATACTACCACCTTTACTTGATTGATGATGCATTTTCCCTTTAGGCATCTGAAAGTTTGTATCCATTCCTTTGTCTGCCTCACCAAGTGCTTTTATCACCATCTCTTTGGTTTTGTCTAGATCTACCCCTAAAGACTTTAAAACTTTAGCCGCAATTCCTTCGCCTTCTTTTATAAGTCCTAAAAGAAGGTGTTCTGTGCCTACATATCCATGCCCCATATTTCTTGCTTCTTGAGAAGCAAGTTCTATTACCATTTTAGAGCGAGGAGAGTAGCCAATTGGACCTTCCTTACTTTCTGTGCCAGTTCCAGCTAAAGAATTTATTTTCTTTTTAACTGATTCTTTTTCTATATTTAAGTTTTTAATTACTTTGGCGGCTATCCCTTCACCTTCGTCTATAATACCTAAAAGGATGTGTTCTGTACCCACTACTGAATGTTTGAAGCTTCTAGCCTCTTCTTGGGCTAAAGCTAGAACCTGTCTTGCTCGTTGTGTAAATCTAGCAAACATAGCTCTATCACTCCTTTTTTAATTTCTAAGTCTTTCTCTAATCACTTCTGCTCTTTTTATATCACGTTGCTTTTCGCTTAGTTTTTGTCCATAAAGCTTTTGCAAATATCCTGGTCTTATAAGTACGATTAACTCCTTAAAAATCTGAGAACTTTCCTTGTCTAACAATTGTAAATCTATACCTAACTTAACTTGTGATAAAAGTTCTAAAGCTTCTTTAGATGAGATTGTATAGGCATTTGAAAGCACACCATAGGCCCTGTGTACTTTATCTTTTATTTCAATCTTTTTTTCATTTAACAGCCACTTTCTAGCATTATGCTCATGGTCGATAATTTGTTTAGTGACACGCTTGATGTTGTCAATTATTTCTTCTTCTCTTTGACCTAAGGTTATCTGATTTGATATCTGGAGTATATTTCCAGCAGCCTCTGAACCTTCTCCGTAAATTCCTCGTACTGCAAGCCCCAACTGGGATACTGCTGTTAACACTTTGTTTATTTGTTTTGTGAGGACTAGACCTGGTAAGTGCACCATAACTGAAGCCCTTAAACCTGTACCCACATTAGTTGGGCAGGATGTAAGATATCCCTTTTCCTCATTAAATCCATAGTTAAGTTTTTGTTCTAAAGCATCATCAAGCTCATCTGCCTTTTTCCTAGCTTCTTCTAGCTCAAAACCTGGTAAAAGCACTTGTATTCTAATGTGATCTTCTTCGTTTACCATAATACTTGCTGACTCATCCTTGTTTAGCCACAAACCACTATCCTTATTATCATTAACCAGCTGCATACTTATTAAATGCTTTTCCATTAAAGCTTGCCTGTCCTCTAAACTCAAATTTTTTCTGCTTAGATAAGAAAAATCTTTTTGACCTTCCATAGCATCTCTAACTAGCTCAACCACTTTTGACTGATCTGTACTATCAGCTAAAAAAGGGAAGGGTATATCATTTAGATTTCTAGCTAGTCTGATTCTACTACTAAGAACTACCTCACTGGTTTTTCCTTCTTGCTCTTGAATCCATCTACTTAGGTTTTTATCTATAAATCCCTTTAAAGACATTACCTATGCACCTCCCCCTTGAGTTAGTTCAGACTCCAACGCCTTGATTTTATCTCTAAGTACCGCTGCATCTTCGAACTTTTCTTCAATAACATAGCGGTTTAGGCTTTCTCTTAACTTTTCAATTTCCCTCTTTAATTTTATATCCCCACCTGAACGCTTAGGAACTTTTCCATTGTGGCTAGATCTTCCCTGTACTCTTTTGAGGAGTGGATTTAACCGCGCTCCAAAAGTTTGATAGCATTGAGTACAACCAAGCCTACCAATTTTTGCAAACTGCATTTCTGTTAAACCACAGTTTTTACATATGCCGGCGTTAGAAGTAGTAGTCTGCCCCTTAACATTGGGCATCTCCTCTAGATCTAAAAGCCCAGCTAAAAGCTGATGAACAGAAAACGGTTGCTGTCCATCAAAGTCAAGGTCACCACGTTGTTCGGCGCAACTTTCACAAAGCTTTAACTCAATTTTTTCCCCGTTAATTATTTTCGTAAAGTGTACAGTGGCTTGCTTTTTTTTACACTCTTGACACACCATACAAACACCCCCTAACTAAGTTTACAAACATAGACAATTGCACTTTTTAAGATTTTCCCTCTAATTATATCTCGAGCCGGCAAAGGTAAATCTAAAGTTGAAGCTGCAGTTGCTTCTACTAATATGTTGCCTTCCCTCTGGGTAAATATACCCTGTTCAACTAGCCTTGAAATTATATTTTGGCTTTGTTTTTGGGTAACTCCCTTTTCTAGCATATACGAAATTTCCTCTAAAACTGTTTGACCTTTAGAGGAAATTTTTGTTATTCTTATAAACCCACCTCCACCTCTTTGGCTTTCCACTTTATAGCCTTTCTCAGTAGAGAATCTGGTTTGTAGAACATAGTTTATTTGTGAAGGTGCGCAGTTTAAAAGAATAGCCATTTCATTTCTTTTAAAAACCGCAACATGATTTTTATTTAATAGGTCTAATATATACTTCTCCACCCTACCTGCAACACTTGCCAAGCTCAACACTCCTTTGTCTGACTTTCTTTGACCTTCCTTGTTTCTATTTTATTAACATCCTGATTAATTGTCAAGAGGTTCAAAAAAAATTTTCACCCTCTCAAGTATATTTTTCCTAGAAATGCTTAAGGATACGGTAACATTAGGATTTACTACCTGCACAACTCTAGTATCAGCTAGGATACTTAAATAATGATAGCTTTTGGTAAAAGAAAACCCGCATATTTCCATTAGAAGTTGGCACCATTGGTTTGCAGCCTTATGTATAGCTTTATCAATGCTGTAATCACTACAAAGTATTTCATAAGAATCCTCAGAGATAACCATTGGATTTTTTAAGCTATCTAACATCATTTTCGAGCAACTAAAAGTTAACTCACCGCTACATTCTATTCCTGTTCCCCCCACCTGCCCGTAGCCTTGTATGGCTTTAATTCCCCCGAGGGCTAATAGACTTCCTGGGTAAAATATTGGAAGTAGCACTTTGCTATTTTTTTTTATGCTAGGACAGTCTAACTTGCCTCCATGGCTTTCTGGAACTCCAGTACTAATTGGAGCTTCTGGCGTGTTTCCTAGAATAGAGATAAAGGGAGATATTTCTAAATCCTGGTTATCTACCTTCACTTTTTGGTCATTTAAGTGGTACAAATACTTTGTTGAATTTTCAACTTTTTCTCCTAAAACCCCTAAATCCTTCAAAACTACAGATGCTCCCATGGTGTCAAGTTTAATCTCGTGTATATCCACTACTAAAGTCTCATTTGGACTGGTAGATTTTATGTAAAATGGTCCAGTAGCTGGATTTAACTTGTCCACCTTTAGTTTGTCTAAAAACAAGGTTTCACCTTCTACTTGACCATTAAAAGTATCTGAAACCTCAACTATTGCTTTTTCTCCCAAGTGCAGTGAAGCTATAGGCATAGTCTTTTGGTCAAACTTATGCATGGTTTTTACTTTCATAATCTCCCCTCCTATAGCCCATTATATCATAACATTCTAAATATTTTATTATAATTAAAGCCACTAAAAATTAGCGGCTTTAATCATAACTATAAAATTTTACTTAAAAATTCCTGAGTCCTTTGTTGCTGAGGATTATCAAAAATCTGCTCAGGGGTGCCCTCTTCCACTATCTTACCTTCATCGATATATACAACTCTATCGGCAACCTCTTTTGCAAAGCCCATTTCATGTGTCACTACGGCCATAGTCATCCCCTCTTTAGCTAAATCTTTCATTACTTGCAGTACTTCTCCGACTAACTCCGGATCTAATGCGGAAGTCGGTTCATCAAATAACATTATTTCTGGCTCCATTGCCAATGATCTAGCTATCGCCACTCTTTGTTGTTGCCCTCCAGAAAGCTGTGCTGGATATTGATTGTCTTTATCAGCAAGACCAACTTTTGCTAGCAACCCTTGAGCTAGCACCTTGGCATTTTCTTTGCTAGTTCCCTTAACTTGAGTAGGACCTTCCATTACATTTTCAATTACTGATTTATGGGGAAATAGGTTAAAGCGCTGAAATACCATACCTACTTTTTGTCTAATTTGGTTGATGTTTTCTCCGTTTCCTAGTGTTTCTCCCTGAATTGTTATATCACCTTTTTGATATTGTTCTAATAAATTTATGCAACGCAGAAGAGTACTTTTGCCTGACCCACTTGCACCTATAATTACTACTACCTCCTGTTCCTTGATATCTAGGTTTATATCTTTAAGTACATGTAATTTACCAAACCACTTATTTAAGTTTTCGATTTTAATCAAGCTTTTTGCACCTACCTTTCATTTGAAAAAAACTTATTCTCCATAACCCTTACTATATAAGTTATTACAGTAGTTAGCACCCAGTATATTAGGCCTGCAGTCAAGTAAAACCTAAGGTCATGAGCACTTGCTACGTGCGTCCTTGTAACTTGTAGAATCTCCCGTACTCCTATAACTGTAGCAAGAGATGAATCCTTTAAGGCTATACTAAACTGATTTGCAAGTGGTGGAATAGCTCGTTTAAAGGCCTGTGGCAAAATAATCCTTCTCATTGCTTGCCAATGGGTCATACCTAAGGAGCGGGCTGCTTCCATTTGTCCTTTAGATATTGATTCAATAGAACCTCTAAATATCTCAGCTATATAAGCTCCATTATGGACAGCTAGAGCAAAGGCAGCAGCCTCCATCCGACCAAAATTGATTACTATCCTTACAACGTTATAAAAAACTATGATTTGGAGCAACAAAGGTGTCCCTCGTATAATACTAATATAAGCGTTTGCTAATATATTTAGGACTTTAAACTTTGAGATTTTTAAAAATGCGAAAAACAGGCCTAAGACTGTTCCTAGCAAAATCCCTATAGCGGTTATTTGAAAGGTTAGCATTATAGCATCAGGATATAACGCAAAGCTTTCAAATAAAAATGAAAACCAATCTTTGACTGAATAAATAAATTCTGATATCAAATTAGCACCCCCGTTTGAAGCTTAGACGATACGTCTAGGCATATTTACTCCTATATTAAATTTTATTCCCTCTATGCACCCCATAGAGGGAATAAAATTTAGACTACCTTTTATCTTGGCTCACTTATATCTGTTCCAAAGTAACTGTTTGAAATCTCTTTATATGTTCCATCTTCCATCATATCTTCTAAAGCCTGATTAACGGCTTTTACTAGTTCGTCGTCTCCTTGACGAAAAGCAACTGCCATCTCTTCAGTGTAAAGGAATTCTCCTGCAGGCCTAAAATCAAAGCCTTGCTCTTCGATATTTATTATTCCCACAAGGTAGTCGGTAACTATTGCATCTACATCACCACTATCTAATTGTCTAAGAACTTCAGCGTCATCTTCTAATGGTACTATCTCAGCACCTGTTTCGGCCACAACGTCCTCAAAGGTAGTTCCTATTACCACTGCTACTTGATGGCTGTCTGTAATGTCATCAATGCCGTTTATATCAGAGTCCTCTCTGACAAATATCTGGGCACCGGAATAATAATACGGATTTGAAAAAGATACATTTTCTTTCCGGTCCTCTGTAATAGCCATACTGCCTAGTATTCCATCAAAGTCTCCTGTTTGAAGCCCAAAAATCAAACCATCAAATGGCGCTGTAACGGGCTTGGATTCGACATTTAGCCTGTTTGCAACTTCTTCGGCAATTTCTACATCAAATCCAACTAGTTCACCATCATCATTATAATAATTAAAAGGTGGATAACCACCACTCATAGAAAACTCGATATAACCTCTCTCCATCACTTCATCATAAGTACCTCCCTCTGATGAACAAGCAGTCATTCCCACCATCAATAAAAGAACAAACACTACCCCAAAACTCTTTTTCACAAAACTCATTACTATATAAAACCTCCTAGTTATTTTTTGGTAAAAAAGGGTTATAAAAAAGCACTCTAGTCTCATAAAGAGACTAGAGTGCTTGGATTTCGTCTTTCGACTAGCCCAGACCATAAACTTAAGTTTATAGTCTAACCTTGGCCCCCACAGAGCCAAGATAAAGCCACTTTTCCCCTGGAAAGTTTTTCACAGCTTAGCTCGGTTGTTTAGCTAACTAACTATAGTCTACTTAAATAAGCATACCCCAGCTCATTAGCCACCTACTACAAACTGATACTTCACAAACCACTTTTTTACCTTTTGTGGTAAAAATTATACCATGAAGGTAAATGAAAGTCAAACACTTTTTTACTTTAAAGCGTCTTTATATGGAGCATACACATTGCCTGAGTTCCATAGTATATAATCATTAATACCTAGGTCACGGCCAGCTTCAATTTGTAACCTAACTTCCTCTGGTCCATAAGCTGGCTCACCCATAGTAAAAGCCTGCAGCCAAGGTATGATTTCAACATCACTGTTAACTTCCTCTAACCTTTCCTGAAACTCTTCTAAAGCATAGTTAACCGTTTCATAAGGATGAGCATTGTTATTTTCTAGACCGTAATTATTATGATTATAGTGAGAAGGATAAACCATAGGGTATATTGCATCTAGGCCTTCTGCAGAAACAAGAGTTTCTAAGTGCTGTCCTATGCCCATATCTCCAGTCGTATGGCCTATCATACCGAATATGTCAGCTGTTACATCTACATCGTACTCTTCAAGCCTTGACGCCGCATATTCTGCAAAAGTTTTTATAACGATTGACTTGCTGTATTCTTCATCTTCATCTAAATGATTTTCAATAAAGGCTTCTTTATGTGGGTAAACTAAGCCGCCTTTATTTGGAAACCTGATGTAGTCAAACTGAATTTCCTGAAATCCTAGCTCAGCAGCTTCGATAGCAACATCTATAACGTAATCCCAAACCTCTTCGCTATGAGGGTCCCCCCACTTAACATTACTACCTCCTTCCACCCAAGTTCCTCCATTAGGATCTTGAATAGCTAAATCGGGTCTTTCTCTCCCTAGGTTTCCGTCTTTAAAGACAACCACCCTAGCTAGTGGATAAATATCATTCTCCACTAGCCTTTCCATAGCTTCTTCCATTGACGAAACTTTGTTTTTATTAGCTCCTATGTCCAAAGCAAACTCAACCTCTGTATCAAGGTATGATATATCACCATGATCATCTTTAACATCTATAACCATTGTGTTTAACTCGGTGTCGTTTATAAGCTCTATCAACTCCGTAAATCGAGTTGGATGCCCCACTGAATTGCCTGTTAAGTATATTCCCTTAAGATCTTCTGGGCGACTTACTTGAGGAGTTTTAGGCTCTTCTTTTTCTTCTTTTTCCTCTTCAGTTTCTCCTTGATTTTCATCTTCTACTGGGTTTTCGATACTTCCATTTTCATCTAGATCTGTATCTTGATTTTCTGGCGGTGTTGACTGAGTACATGCAGGTAATATTAAAACTGCTACAAGGGTGATTAGTAAAATTTTTGTTAATTTCAAGCTTCTCCATCTCCTCTTTTATAAATTTACATAACTATATTATACCTTAAGTTTTTCTAAAAGTAAGCTGTAAATTTTTACACTACAGCTCACAGTATTAGTATTCTATCATAGGCTTGGCTTTCCCTTTAATTGCTTCTATTAAAGTCAAAGGATTATTAAAACAGCACACACAAAAAAAACTGCTGATTAAGTCAAAATCAGCAGTTTTAAAAAAATTAATCTAGTATTTTAATTTCCACTCTACCAACTCCATGAGGGCGAAGTCCAATTTCCTTAGCAGCAGCTTCTGATAAGTCAATTATTCTATTATCAGCAAAGGGTCCTCTATCATTTATTCTGACGACTACGCTACGACCGGTCTGTAAGAACGTAACCTGTACTCTAGTTCCAAAAGGAAGATAACGATGAGCAGCAGTCAAGGCATTTTTATCATATGTCTCGCCACTTGCAGTACCATTGCCATGAAATTTAGAACCATACCAAGACGCAACTCCAACATAACCAGCTGAATTACTTGATCCTCCCCTAGATGCAACCATGTTCCGTTGATTTGCATAAACTTTTGCATCCTTAGGTTGGGTAACTACCTCTTTTTCTAGAACAGTTCGCTCTTTTTCCTCTCCATCATGATAAACGATTTCATAAGTTACTTCTTTAACCCCTTTTTTGCCAGCTATGACAGTTCTACTTGAACCTGGTGGCAAACTCCTATCAATATACATTTCCGACTGGTAAGGGATGTTTTTAGATTCAGTAACTACCTTCCTATCAACTCTAGTAATCTCTATGTTATTTATATCTTTTAATTCTTTATCTAGCGGAACTGCTATAATATCTTCATCATTTAAAGTTATATCTTGTTCTTTTAGTAGCTCCTCTACATTAAGTGCCCAGCTTATTGTTTCTTTTACTTGCCCGTCCACAAAAATTTTTACTTTTGAACCCTCTTTAATCGCTATATAGTCGGTTTTTAACTGTTCATCCAACGACGGATAAACCTTATGTTTTTCACTTAAAGTTATATTTGCTTCATTAACGATATTCTTCACCTTGGTTTCACTAGTCTTCAAGGTAACGGGTCCTTCTTCTGTTAAAATAGTAACCTCCTGTTGTCCAACAGACATAGAGCTTGTTGCAACGGCAGTAGTAACTGCAAGGGTCCCACTTAATAACAGGGTTTTTACTTTAGACATTTAAACTCACCTCATATAATTATATGACAAATATTTATAAAAAATGTTTTTTAACTTTACTATAGGTACTATTGTTGACTCTAAACTAACAACATATTCAACCATCTTGTTTGCGTGGTATGTAAACAGTAAGTTTTCCATTAAACAAAGTTAAAAGGCACTGCTATATATTTTAGCAATGCCTTTAATGTCAGATTTTATGGCTCCTCAGGTAGGATTTGAACCTACAACCTACCGGTTAACAGCCGGTTGCTCCACCGTTGAGCTACTGAGGAACATTTTAACCCAGCGACGTCCTACTCTTCCAGGGGGTAAACCCCAAGTACCATCGGCGCTGAAGAGCTTAACTGCGGTGTTCGAGATGGGAACCGGTGGATCCTCTTCGCTTTTGTCACTGGATAAATTACCATAAGGAATAAAACTAAGTCATTATCTAAACTAAGTTGGTCAAGTCCTCGACTTATTAGTACCGGTCAGCTAAAGGTATTACTACCTGTACACCTCCGGCCTATCTACCAGATAGTCTATCTGGAGTCTTACTTGGACAAGCCAATGGGAAGTCTTATCTTGAGGGTGGCTTCGCGCTTAGATGCTTTCAGCGCTTATCCGTGCCGAACTTAGCTACCCAGCACTGCCACTGGCGTGACAACTGGTACACTAGAGGTTCGTCCATCCCGGTCCTCTCGTACTAAGGACAGATCCTCTCAAACTTCCTGCGCCCGCGACAGATAGGGACCGAACTGTCTCACGACGTTCTGAACCCAGCTCGCGTACCGCTTTAATGGGCGAACAGCCCAACCCTTGGGACCTACTACAGCCCCAGGATGCGATGAGCCGACATCGAGGTGCCAAACCTCCCCGTCGATGTGAACTCTTGGGGGAGATAAGCCTGTTATCCCCGGGGTAGCTTTTATCCGTTGAGCGACGGCCCTTCCACTCGGTACCGCCGGGTCACTAAGCCCGACTTTCGTCCCTGCTCGACTTGTAGGTCTCGCAGTCAAGCCTCCTTATGCCTTTGCACTCTACGAATGATTTCCAACCATTCTGAGGAGACCTTGGGGCGCCTCCGTTACTCTTTGGGAGGCGACCGCCCCAGTCAAACTGCCCACCTGACACTGTCCTAAAACCGGATTACGGTTTCTAGTTAGAATTCCAACATTCACAGGGTGGTATCCCACTTTAGGCTCCTAGAAGACTAGCGTCCTCTATTCTCAGCCTCCCACCTATGCTGTACAGTCAATGCCAAAATCCAATATCAGGCTACAGTAAAGCTCCACGGGGTCTTTCCGTCTTGTCGCGGGTAACCTGCATCTTCACAGGTACTACAATTTCACCGGGTCCTTCGTTGAGACAGCGCCCAAGTCGTTGCGCCTTTCGTGCGGGTCGGAACTTACCCGACAAGGAATTTCGCTACCTTAGGACCGTTATAGTTACGGCCGCCGTTTACTGGGGCTTCGACACTCAACTCAAAACCTATACTTTATACTAAGTATCTAGTAACACTTAATCTTCTTCGCTTGCGCGGATAACACGTTCCCTTAACCTTCCAGCACCGGGCAGGCGTCAGCCCCTATACTTCATCTTTCGATTTAGCAGAGACCTGTGTTTTTGATAAACAGTCGCTTGGGCCTATTCACTGCGGCCTCCTCTCGCTCAGTACGGATGTACTTCACAATATCGAGGCACCCCTTCTCCCGAAGTTACGGGGTCATTTTGCCGAGTTCCTTAACGAAGGTTCTCCCGAGCGCCTTAGGATTCTCTCCTCACCTACCTGTGTCGGTTTACGGTACGGGCACCGCGCTTCTTGTTAGAGGCTTTTCTTGGCAGTGTAGGATCAGTTAGTTCCCCTAAATTGGGTCCTCTTAACCTCTCAGAATAGATAGAGGCGGATTTGCCTACCTCTAATCCCTACTGGCTTGAACGCACTAATCCATCAGTGCGATAACCTACCTTACTGCGTCACCCCATCACTCAAACAAAGCTTGGTGGCACTGGAATATCTACCAGTTGTCCATCGCCTACGCCTTTCGGCCTCGGCTTAGGTCCCGGCTTACCCTGAGCGGACGAACCTTCCTCAGGAAACCTTAGGTTTTCGGCGGAGATGATTCTCACATCTCTTTTCGTTACTTATATCAGCATTCTCACTTCTAAGCGCTCCACTGCTCCTTACGGTACAGCTTCGCCGCACTTAGAACGCTCCCCTACCAGTATTACTACTCCATTGCTTCGGTGGTAAGCTTTAGCCCCGGACATTTTCGGCGCAGGATCACTTGACCAGTGAGCTATTACGCACTCTTTAAATGGTGGCTGCTTCTAAGCCAACATCCTGGTTGTCTAAGCAATCCCACATCCTTTTCCACTTAGCTTACACTTTGGGACCTTAACAGATGGTCTGGGCTGTTTCCCTCTCGACTATGGACCTTATCACCCATAGTCTGACTCCCAAGGTCAAAATATATGGCATTCGGAGTTTGACTGAGTTCGGTAACCTGGGTTAGGCCCCTAGCTCAATCAGTGCTCTACCTCCACTATTCATCCTTGAGGCTAGCCCTAAAGCTATTTCGGGGAGAACCAGCTATCTCCGAGTTCGTTTGGCATTTCACCGCTACCCACAGCTCATCCCCTAATTTTTCAACATTAGTGGGTTCGGGCCTCCATTTTGTGTTACCAAAACTTCACCCTGGCCATGGGTAGGTCACTCGGGTTCGGGTCTACACATACAAACTAGTCGCCCTATTAAGACTCGCTTTCGCTACGGCTCCATGGCTTTACCATTTAACCTCGCTTGCAAATGTAACTCGCTGATCCATTATACAAAAGGTACGCCATCACCCGCTTATGGGGCTCTGACTGTTTGTAGGCACACGGTTTCAGGTTCTATTTCATCCCCCGCCTGGGGTACTTTTCACCTTTCCCTCACGGTACTTGTTCACTATCGGTCGCTGGGTAGTATTTAGCCTTTGGAGGTGGTCCTCCTAGATTCTTACGGGGTTTCTCGTGTCCCGCAATACTCGGGTGGCTACTTGGATAGATTAAAGCTTTTCGGCTACAGGACTTTCACCTTGTGTCGTTTGGGTTCCCAACCAATTCGCCTAAACTTTAATTTTGTAACTATCCCAAGTGACTGTATCCACTTGTAAAGTAACTCCCTCAACCCACTTTTAGCAACGCATACAGGCTTACACTAAAAGTGTTTAGGCTCTTCCCCTTTCGCTCGCCACTACTTAGGGAATCGAGTTTTCTTTCTCTTCCTCGGGGTACTTAGATGTTTCAGTTCCCCCGGTTGTCTCCTACCACCCTACTTGTTCAGGTGGTGGTACCACAGTATTAACTGTGGTGGGTTGCCCCATTCGGAAATCCGCGACTTAAAGCTTGCTTGCAGCTAATCGCGGCTTTTCGCAGCTCGCTACGTCCTTCTTCGACTCCCAGCGCCAAGGCATCCGCCGTGCGCCCTTTGTAACTTGACCTCGTTTTTCTCGTTTAAACATAATGAAATTGTATCTACCACGCTTTTTTATATCTCGGGTTGATACTTTCTTAGTTTTATCCTTATGGGTAATTTCAAAGATCGGTTGAAAGACTAGGTCTTTCAAAATTAAACAGCTATGCTACTAACCTTGAGGTTAAAGCTCCTTAGAAAGGAGGTGATCCAGCCGCACCTTCCGATACGGCTACCTTGTTACGACTTCACCCCAATCATTCGCCCCACCTTCGACGGTTGCCTCCTAAAAGGTTGGCTCACCGGCTTCGGGTGTTGCAAACTTTCGTGGTGTGACGGGCGGTGTGTACAAGGCCCGGGAACGCATTCACCGCGATATGCTGACTCGCGATTACTAGCAACTCCGACTTCATGCAGGCGAGTTGCAGCCTGCAATCCGAACTGAGACCTGATTTAAAGGATTCGCTCCAGATCGCTCCTTCGCTTCCCGTTGTTCAGGCCATTGTAGCACGTGTGTAGCCCAGGACATAAGGGGCATGATGATTTGACGTCATCCCCACCTTCCCCCGGTTTGTCACCGGCAGTCTCCTTAGAGTGCCCAGCTTAACCTGCTGGCAACTAAGAATAAGGGTTGCGCTCGTTACGGGACTTAACCCAACATCTCACGACACGAGCTGACGACAACCATGCACCACCTGTCTCTCTGCCTCAAAAGAGGACGACTTTATCTCTAAAGCCTTCAGAGGATGTCAAGCCCTGGTAAGGTTCTTCGCGTTGCGTCGAATTAAACCACATGCTCCGCTGCTTGTGCGGGCCCCCGTCAATTCCTTTGAGTTTCAACCTTGCGGTCGTACTCCCCAGGCGGGGCACTTAGTGCGTTAACTGCGGCACAGAGGGTATCTAAACCCCCTACACCTAGTGCCCAGCGTTTACGGCGTGGACTACCAGGGTATCTAATCCTGTTCGCTCCCCACGCTTTCGCATCTCAGTGTCAGGTACAGTCCAGAAAGTCGCCTTCGCCACTGGTGTTCCTCCTAATATCTACGCATTTCACCGCTACACTAGGAATTCCACTTTCCTCTCCTGTCCTCAAGTTTGACAGTTTCAAATGCAATACGGGGTTAAGCCCCGCAGTTTAACATCTGACTTATCAAACCACCTACATGCTCTTTACGCCCAGTAATTCCGGACAACGCTCGCCCCCTACGTATTACCGCGGCTGCTGGCACGTAGTTAGCCGGGGCTTCCTCTTGAGGTACTGTCATTTTATTCATCCCTCATAACAGAAGTTTACGATCCGAAAACCTTCATCCTTCACGCGGCATTGCTGCGTCAGGGTTGCCCCCATTGCGCAATATCCCCCACTGCTGCCTCCCGTAGGAGTCTGGGCCGTGTCTCAGTCCCAGTGTGGCTGATCGTCCTCTCAGACCAGCTATCCATCGTTGCCTTGGTAGGCCGTTACCCTACCAACTAGCTAATGAAGCGCGGGCCCATCCTTTAGCGATAAATCTTTCTTCTTTTAATCAGGTGATTAAAAGAAGGTATCCGGTATTAACATCAGTTTCCCGATGGTATCCCGATCTAAAGGGCAGGTTGCCCACGTGTTACGCACCCGTCCGCCACTAGGTCCATTAAGAGCAAGCTCTCAATTTCCCTCGTTCGACTTGCATGTGTGAGGCATGCCGCCAGCGTTCGTCCTGAGCCAGGATCAAACTCTCCATAAAAGAATCTATGAAAAGCTAAAATTTAGCTCAACTTACTTAAATAATAAAAAAGAAATTAACTTTAAACCTTACTGGCTTTTGCATTAGCTGTTCAATTTTCAAAGACCTAATTTGTTTGCCGCCGTGTTTCAGCGACAAGTAATACTATACCATTTATTCGTTTTTGTGTCAACAACTTTTTTATTTTTTTAAAAAGCTGTTGAATATTTTTGCCGCCGCTTGTTTCAGCGACAGTTATATACTTTACCATCATTTTTACCAAAGGTCAAGAGATTATTCGTGGGAATATATGGGGCTTTCTTTGTGGTCAGCAGATAGCAGGTAGCGGATAGGAAAACCTAAAACCAGTTGGATGGTTGGATGGTTGGATAGTTGGATAGGAAAACCTAGACCCTAATGATGACCTAAAACAACGCCCTAAATGACGCCTAAATGGCGTAGGGGAGCAGTGTCTGCTCCCGAACATTATGTCCCACGTATCTCAGTGGGACGGTTCTTCCTTACATATATGGTAGCAAATCCATACCCAAATGAAAAACCTAGGGACAATGGGAACTGGTATGCTGTCCCCATCGGTTCACAATGGGACTGTCGTACCTGTCCCCTCTGTCCCGAGATGGCATGGCCTAGATGGAACAACCCCAAATGGCTTAGGGGAGAGCGCCTCCTCCCTAACATTATGTCCCACGTATCTCAGTGGGACGGTTCTTCCTAACATATATGGCAACTAACCAAAGACTGGCTACGAACTTAAAAACAGCGCTTCCAATCAGAAGCGCTGTTTTATCTTTCAATATTATGTTGGTTTATTTCAGAATGCGTGATACATTTTTGTATATAAGAATAGCTACTAAACTATTAAGCGCCCCTTTAATTAAATTAAAGGGAACTATAATCGTTAACAAAAAACTCCATTCAACTGGCATACCCCAAAGCGGTAAAATTATAAACTTGTTGGAAAGAAGGCCTATACAAGCCATCACAACTGTAGCTAGTACTACGCCTAAAACTGCATTTCTCTTGCTTTTATTAAGCTTATAGATGGCACTTGCTGTTACTACAAACGAGCTTCCTACGATAAAATTAGAAAGTTCCCCAACTCCACCGGTTGACGTTTTTGTGAGAAAATCCAAGATATTCCTTAGCAGAACAACTATAACTCCAGCTATAGGTCCAAAAGCAAAGCCCGCTATTAATGCAGGAAGTTCCGCGATATCAATTTTCAAAAACTCCGGAAAAAAAGGCAACGGCATTCTAATAAAAGTTAAAAGATAGGAAATAGCCGCTAAAAGCGAAAGCTTAACCAAGAAATTCGTGTTAATCCTCTCATTTTGTCTCAAGATTTTCATAAGATATTCCTCCTATATTTTAAATAGGAAAATAAAATAAACCCCTGATATATATCAGGGGTAAAATACGCAACATTAAAATTATACACAAAAGTATATAAAAGTAATCTTCTTCCATCCAGACTCTACTGTCGGCTCTGGAATCTAACCAGATCAGCTCTTGATTTTCAAGAGGTAGCGGGCTTTACCGCCGGTCGGGAATTTCACCCTGCCCTGAAGATATATATCAGTTATTTAGTTTTCCTTTACATAAATTATATCATATTTTTATCCTTTGACAATAGCATACTTAAAATTTTCACTATATTTTAAGGTGTGCTTTTTCTCCCAAGCCGTTTTGGTTATTCCGTAAATATTAAAATCATGTGGTTCTCCATTGACTAACTCCCACTCCTTTAATGTAGCTTCAGGACGGAACCCTAGCCTTTGTGGAACTTTGTTACTATCGCTGTTTACTACAGAGCAAACTATATTTACTCTATTTAGTTTTAAACTAAAAAAGGCGTACTCGATCATGTGTGGTAAAACTTTTGTAATAACACCTCTTTTTCTGTAGGCAAAATCTAGCCAGTACCCGGCATCTGCTTTTTTATTAGTTTTATCAATGTCAGTTAAACAAATTCCGCCTACAATTATGTTATTATAGAAAATTATACTATGTATATCTAATCCCTTAACGTTCCGAGAAAGCATCCTGTTCATAAACTTTTGGTAATCCCCAATACTACAAGTGGTGCCAATCCACGACATCCACTTTCCAAGGTCTTTTTGGTTTCTCTTTAGCACATTGAGTAAACCATCGAAATGAACTTGCTGAAGTAGCTCTAAGTGAATATTATCGTCAATTTTATATGTAAACACCTTTTTCACTCCTATTTTTTTAAAAGGTTATCCCTATAAAAAACTAGTTTTAGACTTCTTTTATTATTTATCAAAGTGTTGTTAATATACAGCTATATATAACAAAAAAATCTTATGGATGTTATATCCATAAGATTTTTATTAAACTTTTGGCTCCTCAGGTAGGATTTGAACCTACAACCTACCGGTTAACAGCCGGTTGCTCCACCGTTGAGCTACTGAGGAACATTTTAACCCAGCGACGTCCTACTCTTCCAGGGGGTAAACCCCAAGTACCATCGGCGCTGAAGAGCTTAACTGCGGTGTTCGAGATGGGAACCGGTGGATCCTCTTCGCTTTTGTCACTGGATAAATTACCATAAGGAATAAAACTAAGTCATTATCTAAACTAAGTTGGTCAAGTCCTCGACTTATTAGTACCGGTCAGCTAAAGGTATTACTACCTGTACACCTCCGGCCTATCTACCAGATAGTCTATCTGGAGTCTTATCCGACACTCAACTCAAAACCTAAACTATAGATACTTTATCTATAAGACTTTTAACACCTTACTTTGGTGACAAGTCTTAGTTAGATTCTAAGTTGAGTGTCGGAGGGAAGTCTTATCTTGAGGGTGGCTTCGCGCTTAGATGCTTTCAGCGCTTATCCGTGCCGAACTTAGCTACCCAGCACTGCCACTGGCGTGACAACTGGTACACTAGAGGTTCGTCCATCCCGGTCCTCTCGTACTAAGGACAGATCCTCTCAAACTTCCTGCGCCCGCGACAGATAGGGACCGAACTGTCTCACGACGTTCTGAACCCAGCTCGCGTACCGCTTTAATGGGCGAACAGCCCAACCCTTGGGACCTACTACAGCCCCAGGATGCGATGAGCCGACATCGAGGTGCCAAACCTCCCCGTCGATGTGAACTCTTGGGGGAGATAAGCCTGTTATCCCCGGGGTAGCTTTTATCCGTTGAGCGACGGCCCTTCCACTCGGTACCGCCGGGTCACTAAGCCCGACTTTCGTCCCTGCTCGACTTGTAGGTCTCGCAGTCAAGCCTCCTTATGCCTTTGCACTCTACGAATGATTTCCAACCATTCTGAGGAGACCTTGGGGCGCCTCCGTTACTCTTTGGGAGGCGACCGCCCCAGTCAAACTGCCCACCTGACACTGTCCTAAAACCGGATTACGGTTTCTAGTTAGAATTCCAACATTCACAGGGTGGTATCCCACTTTAGGCTCCTAGAAGACTAGCGTCCTCTATTCTCAGCCTCCCACCTATGCTGTACAGTCAATGCCAAAATCCAATATCAGGCTACAGTAAAGCTCCACGGGGTCTTTCCGTCTTGTCGCGGGTAACCTGCATCTTCACAGGTACTACAATTTCACCGGGTCCTTCGTTGAGACAGCGCCCAAGTCGTTGCGCCTTTCGTGCGGGTCGGAACTTACCCGACAAGGAATTTCGCTACCTTAGGACCGTTATAGTTACGGCCGCCGTTTACTGGGGCTTCGGTTCAGAGCTTCTCCGGCACTCAACTTAAAATCCATACTTTAGATATACTATCTTATTAACTAGTTTTCAAATACTCTAGCGTAATAATTAGCATAGACTCTAAGTTGAGTGCCGGATAACACGTTCCCTTAACCTTCCAGCACCGGGCAGGCGTCAGCCCCTATACTTCATCTTTCGATTTAGCAGAGACCTGTGTTTTTGATAAACAGTCGCTTGGGCCTATTCACTGCGGCCTCCTCTCGCTCAGTACGGATGTACTTCACAATATCGAGGCACCCCTTCTCCCGAAGTTACGGGGTCATTTTGCCGAGTTCCTTAACGAAGGTTCTCCCGAGCGCCTTAGGATTCTCTCCTCACCTACCTGTGTCGGTTTACGGTACGGGCACCGCGCTTCTTGTTAGAGGCTTTTCTTGGCAGTGTAGGATCAGTTAGTTCCCCTAAATTGGGTCCTCTTAACCTCTCAGAATAGATAGAGGCGGATTTGCCTACCTCTAATCCCTACTGGCTTGAACGCACTAGTCCATCAGTGCGATAACCTACCTTACTGCGTCACCCCATCACTCAAACAAAGCTTGGTGGCACTGGAATATCTACCAGTTGTCCATCGCCTACGCCTTTCGGCCTCGGCTTAGGTCCCGGCTTACCCTGAGCGGACGAACCTTCCTCAGGAAACCTTAGGTTTTCGGCGGAGATGATTCTCACATCTCTTTTCGTTACTTATATCAGCATTCTCACTTCTAAGCGCTCCACTGCTCCTTACGGTACAGCTTCGCCGCACTTAGAACGCTCCCCTACCAGTATTACTACTCCATTGCTTCGGTGGTAAGCTTTAGCCCCGGACATTTTCGGCGCAGGATCACTTGACCAGTGAGCTATTACGCACTCTTTAAATGGTGGCTGCTTCTAAGCCAACATCCTGGTTGTCTAAGCAATCCCACATCCTTTTCCACTTAGCTTACACTTTGGGACCTTAACAGATGGTCTGGGCTGTTTCCCTCTCGACTATGGACCTTATCACCCATAGTCTGACTCCCAAGGTCAAAATATATGGCATTCGGAGTTTGACTGAGTTCGGTAACCTGGGTTAGGCCCCTAGCTCAATCAGTGCTCTACCTCCACTATTCATCCTTGAGGCTAGCCCTAAAGCTATTTCGGGGAGAACCAGCTATCTCCGAGTTCGTTTGGCATTTCACCGCTACCCACAGCTCATCCCCTAATTTTTCAACATTAGTGGGTTCGGGCCTCCATTTTGTGTTACCAAAACTTCACCCTGGCCATGGGTAGGTCACTCGGGTTCGGGTCTACACATACAAACTAGTCGCCCTATTAAGACTCGCTTTCGCTACGGCTCCATGGCTTTACCATTTAACCTCGCTTGCAAATGTAACTCGCTGATCCATTATACAAAAGGTACGCCATCACCCGCTTATGGGGCTCTGACTGTTTGTAGGCACACGGTTTCAGGTTCTATTTCATCCCCCGCCTGGGGTACTTTTCACCTTTCCCTCACGGTACTTGTTCACTATCGGTCGCTGGGTAGTATTTAGCCTTTGGAGGTGGTCCTCCTAGATTCTTACGGGGTTTCTCGTGTCCCGCAATACTCGGGTGGCTACTTGGATAGATTAAAGCTTTTCGGCTACAGGACTTTCACCTTGTGTCGTTTGGGTTCCCAACCAATTCGCCTAAACTTTAATTTTGTAACTATCCCAAGTGACTGTATCCACTTGTAAAGTAACTCCCTCAACCCACTTTTAGCAACGCATACAGGCTTACACTAAAAGTGTTTAGGCTCTTCCCCTTTCGCTCGCCACTACTTAGGGAATCGAGTTTTCTTTCTCTTCCTCGGGGTACTTAGATGTTTCAGTTCCCCCGGTTGTCTCCTACCACCCTACTTATTCAGGTGGTGGTACCACAGTATTAACTGTGGTGGGTTGCCCCATTGGGAAATCCGCGACTTAAAGCTTGCTTGCAGCTAATCGCGGCTTTTCGCAGCTCGCTACGTCCTTCTTCGACTCCCAGCGCCAAGGCATCCGCCGTGCGCCCTTTGTAACTTGACCTCGTTTTTCTCGTTTAAACATAATGAAATTGTATCTACCACGCTTTTTTATATCTCGGGTTGATACTTTCTTAGTTTTATCCTTATGGGTAATTTCAAAGATCGGTATAAAAAAAATGGTGGAGATGAGCGGATTCGAACCGCTGACCCCCTGCTTGCAAGGCAGGTGCTCTCCCAACTGAGCTACACCCCCATATTCTTTATGGTGGGCTTAGGTGGACTCGAACCACCGACCTCACGCTTATCAGGCGTGCGCTCTGACCAGCTGAGCTATAAGCCCTTGCAATGAAAGACTAGGTCTTTCAAAATTAAACAGCTATGCTACTAACCTTGAGGTTAAAGCTCCTTAGAAAGGAGGTGATCCAGCCGCACCTTCCGATACGGCTACCTTGTTACGACTTCACCCCAATCATTCGCCCCACCTTCGACGGTTGCCTCCTAAAAGGTTGGCTCACCGGCTTCGGGTGTTGCAAACTTTCGTGGTGTGACGGGCGGTGTGTACAAGGCCCGGGAACGCATTCACCGCGATATGCTGACTCGCGATTACTAGCAACTCCGACTTCATGCAGGCGAGTTGCAGCCTGCAATCCGAACTGAGACCTGATTTAAAGGATTCGCTCCAGATCGCTCCTTCGCTTCCCGTTGTTCAGGCCATTGTAGCACGTGTGTAGCCCAGGACATAAGGGGCATGATGATTTGACGTCATCCCCACCTTCCCCCGGTTTGTCACCGGCAGTCTCCTTAGAGTGCCCAGCTTAACCTGCTGGCAACTAAGAATAAGGGTTGCGCTCGTTACGGGACTTAACCCAACATCTCACGACACGAGCTGACGACAACCATGCACCACCTGTCTCTCTGCCTCAAAAGAGGACGACTTTATCTCTAAAGCCTTCAGAGGATGTCAAGCCCTGGTAAGGTTCTTCGCGTTGCGTCGAATTAAACCACATGCTCCGCTGCTTGTGCGGGCCCCCGTCAATTCCTTTGAGTTTCAACCTTGCGGTCGTACTCCCCAGGCGGGGCACTTAGTGCGTTAACTGCGGCACAGAGGGTATCTAAACCCCCTACACCTAGTGCCCAGCGTTTACGGCGTGGACTACCAGGGTATCTAATCCTGTTCGCTCCCCACGCTTTCGCATCTCAGTGTCAGGTACAGTCCAGAAAGTCGCCTTCGCCACTGGTGTTCCTCCTAATATCTACGCATTTCACCGCTACACTAGGAATTCCACTTTCCTCTCCTGTCCTCAAGTTTGACAGTTTCAAATGCAATACGGGGTTAAGCCCCGCAGTTTAACATCTGACTTATCAAACCACCTACATGCTCTTTACGCCCAGTAATTCCGGACAACGCTCGCCCCCTACGTATTACCGCGGCTGCTGGCACGTAGTTAGCCGGGGCTTCCTCTTGAGGTACTGTCATTTTATTCATCCCTCATAACAGAAGTTTACGATCCGAAAACCTTCATCCTTCACGCGGCATTGCTGCGTCAGGGTTGCCCCCATTGCGCAATATCCCCCACTGCTGCCTCCCGTAGGAGTCTGGGCCGTGTCTCAGTCCCAGTGTGGCTGATCGTCCTCTCAGACCAGCTATCCATCGTTGCCTTGGTAGGCCGTTACCCTACCAACTAGCTAATGAAGCGCGGGCCCATCCTTTAGCGATAAATCTTTCTTCTTTTAATCAGGTGATTAAAAGAAGGTATCCGGTATTAACATCAGTTTCCCGATGGTATCCCGATCTAAAGGGCAGGTTGCCCACGTGTTACGCACCCGTCCGCCACTAGGTCCATTAAGAGCAAGCTCTCAATTTCCCTCGTTCGACTTGCATGTGTGAGGCATGCCGCCAGCGTTCGTCCTGAGCCAGGATCAAACTCTCCATAAAAGAATCTATGAAAAGCTAAAATTTAGCTCAACTTACTTAAATAATAAAAAAGAAATTAACTTTAAACCTTACTGGCTTTTGCATTAGCTGTTCAATTTTCAAAGACCTAATTTGTTTCCTACGCAAAAAATATCTTAGCATATTTTTAAAGCGATGTCAACATAAACTTGAATTTTTTTGTTGTGCTCTGTGTTGTGTCCTGAGCACGATTAATAATATACCATAACAAAATAACTTTGACAAGCCTTTTTTGTTATTTTTATTGAAACCCTCTGTGTATGTTGAAAAGAGACGCAAAATTTGCGTCTCTTTTTTTTAAAGGTTTTTATCTTTTAAAGTTGGAAATAAAATAACATCTCTTATGGAAGCGCTATCAGTTAAAAGCATCACCAGTCTATCTATTCCAATGCCTAAGCCTCCAGTTGGTGGCATTCCAAACTCAAGGGCATTTACAAAGTCATCATCCATCTCGTGAGCTTCATCATCACCGGCAGCTTTTTCTTCCATTTGCTGTTCGAATCTTTGTCTTTGATCTATAGGGTCATTAAGCTCGGAAAATGCATTGCAAAGCTCTCTTGCAAAAATAAACCCTTCAAATCTTTCTGTAAGCCTCTTATCTTCTGTTTGCGCCTTTGCTAAAGGCGAAATATCCTTAGGGTGTCCATATACAAAGGTAGGCTGTATTAGATGCTCTTCAACATACTCTTCAAAAAAGTGGTTGACTATTTTACCCCAGTTCCAAATTCCTTCTGTTATATCTAAACCTTTTTCTTTAGCTATCTGCTTTGCTTCTTCTTCACTTTTTTGAGAGAAGTCTATTTTTGTATACTCTTCAACCAGTTCTAACATGGTTGCTCTTCTCCAAGGAGGAGCTAGGTTTATTTCTTTTCCTTGATAGGTTATGTTTGTTGTTCCTAGAACTTTTTGAGCGACCTCTGCAATCATATTTTCTGTTATTTCCATCATATCGGTATAATCGGCATGCGCTTGATACAATTCTAGCATTGTAAACTCAGGGTTGTGTTTTGTAGAAATCCCTTCATTTCTAAAGTTTCTATTTAGCTCATAAACTCTCTCAAACCCACCTACAATAAGCCTTTTTAAGAAAAGTTCCGGGGCTATCCGCATAAAAAGTTCTTGCTCTAAAGTGTTATGATATGTCACAAAAGGTCTGGCACTTGTCCCTCCAGCTATCGTTTGCATCATAGGTGTTTCTACTTCATAGTAATCTAGGTTATCTAAGTAACTTCTTATTTCTTTTATTATTCTACTTCTTTTTATAAACACATCTTTTACTTCTGGATTGACTATTAGATCGACATACCTTTTTCTGTAGCGAAGCTCCACATCTTTAAGGCCATGCCATTTTTCAGGTAAGGGTTGTAGCGATTTAGAAAGCATTTTAATGCTATCAGCTTTTACTGAAGTTTCACCGCGCTTTGTTTTAAAAACTTCTCCCTCTATATAAATGATGTCTCCTATATCTAAAGAGGAAAACAAATTATAATCTTCCTCTAAACGGTCTTTTCGTCCGTAAACTTGGATTTCACCTTTAAAGTCCCTTAAATTAAGAAATCCTGCTTTACCGTGCCCTCTTTTTGCCATGACTCTTCCACTTAATGAAACAGTCTTACCTTCATACTCTTCGAAGTTATTGTTAATATCTTCTGTTATATGTTTAGGCGGATTTTTTTTGCTATAAGCCTCTATGCCTTGCTCGTCAAGATGATTCAACTTTTCTCGCCTCATCTTTTGCAGTTCATTAAGTTGTTGTTCTTCCATTGTATCACTCCTAGATAATTACCGTACGTATTAGTTCGCCAATTTTTTAATAAGATTTAACTAATTGATAATATTTTATATTTTATATTTCCAGCTGGTACTGTTACATCCACAGTGCTGTTGATAGGTTTGCCGAGTATAGCTTTGCCTACAGGAGACTCGTTAGATATCTTGTTTTCGTTGGGATTTGCTTCTGCTGATCCTACAATGGTGTACTCTAATTCTTCATCGAACTCTAAGTCTTTAAGCACGACAGTACATCCAACGTTAACAACTTCTTTATTTACTTCTTCTTCGTCTATCACAGTTGCGTTCCGTAGCATTTTTTCAACAGTCAATATACGCCCTTCTACGAAAGCTTGCTCATTTTTTGCATCCTCATACTCAGAGTTTTCGCTGATGTCTCCGTAACTTATAGCAACCTTTATCCTATCTGCTACTTCTCTTCTTTTCGTAGATTTAAGGTACTCTAGTTCTTCTTCTAGCTTTTGTAACCCACTAGGTGTTAATATTACTTCTTTTCCGTTTTCCATTATAAGTCTCTCCTTTATCAGTAAAAATTGTCTCTGTTAAACAATGATATGTAAAAGCGGCAATAATTATACACTTTCTATTGGTGACAACTTTTACCACAACGAATACAATAACAAGCACTAAAGAGATACCCTTCAGTGCTTGCAAATATTATAATCGACAGGATATATTTTGTCAAACCTTAGCAATAGATTTTTTCAAATTTAGTGAATTTACCAACGCATTTCTTTTTATTTCTTCAATCTCGCTTTCATCTACCGCCTTTTCAAAGCTTCTAAACCCTCCTAGGGTGAATCCATGTTTTTTTGCTAGTTTATTTATTTCATCCACTTGCCCTACTGATAAGTCTCTTCCTAGTGTATAGGATTCAAAACGATTCTCTAAAGCTAAAATCATTGTCTCGGCCATACACGCATAAGCTGTTTTTGGAGGGAAACCAAAGTTAAAGTTAAAATCCACATCTCCAGGCACATTGATTAAACCGCCTTCAAACACAAACACATCATTGCGTACTGCCTGTACCTTTTGAGATACGTCTCGGGGTCTAGCAACGTCGCAAACAACAGCTCCTGATTTTATATCTTCTGGATTAATTACACAATCTACTGAACCAGAAACCGATATGATTATATCAGCTTTTTTTATGCCTTCCTTAGACGTTGTCGGTATTTTAATTGGAGTCCCAGTTTCCTGCAGTATTATTTTAGCTAACCTTTCTAATCTTCTTTGATTTCTAGCAATAAGGTTTAGACTTCTTGCTTCCCTAGCCAAAATCCTGGCCGTCACTGACCCTATTGACCCAGTAGCTCCTACAATAGTAATCTCGCAACTATTTAGACTATGGCCCATTAAGCTAGCTGCTTTTTTAGTTCCTTCGATAGCTGAGGCTACAGTATAACTATTGCCAGTTGTAACAGGAATATTCAAGTTTTTTGAAATTGTTATTCCAGCGTCGCCAACTACTGATGTCATAGCACCTAGTCCCAATATTTTAGCCCCCATTTTTTCTGATAACCTTCCAGCTTTAATTATTTTTTTTAGTACAAACTTGGTGGGTAAAGATGCTATTTGGTTCGATGTTAACGTACAAGCAACAAAGTTTCCTTCTAGTTTGTTGTATCTTGATTCCACACCTTCTATATCAGATACTTTTATTGGCGGCAAGTGTTTAATTCCCTTTTCCACAGCGCTTTTTGGCAACTTCTTTAAAAATTTAAATTTTCTTGACATGTCAGCTACATCTATGGGGTGAATTATAAAGGCAAACTTATTATCCATGAGATAACCCCCTGTAACCTTTGTAATGCTGACTTAGCCGGACTACCCTTGGCTTAAAACCAACTTCTTTTAACAGGCTGCTGTAGTTTTGGTTTTTTCTATTGTCTAGCGCAACCAAAACTCCTTCCATAACGTTTGTACCAAAAGAGCGGCCATTGAGTTCTGGAGTGGTAGTTACTAATGTGTCTAATTTTCGCTGTCTTAACAGTTCTATATCTTCAGAAGTAACTGTATTTGTAATAATTGTTTTATCTTTAAGATTGGAGGGAAGGTGCTTTTTAATAAAGTGAAAATCTCCGGCTATGACTTCAGCCCACTTAAAAACTTCGCTATACCTTTCAGAACTAAGCTCTTGTTTGTCACCCGTTGGGTATAGCATTTTAAAGGGCAAATGCCGTACAACAGGCAATGCTACATTTGCAATTTTTGAAAGAGTTTTTAATGATGTTATTTTTACTGGAATCCCTAAACTAAACATCAAATCGCCATATATCGTTTTAGCTCCCATGTCAAGTAATTCCTCAGCCATACCAAACCGATCTAATGCACAAACTAATAGCACTTTTTTATCCTCAAAACTAAACCCATTCTTATTTAGGTATCTAAGAGTTTGCTTTTCTAAAGTCCCTTTTAAACCAGATCCATCAACTATAGGTGTTTTTCTAGCGTGCTTGATAACTTTTTCAGCATCCTTTAGTATGTACTTTTTCCCATTAGCCATCAGAAATAAATCCATTCCTCCTAATCCAAAAGCATCTACCTTACCATCTAAATCCTTAATAATTTCTATCATTTGTTCAACGTTTCCATTTGTACCTACTCTTTCGATAGAAACTTTTTGACCACATATCTCTGTATAAACCTTATGGTCTCTTGCTGCTGAGCCTAAACTTACGCTTACAACCTTTTTCAAAATAGCCAACTCCTTTTTAGCATAGTGTAGCAAGCAACCCTTCTAACCTCTTAATGTCAACCACTATATCCTCTTTGATAGGAGAGCTTCCAATAGGGTAAGGTATTATTTTTTGATCTAACAAGGCAGAAATTTGACGGATTCTTTTATCAGAGGCAATGACAATTACTACATCAAAGCTTTTTAGTTCGCTAACTAGTTTTAAAATCTGGTTAAACAGGTCAACCCCTTCTTTGTTGTCAACAAAGCTCCACCTTTGCTTTTCGCTTAACAATAGAGTAAAGTTTACACCAAACTTATTGGAAAGCTTTTGAACTTGTTGGACATTCTTTATAGGAAAGCCTATAACAGCAACATTCTTGCCCTTTCGCAGCTCTCCAAGCTTTTCTAGCCTTGATATGAAGATTCTGTCTAAGCTAAGCTTATTAGATACTTCTGTTTGAGATAGGCCCTTGGCCCTTAAGTCCAGTATAGCACCCACATATTCTACTATCTTCTGCTTACTTACGGTTTTATCATTTATCCTATAAAGCTCCAATTGCTTTCCTCCTATTCTATTGTGCACATTTTTGTATACAATTATTATATTTTATTTTATTTGTTATCTCAATAAATATGCCTATATAAAAAAAGAAAATAGCTAATTTTAGCTATTTTCTAATTGTTTTTTGTGTTTTTCTAAGATTTCTAGAGCACACTTTAGTTTATCTGTACTGTGTATCTCTCGTTTAACTTTTGCTGATCCAGAAAGCCCTTTTAGATACCAAGCAATGTGCTTTCGCATCATCTTTACACCCAAAGTTTCCCCAAAATAATCGACCTGCTTTTGAAGGTGGACAATTGCTTGCTCAATAATCTCTGGGGGTGATGGCTGTTTATAATGGCCTTTTTCCAGTAGATTTAAGCTGTTGCTGAAAATCCAAGGATTTCCCATGGCTCCTCGACCGATCATAACTCCTTCGCACCCGGTATACTCCATTATTTTTACGACATCTTCAGGTTTAAAAACATCACCATTTGCTAATATCGGTATTGAGGTGTCTGCCTTAGCCTCCGCTATCCTATCCCAGTTTGCACTGCCGGAATAAAATTGTTCTCTTGTTCTGCCATGGATAGCTACTGCAGCTGCACCTGCATTTTCTGCCATTTTAACAAAGTCCTTAGCTACAATATTGCTTTCATCCCATCCTAATCTTATTTTTATAGTGACAGGACATTTGGTAGACCTAATGGTAGTCAATAAAATCTTTTCAGCTAAATAAATGTCTTTTAAGAGGGCTGCACCATCTCCATTTTTAACTATTTTAGGAGTGGGGCAACCCATGTTGATGTCTATTGCATCCACTTTTGAGCTTTCTACTATCGGTATCCCACGCTCAAAGTCTGATAGTTTACTCCCAAAAACCTGGGCAACTATGGGGCGCTGTTGGTCGGTAAAGTCAAGAATTTTTTTTGTTTTTTTATTATCATATATCAAACCTTTTAAACTAACCATTTCGGTATACATTAATCCACAGTTATGTTGCTTTACTATATTTCTATATACATAATCTGTCACACCTGCCATCGGTGCTAACACCAGTGGGTTTTTACTAAATGTGGCGCGAAAGTCCATAGATTCATCATTCCTTAGGCATTTAATCTAATTTCTTGCTCGTTGGTTATCCTGTTTAACACTTCTTTTTTTAACATATCTATAGTAGTTTTATGGTAAAACTTAATCTTTTTTAGTCTTTCCATTTCCTTTTGTGTTATCTGACCTTCTCCTAGCAAGCTGTCAAGAGTGGGTACATCGAACCTCTTTTGTAGCAGTTCCGCTACTAATTTTTCATTGTCCCCCTCTTTATGATAAATTTGAATGGCTATAACTTCAGGGTCTAAAAAACCTGCCTTTACATATTTTTCTTTTAAAGTTGATAGTGTTGGTTTTATATTGAGGTTTGGTATAGAAGTGTAATACACTATTCTTTCGTAGGAAAAAGACATTTCCTCTAGGGATATGTCATAGCTTGCTTTTGTAAAAAACTTTAGGTTGGTTTTATGAGTAAAATTTGGGTTTCTTAACAGTAAAGCCAACAATAGTACAAAGCATACCATTAAAACAACCACATTTCATCCCCCCGTTTTACGCTGACGTTAAACTAATATGTTATTTTATCCTTGCCCGTATGCTTTGAGGCAAGCAGGTTGCTGTCAGCAACATCAAAAATTTCCTTAAAATCTGTAGCATCTACAGGAAATTCAGCCACTCCAATACTTAAAGATATCTCCGTCTCTATTTGTAGTTCTTTAGGTAAGGGCTTAATCGCTTTCTTTATGCTATAAGCTATAGATCTTCCATTCACCTTAGAAACTGAAGGAAGAATGATGGTAAACTCATCTCCCCCATACCGGGATGCAATTCCCTTATCACCGATTATATTGTTTAGTACTTGTGCCACTTTCTTCAACACCAAGTCCCCGCATGCATGACCGTAGTCTTCATTAAACTGTTTAAAATCATCTACATCAATTACCAAAAGAGAGTATGGCTCATTTTTATTGCTTTTTTCCTCTAGCATGGTTTTGAAGAACCGATGATTATATAATCCTGTCAGCCCATCCATGTTTGCCAAGTTTTTTATTTGCTGATACATTTTTAAATTATCTATTCCCAAAGCAGCTTGGTTAGAAAACGCCACTAAACTTTCTACATCTTCTTCTAGTATGGGTTTGTTATTAAACTTATTATCCACCAACACAACTCCTAAAACTTCATTCTTTGAGGTTAATGGGACAGCGGCATAGTTTATAAACCCAAGCTTTTTAAGCTTTGTATGTAATGTTTCTAAATTATTGTTTTTTATATTATAAGGTCTTTTTTCTTTAACACACCTTATTAAAGCATCATTTTCTTCATCAAAAGGGATTGATATATCTTTTATGTATTCGTTTAAAGTTAAGTCTACATGATCCTCTATAGCAATCACGTCATTTAGCTTCGTATGTTCTCGCACTAAGCTTCCCCAAATCTTATATGCCTGATTAGTAGTAAGCGGTCCGATAGCCATATCAGCCCTTAAACAAGCGTTGCCATCTTGTGAGTCAACCATAAATAAAATCGCTCTATTAAATCCCAGGCCATAACCAGCTGTTACCGCAGTAAGAAAAATTTTTGTGGTCTTTTGTAAGCTTTTAGAATGTTGAAGAAAGATATTTATTTCCTTTAATAAGGACAACTCGTTTATTTTCTTATGTAAATTTTCCAGCCACTTCTCTTTTAGCAGACTATCGTTAGTGATGCTATGATAAGCTATCATTAACAGTACATTGCCTACGGACAAAATAAGCACACCTGCCAAAAAATCCATTGAATCAATTTTTAAATAAAACCCATATGTAATAGGAAGGGTGATTAAGTAGCTAACAAAGCCGCCATGTAGCCCATAAGCTAATAATGTTATCGCTATAAAAATCAAAAAGAACACTAGCGAGGCTGTACTTTGAACTAGCGTTACAAAAGCAGTACAGTACGCTAAAGTTATAAGTAAGACAAACTGCTTAAACAAAGAGTAACTGTGTTTTTTTAAAAAACTGCCAGCTAATAATATAGCTCCGTTTAACCCTAAAATCCAAATCCAGGTGTTAGCTTGCTTATAAAAATCTATAATTTTTAAGTCGTAATAAACGGCCACTGAAAGAATAATAAAAAAGGTTAAGGCACAATAACATTTCAATAGTTTCATGTTACTCCCCCTTATGCTATAAAAAATTAAAAGCTAGCAATTTTGTGTTTTTACTAAAACTTTAGGCTGTAGTTAAAGTGCTATCTAATCTCCAACTACAGCCTTTTTTCTATGATTAAGACTAGAAAAGTCAAAGCACTATTCGTCGCCTAGCTCCCCTGTCCAGCTGTCTATGCCACCTTTAATAATGTAAACTTCAGAAAACCCCTGCTCCACTAAGAACTTAGCCATTTCTTCACCTTCTGAATCTGACTGTGGAACCAGCACCGTCACTTTTCTTGTGTCTAAGGTGTGGTAACGTTCTTTGAGCTCATCAAAAGACACATTTATAGACTGGGGTATACGGTTTTGTTCAAATTGCTCTTTGGGCCTCATGTCGATAATATTTGTATCTTCCACATCTAGTAAAATTTCAGCTTCTTGTCCACTTATTTTTAAATAATGCCCTCCTAAGTCCTTAGGCAAAAGTAATATCCCCACAACAAGTAATACTAAAGCTGGCAAAAGCAAAAGCAAGACTGTTTTAATGAATATCCTATTTTTTTCTTTAGTTTTGCTGCTATCCACTTTAAAACCTCCTAACCCCGGTTAGCTTTAAATATTATCCTCAATCCCTCCAGCGTCAGAAGAGGGTCAACAATGTCTACTTCTCTACTATCAGGAGCAATCAAGCTTGCTATACCTCCAGTTGCTACAACCTTTGTGGAGTGTCCTAGCTCTTTTTTTATTTGTAAGACCATTCCGTCTAATTGACCTATGAATCCATAATATATTCCGCTTTGCATGCTTTGTACAGTATTTCTTCCTATTACATTTGGAGGTTTTTCTATTTGAATTCTTGGAAGTTTTGCAGCTTTGTTAAATAAAGCTTCTGTAGATATTCCTACCCCCGGAGCTATACAGCCACCTAAATACTCCCCCTGCTCTGAAACTGCACAAAAAGTAGTAGCAGTTCCATAGTCAACTACAATTACAGGCCCACCATATTTATCGTAAGCAGCTACAGCGTTGACTATCCTATCAGCTCCGACTTCCCGGGGATTTTCATACTTTATCGGCATTTTAGTCTTTATACCAGGACCTATTACCACAGGTTCAATATCAAAATATTTCTTTGACATCTCCCTTAAAGCAGGCATTACAGGTGGAACTACGGAAGAAATAATTATACCACTTACCTTTATATCTACCTCTGAATATTTGAAGAGATTTTTTAAAATTACACCATATTCATCGGCGGTCCTATCCTTTATAGTGGAAATTCTCCAGTTTTCCTTAAGATTTTCCCCATCATATAACCCAACAACAATGTTAGAGTTGCCTACATCTACTGCTAATAACATTTCTCTTTCCCCTTTATTCTTTTTTAAAGTTGATATCAAGACTTATATCTAAAGCCTTTACAGAGTGAGTTAAAGCTCCTACAGATATATAATCAACTCCCGTTGACGAGACGTCACCTATAGTTTCTAATGTGATTCCACCTGAAGCTTCGGTGATTGACTTGCCACCAACTATAGTTACTGCCTCTTCCATTTCCATTAAGCTCATATTGTCGAGCATAATTATATCAGCTTTGCTTTCAACAGCTTGTATAACCTGGTCTTTAGACTCTACTTCTACCTCGATCTTAGCTGTATGAGGGATGTTTGCTCTAGCTTTTTTTACTGCAGACTTAATTGAGCCTGCTAGCTTTATGTGGTTATCCTTGATCATGACAGCATCATATAGTGCAAAGCGGTGGTTACTTCCACCCCCACACTTTACCGCAAACTTTTCAAACTCCCTAAGTCCTGGGGTGGTTTTTCGGGTATCCACTACCTTGCATTTATCACTTTTAATTTGTGATACATATCGTGAGGTTAGAGTAGCTATACCGGACATTCTCTGCATAAGATTTAAGGCTAAGCGTTCTCCTTTTAGAACAACACCAGCTCTGCCGTAAACCCTAGCTATAATATCACCTTTTTTTACTTTTTCACCATCTTGTTTCTCAGCTTCCCATTTTGTTTGAGTGTCAAGGATAGCAAATACTTCTTCAGCTACATCTATGCCCGATACTACCCCACTTTCTTTTGCGTGTATTATTCCTGTTGCCAACTGATCTGAAGGCACTAGGCTGTTTGTAGTTAGATCTCCATGTCCCAAATCTTCTTTTAGAAACCTTCTTAGTTTTTCTGTAATTAAGATTCTTTCCATTTATGATATCTCCCTTACAAAGGACTAAACCAATTTTTTTGTTGGTTAAAGTTTATGTGTCCTTTAAACTTTTTGTCAGTTTGGGGAAAGTCCTCTCTATAATGCCCACCGCGACTTTCCTCTCTCAATAACGCTGCCTTACACACAAGCTTTGCGATAGTTAGCATGTTGTTTAGTTCTAATTCCTCTCTGCCTTTAACAACTGCTTCGTTTTTATGTTTAAGATAATCATTTAGTTTTGTTAAGCTTGCTTTATTTCTCTTAATCCCTACAAAGTCCCACATTTGTTGAGTTAATGTTTTTTTGTCTAAGCTTAAACTTGTTGCCTGCTCTTTAGTAGATAGGAGTTTTTTGGTATCTAAATCACCCCTATCTAAAGGATTTTCTTTTATGTATGTGGCAATATTATCTCCATATACAATGGCTTCTAAAAGTGAGTTGCTCGCAAGTCTATTTGCTCCATGTAATCCACTACTGGTAGCTTCCCCGCAAGATAGTAGCCCCTTAATGTTGGTCCTACCATAAAAATCAATGGCTATGCCCCCCATAAAATAATGGGCTGCAGGAGCAACGGGGATTAAATCTTTGGGAAGATCTAACCCATATTCTTGGCAAGTTTTGTATATGGTAGGAAATCTTTTTGCGACCTTCTCTTTTGCTAAGTGGGAAACATCTAGGTATAGATGCTGTGATTTAAATTTTTCCATTTCTTCAGCCATAGCCCTAGACACTACATCTCTAGGCGCAAGATCTTTAAGTGCTAAATGGTACCTACCCATAAACTTCTCCCCATCTGGGTTCTTCAGTACTGCGCCTTCTCCACGGACAGCTTCAGATATAAGGAAACGGGGAGTGTCTTTTAGATAAAGCGCTGTAGGATGAAACTGTACAAACTCCATATCCCTAAGGATCGCCCCAGCCCGATAGGCCATAGCTATGCCATCTCCAGTTGAAACTTCAGGGTTAGTGGTATAAGAATAAAGCTGACTTGCGCCCCCACTAGCAACAATCACATATGGAGCTTTTATCAGACTGCACCTATCTTCATTGTCTAGGTATGTCACACCGGTTACCTTATCTTCTTCTGTTACGATATCTATAGCAAATGTTTGCTCTAAAGCTCTTATGTTTGGCCTTTCTAAAAGCCGCTCAGTTAAAGTCTCCCTAATCACTTTACCTGTGCCATCACCTTTGGCATGCAATACTCTTCTTCGACTATGGGCTCCTTCTCTTGTTAGCGAAATCTCACCTGCACTTTGGTCAAATTTTACACCGAAATCAAGCAAATCTTGGATGCAACTAGGTCCTTTTGATACAACCATATCTACAGCATCTTTTTCACAAAGCCCATGGCCAGCATTTATGGTGTCATCTCTATGCAGGCTTGGGGAGTCTTCGCTGCAAATAGCGGCGGCTATCCCGCCTTGGGCATATTCGGTATTACTTTCCGATAAGGAGGCTTTAGTTAACATAATTATGTTCAGGCTTGGATCAAGCTGTAGAGCTGTATAAAGCCCTGCTAGACCAGAACCTACAATAACTACATCAGCATCGAGCTGACTGTGTAAACTAGAGTAATCATAAGTGTAGCGTATAGTCAAAGCTCAAAACCTCCCCTCCAATTTTAAAATCATTATTTAACCTGCAACATTTTATCTAAAGCTTTTATTGCTGAAATTCTTATTTCTTCTGACACAAAAACTTCAGGCGAAAGTGTTTTTAAAGATTCATATACCTTTTCTATTGTATTTGCTTTCATTTGAGCGCATATTAACTTTTTGCTTGGGAATACAAAACTCTTGTTAGGATGCTCTTTTTTAAGAGCGGCGTTTAGTCCCATTTCTGTCCCTACTATAAATGTTTTTGCATCACTTTCCCCAGCATATTTAATTATGCCACTAGTGCCTGTAACCTTATCTGCCATGCTTACTACCTCATCAGAGCATTCAGGATGAACAACTATTTTAGCATCAGGATGCTCTTCTTTTGCTTTTTTAACATCATCAGCAGTTAACCAATTATGTGTATAACAGTAACCAGGCCATCTAATAATTGTTTTGTCAGTCTTCTTGGCAAGATAATCCGCCATATTTCTGTCAGGAAGGTATATTATCTTCTCCTGCGGCAATGACTGAACTACCTTTAATACATTAGCAGAGGTACAACAAACATCTGCATGCGCCTTTACAGCTGCAGTTGTATTTACATAAGCTACAACTGCAGCGTCAGGATGTTGTTTTTTCATCTCCTTTAACTGCTTTACATCTGCCATATCCGCCATTGGGCATCCAGCTTCTGGCTCTGGCAGTATCACTTTTTTATCTGGCGATAAGATTTTTGCACTTTCTGCCATAAAATGCACACCACAAAACACAATAACATCGGCATCAGTTTGTTGTGCCTGTTGGCTTAAGCCAAAAGAATCTCCAACAAAGTCAGCAACCTCTTGGATTTCCGGCCTTTGATAAAAATGACCTAGTATAATTGCGTTTTTTTCTTTCTTCAATCTATGGATTTCCTCTTGGATACTTTTAACATTACTATTCACCATAAAATGCCACCCCTTTATAATACAGTTTGCAAATTACTTTAATTTTATACTTTACCTCTTTTGTTGTCAATTTAATGAAGAAGAAGGTTAATATTATGTTAGAATAGAAACAACAGTTTATATTCTAACATAAGGGTAACTCGCTAGTTGCCGCGTAGGAGGATTATATTATGAAGAGCGCTGTGAAGGAAATTTATAACAACCCTGTAGGCAAAACTTTTATTTATTTATTGTTTGCTGTAGTGTTTGGAATCTCTGCATTAATCTATTTTATCTCTTTTTCCGACAACCTAGGACGAACTAGCTTCGATTATAGAGTAAGAACCACCTATTCGTTTGATGACTGGGTGATTAACCTCGATTATCTTACTGTAGATTTTAAAGATGGGGGATATGTGGTTCCAGGCTATCAAAACGATAGAGTGGCAACCTTGCTTATTATAGGTGATGGCAAGCTAACTTTGCACTCACCAGATTCTTTTTCCAAAGCTTCAGAAATCGCCTTTCCCGTAAAAGACAGGGTTACCGAAATGCTTATTCCCGTGCACCACGAAGACTATGATAGGTTAAAAAGAGACACTATCTTTTTTGAAGAGGAAACTCTCCCCTTTCCTGACTCATATATTCAGGACCGCATAGATGATTCACATAGTTTGTTATATCAAGGTAATATACTAGGCTTTAATAAAATTATTCCGCCCACTGAAATGGCTAAAATAGCTGAGTTAACTACCGAGACTTATGGCACCGCTCGTTATATGGAAGATAAGTATGTAACTTTTAAAAGTGGACAACTTGGGGAAATCAGGTTTAAACATCCTTTTAGAACTCAAAGTTACCCACCTCCCAACGTGAATATTGCAATGGCAGGGTATAGTATTTTGTTGTTAGCGGCCTTTTGGGGTTTAGTGGGTTTTTTAACAACAGATATCACTAATAAAAAAACGAATTTGCCTTTTTATTTAGACAAGATACCGACAGCAGTGAGTTTGGTAGCTATATCCCTAACTACCTATCTGAGTTACTGGTTATATATATATTATAATCTAAGCCCTTACTTACTAGCTATACTTTATCTTATCCCGCTTATTTATATTGCGTATACTATGGTTATGGCAAAGGTGCCGATAAGTTTTCTTGGTATCACTTTGACAAATATTTATAAGTCTTTGATTTTAGCTCTGGTAATATTTTATATTTGGTTTGTGGTTACCAGTTTAGAAATTATACCACGGCTTGAAAATTTCACATACTTTGAAGATATTTTCATAATTTGCGTCTTGGTTTCTATAAAGCAACTAATTTTTAGAGGGTTTATACAGGCTTCTTTAGATTCGATTATCGGAGGGCTTGGGGCAGTAGTAATCACCTCGCTGCTAATCCTTCCTTTTCCTGTAATCTCATTTTATTATAGCTCTTTAAACACCGATGTATTTACCTTTATTTTATCTAGTTTTTGTTTGGTTTTACTCATTTCTTTTAGTCAGCATAAAACGAAAAACATCATAACTCCTACTATTTTATCAACTTTGATTGCCGCTATCACCGGCACGTTTTTCTAAAACAAAAGAAGGGGCTGTCTCAAAATTATCTAAAAGATAATTTTGAGCAGCCCTTTTTGTAAATTCATTAAGCATTAGAAGTGCAAAACTAAATTCCCGCCCCGTAACTTTAATAGTTTCTTAATTTTAAGCATGACAAAATAAGGAGCATGTTTTTCTCCTTTAGAATTATAAGTTATGTTCTTTTTTATGCGCTTTTAAGCTCGTGTAGTGTTACGCCTTTCTTCTTTCTAAGTCCTTTTCTGTTAAGTTTATTTAGATTAAACCCAAAACAGAGCAGAAGAAATTCAGTTTTTACATTTTTTTCTCCACGGGATAAAAATTTTCTAAAACCATAGTCTTCTTTAATAATACCAAAGGCTCCCTCTACTTGAATTGAACGATTCATTCTCAGTTTTTTACCTAAAGGAGTTTGGATGTTTTTAAGGGATTTTTCTCGTTGTCTAAGAAAATCTTTTGCTACATAAAGACGCTTGTCCCCTTTTGATTTTTTACATTTATCTTTTAGTTTACAGCCGCTACAGTTTTCACTTTCATAAATTTGCACTTTTGATGTATATCCTGATTTAGATTTTCTACTTGTGGTTGTTAAAGGGCTTAAAACCTTTCCATTTTGACAAATATACTGGTCTAGCTCCTCATCATATAGCATATTCTCTCTACGCCCAATTTGGTCCTTAAACCGTTTTTTGTTTATTTGATTGTAAGTGGTAGGCTTTATATAAGCATTTTGATTCTCAGACTCTAAGTATGTATAGTTTTCTTCGCTTTCGTATCCTGAATCTGCAACAATATTTTTGTGTTTTTGAGGCAAATTTGATTTTAATTTTTCCATAAACGGTACAAAGGTCAGCTGGTCTGAACGTTCACTAGATATATCAGCTCCTACGATATATTCACCTTCTACTGCAAGTTGAGCATTATACCCTGGTTTTAGCTGAGCATTTTTCATATGATCATCTTTCATCCTCATAAAGGTAGCATCTTTGTCAGTTTTTGAAAAACTATTTCTGCCCTTAAAAGTAGATTTAAAGTCATCATATTTTTGCTGTTTTTCTAGATACTCATCTAATAATTCAGCATCTTTTTGTAGTGATGTTTTCCTTTTGCCTTTGCCATAGACATACTCTATATTTTCACATCTTTTTACTTCCATCAAACTGCGCTTAATATTTTTGAGTTGCTCTACAGTGACTTTCTCCTGTTCACATGAGTACTGAAAGCCATAACTTTGATTGATATTATTAATGAACTCTTTGATTTTTATCTGAAGTCGTTGTTCATGTTTTGTTACTGCTTTACGCCATACAAAGGTGTATTTGTTAGCATTTGCTTCTAATTTAGAACCATCAACAAATAAATTCTCATATGAAATTTCTCCCATCTGCCCTAACTTTACAACAAACTGAAAAAATAATTCTTCAATAAAATCTTCAAGTTTTTGTCTAAACCGGCTAATTGTATTATGGTCTGGAGCATTACGTCCTTCCAGTAGCCATATGAAGTGGAGGTCTCTTTTGCAGGCTTCTTCAATTTTTCTTGAGGAATAAATTTGATTCATATAACCGTATATGATTACCTTAACTAACGTTTGAGGATCATAAGGCGGACGCCCGTTTCTATTGATATCTTGGTAGATGGGAGTATAATCTAGTTGGTTTAAAACCTCTGCCAGTGTTCTTACGGGAGAATCATCTGGTATTAAGACCGCTGTATTTAATGGAAGTGATAATTGATAAATTTTTGCCATTGTTGTACAATCTCCTTATGGTATAGTTTTTGTGTGGTAACTTAATTATACCAAAAGGTGGTCTCTTTTTTGAGGCTGCCTTTTAAATTATTCAAACTTTTTTTGATAAACAAAAGAGGGCTGTCTCCTAAGGAAAAAATCCTTTTGAGACAGCCCCTTCTTTATACTTTAAAACAAGCCGGAAATTGTTCCTTTTTCATCAATATCCATTTTCGCTGCTGCAGGCAACTTTGGTAGGCCCGGCATTGTCATTACATCTCCTGTCAAGGCAACTAAAAAGCCTGCACCGGCAGAGACTTTTATTTCTCTTACTGTAATATTAAAACCTTCTGGTCGTCCTAGTAGTTTTGGATTATCTGATAGTGAGTATTGTGTTTTGGCCATGCAAATCGGCATTTTATCTAGGTCTAGCTTTTCAAGCTGCTTGATATTACTTTTTGCGGCGGAGGTAAACTCTACACCATCAGCGCCATAGATTTCTTTTGCAATAGCCTCAATCTTTTCTTTGATACTTTTGTTTTCATCATATAAAACTTTAAATTTACTAGGTTTTTTCTCTATTGTGTCAACAACTTTTTGGGCTAGGTCTAGGCCACCTTCTGAGCCTTTAGCCCAGACATCTGAAAGTGAAACTTCTACACCCATTTCTTCGCATTTTTTGATAACATAGTCTACTTCTTTATCTGTATCAGTTGGGAATTTATTAACAGCTACCACAAGTGGTGTGCCAAACTTTTTGATGTTTTCAATTTGTTTTTCTAAGTTAGTTATCCCATCAGATAACGCTTCTAAGTTCTCTTCAGCAAGCTGAGTTTTTTCTACCCCGCCATGCATCTTTAACGCTCTGATTGTAGCAACTAAAACTACAGCATCGGGTTTTAAGTCAGCAAACCTACACTTAATATCAAAAAATTTCTCAGCCCCCAAATCAGCACCAAAGCCAGCTTCAGTTACCAGGTAGTCAGAAAGTTTAAGACCTAACTTTGTAGCAGTTACGCTGTTGCAGCCATGTGCAATGTTGGCAAATGGTCCTCCGTGAATAAATGCAGGAGTGTTTTCTAAGGTTTGAACCAGGTTAGGTTTTATTGCCTCCTTTAATAAAAGGGCCATAGCGCCGTTAGCTTTAAGCTGCTTAGCAGTTACAGGTTGTTTGTCATAGGTATAAGCTACGATAATTTTTCCTAACCTGTCTTTTAGGTCAGTAATATCTTTAGCAAGACATAGTATCGCCATAACTTCCGAGGCAACTGTAATGTCGAACCCATCCTCTCGAGGCACTCCCTGTGCCCTACCTCCTAGGCCGATAACTGTATTCCTTAGCGCTCTTTCATTCATATCCATCACTCTTTTTAACACGATTCGACGAGGGTCGATGTTTAGATCATTACCTCTATGGATATGATTGTCTAGCATCGCCGCCAACAAGTTGTGGGCAGTAGTTATAGCATGTAAATCTCCTGTGAAATGAAGATTAATATCCTCCATAGGCACTACCTGGGCATATCCACCGCCACAAGCTCCTCCTTTTACTCCCATGCAAGGTCCTAAGGAGGGTTCTCTTAGAGCGATCATAGCATTTTTGTCTAGTTTAGATAGAGCCTGACCTAAGCCCACAGTTGTTGTGGATTTCCCCTCTCCTGCAGGGGTGGGGTTTATGGCCGTTACTAACACCAGCTTGCCATCAGGATTATCTTTTACTCTGTCCCATACTTTTAAGGAGATCTTAGCTTTTGTATTTCCATGCTGTTCTACTTCTTCTGACCTTAGCCCTATACTTTCTGCCACTTCAGTAATCGGCTTCATTTTGGCTTCCTGAGCAATTTGAATATCAGTTTTCATAACAAACCTCCAGTATATATTTAGTGATATAACAGTATTCTACATAGGATATGTCAACTCCTATATTGGATAAAAATTCACAACTTTTATTTCTGCCAAATTAGCTTTCCTTTTTTAAACACACTGTGCGTATGGTTAATCCCAAATCTGTAAGGGATATAATCTACATTAGGACAGTCGAACACCACAACATCGCCTTGTTTCCCTTCCTCAATGCTACCAACCTTCTCACCCATCCCTACGCTATGAGCGGCGTTGATAGTAAAGGCAGCTAGGGCCTGAGAAGGTGTTAGTTTTAAGTTTAAACAAGCTAAAGTCATAACAAGCTGTGGATTTTCTGTCGGACAGCTGCCAGGGTTAAAATCAGTGGCTAATGCTATAGGCACTTGCTTTTCTATCATGCTTTGGGCTGGAGCATACTTATCGGACATTAGATTAAAACTAGTTCCGGGTAAAAGTACTGCCACCACTTCTTTTTCTGCCATCATATTCATACCTTCATCATCTACACATAATAGATGATCTGCACTATCTGCCCCTAGTTTTGCAGCTAGCTGTGCACCTCCTGTTGCCACTATTTCATCTGCGTGAAGCTTAACTTTATAGCCGAGCTTTTTAGCTTCTAGTAAAATTCTCTCTGATTGATCTGGTGTGAATACACCCTCCTCACAGAAAACATCACAGTAAGTAGCGTATTCCTTGGCCTTCGGTAACATTTCTATAACTTTCTGTACAAATTCCTCAGGATCTTCTTTAAACTCAGTGGGTATTGCATGGGCACCTAAAAAGGTAGAAACCACATCTATATTAGTTTCTTGTTCCAATCTTTTATTGGTCTTAAGTTGTTTAAGCTCTGTTTCCCAATCCAGACCATATCCACTCTTGCTTTCAACAGTAGTTACTCCAAAGCTTATCATTCTACTTAAGTTTTCGAGAGATTGATTAAAAATCTCCCCTTCGCTAGCTATTCTATTTTGCCTTACAGTTTCTAAGATTCCTCCGCCATTTTTTAATATTTCTATATAAGGCATGCCTTCAATTCTCCAGGTGTATTCCTTTTCTCTGCTTCCAAAGTGAGCTAAATGGGTGTGTGGGTCTATTAAACCTGGTGTTACTAAACGTCCCTTAACATCAAAAACTTTAGCTCCGTTAGGTATCTCAATATCTTTAGTTGGCCCAACCTCTTCTATAACCCCGTCGCTAATTACTATAGCGCCATCTTCAATAAGGCCAAGCTTTCCGAACTCTTCCCCTTTTTGTGGACCATGGCTGAAACCAGCCATGGTCACTATATTACCATTTTTGATTACTATTTTTTCCATTTAAATCACCCTAGTCCTGGTAAAGCCTGTTTTCTAAAATTTGATCATGCTTAAACTCTTCAATGCCCATATAGTACTCTAAAGAATCTATCAGCGCTTCTTGAGGTACTAGCCCAATTACCTCTGTACCCACAACAGAAACCCCATACCTTTTAGCTTCTGCTCTGATTAGTTCAACTGCCCTGTACAGTGGGGTTTTTTTGAAGTTTACCATGTTCATAGAAACTTGAACTATATTTCTTTCTTTTAGCTCTACTCCCATAGCTTTGACACTGTGTAAGCCTCCACCACCAAGTCGAACATTTTTGGCTATTTTCTTAGCTATAGAGAGATCATTTGTGTTTAGGTTAACGTTAAATGCTATCAGGGGCATTCTCGCGCTAACCGCTGTGGCCCCTGACTTTAGATTTGGTTTTTGTGGACCAAAATCAGGTTGCCACTTCGATTGTTGCATTTTTTCCTCTAAACCTTCATACTCACCTTTTCTAACTTTAGCAAGGTTTTTTCTGTGACTGGCACTTGCGGCATTTTCATAAAGGAAAACTGGTATATCTAGCTCATTTCCAATTTTCTTTCCTAGAGATTCTGCTATTTGAACACACTCTTCCATGGTGACATTTTTAATGGGAATAAACGGTATAACATCGGTAGCTCCCATCCTTGGGTGTTCGCCGCTATGCTTTGTCATGTCAATTAGTTCACTAGCTTTTTTGGCTCCATTAAAGGCTCCTTCTAAAACTGAGTCCTTGCTACCTACAAAAGTGACTACCGAGCGATTATGATCAGCGTCTAAAGAATAATCTAAGACCTTTACACCCTCTACTGAACTTATAGCCGTCACAATTTCTTTTATGATACTTTCATCCTTACCTTCACTAAAATTAGGTACACACTGAATGATTGACATATTTGAAAACCTCCCTAAATTTATTTTTTTAACATAGGTATTTTAACCCCATGTTTTTCAGCATGGTCTATAGCTTTTTTATACCCTGCATCTGCATGTCTAACCACACCCATGCCAGGGTCAGTTGTCAGTACTGTCTCTAACCTCTTTTTAGCCTCATCCGTTCCGTCCGCTACAACAACCATGCCTGCATGCATGGAGTAGCCGATTCCAACTCCCCCACCATGGTGGACAGATACCCAGCTGGCACCTGAAACACTATTAATTAAAGCGTTTAATATAGGCCAGTCTGCTATAGCGTCACTGCCATCTTTCATGCCTTCTGTTTCTCTGTTTGGAGATGCAACGGATCCACAGTCTAGGTGGTCTCTTCCAATGACTATGGGGCCTTTAACCTTCCCTTCCCTTACAAGCTCATTAAATGCCAACCCTAGCTTAGCTCTTTCTCCATATCCTAGCCAGCAGATTCTAGAAGGTAGCCCTTGAAACTCTACCATTTCTGAGGCCATCTCTATCCAACGTATAAGCCTTTCTTGCTCTGGGAACATTTCTTTTACTAATTCATCTGTTTTCTCTATATCTTTTGGATCGCCAGATAAAGCCACCCATCTAAATGGACCTCTTCCTTCGCAGAACTGTGGTCTGATGTATGCCGGTACAAATCCTGGGAAATCGAAGGCATTTTTTACGCCATATTCTTGGGCAAATTGTCTTATGTTATTGCCATAGTCAAATACAACTGCCCCTTTTTCTTGCATTTTTAACATAGCTTTTACATGCTCAGCCATACTGGTCTTTGAAAGATGGATATATTTTTCCGGATCATTTTGTCTTAGCTCTTCAGCTTGTTTTAAAGGCATCCCCGCAGGAACATAACCGCCTAATGGGTCATGTGCAGAAGTTTGATCAGTTACTATGTCGGGGGTGATTCCTTTTTCTATTATTTTCGGATAAAGCTCTGCTGCATTACCAACTAAACCTATGGAAAGCGGTTCACCTTTTTCGGCATATTCTTTTGCCCAGCTTAAACACTCTTCTAAGTCATGAGTTATTCGATCACAATAACGGTTGGAAACTCTCCTTTTAATTCTTTCTTCATCAACATCCACTGCTATAGCCACACCATTATTCATCGTAACTGCTAATGGTTGGGCTCCTCCCATTCCACCGACTCCTGCGGTTAAAACAATTTTGCCCGTTAAGTCGTTACCGAAGTGCTGTTTAGCCGCTTCTGCGAAAGTTTCATAAGTTCCTTGTAAGATTCCTTGGGTACCAATATAGATCCAGCTACCTGCTGTCATCTGCCCATACATAGTAAGTCCTTTTTTCTCTAAATCCCAAAAGTTTTCCCAATCAGCCCATGCTGGAACTAGCAGTGAGTTTGCAAGCAAAACTCGAGGAGCGAAGGTATGGGTTTTAAATACTGCTACCGGCTTGCCTGACTGTACAAGCATTGTTTCATCATCTTCTAATTCCTTTAATGTAGAAACTAGGGCATCAAATGACTCTAGATTTCTCGCTGCTTTTCCTGTTCCCCCATAAACTATCAGTTCTTCTGGCTTTTCTGCCACCTCTGAATCTAGATTGTTAAGCAGCATTCTGAGCACCGCTTCTTGCTGCCATCCTTTACAACTTAGCTTTTGTCCTCTAGGAGCTTTAAATTCCATGTCAATTCCCCCTTATTTTAAGTTTATATTTTTTTCTACCCGCCTTAAGATCCTTTCCTTTAGCAGGTTTGATACCTTATTCATGTCTTTATGAAGTTCTCTATCTTCTTCTAACATTGGAACTTCACTTCTAACAAGGTCATAAACTTCTCTTGTAACTTTACTCATTTTTTCTATGTCCCTAAAATCTAAAGCTTGGACTGCAGACATAAGCTCGATTGCCAAAACATTGTATGTGTTCTCTACCACCTGAAGAGCTTTGCGAGCTGCAGTTGTCCCCATACTTACGTGATCTTCTTGATTTGCAGAAGAAGGTATGGAATCCACTGATGCAGGGTGACAAAGCACCTTGTTTTCAGAAACTAAACTCGCTGCAGTATACTGTGGTATCATAAACCCAGAATTTAACCCCCCACGTTTTGTTAAAAATGCAGGTAGTCCACTAAGCTGGGGATTAACAAGCCTTTCTATTCTTCTTTCAGATATGTTAGCAAGCTCCGAGGCGGCGATAGCTAAAGTATCCATAGCAATAGCCATAGGCTGGCCATGAAAGTTTCCCCCAGAGATAACTTGATTTTCTTTACAAAAAATCAGTGGGTTATCAGTAACAGCGTTAACCTCGTTTGACACCACACTTTCAACATACCTTATCGCCTCTCTACTACCACCATGCACCTGGGCTATGCACCTTAACGTATATGGATCCTGTACTCTTAACTCCCCTTGCCTCGTTACTAAGTTACTGTCTTTTAAAATATTCCTAATGTTTTTTGCACTTTCCTTTTGACCTTGATGTTTTCTGATTTTACCTACTTTTTCGTCAAAAGCATCAATAATTCCTCCATAAGCTTCTAAAGTCATAGCTGATATAACATCTGCCAACTTTTTAATTTGGTTTGTGCTATAGGTGGCTAAAACGCCGCAACTAGTCATAGCTTGCGTTCCATTGATAAGAGCTAACCCTTCTTTGGCTCTAAGCTGTATTGGTTTAAGCCCTACCTTATTAAGTGCAACAGCTCCATCTAAAAGCTCGCCATCTAAATACGCTTTGCCTTTTCCTAACAGCACTAGCGCCATATGCGCAAGAGGCACTAAGTCCCCACTTGCACCTAAAGAACCTTGAGATGGAACTTGTGGTATTACCCCTCTGTTAATCATTTCTATTAACAAGGTTAATGTATCTAGGTGAACACCTGAGTATCCTCCTGATAAAGAGTTCGCTCTTAACAGCATCATTGCTTTTACAACTTCTAAACTGAAAGGCTTACCAACCCCACAAGCATGACTTACTATTAAGTTATGCTGTAGCTTCCCTGTATCCTCTTGCTTAATAAAGGTATCGCTAAACTTACCAAATCCTGTAGTTATGCCATATACCACTTTTTCTTCCTTTATTAGTTTCTCTACATACTCCCTACTTTGGATAACTTGCTTTTTACCCTCTTCAGATAACTCAACTGGTCTACTTTCTGAAATCACCTTCATAACATCTTCCACTGTAAGCGACTGTCCGTCTAGTCTGATTTTTCCCAAGATTCTTTCCCCCTTTAGCGTAGTCAAGAACAATGAAAAGGAGGGTAGTATTTCATGAAAATGAAATAACTACCCTCCTTTCTAAGAGAATTATTTATTAACTTACTCTTGTTCTTCATGGTCAGATGGCGTCTCATCTGTAGAGCCGTCCATAAGTTCATTGAACTGATCAACATTTATTGTTTCTTTATCCAATAACGAGTCAGCTAAACTATCTAATCTATCTCTTTTCTCTGTTAGGATATCAACAGCTTCTTGATAACTGCTGTTTACAATATTTTTTATTTCTTTATCAATTGCAGATGCCACTTCCTCACTATAGTCTCTATCCCTGTTTATGTCTCTACCTAAAAACACCTGGTCTTGCTTCTGTCCAAAGGTAAGAGGTCCAAGCTTATCACTCATACCATATTCCATGATAAGTTTTCTAGTTAAGGAAGTTACTCGCTCTATATCATTTTGTGCACCAGTGCTTATTTCTCCTAAAACTATATCTTCGGCTACCCTACCACCTAGTAAGACGGATAGCTTAGCCAAAATTTCAGATCTGGTTAATAAGAATCTATCTTCTTTAGGAAGAGAAAGCGTATACCCTCCCGCTCTTCCTCTTGGTACTATTGTGACTTTATGAACTGGATCCGCATGTTCTAAAAAGTGACTCACTACTGCGTGCCCAGCTTCGTGGTATGCCAATATTTTTCTTTCCTTTTCATTCATAACTCTAGATTTCTTTTCCGGACCAGCTATAACCCTATCAATGGCATTTTCTAGATCATCCATGGATATTGTCTTGCTATCTCTTCTAGCGGCCAATAATGCGCCCTCGTTAACTAAGTTCTCTAGATCAGCACCGGTAAACCCTGGTGTACGCCTAGCTAGTACTTCAAGCTTAACATCGTCATCTAGAGGTTTTCCATCAGAGTGAACGTTTAGGATTTGCTCTCTGCCTTTAACATCGGGCGAATCAACAGTAACCTGTCTATCAAACCTTCCAGGACGTAGTAAAGCGTTATCTAAAATATCTGGCCTGTTAGTAGCTGCCATTACGATAATTCCCTCGTTTGGACCAAAGCCATCCATCTCAACTAGTAGTTGGTTTAAGGTTTGCTCTCTCTCATCATGACCTCCGCCTAGTCCAGCTCCTCTTTGTCTACCCACAGCATCAATTTCGTCTATAAATATAATGCATGGGGAGTTTTTCTTGGCATTTTCAAACAGGTCTCTAACTCTAGAAGCACCAACACCGACAAACATTTCCACAAAGTCAGAACCACTTATGCTGAAAAACGGCACTCCTGCTTCTCCAGCTACTGCTTTTGCTAGCAAAGTTTTACCAGTGCCTGGAGGCCCAAATAATAGAACTCCTTTGGGTATCCTAGCTCCTAATTCGTTAAACTTTTTCGGTTCCTTTAAAAAGTGTACAACCTCTTCTAAATCTTCTTTTGCTTCCTCTACCCCAGCAACATCTTTAAAGGTCACATCTTTATCGGAGGAGTCGTGAAGCTTTGCTTTACTTTTACCAAAGTTCATGACTCTGCTCCCGCCACCTTGGGACTGTTGCATAAAAAAGAAAAATATAACCATTAGCAGGACAAAAGGCAGCACCCAAGTTAGCATTTGTAGTATTAAGCTAGGACCCTCGGGCTCAGTTACGTTTATATCAACTTCCAAAGCTATCAGGGCATCTACAACTTCATCTAACTTACCTTCTGTCGGTACTAGTGTAACAAACTCACCTTCTTCTGCTCTAGCTCCCGTAATTCTTCTTTCTTGTATGGTGACTGTGTCACCAATTTGTTCATTTTCTATCAATGTAAGAAATTCTTTATAACTTATTTCATCTGGCACTTCACCTAATGGCAAACCACCCCTAAAGAGCGCTATACCAATTAGAAAAATTAAAACCCAAATCGTTACCTTCCTGTGATTCATTTGTTTCCTCCTCTCAAGAGATTAAATCCTTCCTTTTAATGATATTTAGGAGGATTGCATGTTTTCAACATATTCTTGTTTTGGTATAAAAATGTATGGAACATTACGAAACATTTGCATAAAATCCAATCCATAGCCTACCACAAAGTGGTTTTCTATGGAAAACCCGCAGTAGTCGGGTTTTAGATCTACAGTTCTTCTTTCTGGCTTATCTAAAAGGGTACAAACTTTCAGCGAGGCTGGTTTTCTAGTTTTTAAATTACCCAGCAGATATTTTAAGGTTAAACCGCTATCTATTATATCTTCTACTATTAACACATGTTTTCCTTCTATAGAGGTATCTAAATCCTTTAAAATTTGAACAACACCTGAAGTAGTAGTGGAATCTCCATAGGACGATACCGCAATAAAGTCCATTTTTAAAGGAATATCTATTTTCTTAGAAAGGTCACTCATAAACAAAATACCTCCCTTAAGAACACAAACTAGCAATAGATCTTTATCCTTATAATCTTCGGCAATCTGTTTACCCAATTCTGACACTTTTTCAGCGAGATCTTTTTCTGAAAACAGTACTTTATCAACTACACCATCTACCATTATTATTGTTCCTCCATTCCTTTGATATATATATTTAATTTGTTTTTACAGTTACTATCTGATTTGAATCTACCGTTAGTTCTTTTCCCAAGTATAGCCAATATATTGTCATCAGCATCTACTAGTATCGGTATTAAATCTCTTAAAATTTTAGGGATTTTTTCGTCTATCATGAAATCTTTAACTTTTTTCTTTCCACCTTGCTTATTTAAGTAAAAGTAATCTCCCTTTTTACGTGTTCTTATAAACAAAGGCGCTTTTACTAAACTCCCATCTAGTTGATGCTCAGGCTTACCCTTAAAAGTTTTGCTTATTTCAACTTTTTTATTAAATAAAGGAAGCACTGCCTCGCCCAGATTCTCTTCTACTTTTATAATGCCCATGCTCTGAGGAAGTTTTTCATCTTTGATTAATGATATGTAGTTATCCCACCTTATAGCGGTCACCTTGTTGGGAAGCTGTAGTGAAGTGGCTCTATCGTAGCTTATGAGGTTTGCCAATTCATTAAGATGACTAAAACTGTAATCTTGTATTTGACCTAACAGTCTTTCTAATGCGGACACTAGCACCCAACTCCATAGTGCCTTATCATTACCTCTTATCACGCTGACATCGAGGTTTATCGGGAAAAAATCATGCTTAACATGTGCCTTATATATAATTTCTTCCGCCTTTTTTTTAAAATAAGCTCCTTCAAGCTGCCATTGTCTACTATTTTCCGTAACCACATTTTTTACGTGTGGACCGACTTGCTTTTCTATAAAAGGAATAATTTCTAGCCTAAATTTATTTCTTTTATATTTGGTGGACTTGTTACTTTCATCTTCTCTAAAAGATATAGAATGTTTTCTTAAATAGCTAAGAATTTCTCGTTTTGTAAAATCAAGTAAAGGCCTAATTAGCTTTATTTGACCATAATTATTCACCGGCCTAATACCTCCTAGACCCCAGAGGCTAGACCCCCTAAAAAAGTTCATCATTATGGTTTCTAATTGGTCATCTTTGTGCTGCCCTAAAAATACAGTATCACTGCCGTTTTGAGCACATACATCTTTTAAAAATTCAAAACGCTCCTGGCGAGCACTCTGCTGTATTGAACCTTTTTGGCAAACGAATCTTTTTTCAATAGTATAAGGCAAATCTAAGCTTTGCGCAACATCTTTTACAAAAAGACTGTCTTTAACAGCCTCTTCTCTCAGACTGTGATCTAGGTGGGCTATATGTAATTTTAGGTTGTGCTTATCTTTTAATTCATTTAAAAGATAAAGAAGCGCTATGGAGTCCGGCCCACCAGATACTGCTACCACAACCTTTTTTCTTGAGATGTTATTATTATCTAAAAATCTATCTATAACCTGTAACATTCTCTTGCTCCTTTATGCGACTTAACCTATATTATATAAGAAAAAGAGACTTTAATAAAGAATAATTTTATAGTTTCCCTATTTTTCATATATTCATGAGAATAATTTTTATCGCAGGTTAGCTAGTTGTAAGACCCCACCTAAGCAATTCGAGTATAATCCAAGAGTTGTTAGCGAGGGAAAAAAACTCACTGATAAAGTTACACTTTATTTAACTAGAATTTCCCCGCTATAAACATCTGGTATTTGCCTATAAATATCGATTATACCCGCAGAACCAAAATCGACCTTTTTAATGCCTTTTGGAATGTGTTCAAACTTAGTGAATGGCATAGCTATCTTAAGAGGGTCTTTTGCGCTCCCTCTATACGCTACACTCCACATATTACGAGGGTATACTTGGTGATTTAAATGTATCTTACCAAGTAGTAAGTTCAACTTACTAGAGTATCTTCCGTCAAATCTTTCACCATATAGCAACAGTAAGTTTTTATTTTGACCCCACCTAGTTGTTTCTTTGCCAATATATATAGTTGACATTGTTTCTAAGCTTACGCACTGCATTAGCAAATCTTTGTTAAACCGTGTTAACCTATCTACCATCGCTTTACTTACTTTTTGGGAAATCACCAAAACTCTTTTGTTAAACACAAACATCCCCCCCTAGGAATACCTTCTTAATTACTTTATTATTCCTAAGGGGAGGATGTTTATGCTATAAAGTTATGTTTTAAACAACCCAACGACCCATAAAAGTTTTTTGGTCATTGTTTTTGATCTTTATCACAGCTACCGACATATCATCTGGATCTGCCCCATTAAGCTTACTTTTGCTCTTGTTTAAAATTAGTTCCGCTAAACGGTTGGAATTTATATTTGGGTTTACATTTTTCAGTAGTCTTCTTAGCCACCTATCTTCTCCTTCTTTGGCTAAGCCCGTTAGTAATCCATCACTTATCATTACCAAAAAATCACCTTCTCTTAAGTAGGTGGCAGATGTACTAGCTTCCACCTCTTCCACTACTCCAATAGGCAAGTCTCCTCCTTCAATTGTGTCAACTTTGTCTTCACGTTTTATATATGACGAGACCGCACCATTTTTATACATTTCTGTCTTACCGGTATAAAGGTCCACAACCGCTATATCTAGCGTGCCAAACCTTTCGTTTTCTCCCCGTAACGCTAAGATGGAGTTTACTGATTTTATAGCTTTCTCAGGCTCAAAGCCTATGAGCATAAGCCTTTTAATTAATCCGATAATTCTTTTGCTCTCTTTTTGAGCTTCATCTCCCTTGCCCATGCCATCGCTAAGGATCAACACATGCTTTCCGTTACTTAAGGAGAAATCTAAAAACGAGTCTCCACACTTTTCCTTTGTCTTATTGCTTTTTTGATTTAACGATACCGACATCGTGTACTTTTTTTGTGGCATATAGGAGATCTTACATTTAGAATTTCCTTGTTGTACACACTGGTTCTTTGCCAAAGTCATCGGCACGCTAAAGTTTTTTTGAACCGTGTCTAAAATACAGCTTTGGCATTTCATTTCGCCGCCGCTACAACCATTAAAGCTAACGTGCACTTCCGGCCTGTTAATTTCTGAACCTGTTATTTTAATTTCATCACATAAAACATCCACATCTTCAAGCTGATCATACAATCCTTCTTCTATCTGACTTCTTGGCCCAACATCTAAGTTTATGTCCAACGCTAATTGCTCCATAACCTTCGCTATTCCGTCTAGCTGATTAGCCACCATACCACGACTCTCATTAAACTTAGATTTCCATTTATAATTTATTTCAAAAAGCTTGTAAATGTTAACTGATGCTTCTATAAGTCTACCTTTATTTTTGCAATAAGTTAAGATGTCAGATTTGCAATTGTTAATCTCTTCGATACCACCTTCAGTTGCTTCTATTAGTGAAAAAAACTCCCTATATGTTCTATTAAACTTGTCTTCCCAGCAGCGACTATATCTACTGCAGCCTTTACAAACTCTTTCGCAGATTCCTTCCATAATTTCTGCTATTTCTTCTTGGTTATCTTTATACGTTGCTGCGGCAGGACTTGAAAAACCTACCGAAAGCTCCTTAAAGACAGAAGAGAATTGGTATATCTTCCTGATTGCTGCAGTTTTAATTTGCTGCTGCTCTTGCTTTTTTGTTTCTTTTTTGTCTGGATAAACTTTACCTAACAGATTAACTGGGGTAACTGCAAAAAGAGCTATTGCTAGTAAACCCTCGCCCATAATAAAGTTTAAATCAAAAAACTCAATAGTGTAAATCATCATGGTAAAGGTTCCACATATAAACCCAAAAACGATCCCGAACTTTTTCCATTGAGTTAAAAGACCACTAGTTAAACCGACAAACCCATAGTATGCTATATAGTAAATTACATAGGGGTTGCTAAAGTTAGATATTAACCCTAGCACCAATCCTAACGATGCTACTTTATAAAGATCAACCTTTAGCGCTGCTAGCAAAAGCAAATATTTTGTCACTATATTTAAAACACTTAGGCTTCCAAACAAATAAACATCAGCTAAAGAACTTAAAGCGATAGACCCTAGAATCACTGCACATACTTTCTGCTCTATCGAAAGGTTGCATAAACTGTCTTGTGTAAATGCCTCTATTCCTTGCTTAAAAATATAAGCTGCTGCCAGCCCCATTGAAATCTGCAGACCAAGAACCATTAAGTCAAATGACAAAATCTGTGAGCTAAATAAAGTGGGTGAGAAACAAAATGCTATTAGAGGCGGAAGTGCGGCATATTTAACGTAGCTTTTATCCGGAAACTTCCTTCTTAAAAACCATATTATAAGCCCTGATGCAGCAGTTAGAAACACTGCAGTACTTTGTGATGCTATTTCAGAAAGTAGCACCAGCAAAAAAACGGTAGGGTAATTAACAATAGGTATCACTGCAAGAAATGGTAGCACAAAGGGCGCAACTCCTTGAAGTATAAATACTTGAGCTAAAAGAACAGCTGTTATATTAAACAAAAGAAATTCTTTCTTAAAAAACCTTTTTAAAAAAGTTCTATAACTTTTTTGATCTGACTCTTTTACTTCTGCCCATCGGTAAGTCTCCTTGTTAATCATATTAACACTCCTTCACAAGTAATTGGTATCAACTATTATAAATCAAAGAACCTGCAAAGGTTGTCATAACGTGGAGCCCCCCAAAAAAACTTATCGACATTTACCGTACTGATTTTTACTACAAACATATTTTTTGACAAAATAGTGTTTTAAACTATGTCAAAAGAGGATGTTTTTTGTTTTTCTAATTTAACAAAAAAAACACACCAATTGGTGTGTTAGTTTTTAAATGGTGGGCGAAACAGGGCTCGAACCTGTGACCCCCTGCTTGTAAGGCAGGTGCTCTCCCAACTGAGCTATTCGCCCGAAAAATGGTGACCCCTAGGGGACTCGAACCCCTGTTACCGCCGTGAAAGGGCGGTGTCTTAACCGCTTGACCAAGGGGCCATGTTGGTTGCGGGGGCAGGATTTGAACCTACGACCTCCGGGTTATGAGCCCGACGAGCTGCCTGACTGCTCCACCCCGCGACGACAATATTTATTATAATACAATCTTCTTTGTGTGTCAATAGCTTTTAAAAATTTTATGGTGGGCGAAACAGGGCTCGAACCTGTGACCCCCTGCTTGTAAGGCAGGTGCTCTCCCAACTGAGCTATTCGCCCAAAAATTTTTTGGTTGCGGGGGCAGGATTTGAACCTACGACCTCCGGGTTATGAGCCCGACGAGCTGCCTGACTGCTCCACCCCGCGTCAATTTGCTATTTCACTTATAAATCCTTGGCGCAAGTCACCATCTGTCACTAGTAATATATTATACCCTAACTTGCTAGCTGTTGTCAAGAGTATATTTGCTCCGGCAACAATTATCTCAGCACGTTGTCGGTGTAACCCTAGTATTTTCTCGCGCTCTAATATAGTACCACTTTCTAATTTTGTTGTCAATTCTTTTAGGAAGGAAATCGGCATTTTCGTGTTTACAATTTTTTCTTGCTGTTTCCTGTCATGCTGAACTTTCTGATATACAGCTGCTAAAGCAAAGGCTGTGCCTCCTACAGCCACCAAAGGAAGTCCTTTTCTAGTAACATCGCCACCGATGTTTTTTTTGATCTTTTTAATCTCTTCTGCCAGGTTAGATTTTAATAACGATATTTCTTCTTTTTGGGGCGGATCCGATTTAATAAACTTTTGGGTGTATCTGACTGCTCCTATTTTATAGCTACGTCCAAAAATTTCACCTTTATTATTTTTATAACAAAGTTCTAAGCTGCCTCCACCTAAATCCATCATTACAAAGTCTTCTGTTTTAAGGGCAAGAGCTGCCCCTTTAAAGCTTAGCTTTGCTTCCCTTTGACCTGAAATTACCTGACATGGTATCCCCATATTTCTAACCTCGCTGACAAACTGTTCTCTATTGTCCGCCTCACGAACAGCGCTTGTAGCAAAACTGTAAATTCTTTTAATTCCACGACTTTTACATTGGTCTTTAAACCGCTTTAAAGCTTTAAAAGTTTTTTGCATTTTTGCACGATCTAAAGTGTTTAAAACTTTACTTTGTCCCAGCCTAGTAACGACTCTATCAGTGCTAACATTTATTATCTGGCCATCTTTAACTTCTGCTATTAGCAGCCTTATAGAGTTACTACCTATATCGATTACTGCTATCACTTTTCATCCTCCTAGCGTTGGCACCAAAAAAAGCATCTTTATAATAAAGATGCTTTAAGCTCCTCTGCCACCTCTTTTTGATTCCACACTTCTTTTTAGAATCTGTTGCCTCTCATCACTGTCTTTTAAAAATTTAGATAGCTTATCTTCAAAAGACGGACCGGTAGCCTTTTTAGGTTTAGACCTCGGCTTATCCTTAGGTTTTGGTTTAGGGTTTGCCTGTCTGATAGATAAACCTATTTTTCCTTTTTCATCTACTGATATTACTTTAACTTTCACCTCTTGGTCTACCTTTAAAAAGTTGTTGATATCCTTTACATAAGTGTCCGCTACTTCTGAAATATGGACTAAGCCAGTCTCTCCTTCAGGAAGCTTAACAAAAGCCCCAAAGTTTGTTATACCGGTTACCGTCCCTGTAACAATGTTACCTGCTTCTAATGACATTATACAAAAATTCCTCCCCTAAAATATATATGACTTAATTATACTGAAATAAATCGGGAATGTCAATTTTGTTCAATTATTAGGAAATATATACACCTCTTCATCCTCACCTATGAACCCTAATTTTTTACGTGCTTTCATTTCAATATAGTCGTAGTCATTATATAACTCTACTTTTTGCTGAAGCTTATCGCCTTCCTCTTTAAGCTTATCTATTTCTTGGATATAGTGTGCTTTTTGATCCTTAAGCTTCCACATTGTAACTTGTTGATTCACTAGAGTAAATACGACATATGCTGAAAATAGTATGAAAATCCATTTGCGTATCTTGCCGCCTTTAGTTTTGACCTTTTTAACTTTTGCCATAGCCAAACTCCTATCTTTTATTGTACTTAATATTATTTTCTGTATTATTTTATTTTCTCCTGCTTAATTTCTGAATTATTTTAGTGATAACTGAAGTGGACTTTGACTTCTTATAGGCAAATGAGCATAAAGTTTTTACTGGATAAGTGATAGGCCATAATATGATACTAATTACTTTTGCAATCACTTTGAATATAGAAGCTACTATGTTGTAGATTACTTTTGCTATCTTCCTGATTATTTTCCATATGTAGATTAGGATTTTTTCTATTTTAATCAACACTTTGATAAAAGATTTGCTTATGACCATTATGTGGAAAATAAAGCCAGCAAATATACTCAAAAAAATATATACTCTAAGTTGAGCCCAGTTACTAAGTAACAACACGAAAAAAGCTATCGCTGTTATTATTACCCAAAATATCCCATCACATAAGTAAAGTGGCAGCCCTTTTAGTCCAGTTCTCCCTTTTATGAACCTATAAACGTCGAAAAGAATCCCTAATAAAATGCCAAGGGCTACCATGACCAAAAAAATATAACCTTGCAATGCTAAGCTATCCATTTGTTCACCTCTTAGCGAAACAGTTTATCAAAAACTCCTCTTTTTTTGCTATCGTAGCCTGTCTCTCCAGAATAAGCTATCTCATAAATTATACCTTCTACTGACACTTTGCCAGATTCAATGCTAAGCTGCTTTATGCTTAGCTCTTCACCTCTAATTGCTAAAAGGTTACCCTTTTGAGTTATTAGTACTACCTCCTCTTCATTAAAACTTTCTACATCTTCAATTCCTGTTATTTCAAGCTCTTCTTGATTGATTAGCACAAGCTTATGTTGTTTAATATCTTCTTTTTCGATAATCAAATAATTCCCCTCCTTTTTTCTCTTTATATCAAATATGATTTTGACCACATTTTTATAACCACAAAAATTAGAAGTGTTAGGCTTTCAAAAAAAAAGAATCTCAAGTTTTACGAGTACAAACGATACTCATAAACTTAAGAATCTTAAAGAATCTAGATAAGCTTTGCTAATCCCAAAGCTTCTGAATACTTACATCTTTAAAGTAGTAATCCACTATTTCTTCTGCGTTTTTATCTTCCACTTCTCCTTCGTTTTTTTCGTCATCTCTGGCAAAAATGAAGGCACCCCATTGACACATCCCTACCCCATGACCATATCCTCTACCTGTGAAGGTTACTTCGTTTCCAGCCACTGTAATATCTTCAATTACTGTCGCCCTAAGCTCAGTACTCCCTAGGTTGATCCGAAGTTCTGAAGCATTAACTTCTACATCTCCTACATTTAGTGTAATAGCTCTACCTTCCGATTCTTCAGCTATTTCTACACTTTGAAATTGTCCTGGATCTTCACCGGTTATTTCCTGTACTGCATTTCTTACCTGGGAAGTACTAAAGCTAACCTCGAACTCTCTTTCTTCTTCATCAATTTCTTCATAACACGGGCAGTCCACACGGTGAATATACGGTGGTTCTTCATCGGCATAGTTTAAACCTTCTTTAGCAGTCGCGGTTGTTCCTCCACAGTAGGCATGGAACCACGCTCTAATAAACTGTCCTCCATAGACAGCCACTTCACCTCTTGTTCTTTCAACAGCAGCCTGTACTTGTTCATTTACCGCATCACGGTTATAGGCCTGAAACTCTTGGATGTCTGTCGATGCATGAGCATTCCTTTCTTGTACCCCTCCTTCAGCTTCTATTTTTTGAAGAGTAAAGGTTCGAGCGATTATCGCTTGAGCTGCTAAGGCTTCTTCATCCCAATTAGGCCTCATCTCTGCCGCTACTACCCCTTCTATATATTCCTCCATCTGCATGGTCTCCACACGGTTCTCCTCATGCAAATAAACTTCTAGCGATGGCTCTTGTCCTTCTTCAGCGTCTAAGACTTCTGGCAACACCGCCTGTTCTTCTGGACTGTCTGATTCTGGCACAGGGTCTGCTTCTTCGGGTCTTTGAAGTATTCTACAGCCTACCATAGCAAATACTAAAATAAAAACTGTGACGGCTATAAAAATGGATTTTAATGTTCTTTTCATTTTAAACAAGTCCTCCCTTTTATTTTTATTATTGCTTTTGGGAGGATAAAAAATACTTTTACTGGTTAAATAAAAAAAGTCGGGCTAAAAGCCCGACTTTTTTTATTTAACAGTATCTTTGAATGCTTTACCAGCTTTAAATGCAGGAACCTTAGTTGCTGGAATTTGAATAGTTTCTCCAGTACTTGGGTTTCTACCTTCTCTAGCTGCTCTTTCTCTTGCTTCAAATGTTCCAAAACCGATAAGCTGTACTTTGTCACCTGCGCTAACAGCTTCGATAATAGTTTCAAGCATTGCATTTGCAGCTTTTTCACTATCCTTTTTAGTTAAACCACTTTTTTCAGCTACACCTTGGATTAATTCAGTTTTGTTCACAGAACATTACCTCCTGGTTAAATATAAATTTTCATACTACCTATTCTCGATTATTCCCGTAATTCCTGCAAAAATAAAGGTTTTTTTTAAAAAGTTTACTAAAAAAGGCTATTTTTACGGTATTTTAGTCATTTTCGGTTAAATTATTTACACTTTTTTCCATAATATAGTTTAAGCTATGACCATTTTGTTTGCACAAATATATTAAATAAGTGGCAATTTCTAAGATATCTTCTTCCCTTTCTTGCCTAAAATCTTCCGATATTTTGGATATTTTTTGAGGTGGTGTGTATTTTTCTATGTCGTTTTTACCTCTTTCAGTGTTAAAAAATTTATCTGCTTTTAAAAGAGCGGGTAATCCCTGTAAGTTGTTAAAATCCTTGCTTTCTTTTTTCTTTTGTCTTTTCCATATTGCTTCTACTTCCTGCTCTGATATAGGGCCCTTATGTTGATCTCTAAATATATGTGGATGTCTAAAGATTAGTTTGTCCTTAATTTTTTTTGAACAACTATCAAAGTCGAAGTCATCGTTTTCCTTTGCAATCTGACAGTGAAGTACCACCTGTAATAATAAGTCTCCCAACTCTTCCTCTATTTTATTCATGTCGCCTGATAAAATAGCATCTTTCACTTCATAACTTTCCTCTATAACATAGTTTATTAGGCTTGTATGGGTCTGTTTTTTGTCCCATGGGCAGCCGTTTTCACTGCGCAACAGGTGTATAACGTCAAGAAGTTCGTTTATTTGTGACATAGCTTCCCTCCTTACTTAAGTAAGTTAAGCTTTTTAAGATATGGTATCACTCTTTTTCCTATTAAAGGAACTGATTCTATTTCCTTTTGCGTTATAGCGTTAAATACCAATAGTAACAACCCATAAGCGAGCATACCCACAGTTATAGAAAATAAAGTTTCAGCTGTCACCTGCAATCTCATATGTACCTTACTTATAAACTCAAATAACCCGATTGCCGACACAAGTTGATAGGTTCCCCAAACAACAAGTCCCATAATAACACTTGTGAGAACCGGCTTATAGATATATTCACGCACTGTTAATTTAACCCCTGTAACCTTGTAAACCATATATAGATTTAGGCTAGAGCTAATAAGGTAGCATATAACCGTACCTATTGCTGGACCTCGAATATTTAAGCTTGGTATAGCGGTTAGGGTATAGTTTAAGATTATCTTTAAAAGAGCGCCTATAAATAGGTTTGTAACTGGTATATATGTTTTCCCCATCCCCTGAAGAATTGCACCTGTAGTTTGGTGAAGGGTTAAAAAAATTATGCTAAAGCAGACGATAGATAAGGTTATGGCTACATCTGCGGTGTCAAATAACATTACCCCTATAGGTTCAGCTAGTATGAACAGCCCCAACGCTGATGGAAACCCAAGCAACAAAGTCAACCTTATAGCCAGGCCAGCTCTACTTTTCACGGCGCCTAAGTTTTGGGCTGCGTTAGCTTCAGAAATAGAAGGCACTAAGCTTTTAGCCATGGCAGTTGTAAAAAGGGTGGGGACGTTTACCAAAACCATAGCGGCTCCTGTAAATACCCCATATAAAGCAGCCGCTTCTGACCTGGAAAACCCTGCTGCTACAAGCCTCCTTGGAACTAAGGTTGCATCGGTTAATTGTATTATGGGAAGAACCATGCTAGCTATACTTATAGGGAGGGCGAGCTTAACTATTTGACCTAACACGTCCCTATTTCGGTACTGTATCACTAAGTTTCTAGAAGGAATCTGGGTAAGTTTTCTTCTGTTTCTGTAAACTAAAACTATCATGACACATAAAGCTGCTAGCATGCCCATAACTGCACCAAAAGTAGCGCCAGCAGCACCGTATTCAACCCCCATAGGTACAAAGGCCACAGCTAAAATAAATATCGTAACTACCCTAACTATTTGTTCTACTACTTGAGATAAGGCTGTTGGGACCATATTCTGAGTGCCTTGAAAAAAACCTCTAAAGGCCGACATCAGAACAGCTAGAAAAATAGCCGGTGCGATGCTTTTTAGGGAGTAGACAGCCTTAGGTGTCATTAAGATATTTTCAGCGTAATAGTCGGCACCTAAGAAAAGAATAATTGAAAAAAAAAGTCCTGTAATAATTAAAAGTGTAGTAGCAACCCTTAGTATTTGGGCAGCTCCTCTGGGATCTTTTTGGGTAACCCTTTCGGACACCAGCTTAGAGATAGCTATAGGGATACCTGCAGTTGAAATTGCTATTAAAGAGGAGTAAACAGGATATGCCATTTGGTAGTATCCCATCCCCTCGTCCCCAAGTATCTCAAAAAGCGGTATTCTATAAACGGCCCCCATGAGTCTTGCAAATAAGCCTGCCGAAGCCAAAATCGCAGTTCCTTTTACAAACAATGCATTTTCTTTGTTCAATTCGTCCCTCTCCTAAATAAATCTTTTCCATTAACCTTAATTATAGACCAATTGCAACAATTTATGTAATTAAACAAAAAAGGTGGTAATAACCACCTTTTAAGCCATTTGTTTTGCTAAAAAACTTGCGGCTACTTCTGCCATTTTTCCTTCTATTTCTTTAAAAATAATATTATCTTCTTTACTACAAATTATCACTGATCCTATAGGGTCGCCATTTGCTATAATTGGTGCTACTAATTGGTCTGAGAACTCAATATTATCATCTTCTAAGACATTTAAACCTTTATCTGGAGCTGTATTAGTTTTAACTGTCCTTCTCTCTTCCATGGCCCTTTCAACTGCGTCTCCAACGCTTTTGTTCATAAACTCTTTTTTAGAGCCACCAGATACTGAAATAATTGCATCTCTATCGGATATTGCGCAAATATGTCCTAAGGTTTCAAACAACGATTCTGAGTATTCTTTAGCAAAGTCACCTAGCTCACCAATTGGCGAATATTTTTTTAATATTACCTCTCCATCTCGATCAACAAATATTTCTAAGGGATCTCCTTCTCTAATCTTTAAAGTTCGCCTTATTTCTTTAGGTATCACAACTCTACCCAAATCATCAATTCGCCTAACAATACCTGTAGCCTTCAAATTATTCCCTCCTCTGTAAGTCTAGTCTAATGCTAGTATTTATCATAAAGAGGGAGTTTATTCATTTTTTACCACTAGGTTAAAATTTAGTCATTTAATCTATTTTTTACATCTACTTCTTGTCTTAACCTGTTTATTAAATCTGCCTCTGCTTGCTTAGATCTTTGTTGCATTATATGGTTTGTTATTTGGTTTTTCACTTCACCATCTAACTCTCTGACGTAACCTTTTTCTTCATCTAACACCTCAATAATGTGCCAGCCAAAGCTTGAATTAACAGGGCTTTCATTGAGAGTACCTACTTCCATAGAAAAGGCGGCATCTGCAAATTCTCCATCTAAACCATCAGGCGGAATAAGACCAAGGTTGCCGCCATTCTCACCGCTAGGACAGGTGGAAAACTCCATTGCCAACTCTTCAAAATCTTCCTCTCGCTCCGTGATTCTAGTAATTATAGCATTTGCCTGACTTTCGCTTCCCACAAGTATATGCCTTATTTTTCGCTTATCACTTTCGGCAAAAGCTTGAATGTTCTGATTATAAAACTCCTCTATTTCTTCGCTTGTCACACGCTCTAACTCCCCATCTGTCTTAGAAATCAACCCTTCCACGGTTACTATTTTCTCTATTACCTCTTTAAAGTCAGATGTTGTCGCTCCATACTCTTCTAAGGTCCTGATAAACGCTGACTCACTTTCATAAATTTGATTTATTAAATCATTTTCAATCATCTCATACCTTTTAATTACATCTTCTTTGTCAGGTGTTACACCCTGGTTTAACGCCTCTTGGTATAATAGCTCTTGATTGATCAACTGCTCTAAAAAGTCCGCTTTAGCATCTTTAGGCAAACCCTGCTGTTGCCCAAATATTTTATAACGAAGGGCAATCTCTCTTTCTAGTTCCTCCCTTGTTATTTCCATATCACCGACAACAGCTACAACATTACCATCCCCACTAAAACATCCAGCTAGCATAATAACTGTCAATACTAACGCTGTCATAGCTGTGATTTTTTTTCTCAGCAATTTATACCACTCCCCATTTTAAAGTTGTATTAATTTTACCAAAGTAATGAAAGTTAAACAAGCATATTGATTAATTTTCACAAGAAGTTAAGCTGTGCAAAAGTTCTTCAGTTTTATGCAGAACATCAGCTTTTTTTATTTTCTTTAACCCCACTGTTAGGCCACCTACTGTAGAAAACTCTAGTTTGCGATTTTTTTGTTTAAGTTCTAGCAAACTTCTACCATCTATATCTACTTTATCCTCATAAAACTTTATTTCAATACTGTATTCATTGCCAGCAGTGTTTATATATCCTAGGCTTTTACACTTAATCCTTTTAATTTTTAGCTTTTGCGCTAACACCTTAAGCCTAGCAATGTGAAGTAGGTTTTCTACCGGTTCTGTCAATCTACCAAACCTATCCATTAGCTCGTCTTCAATAACCTCTACACATGTAAAAGTCTGGCATTGTGATATTCTTCTATAAAATGACACTTTTAATGAATCGTTCATCAACTTATCAGGTATATAGCTAGGCAAAGGAAACTCTAGCGACACTTCCAACGGTCTTTCCTTTACAGGTTTTCCTTTAAGTTTATCCACTGCATCCTCAAGCATTTGACAATATAAGTCAAAGCCTACTTTTACCATAAAACCATGCTGCTCCGCCCCTAAAATGTTTCCTGCTCCTCTGAGTTCTAAATCTCGCATAGCAATTTTAAAGCCAGACCCTAGCTCGGTAAATTCTTTTATTGCTTGAAGTCTTTTTTGAGCAATTTCTGTTAGCACCTTGTCTTTTTGATATGTCAAATAGCAGTACGCTAATCGTTTACTTCTTCCTACCCTGCCGCGAATCTGATATAGCTGTGACAGGCCAAATTTATCAGCATCATATATGATTAGGGTATTCACATTTGGAATATCTAGACCTGTCTCGATGATTGTCGTGCTTAGCAAAATATCGTGCTTACCCTCTAAAAATTCTAGCATTGTTTTTTCTAGTTTCGTTTCAGACATTTGTCCATGACCAATGGCTATACGGGCATCTGGAATCATTTGCTGAAGATCATTAGCCATTTTACTTATAGTGGAAACCTTATTGTAAACAAAGTAAACTTGTCCCCCTCGGTTTAACTCCCTCTTAATTGCAGCCCTTATAGCCTCTTTATTATACTCTAGGACATATGTCTGTACTGGAAACCTGTCCTCAGGAGGTGTTTCTATTACGCTTAAGTCTTTAATTCCTAACATGGACATATGTAAGGTTCTAGGGATGGGTGTAGCAGAGAGCATGAGAACATCTATATTTTCTTTCATTTGCTTTAGTTTTTCTTTATGAGTAACTCCAAAGCGTTGTTCCTCATCTATTATCATTAGTCCTAAATCTTTAAAATCAACGTCCTTTTGTAAAAGCCGATGAGTTCCTATAGCTATATCTACCTCGCCTGTTGCAAGCTTTACTAACCCTTCTTGTATTTGTTTTTTACTACGGAATCTACTAAATACCTCAACATTTACAGGGAAGTCGGAAAACCTCTCGATAAAGGTTTTATAGTGTTGTTGAGCTAACACAGTTGTGGGCACTAATACCACGACTTGCTTAGACTCTAAAACAGCTTTCATCGCTGCCCTTAAGGCAACTTCCGTTTTCCCATATCCCACATCACCACAAAGCAATCTCTCCATGGGAAAAGAAGACATCATATCCGCTTTAGTATCTTTGATAGCGCTATGTTGATCTTTCGTTTCTTTATACGGAAACGATTCTTCAAACTGATTTTGAAAGGTTGAATCGGCACTAAACTTGTGGCCTTGACTAGACTTTCTTTTAGCATAAAGTTCTATAAGCTTTTCTGCCATCTCTTCCACTGATTTCTTAGTTTTAGAGGTTATCTTGCTCCATTCGCCACCTGACAGGCTATTTACTTTTGGCTCTTTTCCTTCGCTTCCTATATATTTTTGCAATGGCTCTAGTTGGTCTAAAGGCACATATAGTTTGTCTTGCTTGGCATATTGAAGGTGTATATAGTCTTTTTTACCCCCAGCTACTTCAAGGGTTTTTACACCTTTAAAAATCCCAATTCCATGAGAGGTGTGTACAACATAATCCCCTATCTGTAGCTTTGATACATCTGTTACCTGTAGTTTAGATTGTTTAGGTTTTCTTTTGTTGGCTTGGTAGCTTGTTTTAAAGATCTGGTTTTCAGTAAATACAGCCACCTGACCGCCATCATAAATAAAACCTTCCTCGATATCGCCATGGTGAAAAACAAGCTTGTTATCCAAAACTTTTGTGCTTATGTTATATTCCTCAAGCCCTTTTAAAATCTTTTGTTTGTTGCTATCTGTAGTATAGCTAATATAAACCTTAAATCCCTGCTTAAGCATGTCTTTAACTTCCGAAAAAAACATGTTCACTTGTCCAGCAAAAACCGGAGTCTGTCTAAATGGGAGTGATATGGATTGATCTAACTTAACACCCTCCATACTCCGCAAAAGTAAAGTAAAGTGAAGCGCAGTTTTTTGCCTTAATTTACGCCAAAAATCTTCACTTTCAAAGTATAAAGGAATATCTGCAATCAACTTGCCGCTTTCTATAAGGCTTTTTATTCTCAGCTTTGCATCTTGTTCCCATTCTTTAAGCTCTTTTCTTATAATCATCGTCTCATCTAAGGCAACCACATAGTGAGACAGAATATCCACCAAACTTTGTGGGTTTTTATAAACAAGATAGTTATATTGATTAAGTTCGTTAAACTGAACTTTATTTTGAACTTTTTCAATATCTCCGCTTATTTTATCCCGCAAGGTTATATCTTTTATCGTTCTAAGTTTGTCTTCTAACTGTTTTAATAAGTTTGTCTGGCCTTCTTCATCTAGTACAGTCAGTGTTGCGGGGAAAATCTGAACTTTCTCCACCTTTTTTTGTGATCTTTGACTTGAGATATCGAAATATTTGATGGTCTCAAGCTGCTCACCGAAAAACTCCAACCTTAGGGGAGCTTCTTTTGTTACAGGGTAAACGTCTAAAATGTCTCCTCTGATGGTGTATTGCCCCTTGTTTTCTACCACATCTACTTTTTTGTAACCGCTTTGTGTCAGTTTGGTGCTGATTTTTTCAAAATCGTACTCTTTATCAGTCTCAAACAGCACTTGCTTGCTTTTAAGAAAATCAATGTTTGGCAAAAATTCCAAAGCAGAAGTTGCTGTAGCTATGACCGCAGAAACTTCTTCGTTGGCTATTTTAGCCAACGTTTTTATCCTTTGAAGTTCAATGTCTTTACTACTATGATCCACCTCTCCTGGCAGCATAGGGTTTTGCGGAAATACCACTATTGACTCCTCATTTATGTACCCCTGCAATTGACTTCTTAATTTTTCTAGGTTTGCTTTGTCGTTTACAAGTATTAGAAGCTTGCATTTTTCTTCCTTTATTATGTTAGCTAAAACAAATCCTTTCTGCCCACCTGACAAACCATAAACTAGCTGACTTTTGTTTTTTGTGATGTTCTCTATTATTTTTTTATATTCTGCGTTACCGCTTAAAAGGTTTAACATGTTAATCCCCCTCTACAACCAATAAAAAAGCCTTGATAGGTCAAGGCTTTTTTATGCTGTTTACCAGCCCTATAACTAGTGAGTTATAAATAATGTGGCTAAAAATCCCACTTAATATACCATAAAAAACATTTCCTGTTAGTCTGTAAACTGTAATGGTTATATAACCAAAAGCTGTATGACCTAAAATAGAAAAAATAGCAGGTAAAACAGAAACTCTTTCTTTTATTTTTATTTCTGTCAAAGCTTCTATTACTCCGAATGTTATATGTAGGTATAAAATACTCCCTGCTATTAGCCCCCCTATGGTCTTGAGGGTTTCCTCTACTACAGCGGCAGCAATGACAGAATAGTCTTTGCTTTTAGCATAAACAAATGTATTTATGAAATAAGCAGTTGTGGTTACTATAACAGTGATTAAAATAAAAGTTAGAATTGTTATCAAATCTACCTACCTCTCCATAAGTTTAATGATGTCTTGTTGATAAATTATACCCACCAACCTATCGCTTTCATCCACAACTGGTATCGTGGATAAACGGGATTTATATATAGTTTGCATAGCGTCTTTTATGTTCTGACTTTCCTTTAAAATTGCAGGGTTAGAAACCATAGCAGAAGTAACCGGCAGGTCAGCACTCTCTGCTAACTCATTGATAAAGCGCTGTGGATTTCTTAGGTTTATCAAGCTCCCTAATAGCAAGTCGTTGTCCATCTCCATTTGTTCTTTAGGTTTAAATATCTCTTGCTCTGTTATTATTCCCAAAACTTTTTGTTCATTATCTACAACAGTTAGACTGTCGACACCATTTACCGCAAGTAGGTATGCTGCATCTTTTAAAGTCGCTCGATAATTTATAGTAAAGACAATTTCCCTAACTACATCCTTTATCAACACTGCCTTTCCCTCCTATCGTCATACAATAAAAAAACTCTTCTTTTTATTGTATTCTATTAAAGTAAATAAATTTCCTTTAATCTGTGTTTTTTTGTTGGATTAGAAGTTTAGGCGCAAAGGTGTTAATAAGCCAAGCACCTAACGGAGCTGTAACTATAATTGATAAAACAGCAATTGCCAAAATTTCTTCACCAAATGCTAATCCCATAGAAAGGGCCATCCCACCTACTGCTGCTTGAACAGTAGCTTTAGGTACGAAAGCCAATACTATAAACAATCTTTCCTTGATATTTAAATCACTGTAGATAGTGGCAAGCATGACTCCTAAACCTCTTGCAAGCACCCCGCCAAAAATTAACAACAGTCCTAAAATTGACGCATCTGCTATAACACTAATATCCACCTGCGCTCCTATTAAAATAAACAAAAATATTTCGCCTACATACCAAAGTGAGGCAAAACTATCTTTTATTTTCTGATTATCGCTTTGGCCTGCTTTTTCCTTCAGCACAAAAGCAAAGGACATTATTCCTAAAAGACCTGCTATATTCATCACCTGACCTAAAAGATAGATTGCGATAGCAGCTGTAAAAACAAACCCTATATAGTCATTGCCCTTTATATCAATTTTTTTCAAAACCCAGTTTAAAGCTAGAGCAACTATTGCACCTAATATGAGCGCAACTACTATTTCATAAGGAATTCGTCCTAAGTTTACTAACTGAAAGCTTCCACCTTGAGCTGCCATGGACAAAAAAGAGGTAAGAAGTGTAATCGCAACTACATCATCTACCGACGCTGCTGCTAACACAAGGACGGGAACTCCTTTATCCATGCCCCAACCCCTTTCCTTTAGCTTTAACATAGAAGGCACTATTACAGCTGGAGAAACAGCTGCTAAAACGAACCCCAGCACGCCTGCTATGGCAAAATCTAAGTCAAACAGTAACATAGCCAAAACGGTTACCGTTAAACCCTCAAATATACAGGGTATGAAGCTTAAAAGAGTTGCAGTTTTCCCCACTTTTTTCAGCGTGGAAATGTTAAGACCAATACCAGCCCTAACTAATATTATGATTAAGGCTAGCATTCTAATTTCTTCAGAAAGAGCGTTGATTTCCTCTACAATTAAGTCCATGCTAAAAGGACCAATCACCCAGCCTAGAAAAATTAATCCAATTATGTGTGGAAGACCTATCCTTTTAGTTATTCTCTTTGATATTATGCCTAAAGTGATGATAATAATTAGACTTAGAAGCATTTTCTTTTCCTCCTTTTTATGTATTCTGCCCACAAAGACAAAAAAAGACACCTGTCCCTTGGGGACAGGAGCCATCAGCTTTTTTAGCAATTTAGATATAAAATCAAGGTGAGCTCCATCACCTATTTTTTATTATATGTACTCATCAATTGTTCTATTCCTATTCCATTACAGAAATCTTCTAAACTCTTCTTCACTTGTACAAGGACTTGAGAAATTTCTTCGCACTCTTCTTTGGTGAAATTGCCCAAGACATGGGCGGTAACGTCCTTGCCATTTTGGGGTTTCCCTATACCTACTTTAATCCTTGGAATTTCTTTACATCCTAAGTGGTCTATTATGGATTGGAGACCTTTCTGCCCACCTGATCCACCTTTAGCCTTAATTTTGAATTTGCCGACCTCAGTATCTAGATCATCGTATATAACAATAACGTCTTCAAAATTCAGGTTAAAATAGTTTGCTATCTTGCTGACCGACTCTCCACTTAAATTCATATAAGTGAGAGGTTTTACCAGCATTATTTTTTCACCTTTTAGGTTTGTTTGGGCGCAAAGACTATGAAATTTTCTCTCTTTTGTAAATTGTAACCCCATTTTATCAGCCAAATTATCTACCGCCATAAACCCAACGTTATGACGGTTAAGCTGATATTTTGGTTCTGGGTTACCTAATCCCACAACTACTTTCATGCTTTCCTCCTTGCTTAAAAAAGTGACGCATATGGTTGCGCCACTTTTTTTATATAAATTTATTCTTCCTCTTCTTTTCCTTTACCGATGACTTCGGGCTCTGTAATCTCTTGTTCTTCTGCCTCTTCGCTTTCCTCTTGGGCAGATACTATGGACACTACAAGCTCTTCCTCTTCAGTTAAAAGTTCAAGCTTTTCGGGTAGGTTAACATCTTTAACATATAAAGCATCACCTAGTTCTAAGCTAGAAACATCTACCTGAACATGGTCTGGCAGGTCATTTGGAAGACCCTTTACTTCAATTTCTTTGATCTGTGTTTGAACTATACCATTTTTATTTGCTTCTTCCTCACCTACAAGCCAAATAGGAACTGTTGCAACCATTTCATCAGTCATAGATACCCTTTGTAGGTCGATATGTAAAATATCTCCCTTTATTTGATCTCGCTGTAACTCTCTAACCATGACAGAGTGATTTTTGTCACCTAATTCAAAAGTTATTACTGAGTTAGCACCTAAACCTGCATTCATTAGGGAATTAAAGTCTTTAAAATCTATAGCCACAGGTTGACTATCTATATTCTTACCATATAAAATCCCCGGTATCTTACCTTCTGCCCTTAACTTCGAGTTTACACCTTTTACAGAGCTTTCTCTAGTTTGTCCTCTCAATTTAAAAGCCATGAAAATTCCTCCTTGTAAGGTTCATATTCTAAATCTTATTGAAGATTATACAAGCTAATAATGATTTAGTCAAACTTAGTCAAATATTTCGCTAATTGACAGATTTTCATGAATCCGTGTTATTGCATTGCCAAAGAGTTCTGCTAGGGAAAGAATCTTAATCTTTTCAAGTTGTTTCTCTTTTGGCAGTTTGATTGAGTTTGTAACCACTATCTCTTCTAAAGGAGATTTCTGAAGCCTCTCCATGGCAGCCCCGGAGAAAACAGGGTGGGTACAACAAGCGGCTACGCTTTTTGCTCCTTTGTCAAGCAGCGCTTGCGATCCCTGTGAGATCGTCCCCGCTGTATCTATAATGTCATCTACTAAAATAATATCTCTATCTTTAATATCTCCAATTATGTGCAGTATCTCTGCCACATTAGCCTCTGGCCTACGCTTATCCATGATTGCAAGGGGAACTCCCAGTCTTTCAGCTAGATCTCTTGCCCTTGTAACTCCACCCATGTCAGGTGAAACAACTGTCACATTTTCTAAGTTTCTGTTTTCTTTATAATAGTTAGCAAGCAAGGGGATAGCGGTTAAATGGTCCACAGGGGTGTCAAAAAAACCTTGGATTGGCGGTGCATGCAAGTCTAATGTTAGCACCCTGTCCGCTCCCGCTGTGGTAAGCAGATCAGCAACTAACTTTGCTGTAATTGGCTCTCTAGCTCTAGCCTTTCTTTCCTGTCTTGCATAACCGTAATACGGTATTACTGCTGTGATTCGAGAAGCCGAGGCCCTCTTTATAGCGTCAATCATAATCAGAAGTTCCATTAAATTCTCATTAGCTGGTGCTGAAGTTGGTTGCACAATGAAGCAGTCAGCTCCACGTACACTTTCTTCAATACGAACTGTAGCTTCACCGTCACTAAATCTATATACTTCGCCATTACTTAGAGAGCAGCCGCATGAAGCAGCTATCTTTTCAGCTAACTCTTTATTCGCTGAACATGAAAAAAACTTAGGTTTTTGGTCTAGTAAATTCATTTATTATAAATCCTCCCTTTACGTTTTAATAACTTTCTATTTTTTTCTCCAATTTTTCTTCACTGTTTCCCTACCTCTAGCAATCACTAAGCTCTCAGAAGGCACATCTTTGCTGACTGTTGAACCAGCAGCAACAAATCCATCTTCTCCCACAGTTATTGGGGCTATTAAGTTGGAGTTGCTACCTATAAAAGCACCTTTTTTAATTAGGGTATGATGTTTGTTTCTGCCATCATAGTTTACTGTAATTGTACCACAGCCGATGTTAACGCCCTCTTCCACTGTACAGTCACCCAGATAACTCAAGTGAGAAGCTTTGCTGCCTTCTCCCACCTTTGCGTTTTTGATTTCTACAAAGTTCCCTAACTTCACTTTGTTGGATACAACACACTTTGGACGTATGTGGGTAAAGGGTCCAACTTGAACGTCATCTCTAACTTCTGAATCTTGGACTTGAGATTGAACTACCACAGTGTTCCTACCTATTTTAGAGTTTACAACGGTCGCATTAGGGCCTATTACAGCTCCTTCTTCAATCATTGTGTTTCCCTTTAAAAATGTCATTGGATAGACAGTCACGTCTTGAGCGATCCGGCACTCTGGACTTATGTATGTGCTTTCGGGGTCTATAATAGTAACCCCTTCTTGCATTAATTCCAGATTGATTTTGTTTTGCATAACTTTTTGGGCATGCTGCAGCATCACTCTATCGTTTATACCTATCATTTCTGTGGAATCTTCCATCTGCATAGCCCCAACATCCATTTGATTCTCAATCATTATTTTTAATACATCAGGGAGATAATACTCGCCTTGGGCATTGTTGTTCTCCACATTTTTCAATAGCTTAAACAATGTCTTGGCTTTAAATATAAAAATTCCTGTATTAACTTCTTTAATTTTCTTTTGGCTTTCTGTAGCATCTTTTTGCTCTACCACCGAGGTTACATTGTTTTGTTCTCCTCTTATCACCCTCCCATACCCGGAAGGGTCTTGTTGGTGGGCTGTTAAAATAGTTCCTTCATATCCCCCATCTAAATGATAATCTGTCAGCTTTTTTAAAGTCTTTGAAGTCAATAGCGGTGTGTCACCACACAAAATCAGTACATGCCCAGGAAAATCTTTTAGTTTTCCCTCAGCCTGCATTACAGCATGCCCCGTCCCAAGTTGTTCATCCTGAGTGACAAAGTCACTTCTGTTGTCGAATCTATCAATAATCTGGTCTTTTTGGTGCCCCACTACTGTAACTACCTTTTTGGTTTTTATGCCGTCTAAAGCATCATATATGTATTCTAACATAGGTTTGTCCAGTATTGTATGTAAAACCTTCGATTTTTTGCTTTTCATCCTAGTTCCTTTACCTGCAGCTAGCACAACTGCTGCAACAGACTTATCCATACTTTTCCCCCCAAAAAATTGCATTATTATATATCATTAACTATAACTTATAAATAATACAAGGTCAAGAAATGCAAAAATTTAAGGGAGCATGGAAATGCCCCCTTAACTTTCTGTTTCTTCTTCCTTATAATTGTTATACGCTTCTAATACAGCTTCTTGTATCATGCTTCGCGTTTCGGTTCTAATAGGGTGTGCGATATCCCTATGTTCCCCATCATTACCCTTTCTGCTTGGCATTGCTACAAAGAACCCGTTTGTACCTTCTATAACTCTGATGTCGTGTACCACAAACTGATCATCAAAGGTTACAGAAACAATTGCCTTCATTTTGCCTTCCCGGTTGACCCTTCTGATGCGAATGTCTGTTACTTTCAAAGTTTGCACCCACCTTCTTATGTGATTTTTCACTTATCACCTTATTCAATAAAAAATGGCAAATTCCTGCAATTTTTGTACTTTTTTAAATATTATTTTTAAATTTTACCGAAATAAGTTCTTTTTGAAGTGATTTTAAAACTTTGTTTAGGTGGGACTGCCCCCTTGTTTCAAGGCATACGTCAACTTTGGCAAAATTTATGGGTACATCAGGAGATAGACGGTTGTGGTTTATGTTTATAATATTAACACCGTTTTGGGCAAATATAGTTAACAGCTTGTTTAGCTCTCCAGGGTTGTCTTCTATAGCTACCTCCAAAAAGGCAATTCGGTCAGCTTTAACTAACCCTCTTCGTATAATTGAAGAAATAACGTTAATGTCAATATTTCCACCAGTAAGAACTGCTACTGTATTGCCCTTTAGATTCTGCACTTTGTTATACAAAAGCGCAGCTACAGTTGTTGCTGCTGCTCCCTCAACTACAAGCTTACAGCGCTCTAAAACAAACAATATAGCTCTAGCTATTTCTTCTTCAGAAACAGTAACAGCTTCGTCTAAATACTTTTCAATTATCACCATTGGCAACTCACCTGGCTCTTTAACTAAAATCCCGTCAGCCATAGATTTTGCGGCAAACTTTGAATTTTTGATTTTCTTTAACTTGCTATAAATGGGAGTGGCAGCTTCACTTTGCACTCCTATTATTCTAACTTTTGGGTTTTGCTCCTTTATTGCTAAAAGAGCTCCAGCAATAAGTCCTCCTCCCCCCATGGGTAGGAGGACGTTTTCGATGGTGGGTAACTGTTTTAGCAGCTCTAATCCTATAGTGCCTTGACCTGCTATGATATGGGGGTCATCAAACGCGTGCACATATGGGCGATTTTCGTTTTGAGAAATTTCTTTCGCTATTTGATAGCACTGGTCATAATTTTTTCCTTTTAAGATTACGTTTGCTCCATACTGACTGGTGGCTGTCGCTTTAATTATTGGGGCTCCTTCAGGCATTACAATGACGGAGGACATCCCATGCTTTTCAGAAGCATATGCTACACCTTGGGCATGATTCCCCGCTGACGCTGCGACGACACCATAAGCACTCTTTTCCTTATAAAGTTGACTTATTTTATTAGCAGCACCTCTAATTTTAAAAGATCCTGTCTTTTGTAAGTTTTCTGTCTTAAGGTAAATAGGGGTGCCACATAGATCAGTCAAGGTTTTTGAAGGTTCTAGGTTAGTTTCTTTAATTATTGATGATATGTTGTGCTGAGCTTTTTTAACATCTTCTAATGTTACTTTCAAAGGATTGCCTCCCTATATTATTATCTAGATAAAACCCTACCTCCCTATTACAATTTCTCTTTTAAGTTCATTTATATTCTTCAGTTTTAACAGATAATAATATTCATCAACTAGCTTTTTTCTAGGTTTTTCGGTGTCGATAATAACACCTATTCCTTTAAGATTGCAATTATACTCCTTAACTAACTCTGACAACCCTTTTGCTGTGCCACCTGCTTTCATAAAGTCATCAAGCACTAACACATTTTTTGCAGGTTGCATAGCCCTCTTATTTAGGGACATGGTCTGAATCCTTCTGTTAGATCCAGAAATATAATTTATTGTCATTACAGGTCCTTCTGTAACTCTATTTTCTCTTCTAGCTACCACTACTTCTGCGTCTAAATACTTTGCAGCTGCCATAGCTATAGGAATTCCTTTTGTCTCAATTGTTAGGACGTAATCAATTTTTTCATCTTTATACTTCGTTGCAAACAACAGGCCAAGGTCATCACAAATCCTAGGATGATAAATTACGTCCGAATAATAAAGATAGCCACCTGGCAAAACCCTATCTGAGTTTGACAGTATTTCCTTTAAATTGTTCAAAACTTCATCTTTTTTGTTCTCGCTGCTATAGGGGGTAAACTTCACACCCCCAGCTGCCCCATGGGTAGTCTCAACGTCGCCAAACTCTTTTTCCTTAAACAACTTGCTAATTAACTTTATATCCTCACTCATACTGGATTTTGCCACATCTAACTCTAAAGCAAACTCTCTCAAAGGATATACTCTATTTGGATTTTCCAAAAGTTTTTTACTTAGCAAAATCGTTCTTTCACTTCGCTTATATTTCCCCACACCTTCCACTCCTTCCGAACATTTTTTAGCATTTTGCTGTTATGCGTTCGTGTTTTGGCGAATTTTATCGCATAACTAAATCAACCGGTTAAGGTTGATTAGTTGCCGACTTTTAGCTTTTGCAAGGATGTCTCTGCTATTTTAAGGTCTTCCTCTTTGTCGATGTCGGTACCTAGCTGTGGGTATGAAGATCTAATAGCCTTAACTTCAGAATCTAGTAAAGACCCTAGTTTTTGTTCTAGTTCTTCGATGGTGAGGTTGTTAGCTACAAGTTTGGCTAAAAATCTAAACCCTAAAAGCTTAGCCAACTTTATTGGCGACTTTCTCATAGCAACCAACTTTTTGCCAATCTGCTCACATTTTACAACACAATCTGTATCAATTAAAGCAATATTTCCTCCAGTAAACGTACCTTCCTTAATTTTAACATAGGTTCTCTTAACTTTAGGAAACATTTCTTCATTGCTTCTCTTATCAATTATAGGATAGTAGATGTCCGCGGTGTGCATACTAGCTTTTTTTAAAAAGTCCCTTACTGATTGGCGGGTAATCATAGGTATATCTGAGGTCACTATTAGCAACTTTTCACCAGACCACCCTCTAGTACAAGCTTTAACATTATCGACGATATCTCCTTTTTGTTGAACCACTTTAAAGTCGTAACTAGCTTGTAGTTTTTCTAGTGGTTGTTTGGGTCCTACCACTAAGATTTCCTCTATGCCCTCTAGTGAACAAATTACTTCTAAGACATATTGCAGCATAAATTTGCCGTTTATTTTCATAAAAGCTTTGTTTTGTATTTTTTCACTTTTATCACTCATATGCTGTGTTTGTCTTTCGTCACCAGCTAGTATTACCGCTCTTATTTTTTGCACCTACTCCACCTCTTTTAATTAGACGAATTTTGTTACAAAAACTTCTTCAGATAGTGGTCCTAGCCCTTTAGCTATTTGTATAGCTTTTTCATACTCCTCGCATAACCCAAACACTGTAGGTCCGCTTCCAGACATTAGTGCTCCATTAGCTCCCATTTCACAAATTTTGTTTTTTAGTATTTTTACATTACTATATCTATGCAAAGTAACTAATTCTAACACATTGCCTAGATAAGTACATATCCCTTTTTTATCTTGTTGTCTTATCGCATTTAACATGTTTGAAGTGTCCGGATGGTTTGAAATATTGCCTATACTTAAGTTTTGATAAACTTCTTTTGTGGAAACACCGAGATTAGGTTTAGCTAGCACCACCCACAATGCAGGAGCTTTATTTATTATTGTTAAATCTTTACCAGTCCCTGTTGCCAACTGTGTACCACCTTGAATGAAAAACGGAACATCAGCGCCCAGTTCTCCTGCTATACTTTCCATCTGCTTTACATTTAAGCCTAAATTCCAAAGTTTATTTAGCCCTAGTATAGTGGTAGCGGCATTGCTACTACCGCCGCCTAAACCTGCAGCAACAGGTATCTTCTTTTCTATCTCAATAGATATCCCTTTGTTAACACCAGTTTTTCGCTTCACAAGCTCTACAGCTTTATATACTAAATTACTGCTACCATTAGGGACAAACGGGTGTAAACAGTTTACCTTTAGCTGATCGCACTTCCGGAAATATATATTGTCTGCCAACTCTATTTCCTGCATTATCATTTTTACTTCATGGTATCCGTCTTCTCTTTTATATAAAACGTCTAGAGTTAGATTGATTTTCGCTCTTGATTTTAGCTTCATTATATAGGCTTAAAACCTTCCCCCCTTAAATACTTAATATATAATCTATTTTCTTATTATACTAGAAACTAGACTATCACTCTAGACTTTTTTTGTTGAAATCAAAAAATTCTTTTAACCCATGCTTGCAACCTTGTTTTTACCCTTGTTAGCTAAGCATTCCTCAACCACTTTACCAGTAAGCTCTAAATCTTCATAAAAAATCACTAGGACATCTCCTTTTTGACACATGTTTAAAGCTTCCCTAATAGCTTCATCTTCGGGCAGGACAGTCTTATAACTGTTCTTAGAGGTTCCTTCTCTAATTAATCCTTGTTCAAATAAGTCTGCTACCTCGCCTCTTTTCCTGCCTCTAAGCTCTTTGTCTTCTTTAAGTATTAAGAACTGGCACGTTTTAGCGGCTATCGCTCCCATTTCTACTATATCATCATCCACACGATCTCCTGGAACTCCCAACACCGAGAGTAGCCTGTTGGGTTTTAACCCTTTGGCAAACTTAAACGTCTCTATATATCCATCCTTGTTGTGTCCATAGTCCACAACTACAGTTATACCCTCTGCTTCAAAAACATTACACCTTCCCGGGTTATGCTTTTGCCCGTCAAAGTTACATAACTTTTCTTTAACCTTTTCTAAAGAATTGTTTAATGCTAGATTTGCTCCAATAGCTGCCATTACATTTTTAACGTTATGAAGCGCTTGCCCTTTGAGGGTTATTGGAATCTTTTCTAACGGCAAAGTTATAGTATTTTTATTTCCTTCTGCAATAATTATGTTGTTATTTTTAATAAAAATCCCTTTTCCTCCTGCCGCTATATGCCTTTTAAAAACTTGGTTTTCAGTAGGCTGAATAGAAAAGTAAATAACTTTAGCCTTTTTATTCCTATCCGCCATCCTTACTACATATGGATCGTCTGCATTTAACACTAGACTCCCACTAGGTTTTACTGCTTCAGCCACTAATGATTTAACAAAAAATAGGTCTTCTAAGCTATTGACACCGTCCTGCCCAATATGGTCCTCAGATAAGTTGGTAATAACGGCAACGTCAGCTAAGTCGTATCCTAGTCCTCTCTTTACAATACCTCCCCGCGCTGTTTCCAGCACTGCAACGTCTGTAGTTGGGTCGTCCAAAACTACAGCAGCGCTAAAAGGCCCGGTGGTATCTCCTTTTTCAATAAGGGTGTCATTTACGTATATTCCATCTGTTGTCGTCATTCCTACATTTATGTTTTTTCCCCTTAAAGTATGTGAAATAAGCCTTGTAGTGGTTGTTTTCCCATTTGTCCCGGTTATTGACACAATTGGTATGGTATGGTTTGCGTTTTTAGGAAATAGGTAGTTTACTATTTTTTCACCTACTTTTATTGGTTTGCCATGGCTTGGGTGAAGATGCATCCTTATCCCGGGTGCTGCATTAACTTCAATAATTGCACCATTTTCTTTTGTCATGGGATTCGCTATATCATCTACCACTATATCAATTCCCGCAATGTCTAATCCTATAATTTTAGCTAATCTCTTTGCTAATCGGATGTTATCTGGATGTATTTCTTCAGTAACATCTATGGCTATGCCACCAGTGCTGATATTGGCATTCTCTCTTAGATAAACTACCTCTTTATCTTTGGGGGTGTAGTTCATAGTAAGGTTTTGTCTAGCTAACGCCATAAATACCACTGGGTCAACTTTTATTTTTGTCAATGGCTTATCATGGTCCTCTCCCCTTAAAGGATTAAGGTTTTCTTTTTCAATAAGCTCTTTGATGGTATGAATACCATCACCTGTTACATGTGCCGGCAACCTTTCGGACACAGCCACTACTTCATCATTAATTACTAGTACTCTATAATGTTTTCCATTGACATGCTTTTCAACAATGACTCTATCGCTGTAATTTTCAGCAACTTTATAGGCACTTCTTATTTCGGTTTCTGTGCTTAAACCTAAGGCTACACCTTTTCCTTGGTTGCCGTCACAAGGCTTAAGTACCACAGGAACTCCTACTTTTTTTGCCAAGTCCACAGCTTCATCTTCGTTACTAGCTATTTTACCGTAAGGTACGGGTATTCCACTTTTTTCTAATATTCTCTTTGTTAAAGTTTTATCAGATGCTATATCTACAGCAACACAGCTTGTATCCCCAGTAATTGTTGCTTCCACCCTTTTTAAATACTTACCTAATCCTAACTGAAGCATACTGCTGTTGTCATCTAAACGCTTAACAGGTATATTTCTTTTTTGAGCAGCAGAATATATAGATTCGGTGCTTGGTCCTAGACCATACGTACTCTTAACCTCATCCATTTTTGCTAACCAATATTCACCAGTTGTTTGCTCATTGTTTATAATCGATTGGGCCATCTCTACAGCGATTTTTAATGCTTCTCTTCCTACATTGGTGTTTTTACATTCTGTTATCACATAATAACAGGAAGGTTTTTCATACAGCCTAGTTTTTCCATAGTTTACTTCGTACCCAACTTTATTTTGCAGTTCTATGGCTATGTGCTCAATTATATGGCCAAAGTAAGTCCCTTCATCTAACCTAATTCCAAACCCATTTACCTCTGCAATACCACACCCATGTTCCACTATGGTAGGTAAGATTTTCTTTAAGTCTTGATTAAAGTGAGGAATTTCCCGGCTCTCTATCCCACCATATTTTCCTAAGTCCAGTGTCATTTTAACAGCTGGTCTGTGACAGTAAATGTTTCTACCTGGAAATTCTCTTATTTCTAAGATTTCCATCGTTTACCTCCTCTAATCAGTTATAGGCTTTCTATTTTTTAGGTCAAACCTGTAGCCATGGGGCAGAATATGTACTACCATGTCCGTTATCGCCAAGGCTTGCTTTGGCTTAAGCTCTGAAACGTTGGTATAGGTTGAGTTAAAACCATCCACTATGGTAACTGTTTGAGAACCTATAACCTTTAAATTTGCTTGCGCATCAACTAAGATGGCTGTGTCCTCATCTATTCCAATCCCTAAAATATAAGGGTTTTGCGCTACCGCTGAAATAAGTCGTCCCAATCTACCTCTTTGAGCAAAGTGCTGATCAATGACTACTTGATTGACTAACCCCATTCCTGGAGCCATATTTAAGATATCCATTTGGGGAGTGGAATCACCATTTCCTCCGATAATCATCGTTGCACTCATAGCTGCAGCTCCAGCGCTGGTTCCTGCAATTACTACACCTTTTTTATAAGCCTTTTGTAAACTGAAATCAACTGGAGTTCCACCAAGTAATGAGGTTATTTTGAGCTGGTCGCCCCCAGTGAAAAATATGCCTGTAGCTTCTTCGATAGTCCTTTGGGCTACTTTACTGAAGCCATCCGCCCTACTGTCTATTTTCAGGACCTCCACATCTCTAATACCTAGATCCTTAAAGATATCGCTGTACATTCTACCCACACTGTCGGACTTTTCAGCTGCAGTTGGCATAATAACTATCTTAGCTTCCCGCCCTTCTTCTGCCAGCTTCACAAACTCCTTTAGTATAGTACAACCCTTTTCTTTATCTTCAGCACCTCCTATAATCAGGAGATTTCCTTCTATTTTTTCCAAAGTGCAGTTCACTCCCTATTATTAGTTAATAATAGTATTTACCCTAATTTATGGTAATATGCAGGAGAGTTTTTTAGCTTATTGCAAAACAAAAGCTGTTAAGAATTTCTTCTTAACAGCTTTTGTGCTATCCACACTTAGAATACCCACAGTGCGGGCATATATTGCATCCACTTTCAAATCTTACCTTTTTTCCGCATTCAGGGCACTTGTCCACAATCTTATTCTCGTTTGCTTCGCCAGCGGTCACCTCTTCAATCGAGCCTTGATTCTTTAAAGTAGTGCCTATACTGTCTATGGCTTTAGCAATGGCATCAGGACATGAAGTTACTTCAATCCCGTTTCTCCTGATACAAGCAGGACATCTAATTCCTTTAAGCTGTTCCACTAAAGTGTCCTTATCAACTCCTGCTCTCAAAGCTATAGAAACCAACCTACTAGTTGCCTCTGATTGAGAAGCACACCCACCTTGACGACCGGTATTAGTAAAAACCTCACAGATACCATACTGGTCTGAGTTTACACTTATATATAGGTTGCCGCAACCGATTTTCTTCTTTACTGTAGTTCCGAAGGTGGTGCTTGGCCTTGGTCGCGGCTGAACTCCCTCTGCCATGGAATCTGACTTTTTCTTATCGCCAACAGTTAGAACCTGTGCATCTCTACTGCCATCTCTGTATACAGTAACTCCTTTACACTTAAGCTTATAGCTTTGTATAAAAACTTCAGAAATATCTTCCTTTGTTGCGTCACTTTTAAAGTTTACTGTTTTAGAAACTGCATTATCTGTATGTCGCTGGAATGCACTTTGTATTTCAATATGTCGTCGAGGCGATATTTCATGAGCTGTGACAAAAAGCTTTTGAACATCTTCTGGCACTTCTAGAACCCCTGCAACTGACCCCTTTTGTGCAATTTTCTCCATCAATTCTTCGCTATAAAAGTCTCTTTCTTTAGCAATTTGTTCAAATAAAGGATGAACTTCTACTAAGCTTTCATTGTCTAAGACATTTCTTTTATAACAAACAGCAAATAAAGGCTCCACTCCACTAGAAACACCGGAAATAATGCTGATAGTTCCCGTTGGAGCTATCGTTGTAGTGGTGGCGTTTCGAATTTCTATACCCTTTTGACTATAAAGAGAATCTGCAAAATTAGGAAATGCCCCCCTATCTTGTGCTAGTTTTTGAGAACATTCCTTTGAATAATACTGGATAAACTCCATAATCTTTTCTGCCATATTTATAGCTTTTTCGCTATCATAAGGTATTTTTAACTTTATTAAACAATCTGCAAAACCCATAACACCAAGACCAATTTTCCTATTACCTCGAACCATTTGCTTTATTTTCTCTAGTGGGTATTTACTGGCTTGCAAGGTATTGTCTAAAAACCTTACTGAAAGCTCCACTGTTTTTTTAAGTCTTTCAAAATCCAGTTCACCTTCTTTTACCATGTTAGAAAGGTTTATAGATCCTAGGTTACAAGCTTCATACGGCAGCAAAGGTTGTTCTCCACAAGGATTTGTGCTTTCTATTTCTCCTAAATTAGGGGTGGGATTTTCATCGTTTATTCTGTCTAGAAAAACAATTCCAGGCTCACCGTTTTTGTGTGCAGCTTCTACAATCATACCAAAAACTTTAGCTGCTGATATCCTTTTAACAACTTTGCCATTCTGAGGGTTAATCAAAGGATAGTCCCTTCCATCCATCACTGCATCCATAAACTCTTCGGTCAACCCTATTGATATATTAAAATTAGTCAGCTCTTCACCTTTTTCTTTTGCGGTTATAAACTCTAAGATATCAGGATGGTCAACTCTTAAGATAGCCATGTTGGCTCCCCTTCTAGTGCCACCTTGTTTTACCACCTCGGTAGCTGAGTTAAATACTTTCATAAAAGATATAGGGCCGCTGGCTACACCACCTGTTGACTGTACTCTATCGTTAGCTGGGCGAAGCCGAGAAAATGAAAACCCTGTGCCACCACCACTTTTATGTATTAAAGCAGCGTTTTTTATCGTCTCGAAAATGCTCTCCATAGAATCTTCCACAGGAAGTACAAAGCAAGCTGCTAGCTGCTGTAGGTCTTTTCCTGCATTCATTAAGGTTGGTGAGTTAGGCAAAAAGTCTAAAGAAACCATCAGTTCATAAAACTTTTCTTCAACTTCTTTAATACTTTCTTTGTCAGTTCCGAACTCTTTTTCTACATTTGCGATGTTTTTTGCGACTCTCCTAAACATCTCTTCTGGCTTTTCCACAACCTTTGTATTTTCCTTTGTAAGGTATCTTTTTTCTAAAACTGTTAATGCATTGGCGCTTAACTTTAATTGACTTCCCATAATCTACCCCTCTTCTACTAAATATTGTGTTAGTTAATATTATAGTACACTATATATAGTAATGCAAATAAAGTGCAACAAAAAACCCCGGTTGTAAACGAGGGCACTGAAAAAGTCCTCAAAAGCATAAAAAGGCATAATTCCTTAAAATCTAAGGCAATTATGCCTTTTTTGCTGTATAATTGTAGTATCAATTAAAAGTAGGTGGATTTCATGATTCAAAAACAACAGTCGATGAATTTAAGTCCATATATGGATATATATAATTTAGTCGTTCCAAAGGATAATGTACTTCGTAGAATTAATGATATGGTAGATTTCTCTTTTGTATATAGTGAACTTAAAGATAAATACTGCCACAATAACGGTAGAAACGCCATAGACCCTATACGTATGTTTAAATATTTACTGTTAAAATCTATCCATGATTTATCTGATGTTGACGTTGTAGAACGCTCAAAATATGACATGTCATTTAAATATTTTTTGGATATGGCTCCTGAAGAACCAGTTATTGAACCTAGCTCTCTTACTAATTTTCGAAAACTACGTTTAAAAGACGTAAGCCTACTGGATATGCTAATTAATAAAACTGTGGAAATAGCCATTGAAAAGGGAGTAATAAAAAGCAACTCAATTATTGTGGATGCGACTCATACAAGAGCTAGATATAACCAAAAATCACCTAGAGAAATACTTATTGATCGCGCTAAAAACTTGAGAAAAGCTGTATATAAGATAGATGAAACCATGAAAGAACAATTTCCATCTAAAAATACAAATGATGCCTTAGAAGATGAGTTCGATTATTGCCAAAAACTCATTGAAGTGATTACAAAAAAAGACCAGTTTCTTCAGCATCCGAAAGTAAAAGAACAGCTGAATCTTCTAAAGGAAACAGTTGCTGATGATATTGAACACTTGCAAATATCTCAAGATAAAGATGCAAGAGTAGGGCACAAAAGTGCTGATTCATCCTTTTTTGGCTACAAGACTCATATTGCTCTAAGCGAAGAAAGAATTATCACAGCTGCAACCGTTACAACAGGGGAAAAAAATGATGGGAAGCAGTTAACAGAACTGATTGAAAAAAGTGCTAAAGCTGGGATAAAGGTGGATACAGTTATAGGTGATGCTGCCTATTCTGAAAAAAGAAATATTAAATATGCCAAAGAAAATAATATAAAGTTAGTCTCTAAGTTAAACCCTGCTGTTGCTGGAGTTCGAAAAAAGGAAGACGAATTTGAATTTAATAAAGATGCTGGAATGTATGTTTGTAAGGCTGGTCACATGGCTATACGTAAAGCTCGGCAAGGTAAGAAAAAAGAATCTAAAAATCAAACAGATACATATTATTTTGACGTAGAGAAATGTAAAGCTTGCCCCTTAAAAGAAGGCTGCTATAAACCTGGAGCTAAAAGCAAGACCTATTCTGTAAGCATCAAATCTGACGAACATAGTGAACAGGCGAAGTTTCAGGAAAGTGAATACTTTAAAGAAAAATCTAAAGAGCGTTATAAAGTAGAAGCAAAAAATAGTGAATTAAAACATAGACACGGGTATGATGTTTCAAAATCCTCGGGTCTAATTGGCATGGAGATGCAAGGAGCTATATCAATGTTTGCAGTAAATCTGAAGCGAATTTTGAAACTAGTGGATTAAATATAGACAAAAGAACATAATTAAATTATTAAAAGACGACTCTGGATTCAAAATTTTGAACCAAAGTCGTCTTTTTTTGTTGAATACTATTTTCTTTACTGAAATATAGTCAGATTTTCAGTGCCCTCTTGTAAACCGAGGTTTTTTTCATGGCTAACTACAAGGAATAATTAACTTTTGTCCTAAATTTATTTGATTTGGGTCTTTTATGTTTTCTTTGTTTGCGCCTATAATTTCTTTTTGTCTTACTCCAAACCTTTTTGCTATTTTAAAAATAGTATCTCCCTTTTGTACTGAGTATATTATTACAGACGCGTCATGGGTTTGGTCCTTTAACACATTAACATCAGTTACTAGTTCTACTAGTTCATTTTGTAAAACCTTAGCTTTAAGATTTGCTTGACAAGAAATTGTGGCCGCCATAGAATCAGGTGTCATCTCTACTTTTACATCAGAGATATCTGTTTGGAGCAAAGCTTTCATATCTTCTGTAATTCCTGCCATATAAATGAAATGGGTAAAGTTTTCTCCTGCTACTTTAATTATTCTTTGTTTATCGTCTTCATCTTTATAGTGCACGATGTGGGTTAAGTTTAGGTTTAATGCTACCTTATCTTCTAAAACCTTGTTTTCTATGATTTTGCAAACGCTTGATATACGCTCTATCTCTGCTACTTCTGTGGAAAACTCTGTGCTTTGCTGAGAGTTTATGCTTTCCTCTTCTTCACAAACAATATTTTCGACTGTATATCTATCATTATAGGTATCTACATTTTCGGCATGTGTAACTAACTCCATCTGACTCGTTTCTATTATTTTTAAGTTACAGTAAACAGTTAAAATTTGGGTCGCAGCTAACTTAGAATCTTTAAGCTGTTGTTCAACGTGTTTGACCTTGAGGTCTGCCCACATTTCCATAGAAGTATCTACGCCTGTCAGGTCAACTTTTTTACTAAAAACTTCTTTGCCTTTGGTTTCTTTAAGCTTGCCATCTTCAGTTCGGTATAAAATCCTGTAAATTATATCCGCTTCAATTTCTCCATTATTATCGGCTACTCGCAAGTTTTTTGGTATAACCTCTGCCTCTGTTTCGATGAACTGGCTAACTTCAGTGTCAAACTCAACATCAAATTCTGTTGGAATTTCTACTTCTTTTTGGTCAATAAGGTTTTGTATTCTGGTAAGGTCTTTCGTTTGGTTGATATCCTTACCTATATCTTTAAAAATATCAACCTTTTTTGTGGTTGTAACTTTAACAAACAGCTCAAGCTTTGCTTCCTCTTGCAGTGTTTCACTCCCATTAAGCTTCCCATCATAATCTTCTAACGTCACATTGACTAAAGCACTATCCTTTGGCTGGACTCCCTGCATATGGATAAAATGAGAAAACTGCATTTCCGGCAGCACTTCTTCAACTAGGTCTCCACCTAATGTAATTCCATAAACTATTCGTGTCAGCTTACCTTCAACAGATACTTTGTCATCTAAAACGTTGACTTCTATTTTATGTTGTGGCACAAAAACTTCTACCTCTACTACCTTATCTAACTTTTTGCTTAGGTTTATTTCTTCGGTTAAACTAATTTGGTTTATTTCTTCGCCGATAACTTGATTTAAACAAACAGGCTCATTGATTACTTCTACATTAAGGTTTTCTTGTTCCATTAACTTTCCTCCTTTCAAAATCTAAAGTTATATAAATTGTATGCTCAAAACACATTAAAAAATAACCTTTACCACAAACTTATTCAAGTTAAACATAAAAAATGACTATAGATAGCTTTTTAATCTATCTTTAGTCAAATAAAAAGTTTAGTCATATTTTTCTATTTGAATAGTCCCAATAGTGACTTTCTATTTCTTTTATATTCTTCGTATCCTAATTCAACTAGCTTTTCGGTGCTACTAAAGTCACCTAAGCTTACGGAAGAAATATTGGGCTTTAACAAAATATCTGGTTTTGTGTGGTACTTACTGCTATCAATTGCTATGCTTATTATACGCCCGCCCATATCAATTATATTAGTTGGCTTTTCTTTATATGGTGGTTTTTCTGAAACATCAACAGCTAGGGATTTTTGCGCTCCTAAAAACTTAATAAGCTTAGTGGGGATGTTGTTAGTTAAACCACCGTCTATAAAGTAGTAGTCCTTCCATTTAACTCCGGTATAAATAAAGGGTATAGCCATACTCGACCTAACAGCTAGCGGTAAAGGTATATCGTCAATAACGTTTCCAAAATGAGCAAGCTTTTCTTTCCTATTTGTAAAAATTACATCCTGCCCGGTATGCACATCAACTGCAGTGATAGCCAGTGGAGTAGCGTCCACATCTTTAATCGGAACATTAGGAAGGTTTTTTTCTAGTATACTTTTCAGCCGTTCACCGGCAAACAATCCCCAGTACACTGTTTGCTCAAAGTCAAACACTTTAAAAAGCAACGCCAACTTCAGTGTAACTACTTGCCAAAAATTGATATTAAGATCTAAAACATCAGACCTTTCTAAGCTTTTAACGATTCTCAAGATTTGATCAAAACTTTTGCCTGTAGCATATAACGAACTAATTATGGCGCCTGCGCTTGTTCCGCTCATACAGTTAAATTTTAACCCGTCCTCTTCTATTCCCTTTATAACTCCAAGATGGGCTATGCCTTTTTGTCCCCCTCCACTTAAGGTTAGTCCCACTGTCATTTTGCTCCCCCCTTTATATTATATATATTCCTAATTTGCTAAAAGTTTAAGATATATATATAAAAAAAACACAGCTATTTGCTGTGTTTTTTTTATATATATCTTTTTATTGCTATGAAACAGAAAATCTCACCTTTTCGTCGGTGTCAGGCTTGAAGAGAGTTAACTCCACTGTTTCTGTCAAGACATCGGCGTAGGAAAATGAAAGCCTGCGCTTAAAGTTTTCCTCATCTATTCTGACTAGAAAATGGGACGGATACGTTTGTTCTAAAACGCCTGTTCTCTCAATAGCTTTTTTACGGCCCCTATTTGCCTTAAGCATGATTTTTTGTCCAATGTATGCTTCAAGATCTGTACGAATTGTGGTCAAGGGGTTCTTATTAGCCAAGTTCTTTTTAGCCAAAGGAGTCTGCTTAGCCAAAAGGCATCACCTCTTAACATAATAAATTTAATTTATTATATTCTAACATTTTTATTACCTATTGTCAAATAAAAGTATTATTATAGCAAGGTAATGCCCATGTTGTCAAGAATAAAATTCAATTATTCCATTTAAAATTACTTCTGCTATTTTTTCTTTAGTTTCTTTTCTTTGAATTAGCTCTGCTTCTTCAGGGTTTGTTATAAATAATGGCTCTAGTAATACCGCAGGCATATCAGTTTCCCTTAAAACGTAAAAGTTAGCTTGTTTTACCCCCCTATCTCTTCTGTTGAGGGCGGAGAGCATTCTTCTTTGCATTATTTGGGCAAGACGCCTACTACTGCTACTTCCCCTTGTGTACCAGTAAGTTTCCGTTCCTCTAGCAGTTGGATCTGTAAATCCATTGACATGAACGCTGACAAAGATATCAGCATTGTTATCATTAGCTACCCTCACCCTCTCCGATAAGCTTACTCTTCTATCCTGTCGCCTAGTTAAAAGTACATTTGCTCCTTGGTCTTTTAGCTTTTTCTCAGCTATCAGAGAAATCTCAAGGACTACCTCCTTTTCTAAAAGTCCGTTACCTACAGCGCCAGTATTTGACCCTCCATGCCCAGGATCTAATACTATTGTTTTACCCTCTAAAGGTTTTAGCCCTGGTTGTGGACTGGGCTTAAAGTCTTCCTTAGGCTCTATATTTACCTTAATGTCTTGGCTGTCACTGTCTATATCATATTTAAAGCCACCTTGGATTTTGATATCCACCGTGGATTTCGTGTTATCTTTAGAGATATTAACGTTTTTAATGCCTCTCATTTTTGCTGTCCTCCTTATACTTTGGTAATCCTAGTCTAAACTTTCCTACACTTTCAATGCCACCTATACCGTCCATTCCGGTTATAGTATTTTCAATAACTTCCTCAATACTAATTATCTTTGATATAGGTGTATAAGCTACCTTTTGTGCTACTATAACAGGGTCTAGGCAATGTATCAAAACTCGGTTTGGGGAGCTAGCAAAGTTTGCCCCAGCTTCAATTACTCCTTCATAATCACTTTGACATGCTCCAGCAAAAATAAACAAGTCGTCTTTATTTGGCTCTACTTTTCTAGCTTTTTTTACAGCTAAAATAAAGTGTTTAGAGTTGCGGTAGTATTTGCTCTCTTTATTGATACCATCATGTCCTGTAATTACTAGTATGTCAGGGGAATGTTCTTTAACTATTCTTCCAACCTCTCTAGGTTGATCTTTTTCTGCTATAAAAAATGGCACAACATTTAGGTTTAATTGTCTGTAAGTTAGGGTACATGTTTTGAGATACTCCTTATCTCCATCAATGTGAACTATCTTTCCCGGTATTTCATAATATTTTGATTTAGAGTCTCCTCTTTGAATCCCCAAGTTAATCTGCTCTTGTTTACGAGCGGACTCTATTTTGTTAATACATTTCATCTTAGTAATCATCATTTCTCTTTTGTGCTTAATTAATTCTTTTGAGTTTATTTTTTTTAGATCTCTTAAAGGGGCATCGGCTTGAATTCTTAAGTCTAAACCTTTTAAATAAGCTATCTTCTTATCCCAATCAATCTCATAAACAGCGAAGTAGATATCGCATTTATAAGATTTTCTAGCCACAATATCACCAACTTTAAATTCCATTATTTCACCCCCCTTATTCTAATTTAGTATATGTAGCTGATAAAATATTTGTTTGCTATAAATAAGGGAAGGCACCAATTTAGGCACCTTCCCTTATTTCTTGACGTATTTAATTAATTCATCACTTACTTTCGCAAACTCTTCTATGCTAAGGGTTTCAGCCCTTCTCTTTCCATCTATGTCTAGCTCCTCTAGTATTTGAGTTAGCTCGCATTTACTTAAGTCAGCTAACGGCTCTAAATTATTGACTAAAGTTTTTCTTCTTTTGCTAAAAGCTTGTTTAATTAGCCTAAAGAAAAATGTCTCATCTAACACTTTAACGCTTTTGTCTCTGGGCTTTATGTTTATCACTGCGGAGTCTACCTTAGGCTGAGGGTAAAAACAGCTAGGTGGTACTTTTGTAACCATACTAGCCTCTCCATAATACTGAACAGCAACAGTTAAGTTGCCATACTCCTTTCCTCCAGGACTTGCTAGTATCCTCTGGGCGACCTCTAACTGCATCATTAATGTTAAACTTTCAAATTCCACTTTACTTTCTAGCATTTTGAAAAGTAATGGAGTGGTTATATAGTAAGGCAAGTTCGCTGTGACCTTTAACTTGCGGCCCTCACTGATATCTTTTTTTAATAGTTCACTTAAGTCTAGCTTCAATGCATCAGAAAAAACAACGTTAATATTCTCGCGTTTTTTTTCAAGCTCCTTTAAATGACTTTCTAAGGTTTTATCAATCTCTATTGATATCACCTTGCCGGCACTGTCAGCTAACTTATTGGTAAGCACTCCTAAGCCTGGACCTATTTCTAAAACTGTTGTATTGTTATCGGGCTCTGTAGCAGTAACTATTTTTTCTAGTGCATTTTTATCTATTAAAAAATTTTGACCAAACTTCTTCTTTATGCTAAAGCCTTGCTGTGCCATAAACTCCTTAATTTGCTGTACCTTTGTTACATTAGACATTTTGTTCACCATCCAGCTTTTTTAGCCCTTCATTAAACTCTTCTCTCGTTACGTCAAACTGATTTAACCTTTTTAAAAACGTCTTGCTATTTCCATAGCCAATCCCTAAAAGAGCCCCAAGTTTTGCTCGCCTTTTTGCAGATTTAGAGGAAATAGTAAGTTTTGCAAACAAAAGATCGTCCATATTAAACTCCTGCTCTATCTGTGAACCTGTAGTCCTCACTTTACTTAAAGCCCTTTTTATTTCACCCGGCTGAGCATTTTCTATCCCTATATCATCATTTTCTATAGCTTTTTCTCTCGAAACAAAGGCGTGCTTAGCTTTTGGAAATTGGGCAGCTAACTTTTTGCGTATGATCTCTCCTACATGGTCTGGGTCCATAAGTATTATAACCCCTCTTTTTTTATATGCCCGTTTTATTCTGGCCATGGTTTCAGCACTTATACCAAAACCGCTGGTAGTGATTATCTCCGCTTTTGGTTCTGCCCGCTTAACAGCATGATAATCGTTCTTTCCTTCGACAACTATGACTTCCTTCAATATTTTACCCCCTATAAGCTGTTTACTTTCATCCCAAACAATTGCTCTGTATTTTCTAAGGTTTTACTGGCCACTTCTTCTTTTGATATTCCTTTAATGGCCGCTATTTCCTCCACCACATATTTAACATAGTGAGGGTAGTTTGTTTTTCCTCTAAAAGGATGGGGTGTTAGGTAAGGGCAGTCGGTCTCCACCAGTAAGTTTTCCAAAGATATATCTTTTGCAACTTGTTTTGGTTTTTTTGCATTTTTAAATGTAACAGGACCTCCTACAGATATATAATAACCCATGGTAATTAACTCCTTAGCCAGTTCAGAACTTCCCGAGAAACAATGGAAAACTGCTTTTTGAGGGGGTTTAGGAAATCTTTTTATAATTTCTAACATATCCCCTACTGCTTCCCGTTGATGAATTATAAAAGGGATGTCTAAATCGTAGGCTAACTGTAGCTGCTCTTTAAAAACTTTTTTTTGAATTTCTGGCGATGAGAAATTGTAGTGATAATCAAGTCCTATTTCCCCTAAAGCTACCACCTTCTGATTTTTTGTCAGCTCCGCTAATTGGTTAAGGTAACCAGTGGGAGCTTTTTTTGCATCATGAGGATGTATCCCTACGGCGCTGTACAATTGAGGTATCTTTACACTCAGCTTGACAGCGTTTTTGGATGAATTAAGATCATAACCCACATTTATCATCGCCTTAACACCGTGGCTTTTTGCTTTTATAGCTATTTCTTCCGGAGTTTCTGTATATTTTTCATTGTCTATATGACAGTGGCTATCTATTAATTGCATTTTATACCTCCTTTACCTAACTTCTGTTCCACTTTCTATCTCTTTGTCTAAACTAGATAACACTAGATTTCCTTGTGCATCCTCTGCTGCTAAAATCATACCCTCAGATACAATTCCCCTTAACTTAGCTGGCTTAAGGTTAGCTACAAATATAACCTTTTTCCCGATTAACTCTTGGGGAGCGTAGCTTTTGGCTATGCCTGCTACTACTTGGCGCTGTGTATCACCTACACTTAGTTTAACTTTTAGCAGTTTGTCTGCCTTCTCCACTTTTTCTGCTTCTAAAACTTCTGCAACTTTTAGTTGAACTTGTGAAAAGTGGTTAATGTCAATTTGCTGAGTTTTATCGGCCTCTTTTTTTGTTTTCTCTTTTGTAGCCTTGACATCTTTTTTATCACCTTTACTACTACTAGCATCCTTTTCAAACTTCTTTAGGTCTATTCTCGGGAACATAGGAGGCTGCTTTTGAACTTTTGTCCCTTCTTTTAAAAGCCCCCAGTCTTTATGGTCCCAATTTTGCTCTTTTTTTGCTACATTAAGCTGAGCAAAAATTTTCTCCGACGTGTTTGGTAAAAAGGGCGTTAATATCACAGCTGTTACTCGTATGGATTCTGCTAGGTTGTATAAAACTGTGCTTAAACGTTCCTTGTTTTCTTCATCTTTTGCTAAAATCCATGGTGTAGTCTCATCGATATATTTGTTTGTTCTGGAAACTAGCTGCCAAATGTCTGACATGACTTCACTTAAATTTACGCTGTTTACGTTATGCTCTACTTTCTCTGGCAGCGCACTCGCCATCTGTATAAGCTCTTCATCTATCTTTTCAGGATTTGTAGGCGGCAAAATAGTTCCATCATTATACTTTTCAATCATAGTAATTGTTCTACTTACCAGATTTCCTAGATCGTTTGCTAAATCATAATTTACTCTTTTAGCCAATGCTTCTTCGGAAAAATTGCCATCACTTGAAATCGATGATTCTTTTAATAAATAGTACCTTAATGCATCTACTCCGTATTTATCCACTAAAACTCTAGGATCTACTACATTTCCTTTAGATTTTGACATTTTATCATTATCAAACAACAAATATCCGTGTGCTACAACCTTTTTAGGCAAGGGTAAGTCTAGAGCAATTAAGAATATCGGCCAGTATATTGAATGAAATCTCACGATGTCTTTAGCCATTAAATGAAGGTCTGCTGGCCACCACTTATTAAAGGTTTCTTCATCCTTTCCAAAGCCAATGGTGGAAATATAATTAACTAAAGCGTCTAGCCAAACATATACCACGTGTTTGTCATCAAAGGGCACTTTTACTCCCCAGTCAAACGTGGTTCTCGAAACACATAAGTCCTCTAACCCCGGCCTTAGGAAGTTATTCAACATCTCATTTTTACGGGATTGAGGTTGGATAAAGTCAGGGTTTTTTTCGATATGCTCAATTAGCTGTGGTGCATACTTAGATAGCTTGAAAAAGTAGCTTTCTTCTTTAACTTTCTTTACTGGACGCCCACAGTCAGGACAGTTTCCTTCCGCTAGCTGCCTTTGTGTCCAAAACGATTCACATGGGGTACAATAAAGCCCCTCATAGTAGTCTTTATAAATATCACCTTTTGCATGTAACTTTTCAAATATCATTTGTACTACTTTTTTGTGCCTTTTCTCTGTTGTTGCAATAAAGTCATCGTATTGTATGTCCAACACTTCCCATAGATCCTTAATCCACTCTCTAATTTTCGCCACAAACTCTTCTGGGGTTTGTCCATCTTGCTTAGCTCTTTCTTGAATCTTCTGCCCATGCTCATCTGTGCCGGTCAAATATCTAACCTCGTATCCAGTAAATCTTTTGTGCCTGCTAATTACATCAGCAATAACTGTAGTTAAGCAGTGTCCCACATGTAGCTTATCACTTGGGTAATAAATAGGTGTTGTTATATAGAATCTTTTTTTAGTCAAACTAAAAACCTCCCTTTAGTATTATCTATTAAAAAACAAAAAGCTTCGCCCTTTAGGTATGTAGGGGCGAAGCATAAACTCCACGGTACCACCCTAACTTTAATGCCACTTGGACATTCTCAGTCAAGTCAGTAGACTTCAGTTATAACGTAACTACCGTAAGTGCTCTGTAAAACCATGTTCACCAGTCTAAAATGTCACCTTTCCACCAAATAGGCAACTCTCTGTAATTTTAGGATCCAATTACTCATTTTACGTCAATGCACTTATGTCTTTTCAATTGTAAAAATATTATATCCTCTATGTTATTATATGTCAATTTCCCTACTATATTTATTTTTCTTTATATAGCTTACCAAAAGGAGTTTTCTCTTCATAAATATAACCTTCCGCAGAAAGATCAGAAAGCTTCTGCGATAACTCCTCTATAGAGTTAATGTCCTCTAACTTTTTCAAAACATCGGCAAAGTCTGCGCTAGTTATTGGCAAAAAAGGAATGATGCTTTTAAATATATCTTCAGTTTTGTTTAATGACACACTTTCTAGCTCGTCAAAAGGGTTTTGAGAAAATGGACTTTCTGTAAGTGCCACTCTAATTCTGGCAGCTATGGTCCTTCCAAAAATAGCTGAAGATAAAAAAACGTCTCCACTTTTTAAATAGGGTAATCTTTTGCACTCCCTCTCAGTTAAATCCGTTTCTTCTCTCAAAGTTGCTATATCCGTACCTCTTACTGTACGGAAAATGAGCTTGGTATTTAACTGTGCTGTTACTGTCTCATCTAGCAGGGTTGGTCTTTGGGTTGCCAGCAATAAAAACACCCCATATTTTCTACCTTCTTGAGCAATCTCCTTTATAACCGATTTTGAGGGAGACTCGTATCCCTTAGGAGCAAAGTTATGAGCCTCATCAGTCACGATGATAAAGGGCGGATAAAATTCATCTTTGCTCCCATCTTTGTACTGCCTTCTTTGGTGATAAAAATGTCCTATTACATAGGTAGCAAAAACTCCTAAAAGCCAAACTGGACCTTGTATAACAGCTGATTTCCTAGATAAAATGGCTAGTTCTATTTTGTCGGTATTCTGTACAAATAGCCCCGCATACTCTAACCTCTTTAACCTCCACTGTATACCTTTGACAGAAGCTAAAGGAACACTGCCATATTGATCTAGTAGGCTTTTAAGCCGCTGTGTTTTTTTAGGATCGTTATCTGCATTAAAGTCAATTTTTTCTAAGCTTCCTTTTCCCAGTTCCAGGGCTGTCAAAAGGTCCTCTATTCTTTTGGTGAAGCTTAACAAAGAATCATTCCTTTTATGTAAAACTTCGACAGCATTAACCATAGACTCAGTAAGTGTATGCGACGCTCCTAAAAGATTTATAAGGTCCCTTGTAGTAAGGCTGGAAAACTCAACACCCACATCCTCGCCCAAAGTTACCACAGAATATCTAGACTCAAACATCGCCTCCCCTTTGAACTCCATCTCATAATGAGGGTCGAAAATTAACATAGGAACTTGTTGTCTCATTACCTCTTCTAGTAATACTCTTATACCATATGATTTGCCTGATCCTGACCCTCCGAATATCCCCATATGCGGGTATTGGTGCATTTCCTTAACTGGGAATATAAAAGGCACTCCGTTTTGTGACAGCTCTTTACCTTCTAAAACTTTTGCTATGTCCTTTAAAGATTCTGGCAAAGACTCGTACATCCCTTGTGTACTCTTTATTTCTCCAAGTACCAATCCTTCTTCCTTGCTGCCAAACAAAATTAAATCCTTCACTTCCTCAAATTCAGGAACCCGAGCTTTGCAGCCCGTACTGACAGGGTAAGGCGCTTCAGTAAATAGGCTCACTTTAGCTATATTTATTTCACTTCCCCCTATGTCATAACCTAACTTAGAAAGGGATTCAACTACATTGCTTTCCATTAAGCTGCCATTTAAGTTTAGTGGGATGAAAGGATTATAGCTCATAGTTTCTACTACCTCTCCCCTTAAGTTGCCTAAGTCTTTATCCTCGATAATTATTATTTCGTTTATCCTTATTTTCCTCTCTTCGGTTGCAATCCAAACCTGTTGTTGGGTCGTTTCTCCTACTACTTGCACTGCTTTATCCCTCCCTAGATTATTCTTTTATCTCTTTTAGGTGACAAAAACACCCTTTTTACTTTTTCATCTAAATGGTTTTCTATTAAAGCGTTAATAGCTTTGTTTGTCACCCTTACTTCATTATCAACAATATCAAGCCAGACAGGTATACCTCTCCCTCTTTTAGGGGTAAGACTACTGGCTAACCCAATTAACTCGTCAATTCCTTCTTTTTGGTTAGTTAAGCAATCCATAGCCACTGGGTGAGGGTCTTTACTAGGACGATAAAACACCGTGGAAAGCCCTTCCTTAATCTGGTGAAATGTTAGTTGCTCGTAAAGTTCAAACAAATTAAAAAGAGTTTCCCGGTCATAACCTTCTAAGTCTATCTTTCTAGAAAGTGTGTTTGTCCCTATTTCTTCTATAACACCGCCTAGTTTTATATCGTTAGATAAGCATTTAGCTTGTAACTCTCCCCACCCATCGGCATCTTCAATTTTGTATCTAATTAAAGAGCCATCCATAAATATAACATCGGGTTTAGTTTTTTCTAAACCTCCTAAGGCTGCTTGAACCTCCATAGATGCCAGCTTCACCTTAATTAGCTTGGCCATAGCATCATTTTGGGAAATGTTTTTTTCACTACTTATCTTGGTAATTTGTGCCCTAACCTCACTATCCATAGGGTAAAGCACATCACTTACCACGTGCTCATACCCCTTGGTCGTCTTTGCCAATGCTCGAAACACAAAAATTTGATGGGGATAATTGGCCCCATAACTATTAAAAGAACCATCTACTCCCATAAGATTAATATCTAGGTTTACATTTTCTTTAATTTTAGAAAATATGCCTCCCGCTTCTGCTAGTTTCTCTTTTAGCTCTAACCTAGAAGGGGTGTTTTTTTGAGCAGTCGACAAATCTTCGTTAACTTTCTTAATTTTTCTTATTAACTCGTTATCAAATACCATCACAAACCTCCATTTATTTACTTTTTGGTTATTGACTGTCATGGAATTAATTGGTACAATGAAAATGTCGAAATTTGTAGAAAGGGAGGGGAGCCTATGAAGTCAACAGGTATCGTTAGGAAGGTGGACGAGCTTGGAAGAGTCGTGTTACCTATAGAACTTAGAAGAACTTTAAATATCAGCGAAAAAGATTCTCTAGAAATCTATGTTGATGGTGAAAAAGTTGTACTTAAAAAGTATAATCCTGCGTGTATCTTTTGTGGAGAAGCTGAGGGTATTACACACTTTAAATCTAAAAATGTATGCGAAAATTGTAAAGCTGAACTTAAGTAGGTAAGTTTGCTGGCTATTTATATATTTTAAGACGGGTAAAGACCCGTCTTTTTTTTTATACAATGAAAACCATATTATTTCTTAATATAATGCTGGTATAAATCTCTCTGAGATAGGCCTGTGTTTAGGGCTACTTCTTTACACGCCTCTTTTAGAAACCTCCCGTCATCTACAAGCTCTTTTACCATGACTGCCCCCTCTTCAAGTTTAGGCTTCTTTTTTTCTGCCTTAGGCAACAGCATTGTTATCTCACCTTTTATCCCGTTGCAAAAATATGCTAAAAGTTCTTCCGCAGTTCCATCCTTTCTTTCTTCAAATACCTTTGTTATCTCTCTTACTACGACGATTTTTTTGTTGGGCTGTAGCTTGTATATTTGTTCTAAGGTATCTGAGAAGTCGTGAGGGCTTTGGTAAAAAACTGAGGTTTTGTTATGCTCTAACATCTCTTTTATAAATTCGTTTTTTCTACCCTTCTGTTTAGGCATAAATCCAAAAAAGGTAAAGGATGTTGTATCTAGGCCAGACATTGCCAAGGCAGAAATAAAAGCACAGGGTCCCGGTATTGCTGAAACCTCAAAGCCTTCTGCTATTACCTTCTCCACTAGTATATATCCTGGATCGGATATTGCCGGGGTCCCAGCATCTGAGACTAAGGCTACCTCGTTCCCTTCTTGTAGGTGTGTTATTATTTTTTCCACTTGCTTTTTTTCATTGAACTTATGATAAGAAATCATAGGTTTTTTAATGTCAAACTTTTTTAAGAGTATTCCTGTCCTTCTTGTGTCTTCTGCCGCTACCATATCAACCTCTTTTAAAGTTCTAATAGCCCTATATGATATATCTTCAAGATTTCCTATAGGTGTTGATACTAAAAAAAGTTTTCCCATTATAAAAGACCACCTTCTCCAAAGTATAAGTTGGATACTTCTTGTGTGTACTCTTTATCGTTTTTATTGATTATTAAGGTTTTATTAACCTTAAGTCCAGGCTTTGCTCCCTTTATAGCTTCTACTAAAAAGACTGTAGGTTCTTTTTCTAAATTAGGCTGCACAAGCCTAAACCTTTTTGGTTCTAATTTATACTTTTTTAGCAGTTCCAAAGTGTCAGCAAGCCGATGAGCTGATTGTACCATAGCAACTTTTCCTCCCACTTTCAGCAGTTTACCTGTTATTGAAATAAAACCTTCTAAATCACCGCAAAGCTCACGTTTGCCAATATTTTTAGAAGTTTTTTCTATGTTTTTATCATATTTCAAGTAAGGAGGATTTATAGTAACTAAATCAAAATAATTTTTAGGGATACCTGGAAGTCCCTTCATTATATCTTCATTTACCACTTTAATTAAATGGTTTAGCTTATTTAATTGGACAGACTTTTTTACAAGGCTTGCCAGCTGTTTTTGTATTTCTACGGCAAAAATTATACTAAACTTACCTCTAGCTGACATTAAAAGGGGGATTACACCGGTTCCTGTCCCAAGGTCTATGGCCTTACAGTTATTTTTAACGGTTGCGTAGTGAGAAAGTAGCACTGCATCCATGGTAAACATGTATAGATTGGGGTCTTGTACTATCTTTAAGTCTTTACGCTGCAAATCATCTACTCTAATATTTTTGGACTTAATTGCGCTCACCTTCTTTTTAAATACATCTAACGACAGCAGCTCTAACCTTCTTTGTGAAGATAGAGCTGCTGCTTATAAATAAACACGATATTATTTTTTTAACAACGAAATGCAAAACAAACAGTCTCCCTCTTCCCTTAAGCTGCCATAATGTAAGTGACATATATGAAAACCCTCATTATACAGTCTAGCTAGAGCGTCCTGGCCTTCTTTTACAGTTGTTACATTCTTTTTCTTTTTAGAGTTTGGAAGCTGTTCTTTTAGCCATTTATTTTCTTTTTCTAATCTTTGATTTTCTTGCTTTAAGGTATTGGCCTTTTCCTTTAAGTCCTTTAAAGTTCGGTAAAACTCCTCAAGCTTATCTTCTAATAACCTAATTTCTTGTTCCATTACCCTCCCCCTATTCCTTATCGATTTCTACTTCTGCAGCGGGGAAATCCACCCAGGTTCTGCTATCATCGAGCTCTACCTTAACGTTAGACTTTAGTGGATTCACTTCTACTATCTTACCTTTTCCTACCTTAGTTTTTACCCTATGTCCTACATTGGGCAACTCTTTGTTAGCTTCCTTATAATGTTCATTCTCATATCTTAAGCAGCACATAAGCCTACCACAAATGCCGGATATTTTATTGGGGTTTAGGGATAGGTTTTGTTCTTTTGCCATTTTTATAGATACCGGCTCAAACTCTCCTAAAAAGGTGTTGCAGCAAAGAGGTCTTCCACAACATCCTAGGCCACCTAACATTTTTGCTTCATCCCTAACTCCAATTTGGCGTAGTTCTATCCTAGTTCTAAAAACAGCCGCAAGATCCTTAACAAGCTCTCTAAAGTCAATTCTACCATCAGCAGTAAAGTAAAAAATAATTTTTGAAGCGTCAAATGTGTATTCCACGTCAATTAATTTCATGTCTAGATTGTGACTTTCTATCTTTTCTGTGCAAGTTTTAAAGGCTTCTTCAGCTTTTTCTATGTTATCTTCCATCATTTTTTTGTCGTTAGATGTAGCCTTCCTTATAACCTTTTTTAAAGGTAGGATTAACTCACTTTCTTCTACTTCCTTAGGGGAAACAACAACATCTCCATACTCTAAACCCCTAGCTGTTTCTACAATAACACTATCTCCAACTTCTAGTTCCCACTTGTCTGGGCTGAAGTAATATATCTTGCCTGCTTTTTTAAAGCGTACTCCTACTACATCATATAATTCCATTTTAAACCTCCTGTAGTCTCATAAAAAGGACTTCTAGATTGAGTATAAAGTTTCCTTTATAGTCTAAGTTAACTCTGACCTCATCTATTTTTTTCATTGCCAAAAAAGGGTCTAACCATTCCCTTTCTATTAGTATATCATAGTATTCAAAATTTACGATTTTTGTTTTGTCTCCACCCTTTTGTAAGTATAATACATCTCTATACCAAAAAGTAAGCAAGTCTAAAATTAAATGGTGATCCATATCCTTCACGTTAGATTCTATGTCAGCATATGAAATGCTGTTATCTTTAAATTTTAGAATTAGTTCAATAACCTTCTCTCTTTCACTTAAAAAATTAGTTTCCGCTAATCTTATAGCTTGTCCTAGCGATCCTTGACTAAAGTTTGCTATGGATAAAGCTTCTTTTTTGTCTAAGTGTTTGTTCTCACATAAATATTTTTCTAATATGCTTTTCTTTAGCGGCATAATTTTAAATGGAACTGCCCGAGATTTAACCGTAGGCAGCACTTTATCTAAATTATTTGTCAGTAATATTATTACAAGATATTCCGGAGGCTCTTCTATCATCGTCAAGATGCTATTTGCAGCTTGTGGAGTTAACATCTCGGTATCTTCTAAAATAAGAATCTTTTTAGAGATTTCTAGGGGGGAAAATTTCCCCCCGTTTTTAAACTCTGAAATATTTTCAAGCTTCACGTTTTTCCCATCGTTTCTATACATTAAAACATCTGGATGGCTTCCACCTAGGATGTTTTGACAGGTTCGACAATGGCCGCAGCCATTTTTAGAGCAGGCAATTATCTGAGCTATTTTTCTAGAAATGGTTTTTTTGCCTGTTCCTTTATTACCATGAATAATGTAACAGTGGCTCAACTGATTATGATTTGTCACTTTTTTAAAATAATCTAGTATGTGATTTTGTCCTATTACCTCCATTATAATACTCCTTCTATGCTATACTCTTTCAAACTGGTCCACGTCTAAAACAAATATAGTAGCGCCTCCAACTACAATTTCTACAGGATAAGGTACATATGATTCCACTGCCCCACCGATTGGGGACATCGTAGTTACAGTCTTCTCTCTAGCCTTACATATCTTTTTAATAAGCTTAACTACTTGCTGGGTTTTGTTATCCTCTACTCCTATTAAAACTGTCGTATTACCCGCCTTTAAAAAGCCTCCCGTACTAGCTAGCTTAGTAGCTTTAAATCCATCTTCAACTAAAGCCTCTAACAATTTGCCGCTATCTTTATCTTGAATAACCGCCACTACTAATTTCATTTTTTCCCCTCCTTTTTTTAAAGTAACCCCATATGACCGGCTATGTCCTTAAAGACATCTTCTTTACTCCTATTACCATCAATAGTGATAATGGGGTACTTTTTAGACAAAGAAATATAACCTTCTTTTACTTTTTTAAAATACTCTAGTCCCCTTTGCTCTATCCTATCTTTTTTGCCAGTTATCCTGCCTAACGAACTTTCTATATCTAGGTCTAAGTAAAATGTATAATCTGGCAGAAGGTTTTCTGTAGCTATTTTATTTATTTCAGCTACTATATTTTCTTCTACTCCCAAACCTAGACCTTGATAAACAATACTAGAAAACACATATCGATCAGCTATAACGTTAACACCGGCATTTAATTTCGGCTTTATAACTTCTTGAATCAGCTGAGCTCTTGCTGCACTATATAATATTGTTTCTGTTATTGGGTTAATATCCCCTTTAAAATCTAGCAAAATTTTTCTTATCTCATTTCCAACGTCTGTTCCTCCTGGTTCTCTTGTATATAAATAGTTTATCCTTTTTTGCTCAAATAGTTCGCATAACTTTTGGGCTTGAGTTGTTTTCCCAGCTCCGTCAGGACCTTCTATAACTATGAACTTTCCTTTTGTTTCCATTTTTCCACTTCCTATCTATTTACTTGTATATGGCCACCTTCAATGCCGTGAATAACTCCTATGAATTTTTGTATATAATCTATTGCCTCTTTTGTAATTACTTCTCCAGGCATAACAATAGGGATTCCAGGCGGGTATGGGGTTATGGTGTTATTTGAAACTTTGCCTATTGCCTTTCTAATCGGCACCCATTTAGAAGAATTATAAAATGCAGTTCTTGGAGTAATAGCCTGTTGCATTTGGCTAGGCAGCTCAAATTTTAACTCATTTTTTTCTTCTAAATTAAAACCGTTTAAACCTCTTTTTATCAAAAGTACAGTTTTTTTAATATCTTTTTTGCTATGATTAGGTTTTAACAAAAACAGCATTTTTCTACCTTCGATAAGCTCAGGGTAAACCCCATGTGCGTTAAGAAACCTTCCCACTTTTGCTGCTACATTAGAATGATCAAACATTACAGTTACTTTAGTTGGGTCTATAAAATAATCGGTTGGAAATTCTTTAATATATTGTATTTTATATTTTTTTAATAATTCCTGCATATAACCGCTTATTTTCTCAGTATCTTCAAGGATTTTTTCTCCGTTAACTTTATAAATCTTTCTTGTATAGTCTATAGAAGCTAAGAGTATATAAGATGGGCTAGTAGTTTTATATAATGAAATATGATTTTTTATATCCTTACTACTATATTCATTATTATTTACATGTAACATTGCTGTTTGTGTAAGTCCAAATAAGTTTTTATGACAGCTATTAACAACTATGTCAGCATTACATAAGTTTCCTAGTTTTTTTTTAAAATCAGTAAAGTATAGGTGGGCGCCATGTGATTCATCTAATAATACTTTTAATCCTTGTTGCTTACAGTATTTTATAATCTCTCGTAAGTTTGTCGGATATAGGCCATAATAGTTTGGATATGTTAGAACTATCCCTTCGATATCACTATTTTTGTTATGAGCCTTTTTTATATCCTGCAAAGTAGTAGGTAAAGTCATGTCTAATACAGCATCGTATTTAGGTGTTATGTATACTGGGGTTGCACCTGTCACTATTAACCCATTAATAATAGATTTATGGCAGTCTCTAGGTATTAGTACCTTTTTATTTTCTTTAAATAAAAAGGACATCCCCGCTAAAATACCGCTAGTTGAACCGTTTACAAGATAAAAGCTGCTTATGCTATCAAAAACTTTACTTAACATTTTCTCGCTATTTTTAATTATTCTTTTAGGTTTGTGGTAGTCATCAAAACAGTCTACCTCAGTTGTATCATATCTATATAATTTACTTTTAAACCTGTTAGGTAAAAGCAAGCCGCAATTATGACCCGGCATATAGAAACTAACTCGATTACTTTTATTTTGCCTTGTAGGTATTATATCAAATAAAGACAATTTTTTGTCCTCCTATTTTGAGGTTTAACTATATTATAACAGAAAAGAATATAAGGTGGATAAAAGAAAAAGGACAAGCACGCATCAAGTTAACTTTCTGCCGCTTGTCCATCACAATTCCAAATTTTTTTCATCCTATTTAAAATATCGGAGTAATTAGGATTTTCCACCTCGGTAGTAGATATCAAGTTAATACATCTTGTACAGATAAAACTGTCTAATATCTTCATACCCTTTTGCTTGTGAAAACTACATATGATACACTTTTTATCCATTTAAACACCGCCCTTTTAAGGCTATGTTTTCCATCTAAAGTGATAATATACCAATTAGCTATAGTTTGGTGCCTCTTTTGTAATATCTATATGATGAGGGTGGCTTTCCTGCAGCCCAGCTCCTGTTATTTTTACAAATTTAGCGTCATTGTTTAAGGATTTTATATCTGCAGCACCGCAGTATCCCATCCCTGCCCTTATACCGCCTAGCAGCTGATAAATTGTGTCTGAAAGGTAGCCCTTATACGGCACCCTGCCCTCTACACCTTCAGGAACTAACTTTTTCTGGTTGTGTTGGAAGTATCTATCTTTACTTCCTTTTTCCATAGCACCCATAGATCCCATTCCTCTATAGACTTTATAGCTTCTTCCTGCGTAAATCTCAGTCTCTCCTGGACTTTCATCGGTTCCTGCTAGCAAGCTTCCCAACATAACAGTAGATGCGCCAGCAGCAAGCGCTTTTACAATGTCTCCAGAGTACTTAACACCGCCATCAGCAATTATAGGGGTGTTGTGTTTTTTTGCAACTTGGCTACATTGATAAACTGCAGTTATTTGGGGAACTCCTACTCCAGCAACAACCCTTGTTGTGCAAATAGATCCTGGTCCTATTCCTACTTTTACTGCATCAGCCCCTGCGGATATTAGGTCTTCTGTTGCCTCTGGGGTAGCTACATTACCGCCAATAACCTGTATGCTAGAAAATTCATTTTTAATCTTTGTAACTGTATCTAGTACCCCCTGAGAGTGACCATGAGCAGTGTCTACAACTATTACATCGACTTTAGCATCAACTAATGCAGATACCCTTTCCATCGTGTCAGCTCCTGTGCCAACGGCTGCAGCTACTAACAGTCTTCCATTTTTATCTTTTGCGGAGTTAGGATACATCTTTGCTTTTTCAATATCTTTGATTGTTATAAGTCCCTTTAGGTTAAAACTTTCATCTACTATAGGAAGTTTTTCGATCTTATGCTTCATTAGTATTTCTCTAGCTTGGCTTAGGTTAGTTCCTTCCTTAGCAACTATTAGGTTATCTTTTGTCATAACCTCTTTTATAGGTTGAGTTAAATCTTCCACAAACCTTAAATCTCTATTGGTTATAATCCCCACAAGCTTTTCATCACGGCATATGGGAACTCCTGATATCCTATATTTTGCCATGATTTTTGAAGCATCTTCTAAGATATCATCCTCTTTTAAGTAAAAAGGATCTGTTATTACTCCGTGTTCTGATCGTTTTACTTTGTCCACTTCTGAGCTTTGCTGCGCTATACTCATATTCTTGTGTATTACACCTATACCACCTTCTCTTGCCATGGCAATGGCTGTTTTTGCTTCTGTAACAGTATCCATTCCCGCACTAAGAAGTGGAACATTCAAAGTGATATCTTTGGTAAGTTGTGTTTTTAAGTTTGCTTTGTGAGGTAATACATTGGATTTTTGTGGTACTAAAAGCACATCATCAAAAGTTAGTCCGTCCATAGATATAAATTTTTCATTCATTATTTAACACTCCTTTTTTAATATAAAAATCCCCATTAGCCTTAAAAGAAAGAGTCTAATGAGGGTATAGGAGTACTATACCCTCGTAGCAGAAGAATTTTGGTTCTTCGGTAGATACTCATCAGCCAATTCCAATGATTATACGGGGCAAAATGCTTTTTTGTTATTAAGGAAATATTATACCATAAAAAAACTTTTTTTCAATGTATTCTTATTAACTCTAGCACATTAATACTTATGTATTTAAATCATAAAGTAAAAAGGAATTGGCCATATAAATGACCAATTCCTAAAAAATTTATTCAACTAATTCTTCAATAGAGTCCACATCTACATATTCTGGAACAACTAATCCTATAGCCGCCCCTTCATAGTTTGGACCTAAGTCTACGATATCATCACTGTAATCAGCATAGTAACTCTCATGAGTTCCTGGCAACCAAGCTGCTAATAAGAAGTCTGCAGCACCAGAAGCAACCCCTTGCCACATAGCTCCTGCTTGTAGAGCATCAACTTCTACATCGTATCCAAACTCGTCTTGAAGAATGTTTCTTACTACATAAGTACTTGCTGTTGCGCAGGCCCACTCTACATAGGTAACGCTTAGTTCGCCTGCTTCACTTACTTCAATTCCTTCAGTCCAGCTGTCAACAAGCTCTCTATTTTCTTCAATCCAAGCTTGCGCAGCTTCATCTCTATCATCTATCTCTTCCATCATACCGATCGCTCCAGCTAAATCTTCTGCACCTAAGAAGTAGTTTTCTAAAAACTGGTTTACTTCTGGGTGCTCATCTGCAAAATCCTGCCTAGTTATAGTGTTAATAGTCTCTTCTCCACCAAAAACACCCTTAGGATCTTCTAAAAACTTTAAGTTAAAATCAGCAAACTTCCAGTGTGGTGCCCATCCTGTTACAACAATGTACTCTTCATTTTCATAAGCTCTTTGTAGACTTGCTGTCATTGCAGCATCGCTACTCTCAACTAGTTCCATATCTAAACCATATTCTGCAATCGCATCTTCTGCAGCTCCCATGACACCTGCTCCAGAGTCGATCCCTGTTATTTCTCCATCAAACTTATCTACAACTGATTCATCCGTAGTTTCACCAGGGACTTCTGCCTCACCGTTAGCGCATCCTACAGCTACTAGCGCAAAAATTGAAACGATAACTAAACATAAAACAAAACCTTTTTTCTTAAACATAAAACTAAAAACCTCCTTAAAAATTTTTGTATCTATTTTTTCTTTATTTGCTTACCCCTTGGGTAAGCCTATCTAGAATGATAGCAATAATAACAACAGCTATACCACCTTCAAAACCTACTCCTGTCTCAAGTTGGCTTACACCTCTCATTACTACACTCCCTAAGCCTCTCGCACCAATCATCGAAGCAATTACTACCATAGAAAGCGAAAGCATTATACATTGGTTAATACCTGCCATGATAGTAGGCATAGCTTGTGGCAGTTGAATTTTAAAAAGCATTTGTGAAGGCGTGGAACCGAAAGCTTTCCCTGCTTCAACTAACTCTTCAGGCACCTGTCTTATACCTAAATTTGTAAGCCTAATAGCCGGAGGCATAGCAAAGATTATTGTAGCAACTGCCGCCGGAGTAGAGCCTATGTCAAACAACACAACCGCTGGTATTAAGTACACAAATGCAGGCATTGTCTGCATAAAGTCAAGAATAGGCCTTAAAAATGCATCAACTGTGTCATTTTTTGCAGCTAAGATGCCTAATGGTATTGAAATAACTAATGCTAAAAGAGTTGAAGTTAAGATTAGTGAAATAGTTTGTACTGATTGCTCCCATAACCCAATGTTACTTATTAGCATTATGCCTAAAGCAGCAAAAACAGCTACTCCAGTTCCAGAGCGAGTATAGGCTAAAGAACCAATAAAAACCGCAAACATAATAGGTGATGTTAGTTCAGGTACGAATATACCAGTCGCATACGCCACCACAAACATTAAGATTTGAGCAGCTGTCACCTTTACAGATCTTGTTAGAAAAAATAATAGTGCTAACCCAACAATGTTAACCGAAAGGAAAGGTAATAGCACAAGGTTAAGACCCTGTATTACAAAAACCGATATAATCAGAGACAAGATAACTGTCAACCATTTTGGAAGTTTAAAATCATTAACAGATAAGCCTATTTTAAAGTGCAACATAAAAATTAGAGCAAATGCTAGCGGAACCCAATATATTGGCATATATAGCATTGTTTGTAAAAAACCTACTATACCATCTACTCCATCTCGAATTAAATTAAAAAGAAGTCCAAAGTTGTCTACTAAAAAGTTTTCAACCCATTCTGCTCCTTCTCCTAAAGGAATTTTAGGAAACATTGTCTTCACCCCTTTCTGGTATTAGGGCTTCTAGCACGCTTCCCTTTACAACCACACCTAGCAGCTTATTTTCTTTATTAACTACTGCGGTAGGTAAGGAATCACTAGCTGTTACCTCTATTAGTTCTTGTATGCTTGTATCTGGATACACAGTGTTAACCTCGTTTTCTTTTACTATCCCATTTAATTCTTTCTTACCTTGTTCTATGGCTTTATAAACATCGTCGATGTGAACAACGCCTTTTAGTTTTCTTTTCTCTGTTACTAATACGGAGTTGATACCGTGCTCTCTCATTTCTTTAAGTGCAACCCTCGGTCCCTGATTACCACCAACTGTAGTAAACGGCTTTGCCATCACATCTTCAGCTGTTAAAATCTCACTTCTATTAACTCCCTGCACAAAGCGCTTCACATAGTCATTAGCAGGGTTAGAAAGAATTTCTTCAGCTGTTCCTATTTGAACTGTTTCTCCATCTTTCATAAGCATTATTCTATCACCAATTTTAAGCGCCTCATCTAAATCATGAGTGATAAAAATGATGGTCTTTTGCATTTCTTCTTGTAAATCCAAAAGTTCATCCTGCATATCACTTCTAATTAGTGGGTCTAACGCGCTAAAAGCTTCATCCATTAACAAAATATCAGGGTTGTTAGCTAAAGCTCTGGCTAGACCGACCCTTTGCTGCATACCTCCACTTAGCTGACTAGGTAGGTTGTGCTCATAGCCAGACAAACCAACTTGTTTAAGCGCAGTCATTGCTTTCTTTTCTCTTTCTTCTTTTTCTATTCCTTGAACTTCCAGGCCATACTCCACATTTGAAAGCACGGTCCGTGAAGGAAGTAGGGCAAAGTTTTGAAAGACCATACTCATTGACTTTCTACGTACCTTTCTAAGCTCTGTATCGTTAAGGTTGGAGATGTTTTTACCATCTAAGATAACTTCTCCAGCAGTCGGATCTAAAAGTCTATTTAGACAGCGGACAAGAGTTGACTTCCCACTTCCCGACAGCCCCATAATTACAAAAACCTCACCTTTTTTAACAGTAAAGTTTGCATTGTTAACTGCCACAGTTAAATTGTTCTTTCTTAAAATCTCTTCCTTAGATTTACCTTTATTAAGAAGCTCAACGCCCCTTTTGGGTTTTTTGCCAAAAACTTTATATAAGTCCTTTACTATTAACTTATCAGACAATGATCTGCCTCCTCGTTTTTTCTTATGTATTTCGCACCTATTAATGGTAACATGCGGTTATACATTGGTCAAAGATAGTCAGACAGCCTGTAAGCTTCTTAAGACGGTTCTAATTGCATTAAGCCTATTTAGAAACATTAGAGACAATAATGGTCAGATATAGTCAAATATCCTTGTGTATGCTAAGTTCGTAAATCTTAAAATCAGTAAAAAAATAGGCTATTGAAAACATTATTCTACAAAAGACATTAAAAAAAAGCACCTAACCAAATAATATGGTTAGGTGCTTTAAGGTACCCAGCGACGTCCTACTCTTCCAGGGGGTAAACCCCAAGTACCATCGGCGCTGAAGAGCTTAACTGCGGTGTTCGAGATGGGAACCGGTGGATCCTCTTCGCTTTTGTCACTGGATAAATTACCATAAGGAATAAAACTAAGTCATTATCTAAACTAAGTTGGTCAAGTCCTCGACTTATTAGTACCGGTCAGCTAAAGGTATTACTACCTGTACACCTCCGGCCTATCTACCAGATAGTCTATCTGGAGTCTTACTTGGACAAGCCAATGGGAAGTCTTATCTTGAGGGTGGCTTCGCGCTTAGATGCTTTCAGCGCTTATCCGTGCCGAACTTAGCTACCCAGCACTGCCACTGGCGTGACAACTGGTACACTAGAGGTTCGTCCATCCCGGTCCTCTCGTACTAAGGACAGATCCTCTCAAACTTCCTGCGCCCGCGACAGATAGGGACCGAACTGTCTCACGACGTTCTGAACCCAGCTCGCGTACCGCTTTAATGGGCGAACAGCCCAACCCTTGGGACCTACTACAGCCCCAGGATGCGATGAGCCGACATCGAGGTGCCAAACCTCCCCGTCGATGTGAACTCTTGGGGGAGATAAGCCTGTTATCCCCGGGGTAGCTTTTATCCGTTGAGCGACGGCCCTTCCACTCGGTACCGCCGGGTCACTAAGCCCGACTTTCGTCCCTGCTCGACTTGTAGGTCTCGCAGTCAAGCCTCCTTATGCCTTTGCACTCTACGAATGATTTCCAACCATTCTGAGGAGACCTTGGGGCGCCTCCGTTACTCTTTGGGAGGCGACCGCCCCAGTCAAACTGCCCACCTGACACTGTCCTAAAACCGGATTACGGTTTCTAGTTAGAATTCCAACATTCACAGGGTGGTATCCCACTTTAGGCTCCTAGAAGACTAGCGTCCTCTATTCTCAGCCTCCCACCTATGCTGTACAGTCAATGCCAAAATCCAATATCAGGCTACAGTAAAGCTCCACGGGGTCTTTCCGTCTTGTCGCGGGTAACCTGCATCTTCACAGGTACTACAATTTCACCGGGTCCTTCGTTGAGACAGCGCCCAAGTCGTTGCGCCTTTCGTGCGGGTCGGAACTTACCCGACAAGGAATTTCGCTACCTTAGGACCGTTATAGTTACGGCCGCCGTTTACTGGGGCTTCGGTTCAGAGCTTCTCCGACACTCAACTCAAAACCTATACTTTATACTAAGTATCTAGTAACACTTAATCTTCTTAGTTAAGCGCTAGTACTTAGCATAGATTCTAAGTTGAGTGTCGGATAACACGTTCCCTTAACCTTCCAGCACCGGGCAGGCGTCAGCCCCTATACTTCATCTTTCGATTTAGCAGAGACCTGTGTTTTTGATAAACAGTCGCTTGGGCCTATTCACTGCGGCCTCCTCTCGCTCAGTACGGATGTACTTCACAATATCGAGGCACCCCTTCTCCCGAAGTTACGGGGTCATTTTGCCGAGTTCCTTAACGAAGGTTCTCCCGAGCGCCTTAGGATTCTCTCCTCACCTACCTGTGTCGGTTTACGGTACGGGCACCGCGCTTCTTGTTAGAGGCTTTTCTTGGCAGTGTAGGATCAGTTAGTTCCCCTAAATTGGGTCCTCTTAACCTCTCAGAATAGATAGAGGCGGATTTGCCTACCTCTAATCCCTACTGGCTTGAACGCACTAGTCCATCAGTGCGATAACCTACCTTACTGCGTCACCCCATCACTCAAACAAAGCTTGGTGGCACTGGAATATCTACCAGTTGTCCATCGCCTACGCCTTTCGGCCTCGGCTTAGGTCCCGGCTTACCCTGAGCGGACGAACCTTCCTCAGGAAACCTTAGGTTTTCGGCGGAGATGATTCTCACATCTCTTTTCGTTACTTATATCAGCATTCTCACTTCTAAGCGCTCCACTGCTCCTTACGGTACAGCTTCGCCGCACTTAGAACGCTCCCCTACCAGTATTACTACTCCATTGCTTCGGTGGTAAGCTTTAGCCCCGGACATTTTCGGCGCAGGATCACTTGACCAGTGAGCTATTACGCACTCTTTAAATGGTGGCTGCTTCTAAGCCAACATCCTGGTTGTCTAAGCAATCCCACATCCTTTTCCACTTAGCTTACACTTTGGGACCTTAACAGATGGTCTGGGCTGTTTCCCTCTCGACTATGGACCTTATCACCCATAGTCTGACTCCCAAGGTCAAAATATATGGCATTCGGAGTTTGACTGAGTTCGGTAACCTGGGTTAGGCCCCTAGCTCAATCAGTGCTCTACCTCCACTATTCATCCTTGAGGCTAGCCCTAAAGCTATTTCGGGGAGAACCAGCTATCTCCGAGTTCGTTTGGCATTTCACCGCTACCCACAGCTCATCCCCTAATTTTTCAACATTAGTGGGTTCGGGCCTCCATTTTGTGTTACCAAAACTTCACCCTGGCCATGGGTAGGTCACTCGGGTTCGGGTCTACACATACAAACTAGTCGCCCTATTAAGACTCGCTTTCGCTACGGCTCCATGGCTTTACCATTTAACCTCGCTTGCAAATGTAACTCGCTGATCCATTATACAAAAGGTACGCCATCACCCGCTTATGGGGCTCTGACTGTTTGTAGGCACACGGTTTCAGGTTCTATTTCATCCCCCGCCTGGGGTACTTTTCACCTTTCCCTCACGGTACTTGTTCACTATCGGTCGCTGGGTAGTATTTAGCCTTTGGAGGTGGTCCTCCTAGATTCTTACGGGGTTTCTCGTGTCCCGCAATACTCGGGTGGCTACTTGGATAGATTAAAGCTTTTCGGCTACAGGACTTTCACCTTGTGTCGTTTGGGTTCCCAACCAATTCGCCTAAACTTTAATTTTGTAACTATCCCAAGTGACTGTATCCACTTGTAAAGTAACTCCCTCAACCCACTTTTAGCAACGCATACAGGCTTACACTAAAAGTGTTTAGGCTCTTCCCCTTTCGCTCGCCACTACTTAGGGAATCGAGTTTTCTTTCTCTTCCTCGGGGTACTTAGATGTTTCAGTTCCCCCGGTTGTCTCCTACCACCCTACTTGTTCAGGTGGTGGTACCACAGTATTAACTGTGGTGGGTTGCCCCATTCGGAAATCCGCGACTTAAAGCTTGCTTGCAGCTAATCGCGGCTTTTCGCAGCTCGCTACGTCCTTCTTCGACTCCCAGCGCCAAGGCATCCGCCGTGCGCCCTTTGTAACTTGACCTCGTTTTTCTCGTTTAAACATAATGAAATTGTATCTACCACGCTTTTTTATATCTCGGGTTGATACTTTCTTAGTTTTATCCTTATGGGTAATTTCAAAGATCGGTTGAAAGACTAGGTCTTTCAAAATTAAACAGCTATGCTACTAACCTTGAGGTTAAAGCTCCTTAGAAAGGAGGTGATCCAGCCGCACCTTCCGATACGGCTACCTTGTTACGACTTCACCCCAATCATTCGCCCCACCTTCGACGGTTGCCTCCTAAAAGGTTGGCTCACCGGCTTCGGGTGTTGCAAACTTTCGTGGTGTGACGGGCGGTGTGTACAAGGCCCGGGAACGCATTCACCGCGATATGCTGACTCGCGATTACTAGCAACTCCGACTTCATGCAGGCGAGTTGCAGCCTGCAATCCGAACTGAGACCTGATTTAAAGGATTCGCTCCAGATCGCTCCTTCGCTTCCCGTTGTTCAGGCCATTGTAGCACGTGTGTAGCCCAGGACATAAGGGGCATGATGATTTGACGTCATCCCCACCTTCCCCCGGTTTGTCACCGGCAGTCTCCTTAGAGTGCCCAGCTTAACCTGCTGGCAACTAAGAATAAGGGTTGCGCTCGTTACGGGACTTAACCCAACATCTCACGACACGAGCTGACGACAACCATGCACCACCTGTCTCTCTGCCTCAAAAGAGGACGACTTTATCTCTAAAGCCTTCAGAGGATGTCAAGCCCTGGTAAGGTTCTTCGCGTTGCGTCGAATTAAACCACATGCTCCGCTGCTTGTGCGGGCCCCCGTCAATTCCTTTGAGTTTCAACCTTGCGGTCGTACTCCCCAGGCGGGGCACTTAGTGCGTTAACTGCGGCACAGAGGGTATCTAAACCCCCTACACCTAGTGCCCAGCGTTTACGGCGTGGACTACCAGGGTATCTAATCCTGTTCGCTCCCCACGCTTTCGCATCTCAGTGTCAGGTACAGTCCAGAAAGTCGCCTTCGCCACTGGTGTTCCTCCTAATATCTACGCATTTCACCGCTACACTAGGAATTCCACTTTCCTCTCCTGTCCTCAAGTTTGACAGTTTCAAATGCAATACGGGGTTAAGCCCCGCAGTTTAACATCTGACTTATCAAACCACCTACATGCTCTTTACGCCCAGTAATTCCGGACAACGCTCGCCCCCTACGTATTACCGCGGCTGCTGGCACGTAGTTAGCCGGGGCTTCCTCTTGAGGTACTGTCATTTTATTCATCCCTCATAACAGAAGTTTACGATCCGAAAACCTTCATCCTTCACGCGGCATTGCTGCGTCAGGGTTGCCCCCATTGCGCAATATCCCCCACTGCTGCCTCCCGTAGGAGTCTGGGCCGTGTCTCAGTCCCAGTGTGGCTGATCGTCCTCTCAGACCAGCTATCCATCGTTGCCTTGGTAGGCCGTTACCCTACCAACTAGCTAATGAAGCGCGGGCCCATCCTTTAGCGATAAATCTTTCTTCTTTTAATCAGGTGATTAAAAGAAGGTATCCGGTATTAACATCAGTTTCCCGATGGTATCCCGATCTAAAGGGCAGGTTGCCCACGTGTTACGCACCCGTCCGCCACTAGGTCCATTAAGAGCAAGCTCTCAATTTCCCTCGTTCGACTTGCATGTGTGAGGCATGCCGCCAGCGTTCGTCCTGAGCCAGGATCAAACTCTCCATAAATAGTTTATGAAAAGCTAAAATTTAGCTCAACTTACTTAAATAATAAAAAAGAAATTAACTTTAAACCTTACTGGCTTTTGCATTAGCTGTTCAATTTTCAAAGACCTTGTCCGTCATCTCTCGACGACAAATACTACTATACCACACCTTTGAAATTAAGTCAACAATGTTTTAAAAAAATCTTATGTGATCTAAAAAAATAAGATCACATAAGAATAAACTTTAATGCAGTCAACAATATAACACCTGGTAATCCGAGCCCTCCAGAAACTAAAACCGTGACATAGTTTATCGGTAAGTACATGTTGAAAAAGTGTCCAAACAAATTCAAGAAAACCAGCGACGCCAAACCAACGCCTGCAAAAACTAATAGTTTTAACATCGACTTTCCTTGCCTTAGCAAAGGTCTTAAAATAATTGCTGTTGCAAACAAAAGCATTATAACAATAAAAAGCAACTCGTAGTTTTTTTCCATAACCCACCCCCTGCTTGCTTTGTTATAAAGTTATTCATTTCTTTTTAAAATATACTCTTTTTCCTTATTTACTTGTTTTTCTTTTTTTAATAGATACTCATAGCGTTTTTCTGCAGCTTGAACTGAGAAAATAGCGTAATCAACTAACTCTGGGTCGCTTACATTATTGAAATACTCTCTAGCACATTGCCATTCTTTTTTTGCCTCTTCTAGTAACTGGATAGCACTTTTAGATTGAGGAACATCTACTGGGTTACCATCCTCTAGAAAATAGTTTTTTATTCCTTTTAAAAGTTTTACTAACCTTATCATACCTACACCACCTTAACTTTTTCTTATCCTAGGTTTAATTATTGACTAAGATTATTAAGGTCATACATTTTATAGGTATTGTATTAAAAAATAAAAACCACGAATGCAGATTCGTGGTTTTTGTGACTATATTTCCATTCTTCCTTGCATGGCTCTTGATAAAGTGACTTCATCGGCATATTCAATATCCCCACCGACCGGTAAGCCATGTGCAATTCTAGTAACTTTCGCACCCAAAGGCCTTATAAGCTTAGCCAGATACATTGCCGTAGCCTCTCCTTCAACATTTGGGTTGGTTGCTACAATTACTTCCTTTATTTTACCTTCTCTTATCCTATTTAATAGTGAGGGTATATTTAATTCGTCGGGCCCTATCCCCTCCATAGGAGATATGACTCCTTTTAGCACATGGTAATAGCCGTTATACTCCCCTATCCTTTCCATAACCCCAATGTCTTTAGCTTCTTGAACAACGCATATTGATTCTTTATCCCTTTTTTCATTCATACATATAGGACACTTTTCGTTTTCAGTGAAATTACTACACACTATACATTCTTTTACTTTATTTCGAACGTTAGAAATTGACTCAGACAACCTTTTTGCTTCTTGCTGTGGCATTTTCATTATGTAATACGCCAATCTCTGCGCCGACTTTTTTCCCACTCCTGGCAGCATCTGTAAAGATTCCACCAACTGAGTAAGATAAACTGACTGTCCTTCCATCTAAAACAACCCTGGAGGGAGTTGCATTCCTCCTGTAACTTTTTGCATTTCCTTCTCCACCATATCGTCTGCAGTTTTTAGCGCTTCATTTACAGCTGCTAAAACTAAATCTTGAAGCATTTCCACATCATCTGGATCTACAGCTTCTGGATCGATTGCGATGTCCTTTACTTCTTTGTGCCCATTAGCTACTACCTTGACTGCTCCGCCTCCAGCTGTAGCTTCAACTGTTTTTTCCTTTAATTCTTCTTGCATTTTAGCCATATCAGATTGCATTTTTTTCATCTGTTTCATAGCCTTATTCATATTTCCACCTTTAAACATTTGACATTCCTCCTTAATTTTCTTCTATTTCTACAAGGTCCTCTCCAAAGATTTCTTGAGCTTTAGCTACCATTGAGCTTTTCTGCTGTTTTTTTTTAACAGGACCTGTTTTGCTATGTTTTTTTTGTGATTTAATCTTTAACTCTGCGTTACATACATCTTGTAAAACTTTTTCTATTACAGACTTATGCTGTTCTTTCATGACATTATCAGCATGTAATATAAACTTATCACCATATTTTATAATTATGGTGTTTCCCTCTAAACTATCAACTACCCCTTCCTTTAACCAGGCGTGTGTAGAGACATTCTCTTTTTTTACATTATACAATATTTTATCCCAGTTATCCCTAATATATTTTAGGTTAACACCTTGTTTAGGCCCTGGGTCAATATTGTTTACTTGTTGCATTTGATTAGAAGGGGGAGGCGAAAACTCCTTTGTGTCAAACTTGTTTTCTAAATCATAGATCTTTTTTTCCAGCTCCACAATCTTTCTGTCTTTCCCCTCCATGGTTTTTATTATTAAAGTTTCCAATAAAATCTTAGGATGAGAGGAGTACCTTATTTGCTTTTGCCCTTCTGTCAAGACCTCTATAGTAGTGATTGCTTCCATAGGGGATACGCCAACATCAGCTTTTTCCTTGCTGACGCTTTTTAGCATAATATCCCTATATGCTGAGATTAAATCACTTAAAAATTGATGTATATCCTTTCCCTCTTCCACAATCCAGTCTACTTTATCCATGGCTGCTGCTACTTTTTTACCTGAAATATCGTCAACCATTTCCCAAACTGTATCATTGGAAGTTACGCCCAGCGAAGATAAAACCAACTCTTTTTTTACCTCATCTCCCTGTTTATAGACAAGAATCTGGTCTAGTAAGCTTAAAGCATCACGCAAACTCCCATCAGCCCTGCGGGAGATAATTTCTGCAGACTCTCTATCAATGGAAGCCCCGGCATTAGAACAGACTTCCGTTAAGTATCCAGCTATTTCTTCGATGCTAAACCTTCTAAAATCAAATCTCTGACACCTAGATAGGATGGTAGACGGTAACTTATGAGCTTCTGTAGTGGCTAAAATAAAAATAACATGTTGAGGAGGGTCTTCTAAGGTTTTAAGTAGTGCATTAAATGCCTCCACAGTTAACATATGTACCTCATCGATAATATACACTTTGTACCTGCTTTCAGAAGGCGCATATCGAACTCTTTCTCTAAGTTCTCTAATTTCGTCTATCCCCCTGTTTGAAGCAGCATCAATCTCAAGTACATCTAAGCTGTTATTTTCATTTATCTTTTCACAACTTGAACAAGTGTTACATGGATTCTTTTGAGGTCCATCTTTACAATTTACAGCTTTTGCTAAGATTTTTGCAGTACTAGTTTTACCCGTTCCTCTTGGTCCAGAAAAGAGATAAGCATGAGCTATTTGATTGTTTTCTAAGCTGTTTTGTAAAGTGCGCCTTATATGTTTTTGAGCAACATAGCCTTCTTCAAAGTTTGTCGGTCTTAACTTACGGTACAAAGCCTTATATCCCATATTTTAACCTCCTGTCTCTATTCTACCAAAACCAGATAGTGATTGACAACAAAGTTATAAAAAAAAACACCTACTAGGTGCTTTTAATAAAAATTAAGGCCGTACCCTACATTCGACTAGATGTCATAGGCGATACCTAGATAGTTAGCTCAAATCAGGCACCCCCACGGCACATCACAGCAACCACTTACCGCTGCTTCCTTCCGGACCTGACGGGGTTTATGGAGTGTGATTGCGTAGGACCCAATCGTCGTCACCACTTGTCTAGGCCAGCCCTACAAGCATCAAGCCTCACTGTAGGTATTCGATCCTGCTATAGCGGATTGCAGGTACAAGGCACCGCTACCTCCCCATCTAGTACGGCCATTTTTAACTTTATGGCGGAGAGGGAGGGATTCGAACCCTCGAGACAGGGCGTTCCCCATCTACTCGCTTTCCAGGCGAGCGCCTTAAGCCAACTCAGCCACCTCTCCATATTTATTTGTTATCTTCTTAATTTAGAAAAGAAAGTATTTAGTAACTCTATAGATTCTTGCTCGCAAACCCCTGAAACAACTTCAATGTTAGTTTGTAATTGTTTAGGCATGTCTATTTTGGAACCAAGTCCACCCATTTTAGGTTCCGAAGCACCAAAAACCACTTTTTTAATTCTGCTTTGTATTATCGTGGAGGTGCACATAAAGCACGGTTCAACTGTAACATAAATCTGACAGTCAATCAACCTCCAACCACCTAAGGTTTGCGCAGCTCTTCTTAACGCTACCATTTCAGCATGAGCAGTTGGATCTTTTAATGTTTCTCTAAGATTATGACCTACTGAAATAACCTCACCCTTTTTAACCACTACGGCTCCTATAGGAACTTCATTTAACCTCAGAGCTTTTTGCGCTTGTTTAAGGGCTACCTGCATAGGTACCAATATAATCACACCCACCACTGTATGGTGCGCCCAGAAGGACTTGAACCTCCGACACGCGGTTTAGGAAACCACTGCTCTATCCCCTGAGCTACGGGCGCATCTTAAATTATAATAAATAAAATATTTGGCCAAAACCAAATATTTATAGTAGTCTTATGATAAAATGGCGTGCCCGCCAGGATTCGAACCTGGGACCTTTTGATTCGTAGTCAAACACTCTATCCAGCTGAGCTACGGGCACATATTATGGCGGAGAGAGAGGGATTCGAACCCTCGAAGCGAGGTTTAATCTCGCTTAATCGCTTAGCAGGCGACCCCCTTCAGCCTACTCGGGCACCTCTCCACTTGTTTGTAGTTTGTGGCGGAGGGGGTGGGATTCGAACCCACGGCACTTTCGTGTCACTGGTTTTCAAGACCAGCTCCTTAAGCCACTCGGACACCCCTCCAAGGACACCTCAAAAGTATATCACCTTCGAGGTTCAATGTCAAGTTTTTTTGTTGCTCAACCTTACGTTTATATACTATATATCATTTTTGTCTTTATGTCAACCAAAATTATAATTAATTATTTTGAAATCTTCTCTTTTCCACCTAAATAGGGTCTTAAAACTTCTGGAATTGTTACCGTTCCATCTTCATTTTGGTAGTTCTCTAAGATTGCAGCAACAGTCCTTCCTACTGCTAGTCCTGAACCATTTAAAGTGTGCACTAACTTAGCTTTGTGTTTAGGCTGCTCTCTATATTTAATGTTGGCCCTTCTTGCTTGAAAGTCCTCGAAGTTACTACATGAGGAGATTTCTCTGTAAGTCTCAAAACTTGGAAACCACACTTCTATATCATATGTTTTAGCAGCAGAAAAACCTAAATCCCCTGTACAAAGGTTTACCACCCTATATGGTAATTTTAACAACCTAAGTATTCTCTCGGCATCTTCTAAAAGCTTTTCTAACTCAAAATAAGACTCTTCTGGTTTTGTTATTTTTACTAACTCTACCTTGTTAAACTGGTGCTGTCGTATAAGTCCTCTAGTATCTCTACCGTGTGCTCCAGCTTCTGCCCTAAAACAAGGTGTGAAAGCTGTAAACTTTCGGGGCAATTCATCACTAGCTAAAATTTCATCTCTATGAAAATTGGTCACAGGCACTTCTGCTGTAGGGATAAGATAGTATTTGTTTTCCACAGAAAAAGCATCCTCTTTAAACTTTGGAAATTGACCTGTTCCCTGCATGCTTTCGCTGTTAACCATGTAAGGAGTCATTAACTCAGTATAGCCATGCTCTTGATGTGTGTCAAGCATGAAGTTAATTAACGCTCTTTCTAACTTAGCTGCCAAACCTTTTAAAAACACAAATCGTGTTCCTGTTACCTTGCCAGCCCTTTCAAAATCTAATATATCTAAATCTCCTCCGACGTCCCAATGAGCTTTGGGCTGAAACTCAAACTTTGGTATCTCTCCCCATTTTTTTATTTGTTGGTTTTGCTCTTCACTTGTCCCTACAGGAACTGATTCATTGGGAACATTGGGTATTTCTAAGGCCAGTGTTGTTACTTTTTCTTCTATATCAGCTAGCTGTGTATCAATCCCTTTTATGTCATCTCCAACTTTTCGCATAGCTTTGATTTTTTCTTCAGCGTCTTTTTTCTCTCTTTTGAGTTGTGCTATTTCTTTGGAGACTTCATTACGTTTTCTTTTTAAATTTTCTGTTTCACCCAAAAGTTCTCGTCTTTTCTTATCTAGCTCTTGTATCTTTTTAACTACCTCTGGATCTCCCCCCCTTTTTGTTATAGCCTCCATAAATGTTTCTGGTTCTTTTCTAAGTATTTTTAAATCTATCATTTGATAGCCTCCCTTAAAATAGTTTTAAAATATAAAAAGTCCCTGACCTTATAAGGTCAGGGACGAAAATTCCGCGTTGCCACCCTGTTTGACTGAAAACAGTCCACTTTAATAATTTATAAAGGAATCACCCTAATTTAATCACAAAGAGGTGGATTCATTATAATAAGCTAATCGGTTTCCAGCTATCACCGACTCTCTGGGTAGCTCTTTTATAACTACTTTTCCTCATAACTGTCTATTTTATTTTTTCATAACTTAAATGTAAAATTACCATCTAATCATAAAAAAGTCAAGAACTATTTGGAATTACATAGTGCTTTTTGGGCTGCTGTAACTGCAGTGCCTAGTTTAACATTATGCCCTAATTCTATCAAAGACATTTCCAACGCTGTTAAAACAGATATTACAAATAAAGGATCCACGTTTCCTAAATGCCCTATCCTAAAAACAGATTCTTTTAATTTCCCCTGTCCTCCTGCTACCTCAACTTTATATTTATCTAACATTAGTTTACGTATTTGAGATACTTTTATACCTTCAGGTGGCTTTATTGGTGTTACAACATTAGAGCGGCACCCTTTTTCGTTAAATAGCTCCAAACCTAAAGCCTTGATACCTTCCCTTACCATGTTGGCTATAGTTTCGTGTCTTTTAACTTCGCTATCCATTCCTTGATTAGCTATTTTTTCTATTTGCTTTTCAGCAGCTTTAATCAAAGATATGGCAGGTGTATAAGGTGTTTGTCCTATCTCTGTAAACTTTTTATACTTGCCTATATCCCAATAGTATTTAGGCAGGTCACTTTGTCTATATGCCTCTAAGGCCTTTTTACTTAAACAGATAATAGCTAGACCAGGAGGCAAAGCTAGTACTTTTTGGCTACCTGTAATTACAACATCTATACCCCAACCGTCTATATCGATGTTTTCAGCTCCTATAGAGCTTATTCCATCAACAATTAGCAAGGTTTTATCATTTTTTATCTCGCTTATCTTCTTTAAGTCGTTTACTACTCCTGTAGAAGTCTCCCCTTGAATAACAGTGATCCCTGCTAGGTCATTTATATTTTCCACTGTTTCTTTAAGCTTATCATAGTCAAAACTTTGTCCCCACTTACCGTAAAACTCTATAACATCTAAACCATAACTTTTAGCTATATCAGCATACCTCTGCCCGAAGGCACCGTTTATAAGAGCTAATACCTTGTCCCCTTTTGAAAAGCTATTAACTATAGCACACTCCATAGCTCCTGTTCCTGAAGCAGTTAGATAGTGAAGCTCATTTTTAGTGTTTAAAAACTGTTGGGTTTTAGCTGTTAAATTTGCAAGAATCTTTGAGAACTCTTTACCTCTATGATTAAATACCTCCGAAGCCATTTCCTTAAGAACTTCATTGTCAACACTTGTAGGCCCTGGTAACGCTAAATACTTAGTTTGCATGTTATTACTCCTCCCTACTCCTCGTAAATCAATTTTAAAGCTATTACTATTATACCAAATTATTTCCTAATGAAAATACTTAGAAAAAATAGTCTAGGTCTAGGATTTACCTAGACCTTATTTATTTTATTTTCCTGCTACTTCTACACCTTCTTTTTCTTTAACTATTTCTTGAGCCACTTGAGGAGGTACTTCTTCGTAGTGCGAGTATTCCATAGTAAAGTGACCCCTACCTTGAGTTTTAGATCTTAAGTCAATGCTGTATTGATACATCTCCGCTAAAGGTACTTGAGCTTTTATTTTCTGCATGTTACCTGATAACGGGTCCATACCAATGATTTTCCCTCTTCTAGAATTCATATCACCCATAATATCACCCATAAACTGCTCATCCACAGTTACTTCTACATCCATGATTGGCTCTAAAATTGAGGCTTGCCCCTTTAGCATTGCTTCCTTAAACGCCTGAGAAGCGGCAATTTTAAATGCCATCTCTGAGGAATCTACACTGTGATATGAACCATCAAATAGCGTAGCTTTTATATCTACAACAGGGTATCCTGCTATTACCCCTTCTTCCATTGCTTCAATTAAACCTTTTTCTACTGCTGGAATATAATTTCTAGGAACAGCTCCTCCGAAAATTTTATCTACAAACTCGAACTGCTCCCCTCTAGTTAATGGCTCAAACTCAATCCATACATGCCCAAACTGCCCCCTACCGCCAGATTGTTTCTTATGCTTGCCCTCTACTTTTATCTTGCTTTTTAGAGTTTCTTTATAAGGGATTCTAGGCTTTTTTAATTCCACTTCTACACCAAACTTCGAAGATAGACGGTTAACTAGAATGTCTAGATGCATTTCACCCATGCCCGATAGTATTGTTTCTTTTGTTTCTTTATTTCTTTCCACTGTTATAGTTGGATCTTCCTCTAGAAACTTAGCTATCCCCATACCAACTTTTTCTTCGTCATTTTTGGATTTGGGCTCAACAGCAAAAGAAATTACAGGTTTAGGGTAGTTAATTGGTTCTATTCTGATCTCACTTTTATCCTTACATAGCGTATCTCCTGTACCTGTCTCTTGAAGTTTTGCAACAGCAGCTATATCACCAGCTTGAACATAGTCTACAGGCATCTGATCTTTCCCTTGCATTAAAAACAGCTGACCTACTCTTTCTGTTGTTCCTTTGCTGGCATTATAAATCTGGGAGTCCGATTCCAAAACCCCTGAATATACCCTAAAAAAAGTTAACTTTCCTACATATGGATCAGCCATAGTCTTAAAAACTAAAGCAGTAAAGTCTTCGCCTTTATCTACTTTGATGGATATCTCTTTACCATCATCAAACGCTGTTAATTCTCCTCTTTCTAGAGGAGATGGCATTAGTGTAATGGCATACTCTAAAAGTATATCAACTCCCATATTTTTATATGCTGATCCAGCTAAGACAGGTAATACCTTTCCATTTTTAACACCTTTTTTAAGACCAAGTAGTACTTCCTCTTTAGTAAGCTCTTCACCCTCAAGGCACTTCATTAACAGCTCATCATCACCTTCTGCGGCAGCTTCTATTAACGCTTCTCGGTGCATTTCTATTTCCTCTTTTAGACTTTCAGGGATTTCTATCTCTTCCCCCTTTAAATCCTTGTACGAGGTAGCCTTAAGGTTATATATATCCACAATGCCTTCAAAGCTCTCAGCTTGACCTATAGGAATAGTTAAAGGGACGACTAAAGTTTTATCGAACTTTTCCTTCACTTGATCTAAAACTTGATTGAAGTTTGCGTTTTCTCGGTCCATTTTATTAATAAAAGCTAGTTTCGGAAGCTGGTATTCTGTTGAGTAGTCATAAGCCAGCTCTGTCCCAACCTCAACTCCAGAAGCAGCGCACATTACTAGTATACTGCTGTCTGCTACCCTTAAAGCCCCTTTAAGTTCACCTACAAAATCAAAGTAACCTGGGGTATCTATTAGATTGAATTTACAGTCGTTGTATTGACATGGAGCTAAAGAAGTATTTATAGTTATCTTCCTTTTTATTTCCTCTTTGTCATAATCCATGATACTAGTACCTTCATCAACTCTCCCTAGTCTTTTAACTGCACCAGCTGTAAACAATAAACTCTCTACCAGCGACGTTTTTCCTGCACCTCCATGGGAAATAATCCCTATGTTTCTGATCTTTTCAACAGGGTGCTTATTCAAAACAATCTCCTCCTTGGCTAGTTTTTATTTCCAGTTAAACCGTAGAACCGTCCTCCTTTTATGTTTTAATATTTTGAAAGTTTTATTTAAAAAAAATTTTATGTATTATTTCGTGATTTTATGTTTAAATCCTCTTTTTTAGACTATTTTAATATTTTTGATAATATGTTTTCAGCAGGTTCAATTTCTTGTTTTTGTGAAAGAATCTCCATAAATAAGTGGTGACCTTCTTTTATCTCTTGCAAGTCTATGTTGTTTATATTGTAATGCTGAGCGCTATTAACAGTATCGCTTTTTAACATCTTATCCCAACAAACAGGAACTGATATCGGCGCTTTTGGTTTAGGTCTTATGCTAAAAGGAGCAACTATAGTTTGGCCTTTGACATTTTGCAGAAAATCTAAATATATTTTTTCAGACCTAAGTTCACGTTTTCTTACAAGTGTTGTTGTATCACTTAACTTATTGTTAACTACAACAGATATTTTTCTAACTAACTCCCTAACTCTTTCATAGCTATAACCATCTTTTACCGGAAGGTAAATTTGAATACCGGTAGAGCCAGACAACTTAGCAGCAGATTTTAGTTTCAATAATTCTAAAACGCTATAAATAGTTTTTGCCACCTTGATTACTTCTTTAAAGGTAAAACGCTTCATTGGGTCTATATCAAACACTCCATACTCTGGAGCTTCTAAATCATGTATAGTGGACATCCATGGGTGAAACTCAATTGTGCCTAGGTTAGTCAAGTAAATGAATGTTTCAATATTGTTAATTAGAGGGTACTTTTCTAATCCTTTTTTTTCTACTACTTGTATCCACTTAGGAAATGTTTCATCAACATTTTTTTGGTAAAACCCTTTATCATTAAATCCATTTGGAAATCTTTTTAAAGAAACAGGCCTATTTTCAATAAAGGGTTTTATATAAGGAAAGACTTTTATGTAGTAGTTGATGCAATCCTTTTTACTTATATTATTTTTGTCATCGTAAACCTTATCCAGATTAGTCACCCTAACCTCTTTATCTCCAATTTTTAAGTAGTTCATCAAACATTCTCCTTCTTTATTCCTCTAAAAACTGGCGACCTCATGGTTTTATGGGGAGTCCATTGCATAAACTCTACATTAACTTTTATATTAGGCTTTAAAAAAATATGCTTTTTTATCTTTTTGTTTTTAAAGGGACTTTCTAAAGATACTAAACTGTTAGCAAGGGAAAGTATTTCTTTGATGTTTTCGTTATCAAGTCCTACTCCTACATTGCCTATATACCTAAGGAACCCATTTTCTTTCGTTCCTAGAGCTAGTGAAGATATTGTGTTATTTTTGATATATATACCTCCTACAAAGGCATCAATATCATTAGTATGTTTATACTTTTTCCAATACTTACTTTTGGTAAAGGTGTATTTGCTTTTCAAGTCTTTTTCTAAAACACCTTCTAATTTTTGTAGTTTAGTGCCTTTAAATAAGCTTTCCCCGTCATCATAGTTTTTACATACCTTTGTATGATTGAGGTTTTTGATTTCAATCTCTTGCGTTAATATTTTGTATCGTTCTGAGTAAGGTAAGTTAGATAACCACTTACCGTTTAAGTATATTATGTCAAAAACCATATAGGTTATAGGTTGCTCTTTTATGGCGATATTTATTTGATGTTTGTTTTTCAATTGATTTCTGGTTAGAATTTTAGAAAAATCGTTAAATCCTTCTTCAATTATTATAGCTTCACCGTCTAAAACAAAAGTAGATGATAGTTGTTTTAGTTCCTGAATCTCTGGGAAGACATTTGTTTTATCCTTGCCCTTTCTTGTAGTTAGATAAATATCTTTGTTTTCTTTATATGTTAATATTCTTATGCCATCCCATTTGACTTGATAGATACTATCATTGCAGTTGATTAAATCGTATTTTAAAACTGGCTCCATTGGGGTAATTTGTTTCATTTTAACCAGTTTTCTTTTTTCTAGGTTTCTTCTTGTTACTGCTAGTAACAGCTTCTTTTTTGACGGCATTTAGGCTACTCTCTAAAGCTTCCATTAAGTCCACTACGCTATCATCTCTTTTTGCTTTAGGTTGAGCAATCTCTTTCCCTTGTACTTTTTGTTCGATGAGACTCATTAGTTGGTTTCTATACTCATCGGTATACTTTTCAGGGTCAAATTTTGCCGAAAGCTTTTCTATTAGTTCTTTTGCCATATCTAGTTCGTTATCAGACACTTTCACTTTTTCTCCTACACCTGGTACTTCTTTTACATTTCTAACTTCATCAGGAAAATGCATTGTTTCTAACACTAAGGTACCTTTATATACTCTTATAGCAACCAGTGATTCTTTTGACCTTATGACAACCTTTGCTACCGCAACCCTTTTTGTCTTAGATAGTGCTTCAGTCAAAAGGTTATAAGCTTTTTTTCCTGTTTCTTCTGGAGCTAGGTAATAAGTTTTATCAAAGAAGACAGGGTCTATATCCTTAAGGTTTACAAAGTCCATAATGTCAATTGACTTCGTGTTCTCGTTTGGTATAGCTTCTATATCCTCGTCGTTTATCACTACAAAAGTCCCTTTTTGATACTCATAGCCTCTTACTATTTCTTCACTTTCAACCTCACGTTCGCAGTTTGGACAAACCCTTTGATATTTAATCGGAGTGTTACAGTCCTTATGTAAATTTCTAAACTTAACTGACTTATTCTCCGTTGCCGTAAACATTTTGATAGGAACATTGACAAGTCCAAAACTTACGGCGCCTTTCCACATTGTTCTCAAAGCTATCACCCCTTTTTGTGTTAGCGTTTACCAATATAACAATATATATTCACAGCTAAAACCAAAGAAACCTACCTTTTTTAAAAGGTAGGTTTCTAATAGTTTATTTGTTAAAGTTATTAAGATGAGCTACTCTGTTTTTAGCCTCGTTATACTTACCATTATTAAAGAAAGAACTTTTCTCTCCACTTTCATAACTTTCTTCATAAATTCCTAAATATCCAGTTACTCTTCTTATTCTTCTTACTTTTTTAGATTTGCACTTTGGGCAGCCTTGTTCATCTATAATTCCTATATATGAACAGTTTTCACCCATGCACTGGTCTACAGGGAAGTTTACACTAAAGTAACCACAGTCATTATCAAAAGCAGCGTTAACTAATTGCTCAAAAGCATCTAAGTTGCCCTTAGGAGCATTTTCTAACTCCACATAGTTTATATGCCCAGCAGGCGTATACTGATTATAAACTGACTCTTTTTCAATTTTTTTGTAAGCAGAAATGTTATATTCTACCGGAATATGGAATGAGTTAGTGTACCATTGTTTATCCGTAACACCTTTGATTACTCCAAAACGCTTTCTATCTAGCTCTACAAACCGACTTGAAAGACCCTCAGCTGGAGTAGCTAGCAGCGAAAAATTAAGAGTGTACTTTTGAGATTCTGATTTACACCAAGAATCCAACGTACTGACAATTTTAACACCGAGACTGTGTGCTTCATCACTTTCTCCATGGTGCTCTCCTGTCAAGGCAACAAGTGTTTCGGCAAGACCAATAAATCCTATTGATAACGTTCCATTTTTTATAGCATCTTCAATGGTGTCTTCAGGGCCTAAATGGTCAGAGTTATGATATAACTTTTGCCCAAGTAAAAATGGGAATTCCTTAACCTTTTTATTTTTTTGAATTTCATATCTTTCCAGCAATTGATTGCGTACTAGCATAAATCTTTCTTTTAACAAATGGAAAAACGTCTCTAGATCCCCGTCGGCTTCAATAGCTACTCTAGGTAAGTTTATCGAAGTAAAGGATAAGTTACCTCTTCCATCGGTAACTTCATCACCACAAACATTAGACATTACTCGTGTTCTACAACCCATATATCCTACCACTTGTGGATCTTTTTCTCTTCTATAAAATGGTTTATTAAATGTAGAATCTTGGTTTGAGTAATTAGGGAATAAACGTTTGCATGACACTCTATGAGAAAGTCTTCGAAGATCGTAGTTAGGATCTTCTGGGTCTTTGTTGACACCTTTCGCCATGGAGAATATTAGGTTAGGAAACATGGGGGTTTCTCCCTTTCCAAGACCTTTTTCAAAGTTTAGTAGCAGGTACTTGCTTATCATTCTACCAGCTCTAGTTGTATCTAATCCGAAGTTGATGCTGGTAAATGGAACTTGAGCGCCAGCCCTAGATTGCATAGTGTTTAAATTATAAACTATACCTTGCATAGCTTGATCTACATCTTTTTCAGTCAGTTCCCAAGCTTTTTCTTCTAATTTAGCTATGTCAAAGTCTAGTTCTTTTAACAGATTAATGTATTTTAGCTGGGTCTTCTCTACATAAGGAGCTAAGTCTGAATCTAAAGCTTTAACAGATTGTCCACCATGCTGTTCATTTTGATTTGCCTGCATAATAATACAAACAAGAGCAGATGCAGTTTTTACATCTTTGGGAGGGCGAATAAACCCATGGCCAGTATTAAAACCTTTTTTAAACAGCTTTACTAGCGGTATTTGTAAACATGTTTTTGTACCAAAAGGAAGAAAATTCATATCATGAATATGTATATATCCATCCTTATGTGCTTGAATATGTTCCTTTTTTAAGCTTATTTCACAAAGGCGCTTAGCCGCTACAGATCCTGCTTGTAACATTTTACCCATAGCAGTGTCTCCGTTTATATTTGCGTTTTCCGTATCTTTGCTTTTCACTATATCTGATAAGTCTTTTATAAACTTACCTCCAGACTCTCTTATATCGTCTCTTCGTCTACGATAAGATATATACTCTTTCGCAGATTTAGTAAACTTAGATTCTAAAAGAATATCTTCGACTATATCTTGTATTTCATCTATTGTGGGGGTGTTAATTTCCTGTAAACCCATTTTACGACTTATAGCTTTCAACACTTTCTGTGATAAGATAAGGGAATCGGTATAGTTTCCTTCCTTGCTCTTACTAAAAGATTTATTTATAGCTTCAGTTATTTTAGAAGGCTGGAAATCTTGCATCCTGCCATCTCTTTTTACCACCTTTTCTGGTAGCTGTTGTAGGTTTTCAACCTGTGTAAAATTCATTTAATCTCCCCCTTAAGTATTAATCAGCTAACTTAAACAAACAAACCTGGTTAGCTTGGATTGACTTTTGTACATCAATGATTCTTTGATTTGAAGAACCTCTAAAGTCTAAATCTACATTTCGCAGTTCTTTAACAAACGGACCATCTATAAGCAGGTCTAAATGCTTTAAGAGTTCTTTTTTATCTTCATCTGCTAAAAGCTGCTCAAATAAAAAACCGGTGTATGCCACCAGTTTATATTTTCTCTTTAGTTTACTACATAAAAGACTAAATTCCTTAGCCTGATAAAATGGGTCTCCTCCTGAAAAAGTAATTATTTTTGTAAAAGGATGATCTGAAATATCTTGCAATACTTCCTCAATATCAAACCATTTACCGCCTTCAAAACTATGAGTTTGAGGATTATGGCATCCATTACAACGATGCTTACATCCTTGAGCAAAAATAGTATAGCTAATACCCCCAGGAGCATCAACTACCGATTCAGGAATCACGCCCGCTATTTTTAGTTTCATGTTAATCACTCCGAATTAAATTATACCTTTTGTTAGTTACAATCTCAAACCCAATTTACGTAAATTTAAGGTGATATATCTGCAAATAACTCCTTAATAAATTACTTTGCTCTATAATATAAAGTTATTAAAAAAACACCACTTATATACTTATGCAATAAAAAAGTAAATATTCCTTCCTCAGATAAAATTTTTCATTAAAAATAAAAAAGCACTTAACCAAATAATATGGTTAGGTGCTTTAAGGTACCCAGCGACGTCCTACTCTTCCAGGGGGTAAACCCCAAGTACCATCGGCGCTGAAGAGCTTAACTGCGGTGTTCGAGATGGGAACCGGTGGATCCTCTTCGCTTTTGTCACTGGATAAATTACCATAAGGAATAAAACTAAGTCATTATCTAAACTAAGTTGGTCAAGTCCTCGACTTATTAGTACCGGTCAGCTAAAGGTATTACTACCTGTACACCTCCGGCCTATCTACCAGATAGTCTATCTGGAGTCTTACTTGGACAAGCCAATGGGAAGTCTTATCTTGAGGGTGGCTTCGCGCTTAGATGCTTTCAGCGCTTATCCGTGCCGAACTTAGCTACCCAGCACTGCCACTGGCGTGACAACTGGTACACTAGAGGTTCGTCCATCCCGGTCCTCTCGTACTAAGGACAGATCCTCTCAAACTTCCTGCGCCCGCGACAGATAGGGACCGAACTGTCTCACGACGTTCTGAACCCAGCTCGCGTACCGCTTTAATGGGCGAACAGCCCAACCCTTGGGACCTACTACAGCCCCAGGATGCGATGAGCCGACATCGAGGTGCCAAACCTCCCCGTCGATGTGAACTCTTGGGGGAGATAAGCCTGTTATCCCCGGGGTAGCTTTTATCCGTTGAGCGACGGCCCTTCCACTCGGTACCGCCGGGTCACTAAGCCCGACTTTCGTCCCTGCTCGACTTGTAGGTCTCGCAGTCAAGCCTCCTTATGCCTTTGCACTCTACGAATGATTTCCAACCATTCTGAGGAGACCTTGGGGCGCCTCCGTTACTCTTTGGGAGGCGACCGCCCCAGTCAAACTGCCCACCTGACACTGTCCTAAAACCGGATTACGGTTTCTAGTTAGAATTCCAACATTCACAGGGTGGTATCCCACTTTAGGCTCCTAGAAGACTAGCGTCCTCTATTCTCAGCCTCCCACCTATGCTGTACAGTCAATGCCAAAATCCAATATCAGGCTACAGTAAAGCTCCACGGGGTCTTTCCGTCTTGTCGCGGGTAACCTGCATCTTCACAGGTACTACAATTTCACCGGGTCCTTCGTTGAGACAGCGCCCAAGTCGTTGCGCCTTTCGTGCGGGTCGGAACTTACCCGACAAGGAATTTCGCTACCTTAGGACCGTTATAGTTACGGCCGCCGTTTACTGGGGCTTCGGTTCAGAGCTTCTCCGACACTCAACTCAAAACCTATACTTTATACTAAGTATCTAGTAACACTTAATCTTCTTAGTTAAGCGCTAGTACTTAGCATAGATTCTAAGTTGAGTGTCGGATAACACGTTCCCTTAACCTTCCAGCACCGGGCAGGCGTCAGCCCCTATACTTCATCTTTCGATTTAGCAGAGACCTGTGTTTTTGATAAACAGTCGCTTGGGCCTATTCACTGCGGCCTCCTCTCGCTCAGTACGGATGTACTTCACAATATCGAGGCACCCCTTCTCCCGAAGTTACGGGGTCATTTTGCCGAGTTCCTTAACGAAGGTTCTCCCGAGCGCCTTAGGATTCTCTCCTCACCTACCTGTGTCGGTTTACGGTACGGGCACCGCGCTTCTTGTTAGAGGCTTTTCTTGGCAGTGTAGGATCAGTTAGTTCCCCTAAATTGGGTCCTCTTAACCTCTCAGAATAGATAGAGGCGGATTTGCCTACCTCTAATCCCTACTGGCTTGAACGCACTAATCCATCAGTGCGATAACCTACCTTACTGCGTCACCCCATCACTCAAACAAAGCTTGGTGGCACTGGAATATCTACCAGTTGTCCATCGCCTACGCCTTTCGGCCTCGGCTTAGGTCCCGGCTTACCCTGAGCGGACGAACCTTCCTCAGGAAACCTTAGGTTTTCGGCGGAGATGATTCTCACATCTCTTTTCGTTACTTATATCAGCATTCTCACTTCTAAGCGCTCCACTGCTCCTTACGGTACAGCTTCGCCGCACTTAGAACGCTCCCCTACCAGTATTACTACTCCATTGCTTCGGTGGTAAGCTTTAGCCCCGGACATTTTCGGCGCAGGATCACTTGACCAGTGAGCTATTACGCACTCTTTAAATGGTGGCTGCTTCTAAGCCAACATCCTGGTTGTCTAAGCAATCCCACATCCTTTTCCACTTAGCTTACACTTTGGGACCTTAACAGATGGTCTGGGCTGTTTCCCTCTCGACTATGGACCTTATCACCCATAGTCTGACTCCCAAGGTCAAAATATATGGCATTCGGAGTTTGACTGAGTTCGGTAACCTGGGTTAGGCCCCTAGCTCAATCAGTGCTCTACCTCCACTATTCATCCTTGAGGCTAGCCCTAAAGCTATTTCGGGGAGAACCAGCTATCTCCGAGTTCGTTTGGCATTTCACCGCTACCCACAGCTCATCCCCTAATTTTTCAACATTAGTGGGTTCGGGCCTCCATTTTGTGTTACCAAAACTTCACCCTGGCCATGGGTAGGTCACTCGGGTTCGGGTCTACACATACAAACTAGTCGCCCTATTAAGACTCGCTTTCGCTACGGCTCCATGGCTTTACCATTTAACCTCGCTTGCAAATGTAACTCGCTGATCCATTATACAAAAGGTACGCCATCACCCGCTTATGGGGCTCTGACTGTTTGTAGGCACACGGTTTCAGGTTCTATTTCATCCCCCGCCTGGGGTACTTTTCACCTTTCCCTCACGGTACTTGTTCACTATCGGTCGCTGGGTAGTATTTAGCCTTTGGAGGTGGTCCTCCTAGATTCTTACGGGGTTTCTCGTGTCCCGCAATACTCGGGTGGCTACTTGGATAGATTAAAGCTTTTCGGCTACAGGACTTTCACCTTGTGTCGTTTGGGTTCCCAACCAATTCGCCTAAACTTTAATTTTGTAACTATCCCAAGTGACTGTATCCACTTGTAAAGTAACTCCCTCAACCCACTTTTAGCAACGCATACAGGCTTACACTAAAAGTGTTTAGGCTCTTCCCCTTTCGCTCGCCACTACTTAGGGAATCGAGTTTTCTTTCTCTTCCTCGGGGTACTTAGATGTTTCAGTTCCCCCGGTTGTCTCCTACCACCCTACTTGTTCAGGTGGTGGTACCACAGTATTAACTGTGGTGGGTTGCCCCATTCGGAAATCCGCGACTTAAAGCTTGCTTGCAGCTAATCGCGGCTTTTCGCAGCTCGCTACGTCCTTCTTCGACTCCCAGCGCCAAGGCATCCGCCGTGCGCCCTTTGTAACTTGACCTCGTTTTTCTCGTTTAAACATAATGAAATTGTATCTACCACGCTTTTTTATATCTCGATCGGTTGATACTTCTTAGTTTTATCCTTATGGGTAATTTCAAAGATCGGTATAAAAAATGGTGCTTGCAAGGCAGGTGCTCTTAGTTTTACCCCATATTCTTTATGGGTGATTTCAACGATCGCTTATCAGTTGAAAGACTAGGTCTTTCAAAATTAAACAGCTATGCTACTAACCTTGAGGTTAAAGCTCCTTAGAAAGGAGGTGATCCAGCCGCACCTTCCGATACGGCTACCTTGTTACGACTTCACCCCAATCATTCGCCCCACCTTCGACGGTTGCCTCCTAAAAGGTTGGCTCACCGGCTTCGGGTGTTGCAAACTTTCGTGGTGTGACGGGCGGTGTGTACAAGGCCCGGGAACGCATTCACCGCGATATGCTGACTCGCGATTACTAGCAACTCCGACTTCATGCAGGCGAGTTGCAGCCTGCAATCCGAACTGAGACCTGATTTAAAGGATTCGCTCCAGATCGCTCCTTCGCTTCCCGTTGTTCAGGCCATTGTAGCACGTGTGTAGCCCAGGACATAAGGGGCATGATGATTTGACGTCATCCCCACCTTCCCCCGGTTTGTCACCGGCAGTCTCCTTAGAGTGCCCAGCTTAACCTGCTGGCAACTAAGAATAAGGGTTGCGCTCGTTACGGGACTTAACCCAACATCTCACGACACGAGCTGACGACAACCATGCACCACCTGTCTCTCTGCCTCAAAAGAGGACGACTTTATCTCTAAAGACTTCAGAGGATGTCAAGCCCTGGTAAGGTTCTTCGCGTTGCGTCGAATTAAACCACATGCTCCGCTGCTTGTGCGGGCCCCCGTCAATTCCTTTGAGTTTCAACCTTGCGGTCGTACTCCCCAGGCGGGGCACTTAGTGCGTTAACTGCGGCACAGAGGGTATCTAAACCCCCTACACCTAGTGCCCAGCGTTTACGGCGTGGACTACCAGGGTATCTAATCCTGTTCGCTCCCCACGCTTTCGCATCTCAGTGTCAGGTACAGTCCAGAAAGTCGCCTTCGCCACTGGTGTTCCTCCTAATATCTACGCATTTCACCGCTACACTAGGAATTCCACTTTCCTCTCCTGTCCTCAAGTTTGACAGTTTCAAATGCAATACGGGGTTAAGCCCCGCAGTTTAACATCTGACTTATCAAACCACCTACATGCTCTTTACGCCCAGTAATTCCGACAACGCTCGCCCCCTACGTATTACCGCGGCTGCTGGCACGTAGTTAGCCGGGGCTTCCTCTTGAGGTACTGTCATTTTATTCATCCCTCATAACAGAAGTTTACGATCCGAAAACCTTCATCCTTCACGCGGCATTGCTGCGTCAGGGTTGCCCCCATTGCGCAATATCCCCCACTGCTGCCTCCCGTAGGAGTCTGGGCCGTGTCTCAGTCCCAGTGTGGCTGATCGTCCTCTCAGACCAGCTATCCATCGTTGCCTTGGTAGGCCGTTACCCTACCAACTAGCTAATGAAGCGCGGGCCGATCCTTTAGCGATAAATCTTTCTTCTTTTAATCAGGTGATTAAAAGAAGGTATCCGGTATTAACATCAGTTTCCCGATGGTATCCCGATCTAAAGGGCAGGTTGCCCACGTGTTACGCACCCGTCCGCCACTAGGTCCATTAAGAGCAAGCTCTCAACTTCCCTCGTTCGACTTGCATGTGTGAGGCATGCCGCCAGCGTTCGTCCTGAGCCAGGATCAAACTCTCCATAAATAGTTTATGAAAAGCTAAAATTTAGCTCAACTTACTTAAATAATAAAAAAGAAATTAACTTTAAACCTTACTGGCTTTTGCATTAGCTGTTCAATTTTCAAAGACCTAATTTGTTTGCCGCCGTGTTTCAGCGACAAGTAATACTATACCATTTATTCGATTGTATGTCAACACTTTTTAAAAATCTTTTGTTTAAGGAATAATGATTTGAATACTAGTTTGTGCGACAACAGTTATATACTTTACCATATGTTTTATGTTAAGTCAATGCTATATATAACCTTGTTAAAATAAAATGGAAAGCGGCTTTAAATACCGCTTTCCATTTTATTTACTCTTCATCCTCTTCTTCTGTAACTACTCTTGCTACTGCAACAACTTTTTCATCTTTATTAAGTCTTACTAGTCTTACGCCCTGAGTAGTTCTGCCAAATATACCAATTCCTTTAACTTCTTGCCTTGTCATATACCCTTTATTACTAACTATCATTATATCTTCGCTTTCCTTAACAGCTTTTAATGATGCTAGTTGACCATTTTTGTCTGTTAAGTTCATTATTTTAATTCCTTTTCCTCCCCTGGTTTGAGTTCTATACTCATCAACCTTTGTTCTTTTGCCATAACCCTTTGTGGTAACAGTTAATAAATCATAAGAAGGATCTGCAATAACTGCATCAACTACCTCATCTTTATTAACTAAGTTAATACCTTTTACACCCCTAGCAGTTCTTCCCATATTTCTTACATCTGTTTCCTTAAATCTTACCCCTTGTCCAAGTACACTTCCAATTAGTATCTCTTGTTTACCATCTGTAAGTTTTGCAGATATTAGTTCATCTTCATTCCCAAGTGTAAGGGCGATTAAACCATTTTTACGGCTACTGTCAAAATCAGTAAGTTGTGTCTTTTTTACATAACCATGCTTTGTGATAAAGAACAAATAATTATTTTCTTTAAATTCTTTTATTGGTACAACTGCTGTTATACGTTCTTCTTTATCTATAGGAATAATATTGACAAGGGCAGTTCCTCTAGCTTGCCTTCCACCCTCTGGTATCTCATAAACCTTCTTACGATATACAACACCTTTATTTGTAAAGAACATTATATGATTGTGTGACGAAGTGATATAAAGATGTTCCACAAAATCATCGTTTTTGCTGCCAACAGCAGTTACACCTTTTCCACCTCTTTTTTGTCTTTTATATGCCGAAAGAGGAATTCTTTTAATATAACCTTGATGGGTGATAGTGACAACAACGTCTTCTTGAGCAATCAAGTCCTCATATTCAATTTCTTGCTCATCTATAGTAATTCTAGTTTTTCTTTCATCACCAAACTGATCTTTGGCTTGCTGTAGCTCTTCCTTTATAACCCCATCGATTTTGCCTGTATCTGCTAACAGCTCCTTAAAGTAAGTAATTTGATTCATTACTTCTTTATAATCAGAATCAATTTTCTCTCTTTCTAGGCCGGTTAACTTTTGTAGTCTCATCTCTAGGATAGCCTGGGCTTGTTTTTGGGACAACGCAAACCTATTTATCAACTCTTCTTTTGCTTGCGCTGCACTAGCTGAGCCCCTAATTGTTTTAATAACTTCATCAATATTATCTAAAGCTATTTTTAAACCTTCTAGTATATGGGCTTTAGCTTCCGCTTTTTTAAGATCATATTTTGTCCTTCTTGTAATGACGTCCCTTTGATGGTTTATGTAATGCTCTAGTACTTGTTTTAAGTTAAGTACCTTAGGCTGGTTATCTACCAGTGCTAGCATTATAATTCCAAAGGTTTGTTGCAATTGGGTATGTTTCAACAATAGATTTGTTATATGCTGGTGATACGCATCCTTCCTGATATCTATTACGATTCTCATCCCATTGCGGTCAGACTCATCCCTAAGGTCTGTAATTCCTTCTATTTTTTTATCTCTTACAAGATCAGCAATTTTTTCTATAAGCCTTGCTTTATTAACTTGGTAAGGAAGTTCTGTAATTACTATTCTTGTTCTACCATTATTTAATTTTTCGTACTTAACCTCACCTTGAACCTTTATTACACCTCTACCAGTCTTATATGCGTTTTTAATTCCTTCTTTACCTTTAATTATACCGCCTGTAGGAAAGTCGGGCCCCTTAATAGTTGTCAAAAGATCTTTAATTTCAAGTTCAGGGTTGTCTATTAAAGAAACGGCTCCATCAATTACTTCTGATAGGTTATGAGGTGGTATATTGGTAGCCATTCCTACCGCTATACCAGCTGCCCCATTTACTAAAAGGTTAGGTATCTTAGATGGCAATACCCAAGGTTCTTCTAAGGACTCATCAAAATTTAGTCTAAAGTCAACTGTCTCTTTTTCGATATCAGCTAACATCATTTGAGAAATTTTATCCATACGTACTTCTGTATAACGCATGGCAGCTGCAGCGTCTCCATCTATAGAACCAAAGTTTCCATGGCCATCGAGTAACGTGTATCTCATAGAAAAGTCTTGAGCCATTCTAACTAATGCATCGTATACAGCTGTATCTCCGTGGGGATGATATTTACCTAATACTTCCCCAACTACTCTCGCACATTTTTTATGTGGTTTGTTATGAACTATGTTTAATTCATTCATAGCAAATAAAATTCTTCGATGTACTGGTTTTAAACCATCCCTCACATCTGGAAGCGCTCTACCTACTATAACACTCATAGCATAATCAACGTACGATTGTTCCATTTCACTATTTATATCTCTTGGTAATACTTTCGAATTGTTTGTTTCTAACATTTAATCCACCTCTCACTACACGTCAAGGTTTTTAACGCTTTTGGCGTGATTTTGTATAAATTCTCGTCTAGGTTCTACTTTATCCCCCATTAATACAGTAAACAGCTCGTCAGCCTTTACTGCATCATTTAAATCTACTTGCAGAACAGTTCTGGTTTCAGGATCCATAGTAGTCTCCCATAACTGATCGGGGTTCATCTCCCCAAGACCTTTGTAGCGTTGTATCGAATACTTTTGTCCTTTGATTTGTTGCATGTATTTTTCCATTTCTCTTTCGGTATAAATGTATGTTTCACTTTTGCCTTGTTTTACTTTATACAATGGTGGCTGTGCTATATATATATACCCTTTTTCCAACAATGGTTTCATATACCTATAAAGGAAAGTTAAAAGCAAAGTTCTTATATGAGCACCATCCACGTCGGCATCCGTCATTATAATTATTTTGTGATATCTGGCTTTTTCAATATCAAATTCTTCCCCAATACTGCTACCTATAGCAGTGATAAGAGAACGTATTTCTTCATTTGCAAAAATTTTATCCATTCTAGTTTTTTCTACATTTATTATCTTACCTCTTAGCGGAAGGATAGCTTGGAATTTTCTATCTCTTCCTTGTTTTGCAGATCCTCCCGCAGAGTCACCCTCTACTATATAAATCTCACTTAAGCTGGGGTCTTTTTCAGAGCAGTCAGCTAGTTTTCCAGGCAAAGCAGTTGATTCTAAAGCACTTTTTCTCCTAGTAAGTTCACGGGCTTTTTTTGCAGCTTCTCGCGCTCTAGCTGCAGAAAGACCTTTTTCTACAATTTTTTTTGCTACTGCTGGGTTTTCCTCTAAGAAAGTAGAGAATCTTTCAGTAAAAATACTTTCTACTATTCCCCTAATTTCTGGATTTCCAAGCTTAGTCTTAGTCTGACCCTCAAACTGAGGCTCTGGTAGCTTAACACTTATAACCGCTGTTAAGCCCTCTCTTATATCTTCACCTGATAGGTTTTTATCTTTTTCTTTTATTATATTCTTTTTTCTTCCGTAATCATTTACCGCTCTTGTAAGTGCAATTTTAAATCCCATCTCATGGCTTCCGCCTTCATGGGTATTGATATTGTTAGCAAAAGAAAAAATGTTTTCGCTATAACCTGTATGGTACTGAATAGATATCTCTAACGTAACATCGTCTTTTTGATCCTCTATATATATTGGCGGCTTATGAATTCCGTCTTTGCTTCTGTTTAAGTACTCGATATACTCGATCAAACCACCTTCAAAGGTATAACTTTCTTTCTTATCATTTATTTTATCTTCTAATTCTATGGTTACACCCTTGTTCAAAAAGGCTAACTCTCTTAATCGAGTATTCAAGGTATCAAATGAGAATTCTATAGTCTCAAATATTTCAGGATCTGGATAAAAAGTGGACTTAGTTCCTGTACTTGTACTTTCTCCTATAACTTCAAGCTCAGTTACTGGGGTTCCCCTTTCATACCTTTGTTTATAAACTTTGCCGTGCTTACTTACCTCAACTTCTAGCCAAGTAGAAAGAGCGTTTACAACAGAAACACCAACCCCATGTAATCCACCGGAAATTTTGTAACCGCCTCCACCAAACTTTCCACCAGCATGCAGTACAGTATGAACTATTTCAACTGCTGGTTTTCCCATTTTAGGGTGTATGTCTACTGGTATTCCCCTACCGTTATCAGTAACAGTTACACTGCCATCTTCGTTTATAGAAATGGTAATTTTGTCACAGCCTGCCAATATCTCATCTATACTGTTATCAACCACTTCATAAACAAGATGATGTAACCCTTTTACACCTGTTGAGCCTATGTACATACCTGGTCTTTTCCTAACTGGCTCTAAACCTTCTAAGACCTGTATTTGTTCCGCTTCATAAGAATTGTTCTTTATATCATTATTTTCTACCATTTTCATTCCTCCAACAGCGTAGCTAAATTCTACAACACTCCAATTATACTTTATAAAAACGATTAGTGCAAAAATCTATAAACTTAACGAATAATAATTTTGAAATTTCAACTGTCATTAGTATATCTTTGCACAACAAACCTACTTAATCTAAAGTGGGATCATCTTGTAAAATATTAATTTTATCTATAAATTTTTCAGAGCTAATTCTTTTTTTCAGTGTGGATGTAGCTATGGGGGATAAATAAATCTTATTGTTAGTTATGATAAAAGATTTATAATCACCATTTTCCGCAATCTTTATTACTTCTTTGTCTTTTTCAAAGTTTAAGTAATTATTTGTAGTTTGACTAGTTTCATTGAGAGAATAGTCAAAAATACCTACAACACCTTTCAATGATATAACTATATTTCCGCCTAAATGAAGAAACATAATAAATCCCCCTTACTTAATCATTCCATTTTTTATGTTGAAAACTTTAAAGGCACCTAGAAGTTCTTGCTCTTTTTCTGTTGTTGTTATAAAAGTTTGCACTTTATCTTTGATAGCTTTTAACAAAAAACTTCTACGTTTATAGTCCAGTTCAGAAAAAACATCATCCAATAATAAAATAGGATATGTTCCTCTTTGCGACATAAACATTTCAATTTCTGCCAATTTTAACGACAAGATGGTAGTCCTCTGCTGACCTTGTGAACAATACTTTTTTACATCTTTTCCATTTACGTAAAACTCAATATCATCCCTATGTAAACCTATATTGGTCTGCCTAGTATACAAATCTTTTTCCCGACTTTGTTTAAAAAGCTCATATATATGAACCTTTAACTCAGGTATCTTTTGCTCTAAATTATCCACAAAAGATGCGTACTTTATTTCTAGGTTTTCAGTGTTATCTGTAAGTTTTCTATGAGTTAATCTTGCTAAAATTTTCAACTTACTTATGATATCTATTCTCTTTACAAGAATTTCCTCAGAAAATCCCGCTAACTGTTTATCATAGATGTCTAATGTCTCCATAAAATGATGAGGCCGTTCTTTGAGTATTTTATTTCTGTTAAATAGCACCTTTTTATAATTTGTCATTAGGTTATTGTAGTAAGGACTTAATTGAGAAATTTCTTGATCTAAAAAATTTCTTCTTAAGGAGGGGCTTCCCTTAATTAGTAAAAGGTCATCTGGAGAAAAAATAACAACATTTATATTCCCTAATAAACTTGAATACTTCTTTTGCTCTACACTATTAATCTTAATAATTTTCCGGTTATCTTGGTTATAACCAACCTCTATCTTGTTACTTTTAGAGTTATAATACGTACAAGTTATATAAAAGTAATCCTTATCCCAATGAATTAACTCATCTTTTTTTTGATTGGTTATAGATTTTCCTAAAGCTAGAAAATGTATAGCTTCTAGAAGGTTTGTTTTTCCCTGGGCATTATCTCCAACAAAAACATTTACACTGTTTTCAAGGTTAAGAACTGTTTTGTTTTTAAAGTTCCTAAAATTATCAAGGGTTAATTTATTTATATACATGAGAATCAGCTCCCCTATTCAATAGAGTAGCTGATTTCATCATCAATACTAACAATATCATTAGTTCTTAGTTTTTTACCTCTTCTCATTTCAACAGCATCGTTAACCTTAACTCGACCTTCGCTTATTAGTATTTTTGCTTCTCCTCCAGAACCAACTAAATTAACATACTTTAGAAATTGATCCAGTTGAATATAATCACTAGTTATCTTTATCTTTTCCATTTAAAACACTCCTATGCTGTCCTTATAGGTAAAACAAGATGTAAATAATCATCTCCTATAACAGGTTTTATCAAACAAGGGTTAAAGGAACCGTTAAACTCTAGATAAACCTCAGGAACATCAATATTTTTTAGGCAATCAGTAATTAGTTTAGCGTTAAAAGCTATCTCTAAGTCCTCTCCTTCCTTATCAACTGGCAGCTGCTCAGATAAACTTCCTAAATCCGGTGTGTTTGATGTTAGATATAGTATATCTGAAATTTTAAACTTAACCAAGCTTCGGGCTCCTTCTCTAGATAAAAGCTCTGCTCTTTCTATAGATGTCTGTAGAATTTTAGTATTTACCTTTAGCTTAGTATTATTATCACTAGGGATTATTTGTTGATAGGGCGGGAATTTACCTTCAATTACTCTAGAACTAAATATAACATTTTCAAAAACAAAGAATACTATTGAATCTTTTACATATATATCTATAGTATTGTCCTCGTCATCTACTAGAATTCTTTGTAACTCAGTTATTGCCTTTCTAGGCACAATTACTTTTAATGGTGTCTTAGGTTCATCTTCTAACACTGCAACTTTGTATGCTAAGCGGTGACCGTCTGTAGCTATTAAGTTAAGAGTGGAACCTTTTATTTCAAAAAGAACACCGGTTAATACAGGTCTGCTTTCTTCTGTAGAGATTGCAAAAGCTGTTTGTTTTAACATGTTCTTCAATTTCAACTCAGATAAGCCTAGTATTTTACCTTCTGGTAATTGTGGAAACTTTGGAAACTCTTCTGTACTTTCTCCTGTTAGATCAATTTCTATGGTGGAGGATTTAATCTTAACATTTTTATCTTCTGTCATACTGAAGTGTATTTCTTCTTTAGGCATCTTTCTCACAATATCAGTTAAAATTTTTGCTGGCAAAATAATTTCACCTTCGGTAACAGTCTTAACCGGGACCTTATATTCTATGGTTATTTCAAGGTCAGTACTTTTTAGATACAAATGATTGTTTGATACTTTCAGCATAATACCAGAAAGAACTTGGATAGTAGTTTTAGAGGAGATACCTCGTTGTGTTATAGATATTCCTGCTAACAATTCTTCTTGGGAACAATAAAACTCCATTATAATCCTCCTTTAAAGGTGTAATAATTCTATTTTTTTTATTATAGAAATAATAATATTAGTAATAGTACCTGTGGATAAGTTGATAAGTAGTTAAAATCATTACTTATCAGTCATTACCCACTGAGTATATTCATGTGGATAACTTTTAAAACAATTAAAACAACTAACAGTTAACCTAACTTTCCTTCTTTGATAGCTTTTGTTAAATTCTCGATTTCTAGAGCAAAACTTTTATTGTCTTTGATATCTTTTTTTATTTTTTCATGGGCGTGAAGAACAGTAGTATGATCTCTTCCTCCAAATTCCTCACCTATTTTAGGCAAAGAGAAGTCTGTGAGCTCTCTTGAAAGATACATAGCAATTTGACGGGGATATGAAACTGAGCGCGTTCTTTTTTTTGCTTTTAAATCTTCAACTTTTAACTGATAATGTTTGGCAATACTTTTTTGTATTTTATCTATATCAATAACCTCATTATCGTTGTCTGGTATGATATCTTTTAGAGCTTGTTCTGCAACTTCTACAGTTACCTCTTGACCAGTCATTGAACTAAAAGCAATCACCCTAGTTAAAGCACCTTCTAATTCACGAATGTTAGTGGCGATTTTATTTGCTATAAACATAAAGACTGAATTTGGAATATCAAGCTTTTCAAGCTCAGCTTTTTTACGTAAAATAGCTTCTCTAGTTTCAAGATCAGGTTTTTGAATATCAGTTATTAATCCCCATTCAAACCGTGATCTTAAACGGTCTTCAAGTGTAGGGATTTCTTTCGGCGGCCTATCACTAGAAATTATAATTTGCTTATTGTTTTCATGTAGCGTATTAAATGTATGGAAAAATTCTTCCTGAGTTTGTTCTTTACCAGCTAGAAACTGAATATCATCAATAAGAAGAACATCAACTGTTCTATATTTATTCCTAAACTCAACAGTTTTGTTGTCTCGTATTGCGTTAATAAACTCATTTGTAAATTTTTCTGATGATATATAAACTACTTTATCTTGGTCATTATGATTAGTAACGTAATGACCAATAGCATTCATAAGATGTGTCTTCCCTAAACCAACCCCACCGTAGATAAAGAGGGGGTTGTAAGCTTTTGCAGGCGCTTCGGCAACAGCTAAAGATGCAGCATGAGCAAATCTATTGCTATTACCGATAACAAAGGTATTAAAGGTATATTTAGGGTTAAGTTGGGTAGTAATATCCTCATGAACAAGTTTAGTTTTTTCTACTTTTTTAGGTGTTTTTTTGGTTTCTAAGGTATCTTCTTGAGGGACCACAAAGTTAACATCTAGATTTTTTCCTGTTAGATTTACTAATATATCAGAAATTAAAGAAGCATAACGATTTTCTAGCCATTCTTTTGTAAAATCATTAGGGACACCTACTACCAAAGTAGAATCATACATCGTAATAGCCGATGTACCTTGCAACCAGGTTTCATAGCTTGGTTTACTTAGTTTCTTTTCTAACTGTTCTAATACTTTTTTCCATATACCCTCTAAGCTGTTATTCATAAACAAACCTCCCAAATTTAAAAACGGTGTGGATTAAACATATGTGGATAAATAAAACCAAAAAAAATATCCACACAAATTGTAATATTGACAATGAATTAATGTGAACTGTTAATATAATTTTATGTCTTATCAACATGAAACTAAAATTTATACACAAGAGACAAAGCACTGAAAGAACGTAATTTTTATAATCTAATCAACAGAATCCACAAAAGAGGATATAGACACTTTATCCACAACTTTATGCACAGCCTGTTGATAAAATTTACTTGTGGATATTTTACATAGTACACATAGTTTATCAAATTAATCCACAGACTTCAATAAAATTACTCTTTTTTATCCCCAGTATTATATTTTTTTTGGGGATAATACAAGTTATTCACAACTTGACATTTTAGAGTAAATTAAGGTATAATGACTTGCAGTGTAATTAAGGGGGTGGA